>CAIMVG010000009.1 GCA_903844845.1 uncultured Dehalococcoidia bacterium | reverse complement strand
TTTTCCATCAAATGTATCGAAGGGCCGCATCTGTACCCCGCCCCTGCGCACAATCAAGTCTTATGCTAACTTCACTGCGGCTCAGTCTGGCCGGTAACATAAGTTAATTGTGCGCACCGCCTCAACTCGGCAGGCCTCGCCTCCCCAGGGCACGCGGGATGCTCGCTCGGCGGCGGGTTATGCCTCAGCTTCCGCAGAACGATGGCCATTTACCCCTGCGGGGCTAAGGTGCCGCCGCCTCGCTCGCGGGGGATGGGGATGGCGGGCAATTACCTGCCCTGCTCCGCAGGGCTAGCCGTTGCTTCGCCCCGGCTGCCGCTTCGTTCGCCAACATGCCTACAGAAATGGCTAACTAGTTGTCTCTCTCTTCGGCGGTAGTTACCCGCCCCGAAGCTACCGGCTGGCAAAACTGGATGCTCGTTCGTCAGCATGCCTACTGAAATGGCTAACTAGCTGTCTCACTCGCGTGTTATTGCCAGTCTTTCTATGTAAAGACGATTTATCACCTGCCCCCACGCACAAACTATCTGTGTTCACGGCGCTATGCCGTAAAACGCGGTGCGTTGCTTCACTGCGTTACGCCCCTTCGGGTTACGGCGCTTTGTTCACACCACTTTGTTCTGGTAATGGGGGCAGGTAAAAAAATAATAAGGAGAAGTCTGATGAAAGAAACCAGCTGCGGAAAAAAGATATGCCCCGGGTTATGTCCGAGCGCGGGAAACTGCGCAGCCGGCCAGAAGCGCAGCCAGGCGGCTTTCGCCGCCTACGCCATAAAACTGGCGCAGCGGCGCTTCATCCGGCTCCAAATCCAGCCCCCGCTGGTCGTCACCGAACTCGTAGAACCGGAATTCACGTTTTAACGCCGCAGGCGGCAGCGGCCGCCGGGCGAAGGAGAAATAAAATGGAAAGAACAGGCTGTTACGCGGCAATCAGGAAGAACGGCGCACGGGAATGGCTCGACGTGCGCACCATCGCACCGTTCGTGTCTGAAACGGGCAAACTTGTGTCTAATATCGACGCGAAAGTGCCGAAATGGGCGGCTGATAATCCCGTCGTCAGATATTCCCACGTCTGCATAGCCGAAAAACTGGTCCGCGAACCGGCAGCCGGCGCGAAGGCGGCATAATGGAAATCGAATTTGTCCGCCCAGTGCCCCCGGAAGTGAAATCCTCGGAATATGGCTGCCGCAATTGCCTTTGGTTCTGCCTCGAATGCCTGGGCGGCTCTTCGTTTCAGGCCGCCCCGCTCTGGGAAGGCCATCCCACCTGCGCAAATTACATGTTTTACGATTAATCGCCCTGGTACCGGTAATATCTGCGCCGTGGTTCCTGTCAGGATCACGGCGCTTTTCATTGTCCCTTTTTGTCGAATTCCTGCTGAATAATGTGCCTGGCGTGTGGAATAATCCCGCCCCGGCAGCAGGACAACAAAAGAGGCCGGAGTCTTTACAGACTTTCCGACCTTACATCTTGATTTTAGCCCTTTCCGGCGAGAATAACAACATTCAGGCGTGATTATTTGTGCAAAGAGTTTTCGAGAGTCGTAAAACCCGACTTTTCTTTCCGCCGTTTCCATTCTGCGAAGGATAGTCGACGCCGTCTTTTACCGGCAAGATAATTGAGCAGGCTGCATGCCGGTGCGGAGAGTCTACTTTTGAATCTTTCATAATGCCAGAGGTCGGCATCTTCGAAGAGGTCGCTTTGCAGCTCGAAGATTAGCACCAGGCTGATCTCTTTGGCCGAGCTCATGCGGGCCTGTATTTCCCAGACGACCAGCTGCGCATCGTGGGGAGATATGCCGGAGGAGCCGCAGTCAACGTCCAGCCGTACATTGATATAGCCCGATGATTGCGCCGGCCATCCGTTCCATGCCTCGCGTATCACCCAGGCGATTTCTTCCCGCGTGTAATTCTGGATGCGGCAGGGTGAATACCAGAGCTGGCTCATTTCCGCGTCCATCCCTGTGTAACCGGCGTACGGAACTTCAGGCAGTGCCAGTTATTGCAGCGGTGCAGGATCCTGCCGTACCAGTGGATCTTTTGCAGCGGCTTTTTACACAAAACACATCTCATATCGCCGCCTCCAGCGCGGCCTGGGCTAAGCTAACCTCTATTCGCGGCGGTTCGCCGTAATACTTGCGCGTCTCGATATGCACGATCTGGCTGTCGTCGTGAACGAGAAAGCCGTTCATGGCGTCGCAGAGTGTTTTCAGATAATTGTCCAGATCCGGTTTCTTTACGGGCAGCTTCTCTGCTTTGCTCAGGCTTTTGGGTCGTTGCCTGTAAAACACAGCCACCAGCTTGAGCGGCATCCCTGCCGGGAAGGGAATGTCTTTATACTCCTGCAGGATGGCCCACCTGATGGCGCTCTCCGCCAACGTGGTCATCACAGGGGTGAACGAGTGTGCTTTGCCGTTATTGACTACCACTCTGGCGCGAGCTTTGGCTACAGGCTCGGTGTAGATAATCAGTTCGACGGCATTTACGGTGCTGCCGCTTTCCCGTGAACTCATCTCCGGACCAGGTGCCCCAGTTTCCCGTTGGTATATTTTTCGGGCAGGAATCTTATCGGTGGTCCCAATCCTTCCACGCTTCGGCCTTCTTTCTTCCAGTTAAGCAATACTTTGGCCACATAGCGCCATTGCAGGACTCCGGATTTCACCGCGACTTTGATGGCATCATGAACCCAGTTTCCGGTAAATCTCTTCACAGCCAGTTCGACGTCTTCCCTCATTGCAGGGATGTGCTCCTGTTCGAGAATCTTGAATACATCATCTTCATCCTTTTTCCCGGATGACGACGACGATGCGTTTTTGGGTGAAGGGGGTAAGGGGGTTATCTTCTCATTCACTTCCCCTTCCCGTTCTACTTCTACTTCCCTTCTACTTAGGGGGATAGTTTGCCCGATACTTTCCGTCAATCTTCCGTCAAAAGTCGGGAATTCACCCTTTTCCTTGTCACGCCTGAGCCCTACCTGTTCGTCAGCGAATCCCGGCATGTAAAGATACTGCTCTCCTGCCACAAAATACCTGACAATCAGCGCAGATTTATCCGTGCCGCGTGAGTTTTCCATCGCCAAAAGCCACTGCTCGATGATTTTTTTTGAATAATTCTTGCGCGGGAACACCAGACTTTTGATCATTTCGGCGCTTCCGTAGAAACATCCGTTACAATCCAGTTGCGGAATCAACCAGGTAAACAGCAGCTGCGCCGTCTCCGGCAGATCGTTTACCTGTTTGCTGTTCGATATTTTCTTGTTGAGCATCCTGCCTCTGGCCATGCGTGTCCTCTCTTCTATCCCGGCTTAATCAATTCGGAACGGTGTTACCCATACTTCTTTCTCTCCGCCGCCGTCAGCAGGTCCAGCCCCTTGATGCGGAGCCTTTCAAGTTTCTCGGCATGGATGCGGTCAAGCTCGGGCTGGGACGGCTCATAGCACACTTCTCGAGGGTTGCGGCGACGGCGGGAAGTGGGTGTCAAAAGTGATTCTTCCCCGGCTTTCAACAGATTCCCTTCTTTCCCGCCGCCGTTCCGCACGTTACTGTCCAGATCTCACCACCGAGATGGCCGCCCATATTTCCTGCAGCCTCTTGACGCTTGAACCCTGTAACTGTTTGGGGTCGTTGAATCCGGCCTCTTTCGCCACGTCTGTCCGGCTCATGTTGAAGTCCTCGTAGCAGGACGTGAACAGACCGCCCAGGGTGGTTATTGTGGCGGGGTCGCGCATAGCCTTGACGTTTGTTACCACCGGTGCCGCTTGCCCGGCGGGTTGAGTGACAGGTGCCGTCCCTGCGGGTTTCACTACGAGTTGCGGCGGCTGCTTTTTGTCCTTGCCCCACGGGTCGTCAATTTCCTCGCCGGTGACAGGTGGTTTCACTGGTGCCGCTGCCGGTTCTGTAATCTCTTCCGCTTCGGGATACAGCAGGTCAGGCTTCTCTTCGTCGGGCGGGGGCATCATGACCTGGCTGGCCGGCAGTGAACCCAGCCGCTGTATCTCCGCGAGGGTTATATCCGCGCGGATCTGCAGGATGTTGACCGTCTTCTTCTTGCCGTCAGGCGCTACTTCTTTGGGCTCGATGGTGAGCTTGAGGGGAATCATCGATATGCGCCCGCAGATGGAGCGTATCAGCTCGACGGCGCTGTTGACGGCCACGATCGAATGATACGAGCCGGTGTCCAACTGCCACACGCCGAGACCCGGCACGGAAGGCAGCAGG
The DNA here is from genome assembly GCA_903844845.1 of uncultured Dehalococcoidia bacterium. Lineage (GTDB taxonomy): Bacteria > Chloroflexota > Dehalococcoidia > Dehalococcoidales > UBA1222 > SURF-27. Next base: position 156,559 of record CAIMVG010000009.1, on the reverse strand, counting down.
AACTGCAGGTTCATGACCTCTTTGCATTTCTTCTGCCCGTACATCGTGCATTCGCGCCCGGGGCAGGGCAGCTCGCGCCGCGCCGTCTCGAGGGTGTCGCGGTGCGCGAAGTCGCCTGTCTTCGTGTCGATCAGTCGCGAACAGTTTTCGCCGTCTCCCTTGCATACGAGGCCGCGGAAAGACGAATAGCATTTGTAATACTGGCTGGCGAACTTGGTGTCGTCTTCCACCGGGAACATGATCGGCAGGGCCTTGGGCTTTTCACCGAATAGCCCGGCGATATCGTCGCTCAATACAAAATAATCGACGGCCTCGGGGTGTTCGCCCGGGCTGTTCTTGTTGGGCACTTTCACCCCCGTCCGCACCTTGCCCAGGCGCGGCATCTGGCGCACGTTGGATAGTCCTTTAATCGTCATATCTTTAACCCTTCTTTTCGACGGCGGGCCCTTGGAGTTCTCCCAGGGTAATTTGGCCGTTTTTCCAGCGGCACAGCAGCGCCAGTGTCTTGAACACTTGATTCTTTTTGCCGCTAAGGCGTAGGATGTAACTCGCAGATTTCACTCATTCCTCCTGGTGGGGGCTGGCTAAAACCAGCCCCCTGCTTTTTGCATTTGTCTTCCTATGCCATCTCACTTGCTCGCGACTGCTGCACCTCCATCTGTTTCATCTGTTCCTTCCAAAGCCTCAGCAAGCCGGATACGCTGTTCGGCAGTGTGTGCGGCAACTCCTTTCTTTCGATCAGTGCCGAGGCTTTTTCGAACCTTATTTCAGCCAGTGTCTTTATACGCGGCCGTCCGGCGAATACCCGTCTGCTCTTGGATAATCGGGACATGTATTCCGCCCCGTAGCGTTCCGCGGTAACGATCCCGCCTTTTCGCCCTGCAGCCTGGATCCTGGGGTTCTTCATGCTTCTAACTCCTCAAATCTTTTCCAGCAAGCATCCCGGTCGTCGCAGTAGTAAAGGAGACAATCCCCCCTGCCTCCGATATATCGGTACTGGAAATGCGCATCCGTCGTCATGAGCCCGCAGTGAGCGCACTTCAAAGCTTTGCGGCCACGGGTTTTATGCGTGATGTGCCCTCTTTCGTCCAGCGTTATCGGCATACCAGCCTCTCGTTGTTACTATTGTCATATTATTTATTGATTTTTCTTCCACTGGTGGACAAAAAAATATCTATCTCGTCGCGCAAGTCAGGAAAGATCCTCCGTACTTTGTGAAGAACATACCTGCCGGGTGACCTGCCGTGTTTGATGCGGTTCCAATGCACCCTTGAGATGCCCAAAATGCGCGAAAAAGTTTCATCTGATGCTTTCCCCTGAATATATTGCAACTTCTCTACTATCGTCATGTGACAATTGTAACATAGGGATTTATCGTCTTACAACGCGAAAATAGGCACATATTTATGAATAACGCGGGGTTTTTGTAAGTTTATATATGGCATAGGGATATTGACATTTGTAACATATAGGTGTAACCTTTGTTTACTATTTTATTTCGTATCCTGTTAGATAAACAGCAAAAAATATATTTTGAATGGACAGTAAAACCCCAAAGGAGAAGGTTATGGAATGGTGGGAAGCTGTAAAAATTGCCAGAGAAAAAGCCGGGTTAAACAAAAGCGAACTGGCCCGCAAAGCCGGACTTGAACCCTCTCATGTATCCCGCCTGGAAAACGGCGACTACAAATCACCGTCCATCGATACCATCAATAAACTCGCCCGCGCCCTTGGCGTCGCCCCGAACCAGCTCTATAGCGGCAATCTTCCTCCGGTTCGCCCTGAAACACCCGAGGAACTTCTGGAAAAGCTGCGGACTGCTTCCCCGATCACTGTCCCTGTATTCGCCGATATCCTGGTCCACGCAGGTGAGCCGCTGGAGTTTCCAGTCGATTTTGTGTATCTGCCGCCGAGCAGGAAAACGAGGGAAGGGCTTGAAGGCTACCATGTAAAAGGAACATGCCTTGAGCCGTTAATACATGACGGAGACATTGTAATAGTGGATCATAACGCCGAAATTAACGTTGGTGATATTGCGCTGTGTTGCGCTAACTATGAGGTGCATATCGGGAAAGTAACCAAGGTCGATGGCATTTGTTATGTTAAGAATAGTACAGGGCAATACAAGGTTGAGGATTCTGCCTTGTCCGCCAAAGTTATCCAGTCTATTAAAAACTTCCCGTGAAGTGGTTTTGTTTTTACGGTTGCTTTAAATAATGTTACAATACTAGAAAATTTGGCAAAAGGAGGAGTGAAAGTCGCCTCCAATCTGCCGCTCGCTGTTTGTCACCTGTAAATGGGGTTCAGGTGGTCGGAGGTTCAAATCCTCTCACCCCGATAAACGGTTTCAATCTACAAGGTTCTTCCGCCAAGCCATTAAGCCTTTGTTCCTAAGTTTTTCTTTTGCCTTTATGTAATGTTACCCTCAATCTCCAAATTTCCTCTCCCTGTGCCGTATTCGTTGGCCATGATCATTGCCAGTAAGATCACGTCGGTGTAAAAAAAATAGGGCCATAAACTGCGCCAGGCGAAAAATATGGGAATAACAGACAGAATTACCCCAATACCAGGATAACGCTCGGCTTTAAACCAGTACCAAACCATTCCCCCAACCATGACAACAATTTCACTAACTGTGAATAATAGGGAGGAATGTATGTTTACAACACTGAAAGTGACCAGGGTAACCACCCCAGTCCCTGATGGGAAAAGCGGATCTTTTAACAGTGAAAACACCGAACCGAGCCACAGCCCGGGGCCGCCCATGATAAAGGGAAGGTTTAAAACCAGAAAAATACCCCCCGCCAGCACCCCGGCTTCAAACCCGCGTTTCCAGCCTGAGTTCCTCAAGATAAGAATCAGGTAGAACGGCAGAAAATACCATGCCAGTTCCTTAGCCGCAATAGCGAGTCCCATAAAAACAGCTGAAAGCCAAAAATTGCGGCGCCATAAAACCCAGGCCAGTAATAAAAAAGGGAAATATAAAGCGCCCGTCAGTCCGCTCGCAATGCTGTTCCATATTGCAAGGCTTCCCAGAAAAGCCCCCACCAGCCACAAGCGCAAATCAGGACGGCAAACCGCAACCGCGTACATAACAGCCGGTAGTGTCAAAATCAGCATAATCAACCGGAGGTTGTTTATCCCCAGAAACATAAACAGGGCCGGTATCACAAAAAAACCTGCGGGATAACCCAGTGTCGACTCGATTGCAGGAGATGACTGGGCTGGAGACTGAATAGCTTCATGCCAGATCTGGGTGTATTGGTCCTGGCTGGGATAAGGGAAAACGTTTTCTAGTGTCCCGGCGCGCAACGGCGTGATTTTCCCCGGAGGGCTTTTCAAGGCGAGAATCGCTGTAACAACATTGGCTTCGGCATAAGGGTTTTTGCCGTGCATTAAATTATCAACGGCTTGATAAAGCAGCGCGTCCGAATCGCTATATGCGATGTCGCCGGGGATAGTCTTCATGAATTGGGGGGTAGCTCCTCCGAGGATACCATTCCCTGCCGACCCGCTATTTATGGCTATGATCGCGCCAAATTCGACCACCCCTGCGACAAGCAGGCATGCCATAAGGCCTTTACTGAGAGGATGAAGCCATCGTTGCCCAGCCAGTACCTTATCAGTCCCAGGCAGTGCGATCAAAACGAGAAACCCCAGCCACACGATCGCCACCAGCATTCCGGCAAGAGCGAATATACCGCTGTCGTAACTGAAAGCAAGCCCGGAAAGCAGCATGGACAATAGCATCACGACGATGGCGGGGAAAATAAGCAAGATACGGGGATACGAGCCCGGATTGAAAAATATCCCTGCTATTTTTTTAAAAGTTAGTTTTGATTTTCGAATCATATGCAGCGAACAATCCTTAAAACTTGCCCATTCGATTTTTTGCCATCCACTCTGATGTCTGGTCTTAATAAAATCATATGGTGAAGGGAGGCTCACGACGCTGTTATAACTTTTATCCCTGTCGATTCCGTGAAACGCCTCACGCCATCAAGACTTACAGCTGTATCTGTTAGTTCTACAATCTTCAGCCCCGGATTGTTTTGGAGCTTGAACAATCCCGTGTCGGTAACCAGATTGCTTTTCAGAACTAGCCTGGTCAATTTAGTCATCCCTGTTAAGTATCCCAAGCCTTCGTCGGTCACCGAACAACGCAAACGCAACCTTTTTATCCCGCCAAGTTTGGAAAGATATTTCAAGCCCTGGTCTGTTATGGCTGGACTGAACAGAGTCAACGACTCAAGAGTGTCTAGCTCAGAAATATACCGCAAACCCATATCCGTTATACGCGATGAATCCAAGACGAGCCTCTTGAGAGCCCTCAGGCAAGATAAAGCTGGCAAGGCGGAATCCGTTAACAAAGGATTTCTTAAAGATAACGTCTTGATCGAGGCGAGCGTCGTAAGTTTGCCGAACTGTTCATCATCGAATTCACCGGAAATGGATAGTAAATCAAGGTTCAGCAACTCCCCTTTTGCCAGTTTCCCCACGTTAAAGCGGTTGAAAACTCCGAGATTGATGTCCAATTTTTTCAAATGCGGCATCAAGGAAATCGTCTCGATGTCCTGCCCTCTGATATTATCTTTTTCCAAGTTGATCCTCAGCGCTTCCAAACAGCACAATTTCTTCAAGAAACCGTAACTTGTATTCGTTGCGCAGTAAGCCAAATCGAGTATCTTGAGACCTGATAATAAACCGACTTGTGATAAATCGACAAGGTTTTCAAGTGACCCGATGACCAATCCGTGTAAATCATCCGAGCTTAATTTTCCGAGTGCTGAAACGTTGATTGGGAACGGCCTCATATTCAATATCAGCCATTTTTCCTGGGGAACGGAAATCAACCCCTGAGCCCTTGATAAATACCTGGCGAATTCATTCGAGACTGGTTGTAATACTTTCCACCATTCTTTTGAAGAATCAATCAAATACAATTCGCCAATCGAACGGTTAGAAGGAAACGAAACCGTCCTCAGCCGGGTGCGTGCCAGCGTATCCAGTCCACGCTTGACAAGTGAGGAAGAATAATTGGTTATTTGCCTGTTGCCAACCGGGACCAAACCGGTTTGTGTTGACTGTTCCTCAATTCGCATTATCAGCCCGAACAGAGATAATCTTCAGCCTGTGTTTTGCCAGGGCTAGATTAACTTTGATCTCGTCAGCCATGTCTTGCAACAGGTCGCGGCCCTTTGCGCTGGCAGTTTTGACCCGTCGATACAACTCATTCAATTCCGAACTTCTGACTTCCGCAATTTTAGATTGCATCTGTTCCAACCGTTTTTGAATACGACAAATCATGCGAATGACATATAGAACATCGGAGGTGTCTCCGGAGCTTTTCTCTGAACCCAAAGCCGTCCAATCTTGTAATATAGCTTTCAACTTTTCCTCGTCCCCTGCTTCAAAAGCCACGTTCGCATCCACCATCAATTTCTGGCGCCGCGCTTTATCCCGCTCGTCCGTGCAAAGATCTGGATGTATCTTGCGGGCAACTTCCCAGTAAAGCTTCTTCAGATCTTCCGAAGGCTGTACCCTCGATTCTTCTTTCAAAATATTGTTACTGGTGCTCCACGATTCTTCTGCCCGTGCATGGGCTTGTTCAGCCGTTTTTTTTGTTTCTTCATCGAGGGGATTTAGTTGTGCTTCTATTTGAGCGATCCTGTCTTCAACTCGATCAAGTTCCGCCAGTAATACCCCAACAGTCTGCATGTATTTCAGCTGAAACGAATCCATTTCAAGTTTAAGAGTGTGTAATTCCAATTCTCCGAAAGCCAATTCTTCTTCAAGGGCACTGAGCTCATCGCGCATTTGGCTCAATTGTTCAGTTTCAGGGCTTTTCACAATATCAAATTTTTTTAGCATAGTGTCGAGTTGATCAAAATTTTTTTATTAAAGAACCACCCTTTTTTGATAGCAGTGGACCCGTATTGTTATCGGTCAGACTGGGATAAAACTACCCTTGGTCGAACCTCGTATTCAGCTCTTTGAGAAATTTCTCTACTTCGGGCGATAAATGGATATCTTCCTTTTTATCCGTGACCCGTGCATCGTAATTGTCCTCGAGTTGTTTCAAGAGCACCCGCAACTGTGGTTGTTGAAGCAAGAATTGTTCCGCAGTTGCATTGAATTGATCCGTCTGTTCTTTTGCCTTGTCAACGAGTTCAGGTGGTACTGGCAATCCGTATATCGAATCGATGATTTCCAAGAGTTTATTTTCGCCCCGGTAGTCATTCTCAGGGGTTTGATATCCTGGCAAATGGACAATCACATTGAAAGTTTCAACGCCCATCTGCAGTATCTGTTGCCCTATCATATAGAGCACGGTAGTAGGCCCTTCGTAATCGTTCGAAGCGACCCCCGCGTCAGATAATAGGTTATTCAGGCCTTCGCTGCTCCCTGAACCTGTTGCCAACAGAGGCCTCGTATAAGGCACCATATCGTAAACAGCACCCAGAAGCCCGTACCGTTTAACTTTGAAAGTTTTAAGAAGATCCACTATCGAATCAATATAGACTTCCGCCATGGAATTTGGTTCCGGCAAACGTAATAAAATAAAATCCGAGCCATCCGGACGTGCCCCATGAGTAATAGTGACATTGGGCAGGATCACATTATTCCGATCAGTACCCCTGGACAGGGTGGGGCGAAAGCGAGTAAAATCAAAAAACTCTCCCGGCCGGGACAACCTCGCCAGATCCTGCGTTTTGAAAGTTTGATCTAACAGCGACATTGTCATACTGGCGGACAACCCTGCGTCCATCCATGCAGGAATAATTGCCAGAGCATGCGGTTCGAACAGGTCAGGAACGGGCTCGGTAATTTCTAAAGCGCCAATTCTCATAAACGCATTCTATCACATGGCAGGGGGTTCATAACATATAAACATTTTTCATCATTCAGAGGAACGAAACGTTAGTTTTACACATTGAATCGACAGCCGCATACCGGGCTTGACCAGGTAGCATCGATCCTACCACAACCTGCGAATATACCCTTTGCTATTTTTTCAGCCGTGCCCTCAGGTGAGTCTCCAGCGAAACGGAGAATTCGAGTCTCTGCCATTCCCTTACATTCGAGGAATTCACCTCTGCCGAAAATGAATCAGGTGCCTTAGCTAAACGTTCGAGACTAACGGTGGGCCACAAAAGTGAAGGATCAAGGCCAAGCTTCTGGCCGAGAGACTCGCGCCAGAATTTTAGCCCCGTTAAAATGTGTAATTGCCCGGGGTTGAGGGGCTCGTATACAACGTGCGGCCTCTCAATCGGTGCGGCATTTTGGCCCTCGCGAATCGCCTGCCTTGTTCCGGGCCCTATCCTTTCCAAGTTGTGAGCAAGTCCTGGAACTTCTGCAAGATTTGCGGAAGGATCATTTGAAAGATGTACAAGCGCACTGTCGGGAATAATAAAGAAAGGAGGCCTGTGCTGCCGACGTGCTTCTGCCTCACGAAAAAGAAAGAGACTTTTCAGCACAGCCAGGGCGCGTCCGTCGAGATGCTGGGTTCCCTTGATAGAAAGATAAGCCGTATCCAGGTTCAAAGGAGTGTAGCTGACATTCTCGACACGTAAGCACTCTTCAGAAACCCAAGCCGCCCTGCCCAGGCTGCATAACCGCAGATCCAGGATTTGTTTCAACGCGAGCAGGTGGCGGACATCTGCCGCTGCGTAATCAAGGGCTTCACTTGAAAGCGGCCGCCTGCCCCAGTCTGCGTGCTGGATTTCCTTGCTCTTGGGGATGTCGATGTGAAGCAAATCCATCAGCAGGTCCGCGAGGCCGACCTTGGCTAACCCTGCAAAACGAGCAGCGATATAGGTGTCATACAGACCGTGTATTCGGAAACCGCCATACCGATCGAGGCTGCGTACGTCATAGTCGGCACCGTGAACCACTTTAGTTATGGAACCATCCCGAAGTATATTCTTGATAAGCGTTATCTCATCGAGGGTAATCGTATCGATGAGATATATTTTTTGGAGAGTGGCTACCTGAATCAGGCACAATTGTTCGGGATAACGGTGGAGGCTGTTGGATTCAGTGTCAAGAGCCACTTCACGGGAACAGGCCATGTCCTCTACGGCGCTGTCCAGTTCCCCCGGGTGGGCGACAACCTTGAAAGGCAGATAGGATATGTCCGACATGACTTAGAGTATAAGGGGTTACGCGCCTACTGGCAATCTACCGCGACGCGTGTGATAAGCTATAACGGTTCGTCCCCTATTTTGCTGACAGTCTAATTCCGGGGTACCGACTCCGCTTAAAAATCACCCGAAGAAATCCGTTATCCCCCGCCCTCCAAGTGCTCGACTATGGGCATCAAACATTTCCCGGGATGAAACGAAATCCTGTCCGACGGTCAATACCTTGGATCTAAATGATAATGTTGTTGTTGCGCAGTCAAGTACAATATGTTCAATTAATATGGTGCAGGTACCTGCAAGATTCTTACGTCGTATATCGCTGACATCTGTTTTGCTTCATGACAAGAGAAAGTATACAATAGTTCGGATGATACGGGAGTCGACTAATGTACACGGTTGTTTAGCATTGACGACTTCAAATAGAAATGCCGGCATTTCTTATACTTACGGGTTGCGGTTCCTTTATGAAATCTCCGGTGCCTATTTGCACGATGCTTCACCTGAGTTTGCTGTCTTAAGGCGCCGGCAAGCGCCTATAAAGATAGATTGACCAATCCGATGGCGTAAAAAATATTGGAAAGGGGGTTAAGAGAAGGTTTAGTAACTTTACCCGTTCGCATGAACTAAATAAATATTGATTTAGGAGGCTAATACTTACAAATGGCAGAAGAAAAAGACCTGAAAGGACTGTCCCGAAGGGAGTTTCTGAAGGATGCCGGACTCGTAGTCGGCGGAGCCGCTGTAGGCTCCCTCGGCCTGGCCGCCGCCTGTAAAGGAACTTCGACTACCGACACCGTCACCAAGACCGTGACAGGTACGGCCACTACTTCTACAATCACCGTCACCCAGCCCCCCGTCACCACCACCGTGACCAACGTCGTTGACCCCCGTTCCGTCTTCAACGTCAACGGCAGCGTCATCAAGATGGACGTCCAGCCATACTGGTCCCTCAACTTCGTATTGCGCGAGAAGATGGGGCTTACCTTCACCAAGGTCGGCTGCGACCGCGGCGAGTGCGGGCACTGCACCGTCCTTATCGACGGCGTACCCATGTATTCCTGCATGGTGCTGGCTATCGACGCCACCAACAAAAAGATCGAGACCGCCGAATCCCTCTCCCCCGACCTCGGGAACCTCACCGGCATAGCCAAGAGCTTCCGCGACAACGAAGCCTTCCAGTGCGGCTGGTGCACAGCCGGTTTCATGATGGCCACCAAGGCCCTCCTGGCTGCCACACCCAAACCCACGATGGCGCAGGTCAAAGCAGGCCTCTCGGGGCACCTGTGCATCTGCAGTTCCATAATGGAGGTCTGCAATACAGTCGTGAAGATCGGAGCAGGAGGATAAAATGGCACAGACATTTCTAACCGGAGCCCAGACTTATAACGTTGCAGAAACCTTTTCCGACCCAACGACAGTAATCGGCAAGATCCCCAACCAGCTCGACCATTTCGCCACCCGTATCGTAACAGGCGACTGGGACTTTGCCGGCGACGTCCTTCCCGGAGAGAAGCTGTTCACGGGCATCAAGTTCTGCCCCTATGCCCATGCCAACATCAAGGCCATCGACACCACCGCGGCATCCAAGATGCCCGGCGTCAAAGCCATCGTGACCTACCTCGAGGTCCCCTCGCCGGCTATGCCCATGCCCGCGACCGGCACCACTTCCGAGATCACCTACGAAGGCGTATGCGTAGCCGCCGTGGCAGCCACCGACCCCTGGCTGGCCCATGCCGCCGCCAATGCCATCGTCGTGACCTATGACGTACTGCCTTTCGTCGTCGACATGGACGCCGCCATGGCCAGCAACGCACCCGCCGCCATCACCGGCACCACCCCCAACTACCGCACCACCACCGCCATCAACAAGGGCGACGTGGACACCAATATGAAGCTCGCCGACGTGACCTACCAGGACACCATCGGCTGGGCCAGCTTCTATTCACACAACACCCCCGAACCCCGCGAAGCCACCGCCAAATGGGTAGGCGACGAGCTGTGGGTGTGGAGCGGTTCCCAGCAGATCACCGGCCACATCACCAACATCGCAACCGCCCTCAAGATGGACGAGAGCAAGGTCCACTTCATCAGCCATGGCTGCGGCGGCGGTTACGGAGACCGGAAACCCAACGGAGAGGAAGCCTGGATCGCCGCATTGCTGGCCAAGAAAGCCGGCATGCCGGTCAACTGCATGTTCAGCCGCCACGTCAACGCCACCGGCGGCGCCACCCACCAGTCCCAGCAGAAAGCCACCATCAAGATAGGCTGCAAGAAAGACGGCAGCATCACCGCCGTCGACGCGCAGTGGTTCGGTACCACCGGCACCATCGCCCTGCAGCTCACCTACCTGACCGATAACATCCGCGCCACCGGCACCCCCATCACCACCAACGTGCCGCGCACCGGCCCCTTCCGCTCTGTCAACGGCATGCATTCCTGCTTCATCAGCGAGCAGGTCTTCGACCAGATGGCTTACCAGCTGGGCATGGACCCCGTCGACTTCAGGATGAAAGTAGCCGTCACCCCCGAGCGCCCGGACCAGGCCACCAACAACCCTGTAGGTGCCTGCCCTCTGAAAGTCATGCTCCAGAAGTGCTCCGACGATTTCGGCTGGAAAACCAAGTTCCACGCCCCCGGCGCCAAGACATTGTCTGACGGCAGACTGCACGGTGTAGGCACCTGCTATACCGTTTCCGAGAAGGGCTCTTCCTCCCCCGGCCGCACCATGATTGTCAGGATGGCCCAGGACGGCTCTGTACACGTCAACTGCGGCATCGGCGCCGCTTCATCCGGTACGCACACCGCCCTCGCGGTAGTCGTGGCCGAAGCCCTCGGCACCACCATGGACAGGACCAATGTCACCGTCGGTGAGACACTGCTCGCCGGTTACGGCGGCAGCCAGGCCGGCAGCCAGGGCACCATGTCCAACGCTTACGGCGCATTCGAAGCCGCCAAGCAGGTCCTCGGCGTCCTGATGACCAACGCGGCCAAGACACTCAAGACCACTACCGACCAGCTCTCTTCTTCAGGCGGCAAGATCTTCCTCACCAGCGACCCCACCAAGTTCGTGCTGCACAAGGACGCCGTAGGCTCCAACTGCATCATCGGCAAGGGCGACGGGTCCCTCCTCGGCGGCGGCCTGAAACGACTCATCCCGGGAACCAGCTTCACCATCGGCCAGTCCACCACTGTACGTGTTGACGTGGTCGAGATGGCTGAAATCGCCGTCGACCCCGAAACCGGCGTCATCGAGATCCTCAACTGGATGCAATATGTCGACCTCGGCAAGGTACTCTTCCCCAGAGGCGCCATGGCCCAGATGACCGGCTCCATGATCATGCAATACGGTTTCCTCTTCGGTTGGGAACAGCTCTTCGACCCCACCACCGGCGCCACCCTTAACGGCGACTTCCTGAACCAGAAGAACCCGACTTCCGCCGACCTGCCCCTCGAAATCATGAAGAATGTCATGTATGAATCCAACGACGCCGCATCAGTCTACGGCGGCCACGGCTGCGGAGAGCCCCCGGATATCTGCTATGCCGCCATCCACAACGCCTTCTACAACGCCACCGGAAAACGCGTCAAGAACACCTTGATGTACCCGGCCAGGGTGTTGCAGGCGATGGGGACCATATAGGAGGAAATGAAATGAATCCCTTTACAGTAACCAGCCCTGCAACCGTAGCCGAAGCAGCAGCCACACTCGCCAAGGGCAACGCCGCTATCCTCGCAGGAGGCAGCGAAATCCTGGCCGGCCTTAAAGCCATGAACTCTCCGGCCACTCCCCCGGCCACTCTGGTCAACCTGAAGACCATCCCTAACCTCTCCTATATCAAGGAAGAAGGCGGGATGCTCAAGATCGGCTCACTCACCACCCTAACCACCATCGCCGCCAATACCACCGTCCAGACCAAGTACACCGCACTGGCTCAGGCCGCCGGGGCCGCAGCCTCCCCTGAACTGCGCAACCAGGGCACCATCGGCGGCAACATCTGCCAGAAGATGCAGTGCTGGTATTATCGCGGCGACGATAACCTGTTCAACTGCCTCCGCAAAGACTCCAAGGGCATCTGCTATGCGATGGCCGGCGACAACCGCTACCATTCCATCTTCGGCGGAGTCGGCGGATGCTTCGCCGTCAACCCCTCCGATACCGCAGCCGCCCTCACCGCTTTCGGCGCCAGCATCGTTACCAATAAGAAAACCTGGGCCATCAAGGACTTCTTCGCTGTGAACGGCGAGAATACCACCGCCCTCGCCGCCGACGAGATCGTCACCGAGATCCAGATCCCTACCCCCGCAACCGGCACCAAGAGCGCCTTCACCAAGTTCGCTCTGCGCAAATCCTTCGACTTCCCCATCGTCAATTGCGCCGCCGTCATCACCCAGGCTTCGGGTACTGTTTCGGCAGCCAGTATCGCACTGAACGCAGTGCATAACCTGCCCCGCAAAGCCACGACCGCCGAGACTTCTATCACGGGCAAGGCCATCAATGCCGCTAACGCGGACGCAGCCGGCACCGCGGCCGTCTCCGGAGCTACCGCCATGCCCGCCAACGCCAATACCACCACCATCGGCAACAAGTACATGATCCAGATCGCCAAGATTATGGTTAAAAGAACCATCCTCGCCTGCGCCTAGACCACGTTTCACAAGCACTCTGGCCCGTCCGCCTTCATTGGCGGGCGGGCCATCCTGATAATCCCTCGGATGACCAAACCAACTTATTGAATGTCTGCATGCTTAAATATGTTTTATATTTCATGGGGACGTAAGACGGGCTCAACCCGTGACATTACAAGCACGCCGAAGTATTGCTTCATCTTCCCCGTGATAGTGCTGGCCCTCTTCGGCGCAAGCCTAGTTCGCCTTCCCTGCCCCGTCTGCGGCGGCAAAGGCCGCGTCAGCCTGACCGCATTTCCCATGACATTAGGCATAAATTGATATATAATTGCGATATCAAACGGCTTCCAGGGAGTACGATTTGGCAGATCTTGATTTATCGGAAATGAAAATGTTCGCGAAATGGCACGCAACTCGTGACCTGGTCAACAACAGGGAATTCTGGAACGACTGCGTTTCCGCCTACCTCGACAAATGCGTGACCCTTCCGATGTACGACGAGCCCGCAGAACGCGAGGCAGTCTTAAAACTGGTCAGGTGTCCCCCAGGCCAATGCGGGGCCTGCTGCGCATACGAGAAAGTAGCGGTCACCCTGGCGGAATATGATACGCTGGTTAAAAACACAAACCAGGCGGTCTCTTCCTTTTCAGATAACAATGGCAATATATTCCTCGATTGCAAAAACGGGTGCCAGTTCCTCAAGAGCAATATCTGCACCGTATATTCGTTCCGCCCATCGGTGTGCCGCGCTTTTCCCATCGTGGAGCCCAAAGAAGCCGTCAACCAGGACGGTGCCCGGCTTAAACAGATACAGGTCAGGCTGAAATGCGCCGCGGCCGTAGAAGCCGTTCGGGCAGTGTTTATAAAGGTCTGTTCCACAGGTAAGGTCATGCTGCTTCCGGACCTGTCGCTGATACCAGAATATGAGAACGGCAAAGGAGCGCTCGGCGCCATCTAGACATTCCACATAGATCGAAAAATAATCCAACAGAATCAAGACAGGAGCACTCAATAGTTATGGAAACCACTTGGCAGGGTACCTTGGAGCAACTTAACGAGTATGTCAAAAATAATCCAGGCATTTCCATAGGTAAAAACATGGTCGTAATACCTGCGGAAGCAAGGACCGAGTTCTACAGGATATTCGACAAGGTTGAAGCTGATTTCGTCAGGAATTATGCCCCCGATCAACTGAAACGGGGTTGTGAGCTCAGCGCTGTATGGCTCGACGAAAGCAGAAATCTCGCTTTAAAACTGGGGCTCCAGTCTATAGTCATAGCGCAGAGCGTGATGTGGTTTCTGAACGACCCGCTCGATGGTCTGACCAGGGCGCTGTCCGACCCTCTTTTTAATGTACTGAAAGGGGAGATGGACATCCCTTCCTTCGAGGAACAAGCAAAAAAGTTGACGGATTCAGGTTTCTCCAGCTTCTTTAGGGAAGGCTACAAGTACTGGATCGAGGTCTCTCTTTTGAGTATGCTTGACCCGGAAAATAACTACGGAGTGCCCGCGGTCGATGAAGTCGCAGACGGCCTTATCGGTGAAGGACACGAGAACCCCGGCCAGCATAAAGCGCTCGTGCCGGAAGCTGAGGAATCCAACCGCATGTTCCTTTTACAGCACCCTGTAGTGTCTTTCGTCGTACCCAAGGCCCTGGTGCGGTCCAGACGGCTCGCCAGGTATGTAGCGATGCATTCTGAATTCGTCGAACCTCAATGGACGGCGCGCGAGATCAGCCGTGACGCCGAATGGTTCGATTTCACCGCTCTCAAACGCGACAACAACCTGACCAAACTCCGGCCGGACCAGAAACAGCTGGTTGACTTGACCCGGATTTTGCCGGACATCGCTCTATATGCTTCCGATGATATATACAACATCTCACTGATTTCCGATCACAGTAGCATCATGAGACCGGCACTTTCCGTGGAAGTGATGGACGATCCCTCCTGGTACGAAAAAGGCAGGCTCTCCGCGGTAAAACGACACCATGCAGTGATGAAGCCCGCCCTTGGTACCTTTGTGGTTTGCCTCGCGCCTCCCCCTCAGGCCGCCATCGATGAACTGGCACCCAAACTGGCTGAAGCCAGCCAACCCGGAGATGCAATCAAACCAGAAACGGTACTTGAACCTCCGATGGATATACATATCCTGTGGGCTGGATTCGACAAGAGCCGCCTTGAACCGGTCGTAAAAACGATGGAACCGGCGCAGGCATCCTGATTCCATAAAATTCTATAGCACTTATTCAAGTATTATTATATAATAGTTTACACACGATAACTCCAGATTCAAGGAGGTTTGAATGCCTAAATACCACTCGACTTTGAGCCGAAGAGAATTCCTCAAGGCGCTCGGAATCGGGGCAGCCGGGGTAGGCGCTGCATCCCTGGGGATGGCCGTTCCGAACCTCGTTGAACCCGTTCACGACCTCGATGAGCTGGCATCATCCACACTTGCTGTCCCCAACCGTCCCTCGTACGTCAAAGAAGTGGACAAACCCACAGTTGAGGTCGACTGGAGCGTGATGAGCCGATTCGACTATCACAATGTGATGTGGGCTGCCGGCCTTCAAAAGGCCCTGGGTAAGACGCAGTTCGATCTTGTGAATGCTGCTCAGCAGGGAAACCGCCTCCTTCGTCTCAAGCAGAACAAGCCAGGCTATACTCTCAGAGACGACGCTTTTGTGAACGCCTTTTACGGAGCCCCAAGCAGCTACCTTCCACCCACCACCAACTCGACCCCTGCCGACCTCGGCGTCCCTGTGTACCAGGACACCCCCGAGAACAATGCCCGGATGGTTCGCGCCTTCCTCCGTTTCCACGGGGCGGCGCAGGTCGGCTTCATGGAACTCGACACAAACACCACCGAAAAGCTTATCTACTCCTATGACACCGGCGTGGGCCAGGCACAGGGGCCAAAGATCACGATCGCAGACGTCGACCAGCCCTCAGAGACTAAAGAAGAACGTATAATGCCCAAGAAGGCAAGGTGGGTCATTATATATACCATCCGCATGGCTGATGAGCTCATGCGCAGAGCGCCGACAGAATTCGTGGTTGGCCCGACCAACCTCGGTTATAATCTCAAGAGCATCATACAGGGCCAACTCCAGCTCTTCCTTCGCGGTCTTGGCTATATGGGTCTGGGAGAAGCTTCGCCTTACAACGACCTCGGATCCAAGGTGGGCATGGGCATCATGGCGGGCCTTGGTGAGCACAGCCGCGCCATGCACATAATAACTCCCGAATACGGCCTCAGGCAGCGGCTTTTTGCTCTCGTCACCGACCTTCCACTCGCCCCCGGCAAACCTGTTGACTTCGGCGTCATGCGCTTCTGCCGCGTCTGTAAGAAGTGTTCCGACATCTGCCCTCCTAAAGCAATCAATGGGGAAACCGAACCTTCATGGAACATACTGGGCGACTACAATCAGCAAGGCATCAAGAGCTGGCACCGCATAGAACCTAACTGCCTTAGCTATATCCGGCAGTCGGGATCTTCACAGGGGTGCATCCTCTGTTTTGCAGTCTGCCCCCTCTCCAAAGGCAAGAATGAATCGATCTACCAGAGTCTTATTAAGCGGACTATCGCGACCACCCCAACTTTCGACCGGGCCATCCGCAAGATGGACGATTATCTCGGGTACGGACAAAGGAGCGACCCGGATACCTTCTGGGACATGGACCTGCCGCCTTTCGGTTGGGATTGATTTTCCGGCTTCGCCGCAGGTTCGTGTCGTCTTGCTGTACTGATACCAGACGGATATTTGGAGGATTGTTATGCTGTTTATTATCGGGATGGTAGCCGGAGCCGGGCTTATGTGGCTTGTTTTTTGGCTCACGCAGAACAAGGTAGCGGTCCGTTGGTATGAATGGATACTGGGTGCGCTGGGTTTCATACTGGCTGTCTGGGCCATACATGATTTCTTCGCATCTATGGCAGAATACAATGAGGCCGCGGGGCGCACACTCCTGTGGATTCTCGGGATACCCGCCATCATCCTGCTTGCACTCGCAATATCCCTTCCATGGCGGCGTAACCGCAAATTGAAAGCCGTGGTTGCCGAAACCGTTAAATAGGCCATCGGTGCTTTCAGTCTTCATCCGCACCTGCGGATAGCTCAAGGCATCGGGCAGGACTTTTCGAGTATATAATTTACATTCGGAACCTGGGTTACATACTTGAAACACCCTGTCCTGTACCATAATATTTAAGATACGAAATCTTTTAAGAGCCCATTTAAGCAGGACGTTCATATGAAGAACCCCAACAGCATTTTCGCCAGGCCGATGTACTACTTCATCTTCCCCGTGATAGTGCTGGCCCTCTTCGGCACGAGTCTGGTGCGCGTTCCCTGCCCGGTCTGCGGCGGCACAGGCAGCCTCTCCCAGTCCGTGGATATGCAGGACGTCCGCGTGGTCTCCGTCGAAAGCAGAATACTCAGTTCCCAGCAAGACGCCTGCACCAACTACATCGTCACCCATGCAGACCCTATCATCAATATCAATAACGTCAATATGGACATGACTGCCAGCGGCTACCTCGTTCTCCACCTGGTGGACATCGAAACCGGCGAGACTGTCGCCTCTCAGGACCTGGCTGTCGAGGCTGCGCCCAATACCACGAGCATCCTGGAATCTGAGATTTATTTCGCTTACAACACCGTCGATACCCCGCCCGAAAACCTCGAAATCAAAGCCGAGGTCCTGCTGGACTCCGTTCCGTGCATCGCCTGCAGCGGCACAGGCCGCGTCAGCCTGACCGCTTATCCCCTCACCCGCTCATACAGAGACACCTTTATCAGCACAATCGTCAGCCAGCAGCAGATCGGCTCGGGCGACTGGGTCACTATCAACGGCAGGAACGTCCAGGTCGGTTCCAAGGAATGGCTCGACTGGATGGAACTCGCCTAGACCGCCATCAAAGAGGAGGAAAATGAAAATAGCAAAACGATTGAAAAGGGGAATCCTGATTGCAGGCATAGCATGTATCGTTTTACTGACAAGCGTCGCAGGTTTATCAAGCTGCGCTCAAAAAAACCTTACCAATGTGGTCCCTTTCGTCCCTCCATCATATTACAACAGCACACTGATGCTGCCCTTCGACCTTTCCAGTGCATACTTTTCGCCGTACATCACCAGAACCGACGCCCAGCGCAGATATGAAGGACAATCATATGTATTCAAGGGGTTTATAGTAACCCAGCAGATGTTAAGCACTGTTGGGAAAGGTTACGTTTGGGTAGACCTCGTGAAGGCTTACCCGCTGAACCCCTCCAACATTACACAACTCACAGTGGGGGAAACCATCGATGTGGTAGGCATCATGGCGGGCGGCTGCAAAGATTTCCCGAATTCAATGACATTTTCGGGGGTAGTTTTCCTGCCGACAGGTTTTATCCAGCTCCCCATGGGGGACGCTTCACAGTTCCAATATACACCGACGTATTAGGACCTCATCAGCTTTATCAGGAAGGCCGCAACGTGTTATATGCGTTGCGGCCTTTTTTACTGCTCTGTTAATGATGGCGATTGCACGGTCTCAACTGCGATACCGCCCGCCTTTGAGAAGCTTCAGGATGTCCGCTCCAGCCGCTGAAACCGGGGCAACGCAGAAAGACACCTGCCGGTCTTTTCCACCGCCCGGATGGTTAACCCGTCTTACGATCAGTTGAGTAGCGAGGATTGCATATTTATCGCTTCATGTTGACGAATTGCAGGGGGACGTCATAATCCTGAGCCTGTAACAGCCTCATAATTTCCTGAAGGTCGTCTATCTGCTTGCCCTGTATTCGAATCTGGTCGTCCATGATCGCAGGCTGGACCTTCAAACCGCTCGCCTTGATGAACTTCACAATCTTCTGGGCGGTTTCGCGGGATATCCCTTCTTTAATTTTAATTTCACGCTTTGAAGTGCCTCCCCCGCCGGCCTCGATCTTCTGTGGCTCAAGTATCTTGGGATCCAGTTTGAGCCGTGTGCCCTGCCCGATAAGGCTTTCTGTGATGGCCTTGACTTTCATGTCGTCGCCGCTCGAAATCTTTATGACTTTTTCTTTTTTGTCATATGTTATTTCGGAAACGATGTTCCTGAAGTCGTAACGGGTGGTGATTTCTCTTCTTGAGTTATTGATTGCGTTGTCCAGAGTCTGGGCGTCGATTACACTGACTACATCCAGTGACGGCATAACATTCCTCCTGAAACCCGGGTTAATTAGATTCTAACATAACACGAAAAAAGTTAGAGTAACACTCCTGGACCTTACCCAGTGCGTGTCTTCATTTTGATCTGCGCCATCAAGGTAACCAACCCCACCATTATCTCTTCTGGTGATGGAGGGTTACCGGGAATCTTTACGTCCACATGCAGCATGCGATCGGCCCCTCCGAGAACGGCGTAGGTCCCTTTCAGGATACCGCCGTCACAGGCGTCGTCGCCCACTGCCACAACCAACCCGGGTTGCGGCATCGCATCGAAAGTCTTTTTTACGGCTGCCGCCATGTTCAGTGTGATTGCGCCGGTAATAAGGATAACATCGGCATGGCGCGGCGAAGCCACGAAAGTTATCCCGAAACGTTCGGCGTCGTAATAGGGGGCAGCCAGGTTATTTACCTCTATCTCCGCCGCGTTGTCGCTGCCGGAGTCGAGTTCCCGCACCGCCAGGCTGCGGCCAAATACCCCGTCTATGTCCTCTTTCAGCTGCAATCCGAGTTTTTGAAAACTAAGATCCTGGGGTTTTACCGCCGAAGTCTTCTTTTTCCCGAAAACATTCTTAAATACTTCAGATATCATAGGTCGTTTCCGGCGTACGAAAGATTCAGGCTTTTGTTTATCACAGGGAAATCGGCCACGATATTCCCTACGACCGCGTGTTCAATCACTGGCCAGTTGCAAAACGAAGCGGTGCGCACCTTGTAGCGCTCGACCCTCCCGTTTTTCAACCATAACCAGTGCAGGTTCTGGCCCCTCGCCGCTTCCACCATGGACATGGCGTATCCTTCGATAGCCTCATACTTCTCGAACACCGGCCCCCCTCCTGTCTGGTCGAGTACATCTTGAATCAGCCTGATTGAATTTTTTATCTCGTCTGCCTTTACTAAAAAGCGTGCCAGTACGTCCCCCCCTTCCCGGGGATATTCTTCTACTCTTAGTTTCTCATAGATGCCGTAAGGATGGTCTATTCTGGTATCAACCTGAACACCCGAAGCCCGCGCGACCGGGCCGCTCAGGTTGAGCGGGGCGGCAAGCGCTTTATCTATCGTTCCGGTCGTCTCGAAGCGGTCTATGACCCAGCCTGAGGCTTTGATGTCTGCGACCGCCTTTTCCAGCCGCGCGACAAAATCGTTGGTATAAGCCTGCAGCCCTCCAAGTTTGGATTGCGCAATGTCTCTGTTAAGCCCGCCCGGGACAATGATGCCCTTAGAAAAACGGGAACCGGTCAAGGCGCCGTTTTGCCGCAGGGTTTCCTCCCTCATATTGAAAAAAGCCGCAGCCCCGAGCGGGAAGGCCACGTCGATGGCCATGCCCGCCAGATCGCCCAGGTGCGAATAAACACGCTCAAGTTCCAGCAGGATAGTCCTTATGCACCAGGCTCGCAGTGGCACCTTGATTCCGCAGATTTCTTCGACCGCCATTGTCAAAGCAGTCACGTTCGCTGCGCTCTCATCTCCGCTTACGCTTTCGGCGACAGCACAGCATTCTAGCGGTGTCTTCCCTTCGGCCAGTTTCTCCAGCCCGCGGTGTGTATAGAAATGCCGAATTTCCAGGTTGAAGATGGTCTCGCCTATGGCGTGAAAGCGGAAATGGCCCGGTTCTATCACCCCGGCATGCACCGGACCGACTGGGATCTGGTAAATTCCCTCGCCGGAGCACTTCCGAAAGGGATATTCTTTCACAAGCTTGGAATAATCGATGTCCAGCGGCTTGTTCTCGAAAGACTTCAACAAGGGATGGAATCCCTCTGGATAAACCTCATGCAGGAAAAGCCGGCGCTTGTCGAAAGCGCGGGTGAACTCTATGCCGAAACCGTCTGCGACTTCGCGCTCATAGTAGCATGCGCCCGGGAAATGCGCAGCCACCGAGGCCGCTTTAGCTTCGTCTATCCCCACGACAAGTACCATCATTACCGGATCGTCCCGCTTTTCAAAGATGTAAAACAGGCTGAATTTGTCGCCGTCGAAATTTTCCGCCGCGAACAAGTCCGCCAGGATAACTCCCTTGCCCTCGAGCAGCAGCATGATTTCAGGGACTGATTTCTCGCCTGTCTTCAGGTAGACAGCTTTCTGGTTTTTACCCGGAACGCTTATGGCCAAAGGTGTGGCTTTAAACCTTCCCTCCAGCTCTTCGATTATCGTCTGCATACCCTTAAAATCCCAGAGAGGCCACGATGCGCCCCAGTGTGTTGTCCAGGCCTCCGGGCACCCATAGCCCCAGCAGCAAGATTGATGTCAGGCATACTATGATTGGCAGCTTCATGCTCAATGGCGTTCTGAAGGCTTTTATTTCGCCTCCGGGTTCCTGCCGGAACAGTCGTATGAAGTAATAGCCCAAACCGATGACCGCCGGCAGCAGGAAGAAGAGCGTGGCACCCAGCATCCCCGCCGACACCTCCCCCAGCACCGCGAGGATTTTCCATTTCGCGAGGAATATAGGGAACAGAGGGGTGCCGGCGGCGGCAGCGCTCCCAAGTATCAACCCCCAGCTTGCAAGGGGCTGAAGCTTCAAAGCCTGCCGGGCGGCGAAATACTTGTTGCTCTGGTACTGCCTGTGAAAAATGCCTGCCGAGAAAAACAAAAGGGACTTCACCAGCGAATACCCGAGGACGTAGAAAAGCGCCCAGTAAAGCGCGGTGGCTGAGGCGAGGCCAAACGCTATCAGCAGCAGCCCTGCGCTTTCCACGCCCGAAAAAGCGATTATCTTCTTGGTGTTGGTCCGCTTCAGCATGCTGAAGCCAGCCACGGCGATACTGAAAAGACCGAAAATGAACAGGAACAGCCTCAGGTTGATCCCCGCACCCGCTGCGTAACCGATGGCATAAAGCCTGAGCACTGCGTAAAGCCCGAGGTTGAGCACCGTCCCGGAAACCACCGCCACCGCGGAAGGAGCGCGGATATAGGCGGTGGGCACCCAGGTATGAAACGGCGCGACCCCCGCCTTGGCGGCAAAACCCAGGAAAAGGAATGAAAAAGCCAGGAAGAACAGGCGCGGGTCCATGTTATGGGCCGCGTCGAAAAGGCTCGTCCAGTTGAGGCTGCCCCCGTTTATGGCCGTCTTGCTCACGGCGAATAGTATGATGATGCCGATGAATGAAAACAACATGGCGGTCGATGCGACGAACACGTATTTCAAGGCGGCGACTATATTCTCCCTCGCCTTGAGGGTAACGATCAGGGCAGAAGAGAAGAGCGTGCTGAGTTCGGCGAATATCCAGAGCAGGGCCAAATTATTGGAAGCGAACGCCAGCACGGTGACCATCTCCAGCAGGCAGAAAAACCCGTAAAACAGCCTCAGGATGGAGCCGTCAAGTTCCCCGGCTTCAACCAGGCTGGAAACGTAGCCGCGGGAGTAAACCGCCGCCAGCAGGAAAACTATGCTGGTTACCAGTATCTCGTAGAGCGACAGTGAGTCGATATAAAAATAATCTCCGTGCAGGAAACCCAGCGGCAGCTTGAACGCCGCAAACGCCCATGTTGTGACGACCAGAAAAAGTGCCGTTTGCAGGATGACAAACAGATTCAGGAATCGGTTGTCCTGCCCAAGCCCGTGCCTCCCAAGAGCCCAGAATATCAATATGAGCACGAGCGGCAAAGCAGCGTAAACAACAGGAAGGACGGTCTGCATTTAGTCCTCGAACCTCATCCCAAGCTGGGTAAGTTTCTTGTGAAAAGCCTCGATACTCGAGTCTATGCCGAAAGCCATGATAGTCGACAGGACGATAAGCATGAAAAGATCTATCACGATCAGGACTTCAATTATAAAGGGCATCTCGGCGATGAAAAGGCCGAAAAGCAGTACGCCGTTCTCCATCGTCAGGTATCCAACTATCTTGCTGACAACCTTTTTGCGGCTGAATATGACCATCATCCCCATCAGCGCCAGCGATACGCCGATGACCCCTCCCAGGAAAAACAGGCGGTCGCTGAAGAGAACCTCCGCCACATTCGAGAACGATGTGTAAACGATGAAGAGCAGGACAGCGCTCAGGAGTATAGAGCTTGCGGGCGTCAGATAGCTGAACTCTATATCACGCTTAGTGGGTAAAACTACGAGGGTCCTGCGCAGGAACGCAGGTATGACGAAGCCCTTTATCACGAGCGTGAGCAGCGCGATAAATAGCAGTGACACCGTTCTGTGTTCGGCAAACAGTACGACAGCTATCGCCGCCAAAATTACGGACTGGATGGCGTAGAGAGTGAAAAGAGAACGTAAGGCTCGCTGGGTGATGACGAAGGCAGCTGTGCCCAGAATGAGCACGAAAAGCACCTCTATTAAATCGCCTGTAATTCCGGTATTCATCATCTAAGCAACTCGAATACTATCGTTATAAAGGAAAGAAACAGCGCTATCATAAAGAAATCCGGCAAGCGGAAAAAGCGTATCTTGGCCAATAGAGATTCAAATAGCCCGACCGTGGCGGCCAATATCAACATCTTCACCGCCATCGTGACTGCTGCCAGCAGCAGGGAGGCGCACCCGGCCAGCCCCGCCAATCCCCAGGGAAAAGTAACATTGATAAGAAGTGCCATTAGCACGGTTTGCCTTACCCCAGACGCCAGTTCGACCAGGGCCAGCTTGGGGCCGCTTTGTTCGAGTATCATGGCTTCATGGATCATGGTGAGTTCCAGGTGCGTCTCGGGATTGTCGACGGGGACCCGCGCCGATTCGACTATCAGGATAATGAAAAGCGAAATACCGACAAGTATGAGAGTGGGGTAACTGAATATCGAGCCTGCCAGGAGTGTCCTGAACATCTCGGGAATACTGGTCGTTTTCAACACGAACGCCAGGGCGGCGCAGGACATGATGGTAACGGGCTCTATAATGGACGAAACCGTCATCTCGCGCGAACTGCCCATCCCGCCGAATGTGCTGCCGGCGTCGAGTCCCCCGAGCACCATGAAGAACTTCGCGGTTATCATGAGATAGAAGAATAGTATGATGTTGCCAAACCACCCGGTCTGCGGGATGAACACCATCGGCACAAATAGCGATGCCGTCAGCATAAAAGCTATCCCGAGATAGGGGCCGAGCCGCATGATGAAGGACGAATCTTCGGAATAGACAATCTCTTTGTGAAACAGCTTCCGGAGCTGGTAATACTGCTGGAGCACAGGCGGGCCAGGCCTTCCCTGTATGCGGGCTTTCACGGTTTTTATCAGCCCCAGGACAAGGGGCGACAGCACAAGTGCAAACAGCGGGTTCATCACGATATAGACGGCAGTGTTCCAGTTCATAGCCACCACCCCACGCCAAGTATGACCAGCACCACGGCGATGAACGAATAAAGGATGAGAGCGTCCATGTCCACATTATGGAGGTTAGATACGGCGCCCGCGATCTTCATGAAAAAACGGGCGATGGGCATATAGAGGCGTTCCTCGAAGAACTTGAGCGTGCCGATCTCACCGCTGCTGCTCCTCGGGATAGAGTTGTATTTGTCGTAAAATTCGCGTGTGGACAGCTTTCGTGTGCGGAAGACAGGTTTGAAAACAGTCACGATGGGTTCCGAGAAACCGTCGCCCGAGTATTCCATCTTCCCCGTCTGCGACGGGATGCCGCAGCCCCACGTTTCCGTTTTTCGAACGGGGGAGCGGGTCAGCAGCAGCAAAAGAAAAGTAACTCCCGTCAAAACCAGGACGATTATCCCTATCGGGAGTATGTCCGGCAGGGGCATCCCGCTCTTGACATTAGAAATCAGCTGGTAAGAAAATACCCCGAAACCCACACACAGGGCTGCCAAAATTCCAGGAGCAAGAAGCTGCGCAAACGGGGCCTCTTTGGCGGCGCTCGCGGCTCCCGAGCGAGGCCTTGCCAAAAAGATGATGCCGAAGGCTTTGGCGAAACAAGCTGCCGCGAGCGTACTGGTGAGGGCCAGCGCAGCCAGCCCGGCCATCAATAGAATTTCGAGGATCGGGCGGCCAAGGCTGAAAGAAGTCAGGTATGCCTGAAAAATCATTATCTCGCTGGCGAAGCCGTTGAGGGGCGGAAGCGCGGCGATGGCACACGCCCCTACCAGGAATATCGCACCGGTCCCGGGCATTCGCTTTATCAGCCCGCCCATTTGTTCTATGTCTCTGGTGCCGGTAGCCTGCACTACCGAACCAGCTGTCATGAAAAGTGAACTCTTGAACAGCGCGTGGTTAAGAGTGTGGAACAGCGCGCCGTAGATGCAGAGGTCCGCCTGGACTCGAAGACCGTAGAAATCAAATATAACGTAAAGTCCGAGCCCAACCACTATTACGCCAAGGTTTTCGATACTGCAATAAGCCAGCATCTTTTTGAGGTCGTGTTCCTTGAAGGCATATATGATGCCCAGCAACGCGGTGATGCTGCCAAAAAACAGTAAAACTATCCCCCACCAGAGATCGGGTCGAAAAACGTCAATAATGAAGCGAACCAACCCATAGATGGGCACTTTCAGCATCACTCCCGACATCAGTGCGGAAACATTTGACGGGCTGGCGGAATGGGCATACGGCAACCACTTGTGGAAGGGGATGATGCCTGCCTTGGTGCCGAACCCTATGAATAGGGAAACGAAGACCAGCCCCTTGCCCCACTGCGGGATATTGCCCGCGGCGCTTATGTCGAAAGACCCCGTAAAACGGTACAACAGCAGGAATGACGCTAACAGGAATATCGTACCCATCTGGGTCATGGCGAAGTAGAAAATCCCGGCTTTTTGCGTTTCCGGCTTATCCAGGTCGAACATCACAAGGAAAAAAGACGACAGCGACATGAGTTCCCAGAAGAACAAGAAACCGAAGGTGGTGCTCGAAGCGACTACCAGCAACATCGCCAAAATGAAAAAAGCCAGGCCAGACGTGAGAAACTGCTTGCTTCGTTCGCTTTTATAATGCGCGATATACGTGATGGAATAGATGACTGCGCAGAAAGACACCGCGCCGATGATCACGACAAAAAAACATGATAGCTTGTCCAGCCTGAACGATAGGGCAAGCTGTGGCGTTATACTGAGGAGAGTTAAGTGAAGATCGAGAGAACGAGAGATAACCAATATCGCTGCCGCGCTTATAGCCCCGGTTCCCGCCAGTAGCACCCATAGGGCTGCCTGTCTTAGGAGACGGGAAGGCCGGAAAAGCAATACCAGCGGCAATATCGTCGCCACGAGGCATAGCGCTCCCCCCACCCAGAATAACGATTGAACCACAGCCTCTTTATCCTCAATCCCCGAAGAAAATTCAGGGAAGTCCATGACGGACTTCCCTCATTAGTCAATCACTTTAATGTTGCTTTACGGCACAGGCTAGAGATTTTATTCCAAGTACATACCCCTGTCAAACAGGGCGCAAAACTCTGGCACGCCGTAAACGTATGAGAAGAAGATCTCATCCGCCCTTGAATACGCCATGCACTGCTAGTACAATAACCCCGGTTAAAGGGGAGGCTTTCATGAAAAAATATATTGCTGAATTGATCGGGACAATGGCCCTAGTGCTGGTGGGCTGCGGCAGCGCGGTGATCGCCGGCCAGTACATAGGCGTTATGGGTGTGGCCCTTACCTTCGGTTTTACCGTCCTGGCCCTGGTCTACACCATCGGGCCAATTTCCGGGTGCCATATCAATCCAGCGGTCACGATCGCCATGTGGATAAACGGAAGGATAAACTCCACCGATTCCGGTTACTACATCCTCGCTCAAATCACTGGAGCCGTGCTCGGCGCGGGCATTGTGCTCGGGATAGCCAGCGGCAGCGCGGGTTATTCCATTGCGGGAACAGGTCTCAGCCTTAATGGCTTCGGGGAAAACTCGCCAGGCGGGTATTCGCTCCTCGCGTGTTTCTTCTCGGAAGTGGCTTTCACTTTCCTCTTCGTAATGATCGTACTCGGTTCGACCAGCAAGCAAGCCCCCAAAGGCTTTGCGGGGCTCGCCATCGGCATCGGGTTAGCGATAGTTCATCTGGTGAGCATCCCCATAACAGGGACCTCGGTCAACCCAGCCCGCAGCATCGGTCCGGCTTTGGTGGCCGCTCTGCGCGAATGGAGCGTCGTCCCTCTATCAGGCTTGTGGCTATTTGTCGCGGCTCCTGTTGCCGGAGGCATCCTTGCAGCCGTCCTCTGGAAATACGTCTTTGAAACAGCAGTGAGCCAACCGCAGGAAATCATCGCCCCGGATTTGCCAGCAGGTCAATAAAGGATAAAAGCCGCTCTCGGCTCACGAGGCCGACCATCTTGCCGTTCTGAACGACCGACACCTGGCTGACGTCCCCTTCGGTCATGATAGAGAGGACCTTGCCCAGTTCGTCGTTCGGCTCCACCGTTTTCATCTGCTCGAGCGGCATCATTATCTGGGCAGCCGTCTTATCTCTCCTGGCTTCTTTTGCGACCCCGCGCAGGCTGTCGAAAGAAACTATCCCCTCCAGATTTTCACCGTCCATGACGGGAAAACACTGCTGGCCCTTAGTCAAGGCATATTCGTTGATTATATATTCAGCTGACACCTCGGGGGTAACGGACACGCAGTCACCCTGCATGGCCTCGCTGACCTTGTGCCCTTTAAGGAGATCGTTGAGCTGGACCTGACGGTAACTGCCCGAGGCTGCATTATCCAGGAACCAGCCGATGAGAACCATCCAGGCTCCGTTCAGCCAGTTACCGGAAAAGAACAGGAATATACCGATAAAGATGAAAATGTAGGCAATCACTTTGCCTACCTGTGATGCCGTCCTGGTAGCTTCGCGCAGGTCCCCGCTCTTGCCCCACAATATGGACCGGAAAACCCTGCCCCCGTCCAGGGGGAACCCGGGGATGAGGTTAAATGCCCCGAGGGAAAGGTTGATGAGGCCCAGCCAGTAGGAAACCGCGGCGATAAACTGGCCTGGTCCTCCGGCGTCGTGTCTAAGCACTGCCCAGACGGCCATCAGGATACCGCCGAGCACCAGGCTGGTAAGTGGGCCTGCTATCGCCATCGAGAACTCGTCACCGGCGTTTTTAGGCTCGCCGCTGATCTCGGAAACGCCGCCGAAGATGAAAAGCGTTATGGATTTAACTTCTGTGCCTTCATGTTGGGCAACATAACTGTGCATCAACTCGTGCACAAGGACCGATGTGAAGAAAAGCAGGCTGGTTATGACTCCGGCTGATAACTTTGCGGTAAAGTTCCATGCGGGGTACTGGCCCGGGAAGTAACTCCCCGCCAGAGCCCACGTGATAAGTACAAAAATGATGAACCATGAAGGGTTCAACTTGAGCGTTATTCCCCATATTTTGCCGAAAACGATGCCTTTTCCGCCCATGTGGCCTCCTCGATCCAGAACAGTTTATGCGTTTCGATTTATCTGCCAATATCATATGCAGATTTCCATCACAAAGTCATAACGGCATGTTTGAAATAGTTAAATAATTATATATTTGTGAGACATTGGATCCAACCCGGAGACAGGGCGTGTTAAAGCGGCGCATTGACAACCTTCCCGGTAAAAACTATTATCCCATGTGATGAAACGTCTCTGGCTCGTAATCCTTGTCCTCGGTCTGTTTTTGTTTACTATCCTTGACCTCGTCATCAGGACCTCAGGCAATACACGGTACCTCGCGGTCTTGCTCTTGATAGGTGCTTTCACTATCCCGATCTCACTGGTCGTCTATTTTTATGAACACGTAAGGGACCACGACATCTCCAGGCCCCTGCTGACCATGTGTTTCGCATTTGGGGGGGCACTGGGCCTAACTGCTGCGGGTTTCATCGAATTCAGCACCTTGCGCGCGCTTAATTTCGGCGCGCTGTTGGCCGTCGGTTTCATAGAAGAAACCTCAAAATTGATCTTCCCGGCATTCATGTATATCGCTTGGCGCAATCGCCATGAAACCGATGGTCTGCTTTTCGGGGTGGCCGCAGGCATGGGTTTCGCCGGCTTGGAGACCGTCGGTTACGGCTTACTTGCTTTCAACCAGAGCCAGGGCAGAATCGGGAGTGTAGAACAGACACTCCTTCTGCGCGGGCTTCTTTCTCCTGCGGGGCACGTTGCGTGGACCGGGCTAGTCTGCGCCGTCTTCTGGAAAGAACGTCAAAAAGCCGGGCACCCGACGATAAACGTCGTTGTCGTGGCGGCCTTTTTATCGGCGGTTTGCCTGCATACGTTCTGGGACGTTGTGAACACCGTCACGATGCCCGCCTTGTTAGCTTACAGCGGTATGGCGGTCGTTGCATCTTTGAGTCTTTTCCTGCTCCTCCGGCGGTATCGTGAGTCCCGTGGCGAACTACCGTCAACGCAGGGCTCACTTTCGATGTGATCAAGCACTTACAAGATTTGATAGAATTTTAATGTTTTTGGGCTGCTTGCTAGTGACTTTCCGCATGGTTTGTTGCTATTCTTTAGTTGCTCAATATTAGGCCGATATCTTCAGGGGCTTACCTTTGGCGTCATTTCTCGATTGTGTTGGGCGGGGAAGGATCTCTTCGACTTGGAAGTAAATAAAGACGGGAAAAAGCGCGTCCTATTAGTTGATGACGAAGACCGGATAGTTAATTTTCTGGCTTTGAAACTCAAAGTTTCGGGCTATCAGGTTATTTGTGCCAACGACGGCGAAAAGGGGCTGGAGTTAGCCCGTACGGCCAGTCCCGATATCTTGCTCCTGGACGTCATCATGCCCGGTATCGACGGGCTGGAAGTCCTTCGCAGGCTGCGTAAGTTCTCTAACGTTCCCGTGATAATCCTCAGCGCCAAAGAACGTATCTCTGAAGAAGTGTTCGCCCTCGGGGCCAACGGCTTCATGAGCAAACCCTTCAACCCCGACGACCTTATCTCAGAGGTTAAGACCCTTCTTCAACCCCCTCTCGGCAAGTGATATCCCTGGCTATCTTTTTTCCATAAATGTTTTCGATAGTCCGTCGATCCTTGAAATCTCCGCAGTGGTCATAGCGAAACTCATGGCATTGCAGTTCTGCTTTGCCTGTTCCACCCTGGTAGCACCCGGGATCGCCAGTACCGTCTCGCCGTTGAAAGTCACCAGCCAGTTTAGCGCCACCTGAGACGCTGTAACATTGTAATTCTGCGCGATCTCGACCAGCGCTTCCACGAGAGGCCGGCTCTTTTCGAGTCTTGATTTGAAGGAACGTCGGCGCATAAACGGCACCTTGTCGACAGCGTTCGCATCCGCGTGATATTTCCCACCCAGCAGTCCCTGGGCAAGGGGCGAATAAGCGATTATGCTTATGTTAAGTTCTTTCGCTGCAGCCATGACGCCGTCTTTCTCGATACGCCTGTCGAGCAGGCTGTACCGCATCTGGTTGGTTGACAGGTCGTAACCCCGGGCTTTCAATATTTTGTGCGCCAGTCGCATTTTGCGTTCGTTGAAATTGCTGACCCCGACAGTCTTGATTTTCTTCGCATCCAAAAGGTCAGCCATGCGGTTCATCTGGGCTTCGACGGATGAAAAAGAATAAGGCAGGTGGACCTGAAACAGGTCGATTTCGAATGGGGCGAGGTGTTGCTCCCGCGCCGGGAAGGTTTTGGCGATGGAAGCAGCCCTCCGCAGGATGGGGTTCCATTTGGTAGCAATGACGACGTCGCCGTTCTTCCTGCCCGCTGCCTGGAGGGCCGCCGATAAAGCGGTTTCGGAAGCCCCGTTCCCGTACATCTCTGCGGTATCGAACCAGTTGATGCCCCCGTCGAGGGAGGCTTTTACGATCGCATTTATCTCATCCTGCGGCGGAGAGTTCCAGAATGCTGACATGCTCTTCCCGGAGAATTGCCAGCAGCCAAGGCCGATCGGAGATAGTTGAAGATCACTTTTACCAACGGGGATACGTTTTAGGTTAGCCATTTTAACCTCCAAAAATTTTATTCGTGTGAATGATTCAACGCTGGAAAACGGAGATTTTCACAAATAATCGGGTAAATCTTTAAAGAAAATACTTCCGTTGGCTTCGATGCTACTCTAATGATAAAGTTCAAACCAAATCAAATAGGATATTTCAAATATATTATTAGACTTAGGTGAACAACATGGCAGATGTAACCACTAAGACAATTTCAACGGATTATATATTATACTGTAGTCCGTTATGAGCCTACGTTCAACTTCGGGATAAAATAGAATAACGATGGCTCTTCCATGCATCTTTTAACCTCTGCCACACACACATGAGGCTCGTATTTGCTGGTAGTTATTATTGTTTGGTTGATTTACGATTATTCATCTCCTTCATTATCTCCAGCAGCTTTGTTGTCGTATTCCAGTTGCGGATGGTCATGGATTGATACGCCGGGGTTCCCATGATTTTATTCAGCCGGCTTTTGGTTCGTAGGGAACTGAGGCGTTGTGAGTAAATGACACCCTCGCCTGGCCAGATTTTGTCCACACCTTCCCTCGGATTGAATATGCGCATTGCCTCGGCTGGATCAAGGTCTATAAGAAATATCGCGTCGCTATGGTATTTCTCCGGGAGCTCACCGAAGCCCTCAGGCTTGTTATCGATAACGGTTTGGAGTTGGCTGCGCGACAACACCAGTACTTTGATGAGTTCGCTATCAAGTTTGAAATTCTGAGGCAGAGCTTCTTCAACCAGGGCTTTTATCTCATCAGGTCGTTTGTTCGATTCTAAAATCACGTTACCACTGGCGATGTAGGTTGAAACAACCGAAAACCCCAGTCCTTCCAGGCATTTTCTCAAGCCGGCCATTGGTATTTTATTTTTGCCGCCGACATTTATGCCGCGGATAAGTAGCAGGTATGTATGCATCTTATTCCATTTAACATTGATTGTCGCTCGGTACTGGTGGAAAATAACCCGGTCAATTTATTTTGCACGGTATGCAAAACCAACCATTATTCGTTGGGATGGAAAGAAAAGAGCAAGGGCTTAAATTCTCGCGCTTTTTCAGTCATCTCTGAAATACTGTCGTCAATTGATCTACCCTGCTTCGAGATTCACTGAGCACCCAGTAAATCGAGACGCTCATCAGGGACGCGAAGAAACACCATACCGATGTTAGGTACTCCTGGTAGAAAAGACCGGTCACAGCCAGAGAAATCGTTATCAAAACCCCAAAAAGCCACATTCGCTTTACCGATGAGACAAAGATGGATACGACGGTAGCCGCGAAATATATCACGAATGATCCTCCCGCCAGGAGGTTGGGGAAATTATTCAGATAAACAATATGGAAACTTTGTATCTGTGGGGTTATCTTGTAAAAGATGAGGCATATGGTATAAAACAACGAGAGGATTCCTCCGGCCGCCATCAAGCCGGCCAATATTTTCTTTCGCTTTTTTACTTCTTCCATCATCCAGATCGACGCCGGCACCATCAATGGCCAAACGATCAGGGCAGCCACCAGGAATAGGTGAGCGGCGACATTCTGAACAAGCTCTTCCCCGCCTGATTTCAAAGTGATCCAAAGGACTCCTTCAGCAAGCTGCTGCAAACCAAATAAGAAGGGATCGCGGCGAATAATTTCCGGTCGGACTTACCGGCTTGTCTAAAGGTCCCTACACCGATCGTTGTTAAAACCGCGCCTGATGTGAAACTCGCTTGAGCAGAAAAGCACATAGAAGCCTCCCCGGCTAATATAATTCCAAAACCCCATTTTCTGGACAGAGATATTACGCCAATAATCTAAAAATAACAACAGGGCGTGCTGTTTGGGGTGGGAATATATTATGATGCCACGAAATTGATGCTAACACGATATACCGTTAGTTGCCGTGTGCTTCGCCTCGAGCAGAGACATGATTCGAATACAAAAAAGGGAGAGGACTTCCGTCTTCTCCCTTTTTATTTCAGAGATTGCGGGTTATTTTACGCGGCAGATCTTGAGAAAGCGGGTTTCTTCGCGTAGCCGCCGTATGGACGGCGGGCCGGAGAAGGGGCAGGGGAATTATTGAAACGGTGATGCATCATCGGGCGTGCAGTCGAGTCTACTTTCGGGGCTTCCAGTGTGTAGTCGAATCCGGGCAGTATACGCCGCTCGATTTTCTTGTTCAGTATGCGCTCTACCTGTCGGACCATTTCGCCGTCTTCCGGACAGACGAAAGTGAACGCTTCGCCCGTCTTGTCGATGCGACCGGTTCGTCCGATGCGGTGCGTATAGGCATCGGTCGTATCAGGCATGTCGTAATTGATGACGTGCGAGATGCGGAGGACGTCGATGCCGCGGGCCGCGATGTCCGTCGCGACCATGATCTTGACCTTGCCTGCCTTGAATTTGTCGATGGCGGCCTGCCTGCGCGCCTGCGCCAGGTTGCCCTGGAGCGAAGTCACATCGAAGCCGTTTCTTGCAAGGTTATCGGCTACTTTTTCAGCACCGTGCTTGGTACGGGTGAATATAACCACCGATTCAGTCTCGGTCTGCCGCAGTAAAGCCGCGAGCAGTGCGGGCTTAAGGTGTTTCTTCACGGGATAAAGCGCGTGCGAAACGCTCGAAGCAGGAGCGGCATGGCCTATCTGGACCGTTACCGGGTCTTTCAGGTACGTCTTGATTAGGATGCGCACGTCGGGCGGCATGGTTGCCGAGAATAACAATGTCTGCCTGGTTTCGGGCAGGCATTTAAGGATCTGCTTGATGTCCGGAAGGAAACCCATATCGAACATGCGGTCCGCTTCGTCGATGACGAGCAACTCGACGCTCGACAGGTCGATGCTTCCCTGCCAGATATGGTCGAGAAGGCGCCCGGGGCAGGCGACTGCAACATCCACGCCGTCGCGGATGTTGCGCACTTGCTGGTACATTCCGACGCCGCCGTAAAGCGAGATGCCGCGGATGCCGGTCTTGCGGCCGAGCGATGCGATGGATTCGTTGGTCTGCTCGGCGAGTTCACGTGTGGGTGAAATCACGAGACACCGGATATTGCCGCGCTTGTGTGTTCCCAACCTCTGAAGCATGGGGAGAACGAATGCGGCGGTTTTCCCTGTGCCCGTCTGGGCAAGCCCGATTACGTCTTTGCCCGCGAGCGCGTGGGGCAGGGCGGCTGACTGGATGGCCGTGGGAACAGTATAACCGGACAGTTTGACGCCGGTCATAACGTCGGGATTCAAACCGAAACCTTCAAAGTCCGCCGCTCCGGGGGCGGTCGGTTCGATTATGGGGGTGGTATCTTCCATTGCTGGAACGGGAACTGCTGCAGGGATGACAGAATTAAACGGCTTACGCTCGGCATTTACCTTTTTACGGCAATCCGGGCAACGCTTTGGTTCTTGACGGAAACCCTTTAACTTGAAAAATTCCTGATCTCTTACATTGAAGATGAAACTCGCTCCGCAATCGGAGCATATGATGGATTTGTCCTGGAAACTCAAAATGATAGACCTCTCTCTTGATAACTAATTTTAGTTAGAGTTCGGGTCAGTGGGTCTTAAGAAAAATCCGGGGAGATTCAACGAAGATTGCACGGCCAAAACTTTGAACTAATAATCAATTATAGCACAGATAAGCTTCATTATGCAAAGTTCCGTTCGTAAGGTGCAAAATCCGCGGTTTTTTAATGCCGCGTTTGGCGGGCTTTTAAATGATTGATACCGCCCCATGATACATCCCGGAACCACCACAATGACAGAATAGAGGCGCGCCCATTGATTACAGGGAAATTATAAGGCGGGCCATTTCGTAACTGTCGAACCGGCCCACGTGCAGGGATGTGGTCCATTTATTTTTGAATAAGAAGAAGCCCGCTTAAAAGCGGGCTTCTTTGAGAGTGATTCATCCATAGCTGCCAGCCGAGCGCTGAAGGCTCGTTAATCCGGGCTCTTCCTGTCTCTGAGTCTCATCGTTTCACTTAAGATTTTCTTCCTGAGGCGGATGTTCTGGGGAGTAACTTCGACCAGTTCGTCCCGATTGATGAAGTCGATAGACTGTTCGAGGCTCATAATGATAGGAGGTGTCAGTTTGACCGCGATATCAGAAGTTGAAGAACGGATATTGGTCTTTTTCTTTTCCTTGCACACGTTCATGGCGATGTCCGTCGTGCGCGGGTTGGTCCCGATGATCATCCCCTCGTAGACCTCGGTGCCCGGACCCACGAATGTAAGCCCGCGGCCCTGAGCGTTGTTCAGGCCGTAAGCGACGGCTTCCCCTGCTTCCGAAGAAACGATGACGCCGTTCCTCGGGGAAACTATGTCTTTCCTCCAGGGTTCATAACCCGTGAACTGGCTGTTCATAACACCTTCACCGCGTGTGGCGGTGATAAAAGCGCTGCGGAACCCGATAAGGCCTTTGGTCGGGATGCGGAACTCAAGGTGGACGTTGTTCTGGCCGTCGTTGTGCATGTCGCGCATCTCGGCCTGCCGCTTGCCTAACATCTCGGTTACGGCACCGATATACTCGGAGCGTACGTCGATACTGAGCAGTTCGACAGGTTCCATAAGCTGTCCGTCGATGGTCTTAGTGATAGCTTCCGGCTTGGAAACCTGGAATTCAAAACCTTCGCGCCGCATCGTTTCGATGAGCACGGCCAGGTGAAGTTCGCCGCGGCCCTTGATGAGGAAGGTGTCAGGGCTCTCTGTGTCGGCTACCCGCAGGCTCAGGTTGACCTCGAGTTCTTTATACAACCGCTCGCGGATCTGCCGTGTCGTTGAAAACTTGCCCTCGCGGCCGGAGAAAGGAGAAGTGTTCACAGCGATGGTCATTTCTACCGTCGGTTCGCCTATCTCGATGCGGTGCAGGGCTTCGGGTTTTTCGGGGCTTGAGAGGGTATCGCCGATATTGGCTTCCGAGATACCCGTGACCGCGACGATATCGCCGGCCTGGCCCTCAGGGATCTCGATGCGTTTGAGCCCCATGTATGTAAGGACCTCGGCTACTTCGAACGACCGCTGCCTATCGTCGGCATACATGCAGACAACCTTGCTTTTCGGAGAGATTTTGCCGCGGAATATGCGCCCGATGCAGATCTTGCCCTTGTGGGTGTCGTAATCCAGATTGGAAACAAGCATCTGGAATGGGCCTTCCTCAATCCGCGGTGGAGGGATCTTGTCGATGATGCATTCAAACAGGGCGCTGGCGTCGTTGCCGGCGCTCAGAAAGGGCTTGGTGACAACGATCCCCTGGCGGCCGCTGGCATACAGGACAGGGAAATCAAGCTGGTCCTCGTTGGTGGCCAATTCCATGAAAAGGTCCTGGGTCAGCTTGAAGACCTCGTCGATGCGGGCATTCTCGCGGTCGATCTTATTGATCACCACGATCGGTTTGAGCCCGTTTTTGAGGGCCTGTTTCAAAACGTATTTGGTCTGGGGCATCGGGCCTTCGACAGCGTCAACCATCAGGAGGCACCCGTCTGCCATACTTATGACGCGCTCGACTTCGCCGCTGAAATCGGCATGCCCGGGGGTGTCGATGATGTTTATCTTTATGCCCTTGTAGGTCACGGCAGTGTTCTTGGCCATGATTGTGATCCCGCGCTCGCGTTCCTGAGGATTGGAGTCCATCACGCAGTCGGTCACGGCCTGGTTTTCGCGGAAGATATGGCTTTGTTTAAGCAATGCGTCCACCATGGTCGTCTTTCCGTGGTCGACATGCGCGATGATAGCGATGTTCCTGATGTCATTTCGATAAATCATGTGCTGAAAAACCTGCCTTTGAAATATTTAACGGGCCGCCCGTTACGGGGCACAATAAAGCAATGGATAAAACGGGTGTAATTGAAGAGACAACTATGTGCCGGAACGGTAAAAGCGCCCTGCCCGGCGCAGGGGCTTCGGGAGGAACGTTATCTGAAGCGGTGCAAATAGTTCACTTGTATCAATTACTCTTTATGTAATTATACGTGAGTCAAGCCAAACCTGCAAACTTCCAGCACTGATGTCGTTTCTAAGCCATGAAAGAGCTGTGGCAATCCGGTAACCTCACAGCTGGCAAATGACTGCCAAAATTAAAACTGCGAACACTAATCATCATTGTCGGGATTGCTTGTACCCGGGTGTTTGCAGCGGAATGGTCCCTGCATCACCTACGGATATTATTGCGGCGTCCTGTGCCCCTCATCCCCGCCATTCTCGAACTTCACCGACCGCATGAATATCCCGAAGATGATACTGATTACGAACATCCCCGCTCCCACTATGGCGAAAGTGGAGCGGTAAGAATATGCCCCTATCAAAGCGCCCGCGACGATAGGCCCGCTGGACTGGCCTACATCCATGATGCCGGAAAGGACCCCCATCGCACCTCCCCTTCCCTTCGCCCGGCAAAGGTCGGCCACCAGTGCCGACGTCGAAGCCGTTACGATGGCCAACCCGAGACCGAAGACTGCAATCAGAAACAACACCGCGTAGTAGTTGGACGACATGAGGATCAAAACCGTCGTCGCCCCTCCCAGCGCCAAACCGGAGACGATCATGGGGACCCGCCCGTAACGGTCGGAAAGGCGCCCCATCAGCGGCTTGGTGAACGCGGCAGCCAGTATCTGGGCTGTAAAAAGCACCCCTATCTTCCAGGCGGGATATCCCAGCTTTTCATGCAGATAGATGGGTAAAAATGTTTCAATGGCTCCGTATGCAAAATATTGTGTCGCCTCTATCAGGCTGGTGGAGAGTATCCCCGCATGATGGAATATAAATCTAATCTCCTGGCCGTATTTCCCGCGCTGCCGCATTAAATTTTCACGGAGCGAACCATGTACGGAAGATATATCCGGCAGCCTGAAACCTGCGGCAAGTGCCAGTATCCCGGCGGCTCCGCTCGCGATGTATACCCAGCGGAAATTGTCGCCGAATATCAGGATACCGCCGATAAGCGGTGCCAGGAAACGGCCTATCATCGTCGCGGAGGAATACCATCCCATGCGTTCCCCGCGGCCTGTCTCATATGTGTCGGCGACGGCCGCGAGTGCCACGGGCCCGAGGATGGCTGTAGCCAGCCCGTGATATACGCGCACAAGCACCAGTTGCCACGGCGAAGTGATGAAAAGGTACAGGAACGGGGCGGTTGCGAAAACAAACGCCGCGGTCAAAATCACGGGGCGCCTGCCGATGATATCGGAGAGCATGCCTGCGGGAAAACTTACAAGTATCCCGACTATCGTCGAAGCGGCGGCAATGACGCCGACTATGGCGACAGGAACGCCCAGCGAACGGATGAACAGCGGAAGGGCGGGATTCTTGGCGATAGTCGAACTGAAAATCGCCAGTCCGCCCATGATGCATAGTAGCAAAAAAGGCGAGATTCTGCTTTTTATGTCAATTCCCTCCCAGGCGGATTGATGGGCTTCCGTGTCATTTTTCGTAACTCCTGCCAGAAGATGGCCACGAAAGGCACAGCGAATGCCATCGCCCACTCGCGGGCGTCGAGGGCCGTTACTTTTATGGCGGGATGTATCGCAGATACGTTTGTTGCTATAACCAGGAATGCGATGCCCGCCGCCGCCCATATCAACATGACCTTGTTCGAGAATATCCCCTGCTTCCAGATGGGTGTTCGCTCCGACCTCATGGTCATAGCCAGGAAGATATGGCCTATCAGCCAGGTCACGAACGCCATGGTCTGGGCAAGCACCAGCCTGTCAGCCGGCATGAGCGTAGTATTGCCGTACCAGGTGACCAGGTAATTGACCAGAACAGCCGCCGCCAGGCTTCCCGCTCCTATCCCGAGCTTAGTTATCATGGCTCGGTCCACGAATTTCGCCTTTCTTCCCCTCGGCGGGAGACTCATGGCGCCCGGTTCTATGGGTTCGGCCACGAAGGTCGCTGAAGCCGCAAGGTCCATGAAAAGCTCCAGAAGGATTATCTGGATAGGTGCAAACGGCAATTCGATGCCGAGTGCCAGGGGTACGACGAAACTCGAGATTAACGCTACCTTTACGCTCAGGTAATACGTAACACCTTTCTTCAGATTGTCAAAAATCTTGCGCCCTTCCCTCACCCCCTGGGCCACCGAATTGAAGCTGTCGTCTGTTAGCACCATGCCGGCTGTCTCGCGGGCCACCTCGGTGCCTGTTTCTCCCATGGCAATGCCTATATCGGCCGTTTTGAGGGCCGGCGCGTCGTTGATGCCGTCTCCGGTCACGGCGACGATTTCATCCATCTCCTGGAGGGCTTTTACTATCCTGAGTTTCTGTTCAGGATTGGTGCGGGCATAAAGAGAAACGGACTTGAGCGTCTCTTTGAGCGCCGTGTCTTCCATCTTCTCGAGTTCGGCGCCTGTCACAACTTTACCCGAGTCGAGGCCAACCTCTGCAGCTACTTTTTGAACCGTTAGCGGATGGTCGCCGGAAACGACGATTGTGCGTATCCCCGCCTGTTTCGTGATTTTTAGGGCTTCGGACACGCCTTCCCGCGGCGGATCGTCGAACCCGGCCATGCCCGCGAAAACGAGGCCGTCCTCAGCGTCGTCCTGGGTCAAAGCGGCCCCTGGCCTCGTTTTTAGGTAGCCAAAGGCGATAACACGGAGGGCGCCTGCCGCCATCGCCTCAACCTGTTTGCTTACAAAACCCTCGTCAGCCGGGGTCTTAATCATTTCTTTACCGCCACGGAGCATACTCGTAGAACGGGCAAGTATAGCTTCGGGCGCGCCTTTGGCATACACCAGGGTTTCGCCGTCGCCCGAGAAAACGACGGACATCATCTTTCGCTGGTTATCGAAACTGAATTCCCGGACCGGGTGGAGCTTTGCCAGGCTTTCGTCGTTCATGGCACCATACGAACGGGCGGCTTTTACAAGCGCTATCTCGAGCGGGTCGCCGACGCCGGCTTCGTTCTCTTCGTGGATGCTGGATGTCATCGCGCCGATGCGCAGTACCAGTTTCTCCTGTTCCGTGAATTTTTCGCCCGGATGTTCGGCATTTTTAGGCTCGATGGTCGAGATGCTGGCCAGCGTCATGCGGTTTTCGGTTATGGTCCCCGTCTTGTCCGTAACTATTACCGTCACGCTGCCGAGGGTTTCGGCTGCTCTCAATCGGCGTATCAGCACGTGTTTGCGGGACAATGACAGCGCTCCGACTCCAAGCACCATGGTGATGATGATAGGCAGCTCTTCCGGGATAGTCGCAAACGAAAGCGACAGGCCCGTGAGTATCATGGTCTTGTAATCTTTGCCCTCGATTACGCCGATGACCGGGATCAAAACAGAAAACGAGACAGCTACCCACACAAGCAGGCCCGTGAGCTGCTTCATGGCAAGCTGAAGGGGTGTCTTTGGCTCTTTGGCTTCAAGTACCAGTCCGGTTATGCGGCCCAGTTCGGTCTGCATGCTGGTAGCGGTCACCACCATCTTTCCCCGCCCGCGGGTGATGGTTGTGCCGGTGTAAACCATGTTGTTCCGCTCTGCTAAAGGCGTTTCTGGAGGAATAGGCTTGTCTTCTTTGGCCACGGCAAGGGATTCTCCGGTGAGGGGCGATTCGTCGGCTTCGAGCCCGAGAGAGTCAATGACTCTTCCGTCAGCAGGAACGCGTTCCCCCACTTCGAGGATGATCACGTCACCGGCGACGACGTCGAAAGCGGCCATCCGCTTCACAGTTCCGTCGCGGAGGACTGGGGTTGAGGGGGGAGCCAGTTTCCTTAGCGCGATGATGGCTTTTTTAGCTCGGTATTCGGTAAGTATTTCGGTAAAAACAAGGGCGATAATCACGATGAATATAGTTATCGCGTCCCGTGAAGAGCCGATAATGGAATAAACCACCCCGACAAACAGGAGAAGAAGTATCATCGGTTCCCGGACTTCTTCCCAGAAAACGCCTAACAGGCTGATCTCGCGCGGCTTTACCAGGCGGTTCGGGCCCGACCCCATAAACCTTTTTTGTGCTTCTGACGAGGACAGACCTGCCATGGGGTTGGAACGTGTCGACTCAAGAAC
Organism: uncultured Dehalococcoidia bacterium; assembly: GCA_903844845.1. GTDB lineage: Bacteria > Chloroflexota > Dehalococcoidia > Dehalococcoidales > UBA1222 > SURF-27. The sequence continues at coordinate 115,825 of CAIMVG010000009.1, read as the reverse complement.
CTCTTCCTTGGTCGCCGCCCAGGGTTTTTCCATATTTGCTCCTTACTCAAAAGCCCCTGCGCTTGGGAGTGAACAGATATAAATAAATTTAAGGCCGGGATTGCCCCATGTCAATCCGCCGCGGAATATTCGATTTTTTGCAGCATCTCTGCCGGACTGGACTCAATGCCTACCTCTACTGAAATAATCCCGATATGCTTTTTCCTGTAATAATCCACCAAAGGGGCGGTCCGCAGGGAAAATAAATCGAGTTTCCGTTTAACTTCTTCGAGGGAATCATCTATCCTGCCCGCCCTGTCACCGCCCGCGTCGGTGAGTATCCTCTGCATCACGGTTTCTGGCGTGCATTCGAGGTTTATGACGGCGAGCATGCGCACGATTTCCTCCATACGTTCGGCCTGGCCTCCGTGACGCGGCAGGCCGTTAAGAACGATGATGGTGCGCTTGTTAGCGTCGTGCGTGCGCAAAAAACCCTGGAATATCTTGAGCGCGATAGGGAAATGTTCGTCGTCCAGAAGGGCGCCCGTGTTAAGGACATGAGAAACAAATTCGCGTTCCTCAGGTGCGAGGGAGGCATTGGAGGATTGTATGGAGTTCCTCAGCTCCTGGCCGAAATCGAAATGCAGGCACGAAAAACCCCAGAGCCCGTTTTTTCCCATCATCTGCCCGAGCGGTGTTTTGCCTGAACCGGTAGGCCCTAAAAGCAGGAGGGCGCTTGGGCGGGTTTCTTCTTTCGGCTGCATCTTATCAATCATAATAAAGGCCGACTGAAAAGTCTAACCCCGCGGGCGGATAACTACGATTGTTGTGTCTTAAATATTCAGCTTCTAGCTTACACAAACCACGTTAAAATGGTAACCCAAATCACAGACTGTCTCATGTTAGCCTGATAACATATTGTTAAATATGCTTATAACGGAGAATTATATGAATAAATCGATAGAAACCAAAAGACATTCCGAACAACACATAACTGGATATAACGGCACCACCTCCCGCAATTGGAATCTGGATGGTTGTCCCAGATGCCAAGGAGATGTATTTTTAGATACAGAGGACGGTGATCTGCTGGCGCATTGTCTTCAGTGCGGATACGTAGGTTTGAGTAGCCGGAAGGCTGTTGCGCCGCAAATTAATCCTTTTGAATTAGACTAAACGTAAAAGAAAAGGCAGCGAACAAATTCGCTGCCTCTATTTGACAATACTCGTAATTTTACCTCTTAGAAGTTACATTTCTGAAACATCCAAGCGCTTGAGATTCTAGTACTGTCTGGGTCGGGAAGACATGCCCTCCTGGCGCTTGCGTCTGCGGGCACTTTTCTTGGCCTTAATGCGCTCGGCGTCGCCCCTCGAAACGAAATATTCATGGGCACGCGCCTCGCGTAAAACACCCTCAGTTTGTACCATCCTCTGAAAACGCTTGAGTAATGATTCCTGCGACTCACCGTCGCGGATCGATACTTTTAACGACAACTACAATCACCTCCCCGCTCGAAATTTCCAGAATTATACACGGGCTGACTTTAGGTCAGCCCGTGTATGTTTTATCGTCAGTTGGATCTAATGATTACCGCTTGACGGAGCGATAGCAATCGCTGCAGTATACGGGTTTGTCGCCGCGAGGTTGGAAAGGAACCTCGGTGGCCTTGCCGCAGCTGCCGCAGGTGGCGGGGAACATTTGACGAGCGCCGCCTGAATAGCCGCCGCCCGTGCTGCTGCTGCCGCCGCGCTCTGCCTTACGAGCTGAACGACATGAAGGGCAGCGCTTGGGCTCATTGGTGTAGCCCTTGGACTGGAAGAATTCCTGGTCCTGAGCGCTGAAGGTGAATGTCGCGCCGCAATCGGAACACTGGATCGACTTGTCCTGAAATGCCATGTGGATGACCTCCTCTCTTTTATTACTAGTTAGAGTTTGGGTCATCCAGCGTTGAAGTATAACGGATGAGCTTGTAATAACCTAAACCTAAACTATCGATATTATACTATACCGGTGCAAGTAGTGCAATACCCTGTGCCTGTTTTTTTTATTTGCCCCGTGGACAATATGTTTTGATACGAGTATATTGGATGACAACTCGAGTTTGACAAGGTTTATGGGAGGCATCTGATGGGCGTTGCTATAGATTATGAAAAAGTCCTTACAGAAATCGTTTTCGTCAATCTTCCGGGGCCTGCTGAGCCATTGCCTGGAATGACAGGCGGCGAATTGCTGCATGGATTCCTGGCCGACCTGCACGGAGCTCCGAACCCCGAGGTCCGGAACTACGTCGATATGTGCTGCCTTAAGTGGAACATTCACTACCGCAACACCTAGCTTGTAGATTAATTAAAGGTGCATTTCTATCAGTTTGGCCAGCCTTTCGCCATGGCTGGTTTTAAGCATGGCTTCCTCGCGGGTGACTATGCCCCGTTTCACAAGATAGGCCAGGTCCTGGTCGAGTATCTGCATGCCCATGCTCTTGCTCATCTGCATCATAGTGGGCAGTTCAAATGTTTTCCCTTCGCGGATCAGATTTGTTACGGCGGTGGAAGCTAACATGATCTCATATGCCCCGACTCTCCCTTTCCCCGATGCCCGCGGTAAAAGTGTCTGTGCGACAACTGCCACCAGGATCTGAGAGAACTGCAACCGTATTTGCTGGTGCTGTTGGGGTGGGAACATGTCTATCATGCGGTCTACGGTTTGAGGCGCGTCTATGGTGTGGAGCGTCCCCAGTACAAGATGCCCTGTTTCCGCTGCCGCTATCGCTGTTGAAATCGTTTCAAGGTCTCTCATCTCACCGACGACAATTACATCCGGGTCGTGGCGTAACGCGTGTTTCAAGGCAGAATCAAATGAGCTTGTATCCGCCCCCAGTTCCCTTTGAGAAATAACGCACATGTTATCCTTGTACATATATTCGATGGGGTCCTCAATGGTGATCACGCTGCTGCGGCTGGTGTTGTTAAGATGGTTGACCATCGCGGCAAGCGTGGTCGATTTCCCGCTTCCTGTGGGGCCGGTCACAACGATCAAGCCTCTTGGTTTGGCCATCAATTCCTTCAAGATCTGGGGCATCCCTAATTCATCGATGGAAGGGACATTGAATGGGATGAGCCGAAAGACCATGCTTAATGTCCCCCGCTGGCGTTGAACATTCACACGAAATCGGGCGACACCCGGGATGCCATACGCGAAATCGAGTTCGTGTTCCCTTGAGAATAGATCTTGCTGGGTTTCGTTCGCTATCTCGTCGAACACTTTCTCGACATCTTCAGGAATTACGCTTTTACATTTTTCGGTTTGGATCAAAGAGCCATCAATCCTGAAAACCGGGCCTGTGGGCACCTTGATGTGCAGGTCCGACGCTTTCAATTCCACCATGTCTCTCAATAGTTCTTGAATCGAAATCATTGTCTTCTCCTAAGATTCTTTAATAGTTTTGTTGGATTCGGCTTTTAACCGATTGAGGTCTTCTTCGGTAAAAAGCCGCCATCCGCGCCTGTCTCTATGGGCGACATCTTTAAAAACACCCTCGCGGACCCATCGTAAATAAGTGTTTTTACTTATGCCGGCCATCTCGCAAACTTCAGCTGTCCTGTAGTAAAGACCCCCCCCAATGTTTATACTCATCACCCGATACTCCTCGATACCATTTGAATATACTCAAAGCTACTCTGGGACGGGAATCATGACAATGCCCCGTTAGGGCTATTTGCCATGGCATTAGTAGGGGGTAAATAGTACGGGTTACCCGGATAAAGTCCCGTTACTTTGCTTTTCTATCTCCTTTGACAATCTATGGTGATTGGAGCAACAATACTCGAATACTATGAAATACATCCTAAAATCCCAGAAAGTATCAGCCCAAGTGAAGCGCATCCTTCACTTTTTCAGAGGAGACCAAGGAGTTAGCATTTGATTTTGAGGCGAAGCAGAAAGAAAAATGCAGGGCTTCTCGCTTAATAATTGTTCCTGGATAAAAAGGGCTCCGTCTTTTCAAAGGAGAGTGTTTTTATGAATGTTATCGAAGTCAGTCATCTGACCAAATATTACGGCAAAGCCCGCGGTATCGACGACATCTCGTTCCAGGTGAACGAAGGCGAAATATTCGGATTCATAGGGCCGAACGGGGCGGGCAAGTCGACCACCATCCGTTTACTCCTGGCGCTTATTCACCCGACCGCGGGAAGCGCCGCCATTTTCGGAAAGGACTGCATCAGGTTCGGCCCGGAGATAAGACAGGAAATAGGCTATCTCCCCTCGGAAGTTTTTTATTATGATCGGATGAAAGTCATCGATCTTCTGAAGTATTCGGCTAGTTTTTATCCGAAAGACAGCACTGCCCGGATGCATGAACTCGCTGGGATTATGGAATTGGAACTCAACCGGCGCATCGAGGACCTCTCCTACGGCAACCGTAAAAAAGTGGGCATCGTCCAGGGCCTCCTGCACCGACCGAAGCTCCTGCTGCTCGATGAGCCCACTTCAGGTCTGGACCCCTTGATGCAGAGGAAATTTTTCCAGCTCATCCAGGACGAGAACCGGTGTGGCGTGACAGTCTTCTTCTCCTCCCACATCCTGGGCGAAGTACAGCGCTTGTGCAACAGGGTCGCCATCATCAAAGAAGGCAAGATTATCGAAACCGCTGATATCCGCACGCTCCAGAAAAACAATTACAAGAAGGTCCAGCTGATGGGAGCAAAGATCGACCCATCTGGTTTCGACCTCCCGGGTGTCAGCCACCTGGAGCACGAAGACGGTGCGGTCCGTTTCTTTTTCAAGGGCGACATCAACGTGATAATGCAAAAAATAAGCTCTATAACGGTCTCTGACGCAACGATCGAAGAACCGACGCTGGAAGAGATATTCATACACTATTACGAGTAGGTGAAATCATGTCTATGAATATTTTCAAACAGGAATTCGGGATGCGCTGGAGGTCCGTCGTGACCTGGTCGGCGGCAATCGCTGCAGTGATGCTCGTCTATATATCGCTATTTTCCTCTTTTGCTGGTCAGGCGGACCAGATAAACCAACTTATGGCTAATTACCCGAAAGAATTGCTCGATGCTTTCGGGCTCAACGGCACCGACCTGTCGACAGTCATGGGCTTTTTCGGGGTCGTTTTCCTCTTCACCCAGGTACTGCTGGCGATCCAGGCTTCTAATTACGGGTTCGGTCTGGTCTCTGTCGAAGAGAGGGAGTGGACGGCCGATTTTCTAATGGCCAAACCGGTAAAACGCACAAGCATCCTGACCGGCAAACTCCTTTCAGCGGCAGCTGGCTTGACCGTCACCAATGCCATTGTTTGGATTTGCAGTTTCGGATTTATAAACATCTTCAAAGCGGGCAGGTCTTATGACACCGGCTCGCTGGTACTATTGCTCGGGAGTATAGCGGTATTCCAGTTATTCTTTCTGAGTGTGGGCCTGGTGGTTTCCCTGCTCGTAAAACGCGTCAGAAGCGTCACGCCATACGCCATGGGGTTGGCTTTCGGGATGTATGTCCTGAGTGCTTTCGGCGGACTGCTCGGGACGAGCGTAATCGAAGACATCACTCCTTTCAAGCATTTTGATCCCAATTACATCGTCCGGCACGGCATGTATGACCTGCCTCTGGTGCTTATAAGCTTTGGGGTAGTAATAGTTGCATTTGTCGCCAGCTATCTGCTGTATGCGCGCCGGGACGTCCCGGCGGTTTCGTAAAAGGTCGAGATATGAATATTTTTTTACGGGAACTTAAAGCCAACCGCAAATCTCTTTTCATCTGGTGCATCATAACCGCATTGTTCATATTGCTCGGGATAGCCAAATTTTCAGCTTATTACAACAACCCCGCCATGGTGGCTGTCCTGACCGATCTTCCCAAACAGGTACTGTCAGCTCTCAACGTCCAGGCCTTCAACTTAACGACCATCACCGGTTTCTACGGGTTGATGTTCACGTACTATGCCCTCCTGCTGACCATCGCCGCCGTTATGTGGGGCACCGATATAATCACAAAAGAGGAGCGGGACAAAACCGTCGAGTTTTCCTTGACCCTGCCTGTGACGCGCGCCCGCCTCGTAACCTCGAAAGCCCTTGCGGCCCTGGTCAATTGTGTGGCTCTTTTACTCTTCACATGGGTGGCTTCGATCGTCAGCGCCGTGAAATACCAACCGGACGCCGAATTCTTTCGATTCTTATCGTTGTGCATGCTGGCGCTTTTCATCATGCAGATGGTTTTTCTGGCGGTTGGGATCTTCCTGGGATGTGCCATGAAGCGCTACAAACTGGCGACGTCGACGGCGATCTCGCTGTTACTGGTCACTTATTTCTTCTCGATAATAACAGCTTTAAATTCAAAACTGGATTTCCTGAAATACTTCTCCCCCTTCAAGTATTTCGATCCGGCGGCGATGCTGAATCAATCTAAAATAGATATCGTTTTTGTCGGCATTTCCGCAGCCATCGTGATCGCCGGCATGGCGGGGGCCTATCTGACCTATACCAAACGGGATCTGTATATCTGAAATAAGGATTGTAACGAGGAGGTATTTAATGGACAAAATTGAAAACGTTACGGTGATAAAAAAAGCCAACGTCTATTTCGATGGCAAGGTTACCTCTCGTACCGTACTGTTTGAGGATGGGTCTAAAAAAACGCTGGGGATAATACTGCCCGGCGAATATGAGTTCGGCACCAGTGAAAAAGAACGGATGGAAATCCTCGCCGGTGAAGTGAAAGTACAGCTGCCGGGAAATGCGAAATGGGTTACTTTCAAGGCGGGAAAATCGTTCGAAGTCCCCGCCGACTCCAAATTCAAGATTTCCACCGACGCGGTCACGGATTATTTGTGTTCATACCTGAAAGACTGATATCCAATCTGTCGGGCTATTGTAAAATAAAAAAGGGGGACCCAAGGTCCCCCTTTTCGTTTTGCGCCAACAATAGGCTCGTTTGCTTCTAGCGGACAGCCAATTTTCCGGCAAGTTTGCCAGCCGCAGGCAGTTCCCATTTCTGTTCCTGAAATGTCTTTACCATGAGGACCACCCATAAGATAAAGGTAACGGCGCCGACCAGAGTGTTGAGCATCCACCCGATGACGGGTACAAAGAAGAAAGCGAAATAAAGGATATTCAGGAGGCCGAAAACAAATATGGACTGAAATGCGTGAAAACGCACAACTTTATTACCGGGTTCGAGAAGAAGGAAAATGACACCCGTTGCCCAGAAAAGGCTGTAGCACAGCATGCCGGCGACATTTTCCGGGAGCCCTGTCGAAGTTTTTTCCATGATTCCCTCCTGAAATTCCGAAGAGCCTACTTGCTTTCGACTTTTTCGATGCGGTATTTGATCTTTCCAGAAGGCACGGTAACTTCGACCGTTTCACCCTGTCTTTTACCGATGATGGCTTTACCGATCGGGGACACATGCGAGATCCTGCCTTTGGCAGGGTCCGATTCTTTTGGTCCGACTATCTTATAGGTCTGGGTTTTGCCGGTGGCGGAAGTCACAAGAACTACCGTCGCCCCCAGGGTCACTCTGGACGCTGATTTTTCGTTCGTGCTGATGATTGTAGCGCTTTTAGCTATGGCCTCCAGTTCCTTGATACGCCCGTCGATATGACCGAGCTGTTCACGGGCCGCATGGAGAGGCGAGTTCTCTTTGAAGTCTTTGTCGGCGGCAGCGCGTCGGATATCCTCAAGGACCGACGGGCGCTGAACCCTGAGCGACTCCAGTTCTTTCTGGATATCTTCGAAACCCTGCTGGGTCACCACGGCCAGGTCTGACTGGATCTGCTGGTGGCTTGGCGGTGGAGGGGCTTTTTCTTTCCTGGCTTTTAGATGAACAGAAAGGTTGGCTTCAGTCCAGCCTTCTTTCTTGACGTAGGCCAGAAATTTCCGCAGGATCTCGAGTTTGCGAGATTGTTCGGTATCCGATGCCGAATAACGTTCCGAAAAAGAGGAAACGTCCATCGGTGTCAGGCTGTCGATCGGCTTTTCACCGTGAAACCAGCCCACGAAGTGCATGACCTCGGGGGCCGAGGTTTTGGAAACATCGGACGGCAGCCCCTTCAAAAACCGGGTAGCGGCATCGTTCAAGGTTATTTTGGATTGTTCATCTGCCATTGGATTCCACCTCTTCCGAATTATCAGAGGGCACCTTGTTTAACGGCTTGTAGCGCCGCCGAAGTAACTCTCTTACTATCTGAAGAATAGCACTTCCGTGCCAGTCGAAGCCAATCCCGCTCGATACGGAGAGCCTGTCTGCCATGCCTCTTTTTCGAGCCGCGTCGGCCGCCCGGTCGATTGAGCGGTCTCCAAGCCTGCCGTAAAGGCGCGAGGCCCAGGCACCCAAACAGAGTTCACCCCCCAGCACCTTCTTCCATTCTTTCTGGTATGAACTCAGGTACGCTGAGGAGAAATCGGATGCACCCATAGCAGCGTGCAAAACGGATGCTGCCATATCCGCGCAGAGGAGGCCGAAATATATGCCCCCGCCCGTAAGCGGTTTTACCTGCCCTGCGGCGTCGCCCGCAAGTATGATTCGTGCATAATAAGTTTTTTTCGGGGCCGATAGGGTAACGCCGCGGTAAGAGGGCTTTCCGGCTAAACACGAAATCTTGCCGCGGCTTTCGAGAACAGAGACCAGTTTTGCCAGGTGCTTGTCGGCCTCATGTTCGGTCAGAAGGCCCACGAGAGCGTTTGAGTTGCCCGTAGGCACCGCCCACCCGAAAAACCCCGGCGCTATGTCGTTGCCGAGATAAACCTCCACCTCTTCGATTGTAAGGGCTCGTACTTCCACCTGCGCACCGACGGCGCGGCGCTTGGGCCTTCCGAAGCCGGCTTGTTCAGGCAGCCTGGAAGAAAATCCGGTGGCCAATACAGCCGCACGGGCTTCAAAAATGAGTGAGGTCCCCCTGTTTTCGGTTGTCACCACCACGCGGTCGGGTTCGGCCTGAACGGATGTGACGCGGTGGGCCATGAAGTAATCGGCGCCCTGGTCCTGGGCTTCGCGTGCCATGAATGCGTTGTACCCGCCCCGGTCGAGGACGGCAGCCTGCATGTCCGGGCGTTCGACCCTGAGAGATTCCGCAGAAGGCGGGTAAAATATTGCGCTTCTGAACTCTTTCAAAATCAAACCCGGGGGTATGCCGAAGCGGGAGATACATTCCCTGCTGACTATCCCGGTGCAGCAGACCGGTCCTCCTACGGATGAGTTCTTTTCGAGCACAGCCACCTGGTGCCCGGCGGCGGCGAGTTTATAGGCAACGCGGCACCCTATCGGGCCTCCCCCCACTACCAGGAAATCATATCGGTGCAATCGTAACACTCCCGTATATCTGTCGAAAAAAATTATATCACAGCGGTCATGTTCCCGAGATTTTCCAGGGAGCAGTTAATATTATGTCATCCTATTGCATCCGGTAATATCATATCCTATTCCTTTTTATAGTGTCGGAACGATATTGGCCGATGTCGCTTCGGCAGAAATCGATCAGGGCTAAATTGCCGATATCCCGACCCCGTGTTAGAATACCAATCCAGTGGAAAACCGCCAACTCAAATACTGGCTTGGGTTCAGTCTGATTCCCGGGATCGGCCCGGTACGATTCGGACAGCTTGAGGCTGCTTTCAAAACCCTCGAGGAGGCATGGCAGGCCGGTCCCTCAGAGCTTAAGCACGTCGGCATAGAAGACACGCTCTACCGCAACATCCTCGAAACCCGCCCGAAAATCAACCTCGAAGCAGAAACAGATAAACTGGAGAGGCTCAACATTCGCCTCCTGACCTGGCACGACGACGCATTTCCCGCCAGGCTCAAAGAGATATACGACCGCCCTGCCCTTCTGTTCGTCAAAGGCGAAATAAAGCCTGAAGACGAATGGTGCGTAGCAGTAGTGGGAACTCGCCAGCCGACGATTTACGGCCGGCAGGTGGCGGACGAAATGGCATCGGGATTGGCCAAAAGCCAGATAACGGTCGTCAGCGGGCTCGCCAAAGGCATCGACGCCATCGCCCACGAGGCGGCTATTACCTCGGGCGGGCGCACCCTGGCTGTTGTCGGCGGGGGCCTCGATTCCATCTATCCCGCCGAGAACACGATGCTTTCGAGACGGGTCATCGAACACGGCGCGCTTATCAGCGAGTACCCGCCCGGAACACGCCCCCGCCCCGAGAATTTCCCCCGCCGCAACCGCATACTGTCGGGGCTGTGTCTGGGAGTGCTGGTCGTTGAAGCGGCCGAAACCAGCGGGGCACTTATAACCGCCCAATTCGCGGTCGAGCAGAACAGGGAGGTGTTCGCCGTCCCGGGAAGCATACTTTCCCGTGCAAGCAAGGGCACGAACAAGCTCATCCAGGAAGGGGCCAAGTGTGTGACCCGCCCTGGTGATATACTTGAAGAACTTAACCTTACGGCGGTAGCTCGCCAGACAGAAATGAAGGAAGTGATTCCTTCTACACGCACCGAGGGAGTTCTGCTGGAACATCTGGGGGCTGAACCCCTGCACATTGACGAACTCTGCCGCTCATGCAGCCTGCCGGTTCACACAGTAAGCGGCACATTGGCTATAATGGAACTCAAGGGCATGGTCAAACAGGTGGGTCCCATGCTTTTTGCACTGGCAAGGGAATCAGACGAAAACTACGCGCTTGCGATAGACTAGGAAGAGAGTAATTTATGGCGAAAACAGATCTCGAAAAAGTGAAATCACCGGCTAAGGCCAAAACGGCAACCCGCAAGCTGGTTAAAAAAGCCGTCAAAGCGACGACAACCAAAGCTAAAACCTCGACAAAAAATTCCGGGGACGGCGAACGCAAACGCGGCTCACGTTACAGCTTGGTCATAGTCGAATCTCCGGCTAAGGCGAAGACTTTGACACGCATGCTGGGGAAAAGTTACGTCATCAAGGCCTCTCTGGGACATATACGAGATCTGCCCAAGAGCCGCATCGGCGTCGATGTCGAAAATAACTTTGAGCCTAAATATGTCGTTTCTCGCGAAAAAGCCAAGACCGTCAAGGAGCTCAAGGAAGCTGTTAAAGGCGCCTCGACCGTGTTTCTGGCAACAGACCCTGACCGCGAAGGGGAAGCCATAGCCTGGCACCTGGAACAGGCGACGCATGTCGGGGATACACCTTACCGCCGTGTATTCTTTCACGAAATCACCTCCGAAGCGATAAACGAGGCTTTCAAACACCCCCGCGATGTGGACATGAACCTGGTTGACGCCCAGCAGGCGCGCCGCATACTTGACAGGCTCGTGGGCTACAAGCTGTCCCCACTCCTCTGGAGCAAAATACGCAGGGGCCTGTCAGCCGGACGCGTTCAATCGGTTGCCGTCAAAATAGTTGTCGACCGCGAACGCGAGATACAGAAGTTCGTTCCGGTAGAATATTGGACCATCTCTGCGAGGCTCTTAAAGAAGGCAACCGCCAAACCAGAGTTTCGGGCACTCCTGGTAGGGCTTGCCGATGGCAAAAAATTGCCAGTAAACGATGAGAAAACGGCTGCGGACATCAAAGGCGAACTGGAAAAGGCCGAATACTCAGTCCTCAAAATCGCGACCAGACAGGCGAAGCGCACCCCCGCCCCTCCCTTCATCACCAGCACGATGCAGCAGGAGGCTTCGCGCAGGTTCCGTTTTACAGCCAAAAAAACTATGGCACTGGCCCAGCAGCTTTACGAAGGCCTGCCCATTGGCGCTGAGGAAAGCGTCGGCCTCATTACCTACATGCGCACGGACTCCACTCACGTAGCCCAGGAGGCCATCGCTGAATCGCGAGGATTCATCACAACCAAGTACGGCCCTGAATTTCTGCCCGAACACGCCCGCACCTTCGCAGGCAAGGTGAAAGGCGCCCAGGAAGCCCATGAAGCTATACGGCCCACTCGCATCATGCGCGAACCGCAGGCGATAAAATCTTACCTCAGCCTCGACCAGAACCGGCTTTACCAGCTCATCTGGCAGCGCATGGTCGCGAGCCAGATGGCTGAAGCCGTATTCGATAACACCACCCTCGACGTAGAAGCGAAAAGCAAGGCAGCCCGGACCAACTACCTTCTTCGTACGACGACCTCGGTAAACGTCTTCCAGGGATTCATGACCCTCTATGCCGAGCAAAAGGATGAAGAAGACGCCGAAGAAAAGATGTCGGCCCTGCCCAAGCTCGAAAAAGGAGATGCCCTTAACCTGGTCAAGCTGGACGCCGACCAGAATTTCACCAAACCCCCTCCACGATTCACCGAAGCAACGTTGATAAAGATGCTTGAACAAAACGGCATCGGAAGGCCTTCCACCTACGCCCCCATCATGGCGACCATCCAGGGTCGGGAATATGTAAGTAAAACCGGCGGGGCTTTCCAGCCCACCGAACTCGGTTTCACGGTAACCGACATGCTCGTGGAATACTTCGGGAACATCATCAACGTCGAATACACCGCAAGCATGGAAGACGAACTGGATAAGGTAGCCAACGACGAACTCAACTGGGTGGACGTTGTCAAAGGCTTCTACAAGCCGCTGGAACAGGACCTGGCCAAGGCGAACGAGGTGATTGAAAAAGTAAAGCGGGTGGACGAGCCGACCGGGGAGTTCTGCCCGGATTGCGCTAAACCTCTGGTCATTAAACTCGGGCGATTCGGCAAATTCATCGCCTGTTCCAATTATCCGGAATGCAAATACCACACTAATTTCCGCATCAAGACAGGGGTACCCTGCCCCGATTGCCCGGAAAAAGGCGAAATGGTGGGCCGTTTCACTAAGCGAGGGAAGATCTTTTACGGATGCAGCGCCTATCCCAAACATAAATTCGCCGTTAACTCCATGCCGCTTAAAGAGCCATGCCCGGAATGCGGGAAACTGCTGGTCGAAGGCCCCGACAAGTCAGCCCGTTGTACGAGTTGTAAATACACCACCAAGAAAGCTGAATGAGATTGGATGCAGGACGAAGTTAACGGCTATATTGCCCGCTTCACGGACTACCTCGAGGCCGAGAGGCACGCTTCACGTTACACGGTACGCAACTACCGTAGCGACCTGATAGGGAACAAGCTTCATGGAACCGAAAAGGGGTTTTTTCAGTTCCTCGACCATCGCGGGATCGATTCTCTGGAGGCAGTCGATAAAAGCATAATGCGAGAATATCTCGGCTACCTCGTGGACCAGCATGTAGCAAAAGTAAGCCTCGCCCGTAAATTGTCAGCGATACGTTCATTCTATCGCTACCTTCTGCGCGAACATATCATCGAACGCAACCCGACCGAACTGACCGTATCCCCTAAGCTTGATCGGCGCCTTCCGGAATTCCTCACGTCTGAAGAGATCCTCAAGCTTATCAGCCAGCCCGACATTTCCAAACCTCACGGCCAGCGAGACCGCGCCATCATCGAACTGATATACGCGGCAGGGGTCCGTGTGAGTGAACTCACCGGCTTAGACCTGATTCAGCTTGACCTCGAATCACGCCAGCTGCGCGTTCTGGGAAAAGGCAACAAGGAAAGGTTGGTCATAATAGGGCAGCCCGCTGCCCGGGCCATCTCCAATTATCTAAAGGGTGGCAGGCAGGAAATGCTCGGGAAGATCAAAACCGGTGCAGTTTTTATTAACCGCTACGGCGTCCGGATCAGCGAACGATGGGTACAGGAAATGCTGGAAAGGTATGCGGCCGCAGCAGGGATCGCGAAAGGCGTCCACCCGCACCTGCTCCGCCATACGTTCGCCACGCACCTGCTGGACGGCGGGGCCGACCTGAGGGTAGTGCAGGACCTGCTGGGGCACGCTAACCTCGCAACGACACAGATATATACTCACGTCACCCAGAAACAGGCCCGCAGGGTGTATATGGCTTCTCACCCGATGGCGGGAGTTAAGGATAAACAAAATGAATATGAACATGAAACGTCTCAAGGCTCTGAGGACTACTCTATCTGAAAAAAACATCCCGTCGATCCTGATATCCCGTGCTGAAAACCGCTATTACCTTTCAGGGTTCAGCGGTTCATCCGGGTACCTGCTCATTACCGCCGACAGGCAACTTCTGGGCACGGATTTCCGATATGTCGAACAGGTGAAACAACAATCACCGGACTTTTCCCTTTTCGAAACCAAGGGGGAGGTTGCGAAATGGCTGCCTGATTTCATCGGCGGCCTCGGTCTGAAAGAGATCTATTTCGAAGCCGGTGAACTCACATTTGAAATGTACAGTAAGTTCAATGAGATACTTTCCCCGGTTGGAATCAGTTTCAAACCTTCAACCGGCATAGTCGAGGACCTGCGTTGTATCAAAGAACCGGCCGAAATCGCGCTCATCGAAAGGGCGGTTGCAGTGAGCGATGCGGCGATCGAATACATCCGAGGAAACGCCAGGCCCGGCGCGACCGAACTCCAGGTGGCCTGGGAAATAGAAAAACACATGCGCGAGCACGGAAGCGAAGCGGTCCCCTTCGAGGTCATCGTGGCGGCAGGCAAAAATGCCGCGTTGCCACATCACAGACCTTCCGATTATATTGTTCAAGAAGGCGAACCGATTGTCATCGATATCGGCGCTAAATGTGAAGGCTATGCGAGCGACCTCACAAGGACCATCTGTCTGGGCAAGGAAGACAACCGGTTCCGGAATATTTATGATATCGTACTCAAGGCACAATTATCCGCCGAACAACAAATCGTTGCGGGCATGACCGGTAGCGCTGCTGACGCCATCGCCAGGGACATCATCAGTGCGGCTGGATATGGCTCTTATTACGGCCATGGCCTCGGCCATGGAGTGGGACTCGTCATCCATGAAAAACCGCATGTCGGCGTCACTTCCAAAGACATATTGGCGGACGGGATGATTTTTACCGTCGAACCCGGCATCTACCTTCCCGATTGGGGCGGAGTGCGCATTGAAGATACTGTCGTAATGGAACATGGTAAAATACGCGTGCTTTCGGCTTCTAAAAAGTAGTTTTTCAGATTCACATGAAAGGATTCCGGAATTAAATTGATTAAAATCGACCTTCACATCCACACCCGGTATTCCGGAGATTCCGATATCACTCTTGAAAAACTCGTGCAGCGCTGCGTAGAACTGGGATTCGGGGCCATCGCGGTTACCGACCACGGGACAGCTGAAGGCGCAATAAAACTCTCAAATGAAAAAACTCCGTTCAAAGTTATCGTTGGTGAAGAAATAGCTAGTGACGAGGGGGAAATAATTGGGCTGTTCCTCAAGGAAACCATCCCGAATGGCCTCTCCCCTGAAGAAACTATCAAACGTATCCGCGATCAGGGTGGTTTGGTGTGCGTGCCACACCCTTTCGACCACTACCGTTCCTCGGCCCTCCAGGCTGATACCCTGAATAGGATAGCGGGGAGCATCGACATCGTCGAAGTCTTCAATGCACGCACGATCCCCGCTCAAAACCTGGCCCTGCCCGGCAAGTTTGCAGAATCGTATAAACTGCTCAAAGGCGCTGGCAGCGATTCGCACTCGACCGGCGAAGTCGGAAGGGCCTACATCACTCTCCCGGATTTTGAGGGGCCTGAGAGCTTCCTTAAAGCCATGGCGAAGGCCGAGATACACGGCCTCCGGCCGACCCCCGCAATATACATGCGCAGCCTTCTCCGCCGCAGCAAGAAAAAAATAAAGAAGTTATTCCCTGGATCCATGCATCCAAAAACGAATAAATAACCCGGTTCTGGAGCTTGATCAGGATGTACCGCATCGGATGGTTTTAAACCGGGCGGGATTAGGAAGCACGAGACCTGCTTACCCCAGTCGTTAATGCTATCGAAAGCGGGGAAATAGAAGCTGAAATAAACTTCGTACCTTTGCAGCCGTGACGAGGGCAAATCTCCCGAGAACGACGTCTTTATTAACCGGGTTCACGCTTACGATCTGCATATTGTTTGCTTTTCATATTCCCGTTTCAAAGAGAGCTCGCATGCTGAGCCTTCTCCTGAGAACGCCTTACCTTCATGGCGTGTCGCTTACGATCGGGAGGTGACGACTCTGATTAATGGGTTGGACCCAGAATTTTGCCTGCTTGCAGGTTACATGCTGATTGTTGGTCTTGAGATGCGCCACCGTTATACGATGATCAGTTTACATCCGGCGCTACCGGGGGGTCCAACCAGAACTTGGCAGGACGTAATCTGGCAGCTTATCGGGCAGCATTCCGCTGAAACAAACCGGCGTAACGATTTATCTGATCACCCCGGAGTTGGACCGCGGTCCCGGTTGTGAGTTATTGCTGTTTCCCTTTGGGAGGTATCGCGAAATATGTGATGGAATATTTGGCTGACGTGCCACGCGCATCAATTCAAAAAATATGTTACTTATTTTCGTGGAGTTTGTTCGTCTTCCCTATACCCATGATCAGGCATTTGCTTTCCATCAATCAATATCATTCGATCAGATATCTCTGTACGCCCGGATGCTATGAGATCGTGTACGGCAAATGGGTAAACCTGCCAGTCTCCGGATACCTTGAGTGCTTTCTGGAGGTTTTCGCAAAGTTGTTTAATGGCTTCTTTTTGTTCCGCATCGGCTGCTTTTTCAAAAACCTCATAGGTGGTGATACTGTGGTCTTTCGCGAAAGATGTTACTTTTTGAATCCCTTCAATCTGCCCTTTTATTCCTTCTGATTCTAATAAATTGAGGGTCGAGTCGATTCTGAGCGCTTTAGATTGAGCTAACACGGGTCCCGTGTCTTCCCCCTTGTCAACAATAAACACTGTTGACCTTAACTCATTATCTCCAATTAATATCGCTTTGGCAGTGGGTATCCAGTACAAACCCGCGTAACCTTTTGTGGTATCCCCCGGATGAATATTCAAGATTTTTGGATAGTATCTTTCTACTGTCCAATCAGTCAACCACTGATCATACCCTGCCAGGCAGATCAGGTCAGGTGTTTTTTGGATCCTATCTTCTATGAGTTTCCAGACGTCTTGTTCATACCGTACTCTCTCTGGACAATTTCTGGGTATGCTGCTGGAACCAACTCTATTTCTTGCAGCTTTAAGGTACGGTATGTGGCTTAGTTCGATTATGACATGGTGATTTGATCTGGCCTTGTCTGCCCCTTCACAACCTGGCCTGTTAGTGAATACAACATATTCGTGATTTGGATCACGTTCAACAATACGTTGGTAATTTGTCCCTGAACCAGAAACAAAACAGACGATAGTCATCCTGCTACTATGCGTTTTTGGGCTAAATATCATTTGCTTCATGGGATAATCACGCCAATAACCTTGAGCAAATTTGATTATACCATGTGAGCGCAATTGGCAGACCGCCCGACTAACCTGTCGCTAGTATAAATCCACGTGCTATTCTTACTCTTATATCACCTCAGATGGTAGTATCGCTTTGTAGTATTGGATTCTAAACAGTTCTTACCCCATATCCAGACGGAATATTCGCTTGTTGGTATTTACGATACTATCGTTATCCGCTATTTCCTAAGGGGAAGAAGACATTCATCTCTGGTACTGGACTCTACCGGTGCAGGAGATGCTTTTCCAGCCAGTTTTCTTACGGGGATGCTGGACGAGAATGAGCCTGACGCTTACGTCAGGCTGGGCAACTGCGAAGCGCGCTTAAGCCTGAAATGCATCGGCGCCAGGGGGGCTCCCCAACCGGCGCACGATGCTTGAATTCTAAAAAGAACGTTACTGAACCTAGGAGGTCCTACTTCTTCCCCTTGGTCTCCTTGGGTTCAGGTTTCGACAGGATTTCATCAATCAAGCCATACTCCATCGCTGAAACAGGATTCAGATAATAGTCCCTGTCGGTGTCGTGTATGATCTTTTCCATCGTCTGGCCGGTATTCTTGGCCAGGATACTGCGGATGATTTCCTGAACGCGTAAAATTTCCCTGGCCGCTATCTCTATATCGGTGGCTTGTCCCTGAGCCCCGCCTATTGCTTGATGCATATGGATAGTGGAATTAGGCAACGCGAAACGCTTTCCCTTGGCCCCGGAGCATAAAAGTATCGTTGCCATGCTGGCTGCCAAGCCCATGCAAATCGTGGATACCTGGGGCCGGATGAGCTGCATCGTATCATAGATAGCGAGGCCGGCATTGATCACGCCGCCCGGAGAATTGATGTAGAGATTGATATCTTTATCGGGATCTTCACGGTCGAGGAACAGTAGCTGGGCCACTATGCTGTTGGCTACCTGGTCATTGATGGGTGTGCCCAGGATAATTATGCGCTCTTTTAACAGCAGCGAATAAATATCGTAAGCACGTTCGCCCCTCGCCCCGCTTTCGATAACCATTGGAACTACATTCTGGAAATCCATAATAAAACCTCCTGGTGGTAATATTTTATTCTATTCCGACTGCGCTTTCTGCACAAGCAGCTTCCGGGCTTTGTTAGTTCTCACCCACCATCGTAAAGTATCACGATTCTCCGGCTTATTCAGATATGTCATCTGCTCGGGGAGTTTAGTGCCGGCGTCGGCGGTAATGGCGGCGATCTGGAGGTCCACCTCTGAATCGTCGGCGTTTACGTTTTCCGCTTCGATGAGTTTTGAGATAACGAGGTTCCGCTTCACTCGCTGCTCAGCCTGGGGTCTGAAAGACTCGCGTAGTTTTTCTTCGGAACTCATCTTCAGTACAGACTTGAATTCTTCTTCGTCCTTGGAAGTGTTCCGCAGCCGATCGACATATTCCTGTATCAACCGGTCAACTTCACTGTCCACCAGCAGCGGAGGATACTTGATCTGGCTTTGCTCGACGAGAGAGTCGATGACACGGTCCTCAAACGCCTTGTTTTCCGTTTCCTGGGCGCGCAACTGAAGATCACCTTTCACGGCGTCTCGCAGTTTTTCAATCCCTCCGGATCCGGGTGAAACTTTATTGGCGAATTCGTCATTAAGCTCCGGAAGTTTTTCACGGCGAATATCGAGGATCTTGATCTTGAAATGAACATCTTTGCCAGCCTTAGCCGCATCGGGAAAGGTTTCGGGCATTTTAAGGGTAAAATCCCGCTCTTCTTCGTTTTTGATTCCCACTAGCGCTTCGGCAAAACCGGGAACAGGGAACCTCCAACCGGGCATTAGCTGGAAATTAGCGTCCTTCTCCACTACATACGGAGCGCCTTCGATATCACTTTCGATATCCATGACAACCATATCTTTCATTTCAGCAGGAACTCCGGTAGGCTCCCACTCGGATATCTGGTGCTGTGCATTTTCCAGGATTTCGTCAACAGCTTTATCCTGGATATCGATAGGATTTGGCTTCATCTTGATAGCATTATAATCACCAAGGGTGATTTCGGGGGGTAGCGGCACCGTGGCTTCAAAGATTACCGGGTCCTTGCTTGTAACGCGCACCTGGGGGGTGGCATAAGCACGGATCTTATTCTCAATCAGCATGTTGTCGATGAGGTCAGGCAAAGAATCTTTCATCGCCTGATCGAAAATCGCATCCTTGCCGACGTGCCGTTCCAGCACTTCACGTGGCGCTTTTCCTGTGCGGAAACCGTCGATCTTGACTTCTTTCACCAGGTGCCCGTAGGCAGCTTCAAGGGCCGTTTCGGTTTCGGCTTTTTCCAGCTCGACCTTGAATACCTCCTGGTTATTCTCGTTCTTTTGCTCCAGTACTTTCATGGTTCTTACTCCTGATTATTATTCATCACGCAGCTGGATATGCAATTCATTCAACTGTTCCCGTGTCGCTGGAGCAGGGGCATTGAACAGCATGTCTACCGCATTCTGGTTCTTGGGGAAAGGGATCACCTCCCGGATGTTGCTTGCACCGGAGAGGAGCATGACCAGCCGGTCGATGCCCAGGGCGATACCTCCGTGGGGAGGCGCGCCGAATGAAAAAGCTTCTAAGAGGTGACCGAACCGTTCGTCGATTTCCGCTTCGGTATATTTCATAACCTGGAATATCTTGCGTTGTAGCCATGCCTGGTGGATACGGATACTGCCGCCGCCGACTTCATAACCATTGAGAACGATGTCATATGCGCGCGAACCTGCCCTTGCAGGTTCGATATCGAGCAAAGGTATTTCGTTCTCGAGGGGAGAAGTAAAGGGGTGGTGCATGGCATGCCACCTATCGAGGTCTTTATCCCATTCCAGCAAAGGGAAATCCGTGACCCACACAAAAGCGAACAGGTCGGAGTCGGCCAGTTTCAAACGCAGGCCCATTTCCTGGCGCAATTTCCCGAGGGCGTTGGCTACGACAGGTTCTTTATCGGCCACGAAAACGATCAGATCGCCTGGCAACGCCCCCGTTTTAATGGCGATCTGCTTGACCTGTTCAAGGTTAAGGTACTTCGCAGCAACCGACTTGACCATTTCCATTGTCAGGCCGTCGAGGCAAGAGCATTCCCTCGTAAGGGACATGCTGAGCAGTCCTTTGGCGCCGTAACCTTGCGCTAATTCGGTTAGTTTTGCCAGTTCTTGCCGGGAATACGCAGCGCAGCCGGGAAGGGCGATAGCTTTAACTTTTCCGCCGCTTTCCACGGTGTTTTTAAAAACACCGAACTCAGTGTGGGCAACGATATGTGAAACATCTCCGAGATGCATATCGAAACGCAGGTCGGGTTTATCCGATCCGTAACGTTCCATCGCCTCGCTGTACGTGATACGGGGGAACGGAGAGGGGAAGCGCTTCCCTGGGTGCATCTGCCGCATCATGCGGATGAACATCTCTTCCGTGATGGACATGACGTCTTCTTCGGTAACGAAACTCATCTCAACATCGAGTTGTGTGAATTCAGGCTGGCGGTCTGCCCGTGTATCTTCATCTCGGAAACACTTCGCGATCTGGTAATATTTTTCGAGTCCCCCAACCATGAGCAACTGTTTCATCTGCTGGGGAGACTGGGGCAACGCGTAGAATTTTCCGGAGTGTACACGCGACGGAACGAGGTAGTCGCGGGCGCCTTCGGGGGTGCTCTTGCCCAATATCGGGGTTTCGACTTCCACAAAGCTTAGTTCGTCGAAATAATTACGTATGAAACGCACCACCTGGTGACGCAGCATGATTATGTCCCGCACTCGAGGGCGGCGCATGTCCAGGTAGCGGTATTTGAGACGAAGGTTCTCATCGACTTCGGAGTCTTCGTTGATATAGAAGGGAGGCGTTTCCGACGTGTTCAGGATTTTAAGGCTATCGGCAATTATCTCGATTTCGCCCGTGGCAAGTTTGGCGTTCTGCGTCCCCTGGGGGCGAAGTGATACCGTTCCGGATACCTGTACGACGAACTCGCACCGCAAATCGCCAGCAAGTTTATGGCAATCCGGATTTATTTCTGGATTAAATACGACCTGCACCAATCCTGCGCGATCGCGGACGTCTATGAAAATAAGACCGCCGTGGTCGCGCCGCCTGTCCACCCATCCGGCAACAGTAACTTTTCGGTCAACAAGGCATGCGTTTAATTCGGGGGAATCATGGGTTCTAAGCAAATGCTCACCTCGAAGAAATACACTAAATGTTAATTATAGCCGAGATTGAAGGTGGCTTCAAATGAAGGATGCACGGAATAAAACTCGGAAGCGTTGTGATCGTTTATTCCCGAAATCAGAAAATGCCTTGCAGCGAATAGCCTCCATGGGCGCATTAGTTGACTCGCTTCTTTTAAATCCCGTATACTATCCATCTAGCTCGTTCTATATAAAACCACATGCGAGTTAGCCAGTTTCCCAAACAGAGATTTTCAATCAGCGGGTGAACTATTTTCTCCCGCGGGCGAGGGGAGCATGAAGCTGGCGGTCAGCGGCAAAGGCGGTGTCGGCAAGACGCTGGTGGCGGCGATGCTGGCACAAGAGATGTCGGTTGCAGGTTACTCTGTGATCGCCGTAGATGCTGACCCTGACGCAAACCTTGCCCTGACGCTGGGTTTTCCCGACGCAGACAAAATCGTTCCCATTTCCGAAGCGAAAGAGCTTATCCGGGAGCGGACGGGCACCGGGCCCGGCGTAAATTCCCCTTATTTCAAAATCAACCCCCGCGTAGATGACATCCCCGAAAAATATTCCGTTGAACATGGCGGCATCCGCCTTCTTGTCATGGGAAAGCCTAAAGCCGGCGGCGCCGGATGTTACTGCCCCGAGAATACCGTTCTGGCCGCCCTCATGGCCCATCTTCTTCTTGCACGCAACGAAATGCTGGTCATGGATATGGCTGCTGGCATCGAACATCTCGGGCGCGGTACAGCCAAGTCGGTAGACAAACTGGTCGTCGTAGTGGAACCCGGGCGGGCCAGCATTGAAACCGCACAGCGCATCTCAATCCTGGCTCGCGACCTCGGGCTCCTTTCGATAGTGATGGTGGGCAATAAAGTACATAACCAGGCCGAAAAAGATTTCATCACATCTTCCATCCCTAACATCGAGTTGCTGGGTTTCATCCCTTATGATCCGGCGATTACCAGTGCGGAACTGAAAAATACCCCGCGCCTGGATGCTAGCCCGGGAATAGCCAAGGCAGTCAAAGAAATTTTCAACAAATTGATGCTGTCCGTCCCCCTCAAGGTTTAACCCGGTAAAGAATCGAGAAGGAGTAAAGGCAAATGGCCAAATTCGACATCAGTTCTCTCGACCCGACAAAGCTGGCAGACTGGCAGGTTGCGGAAGAAGTTGAAAAACACATGACGCCTGTGACCGAATTGTCCGAAAAATGGGGGATACTGAAAGAAGAACTGCTGCCCTACGGCCATTACATTGGCAAGATTGACTTCGCGGCTGTACTGAAACGCCTTGAGAAAAAACCCAACGGCAAATACATAGATGTCACAGCTATCACCCCGACTCCGCTCGGAGAGGGGAAAAGCACGACCACAATGGGTCTGGTACAGGGTTTAGGGAAACTGGGCAAGAATGTTTCCGGGGCCATCCGGCAGCCTTCGGGCGGCCCAACCTTCAACATCAAGGGCAGCGCCGCCGGGGGCGGCCTCTCGCAATGCATCCCGTTAACTCCCTTCTCCCTCGGGCTTACCGGTGACATCGATAACGTCACCAACGCTCACAACCTCGCCATGGTGGCTTTAACCGCCAGGATACAGCATGAGTTCATCAACACAGACGAGTTCCTGGCTAAACGTAAATTGAGGAGACTCGACATCGACCCGCGTAACATACAGATGAAATGGGCGATAGATTTCTGCGCCCAGGCTCTGCGCGACATGGTGATCGGGCTTGGCGGCGAGATGGACGGGTTCATGATGCGAAGCGGCTTCGCCATCTCGGTCAGTTCCGAAGTCATGGCCATCCTCGCGGTGTTTAAAGATCTTAAAGACATGCGGGAACGCATGGGCAGGATAGTCGTGGCTTACGACAAACAGGGTAACCCCGTTACTACTCGCGACCTGGAAGTGGACGGCGCGATGACGGCATGGATGGTGAGGGCCGCTAACCCGAACATCATGCAAACGCTGGAAGGACAGCCGGTGATGGTCCATGCGGGGCCTTTCGCTAACATCGCAGTGGGGCAATCTTCTATCGTGGCCGACCAGGTAGCCCTCAAACTTTCAGACTACCATGTTACCGAGAGCGGCTTCGGTGCGGATATCGGCTTCGAAAAGTTCTGGGACATCAAGAGCAGGCTTTCCGGACTGGTCCCCAATTGCGCCGTGGTAGTCGCCACTGTCAGGGCCTTGAAAATGCACGGGGGAGGCCCGCGGGTGGTGCCGGGTAAACCCCTTGACGAGGCATATACCAAACCCAATCCGGCCCTTGTGGAAAAGGGCGTAGCAAATTTGATAGCGCACATAGAAACGGTTAAAAAGAGCGGCATCAAACCGGTGGTTTGCATCAACAGCTTTTACACCGATGGCAAGGACGAAACCGAAGTCATCCGCCGTGCCGCCGAGGGCGCGGGGGCCAGGGTAGCCATCTCGCAGCACTGGTTGAAAGGCGGGGCAGGAGCTGCTGACCTGGCAGATGCCGTCATTGATGCCTGTAAAGAAAAAGTAGACTTCAAATTCCTTTATCCCGACACGATGCCTTTAAGACAGAGGATAGAGACCATCGCCAAAGAGGTTTATGGCGCCGACGGTGTAACTTATACTCCTGAAGCTCTAGCGAAAGCCGAGAAACTGGAGAAGGAACCCAACGTCAACGACATGTGTACCTGCATGGTTAAAACCCATCTCAGCCTGTCGCACGACCCGGTCTTGAAGAACCGCCCGAAAGGCTGGACGCTGCCCATACGCGACATCCTCACTTACGCGGGAGCCGGTTTCATCGTTCCCGTAGCAGGCGATATCAAGCTCATGCCCGGGACTTCTTCCGACCCCGCTTTCAGGCGCGTGGATGTCGACACGGATACGGGAAAAGTTAAAGGACTGTTTTAAAGAGCCCGGAAAGCTGGAACCGGTGGATTCGCCCGGAAAAAGAACATTCCCGGGGCATGCGTAATATAATAGGGGGGAAGATTCCCCTGCAACATCAAGCGAGAAACATATGGCTGAATGCAAAACAAAATATACAGTCCGTTTCGAACCCGGCAACACTGAAATCGTGGTGACTGAAGGGACCAACCTGATGCAGGCAGCCATCACCGCAGGAGTGCACATCAACGCCAGTTGCGGGGGAGCCGGGACATGCGGCACATGTAAAGTGCTGGTGAAACAGGGGCGTGTAGACTTTCTTAAAAGCGATAAGGTCGCCGAAATTGAATCCAATAACGGCATACGCCAATCCTGCCGGTGCACGGTGTTATCCGATCTGGTGGTAGAGGTCCCTGCCAGTTCGCGCCTCGAAACGTCCGTCCTGGACCGGGAAAAAATGTCCTCTGCCGCAGCCGGTCAAACGCTGGCGACCGGTTGGACTTTTGCGCCGCCCCTTGAAAAACGTTACCTTGAATTAACTCAACCCGGGGCGGGGGACAACGTCTCTGACCTCACTCGATTGTTGCGCTGCATCGACAAGAAATGCGGCTACCTCCGGGTAGACGTCGAATTCAGCATATTAAAGACCCTGGGAGAAATTCTGCGCAAGGCTGATTGGAAAGTGACAGCGACTTTCCTGGAGAACAACGGGCAACGCAAGCTTATCAATGTCGAGCAGGGGGACACCCGGAAAACCAATTATTCTCTCGCCTTCGACATCGGCACAACAGCCGTCAGAGGGCAAATTTTGGACCTCAACCGGGGCCGGGTGATTGAACAATCCATAGACTATAACGGCCAGATCAGCTACGGCGCCGATGTCATTTCCCGCATCACTCAATGCCGCAAACCGGGAGGCCTGGAAAACCTGCAAAAAGCGGTCGTGGAAACCATCAATAAACTCACTTCTAGGATGGTTAACAGCTCGAAGATAAACGTCAAAGAACTTAACCACGTGGTCATAGCCGCCAACACCGTCATGGTCCACCTCCTGCTGGGCCTCGACCCGCAATACCTCAGGCTCTCGCCGTACGTTCCTGCCGTGGCCAATCCGCCGCTGGTCAAAGCGAGTGAATTGGGGATAGGTGCGGCGGCACACTCTTATGTGTCCATTGTCCCTTCAGTCTCCAGTTATGTCGGCGGAGATATCGTTGCAGGGATACTGGGCAGCGGAGTCTACCAGCGTACGAAGGTGACTCTATATATCGACATCGGCACCAACGGCGAAATAGTAGTGGGTAACCGCGATTGGATGGTAACCTCCGCGGCTTCCGCGGGGCCGACCTTCGAGGGCGGCGGCATCAAATGCGGCATGCTGGCTGTTACCGGCGCGATCGAAGATTTCGAACTGGATGAGGATGGAGAGCCCGTTATCGGTGTTATCGGAGGCGGAAAACCGTCGGGCATCTGCGGTTCGGGCATTATCAATCTGGCCGCGGTGCTGCTTAAAAAAGGGCTCATCACGCAGGCGGGCAAATATACGACAGAAAAGAATGATACCCGCATCAGGTCCGGCGAAGATGGATACGAATACGTCCTGGCCACGCAGAAAGAGAGCGCAACAGGCAAAGATATCGTATTTACCGAAATAGATATGACCAACCTGGTCCGGGCGAAAGCCGCATTATACGCAGGCTACCAGACGCTGGTCAAGAGTGTCGGGAGCAGGATGGAATCTGTTGACCAAGTGGTCATCGCCGGCACCTTTGGCAGTCGGTTGAATATGGAAAACGCCATATCTATCGGCCTCCTCCCTGATTTACCGCGTGAAAAATTCATTTTCATCGGGAACGGTTCGCTACTGGGGGCTCGCCTGATTTCATTCTCAAACGACCTCCTCGAACAGAGCGGCAAGGTTGCAGCCATGATGACTAACCTGGAGCTTTCCGAAAGCGCTGAGTTCATGTCCAATTACACCGCAGCGATGTTCCTGCCGCATACCGATGGCACCCTGTTCCCGTCGGTACGCCTGGAAGAAACAAGATGACTTATTCCATCGCGATAGCCGGTAAGGGCGGCAGCGGCAAAACAACCACCTGCAGTCTGATTATCCGCGAGTTAAACCAACGGGGGCTTACGCCTGTCCTGGCGGTGGATGCAGACGGCAATGCCAACCTGCATGAAAGCCTGGGCTTGAAGCTTCATGACACTATCGGTTCGATCCTGGCAGAATTCAATTCCGACAAAATCAGCATTCCGTCAGGGATGAACAAAGGCGCTTTCCTCCAGGTGCGCCTCAACCAAGCGATAGTGGAAAGCACGGGAGTCGACCTGATATCCATGGGGCGCGGGGAAGGAACCGGCTGCTACTGCTACCCCAACAGCGTTCTGAAAGATTTTATCGACAAGCTCAAGAGTAATTATCGATTCATGGTGATGGATAACGAGGCCGGCATGGAACACCTCAGCCGCCGCACCACAGAAAATGTTGATGAGCTGCTCATCGCTTCCGACTACTCGGTGAAAGGCATCCGCACCGCTTCCCGTATAAGGGTACTTGTTGACGAACTTAAACTCGATGTAAAACGGGTCTCGTTCATCATCACCCGCGTTCCCGTCGCCATAGATTCTCAAATCACAAAGGAGCTCAAAAACCTGAATATCGAGCCAATCGGTTTTATTCCTCTTGATTCCGAGATTCAGCGGTTTGACCTGGAGCAACGCTCACTTCTCGAAATGCCGGATTCCTCGCCTGCAGCCCGGGCCGTGAAGACATTGACAGACATTCTATTGGCTCAGTTGCCGTAGGGGGTTAGTATGACAGCCAGGATCATAAACGGAACCGACATAGCGCGCCAGATCACCGAAGAAGTCCGCAGGGAAGTCGAGGACCTTAAGAACCTCCACGGCATCACGCCGGGACTCGCTACCGTACTGGTTGGCGAAGACCCTGCCTCACAGGTTTATGTTGCCAGCAAGGTCAAGATGTGCCAGAACCTGGGTATTTACTCCGAGAGGATCGACCTGCCCGCCGGCATATCGGAAGCCAAACTTCTTGAAGTGGTGGAAAATCTCAACGCCAATCCAAAGATACACGGGATCCTTGTCCAGGTGCCCCTGCCAAAACACATCGATGAAGGCAAGATACTTTTCTCGATCGACCCCGACAAGGACGTCGATGGTTTCCACCCCGTCAGCGTGGGGCGCATGGTCATCGGCGAACCCGGTTTCCTGCCCTGCACCCCGCATGGCATCCAGGTGCTGCTCGAGCGCAGCGGCATCGTTACCGAAGGAGCAGAGGTAGTTGTGGTGGGACGCAGCAACATCGTCGGAAAACCTATCGCCAATATCCTCTTGCAGAAAGCCAGGGGCGCCAACTCAACCGTAACCATATGCCACAGCGCCACCAGGGACATCGGAGGACACACCCGCCGCGCCGACATACTCATCGCTGCAATCGGTAAACCCTGGTTCATCACCGCGGACATGGTCAAAGACGGAGCTGTCGTGATAGACGTCGGCACAAACGAAATCGGGCGGACTCCGGAGGGCAAACGCATACTGGCAGGAGATGTGGATTTTGCCTCAGTCAAAGAAAAAGCCGGCGCCATCACACCGGTTCCGGGAGGGGTCGGGCCGATGACGATAGTGATGCTTATGTCAAATACGGTCAAAGCGGCCAGGATGGCGGCCGGGCTCGGCTGAAGAGGTACATTATGAACGAAAAAGCAGAAAACGCATGTGCGGGCAGCACCGTCCCCGTACTGGGTGAAACCTTCGAACCCGGCAAGCCTGAGGGGAAAGCCGACGGGCGCTGGAGGCAGAAACTCGGCACGCGTGCTGAAGAAATGAAATACCTTGAAACTGCGGAACGCTACTGGTACAGCAAAGATTGGCCGGGCAGCGAAAAACGTAAAAAACCGGCGTGACAGGCTGTTGAAAACAAAATCATGGACCATAGGATTTCATTCGGGCGAGTGATATTGAATTTCTGGTATTCGATCTGATAGAAGCCGATATGGAGGCAAACATGGCTCTGGAACTACCTAAACTAACTTACAGCGGTAAAATCAAGGAAATAACCCTCGGCAGCGGTGACACTGCAATAAAGGTCGGAGGCGAAACCAGTTACCCTTTCTTTACATTTGAAGGAACGATGCCGAACCTGCCACGGATAGCCATGGAAGTGTACGATTCGACGCCGCAGGACTGGGCCCCCGCCGCCCTTGAACCGTTTAACGGGGTCATCTCCGACCCCCTGGCCTGGGCTCAGAAATGCGTGGCGGACTACGGGGCGGAAATGATATGCCTCCAGCTTTCCAGCACCGACCCTAACGGGGCCAACGCAGATGCCGAGACCGCCGCGGCGACGGTAAAAAAAGTTTCAGACGGCATCAAAGTCCCGCTTATCGTATGGGGTACAGCCAATCATGAGAAAGACACGGATGTGCTGAGGCGTGTTTGTGAAGCCGTGCAAGACCGAAAACTGGTCATCGGCCCTGTGGAAGAAGGCGATTATAAAAAGATAGCCGCTGTTGCACTTGGCTACGGGCACACTATCGCGGCTTCTTCTCCGATAGATATCAACCTGGCGAAACAACTGAACATCCTCTTGAGCAATCTGGGTGTGCCCGACAACCAGGTGGTGCTTGATCCCACGGTATCCAGCATCGGTTACGGTATCGAGTACTGCTATTCTGTGATAGAGCGCATCCGTATGGCTGCCCTCACCCAGCAGGATGAAAAGCTCGCCGCCCCCATAATCATGAATGTCGCCCGCGAAACATGGAAAAGCAAAGAAGCCAAGATGGCGACGGAACTGGACCCGAAACTGGGAGACTCCCGCAAGCGGGGTATTTTACTTGAAGCCATGTCAGCATGGGCTTTACTGCTGGCAGGCGGGGACGTGGCCGTTATGAGGCATCCCGAAGCCATCAAACTCGTGAAAAGCATGATAACAGATATGTCGCAGTCCTGAAACAATCCTGATACATCCCTCCCCCGGCCGGTGCCCTTCCACCGGCTGGTATGTTACCGGTAGTAACCGGGTACCAGAAGGCATCCGCACCTCCGTTGAATGGTGAAAGAGGAGAAGCAAATGGCTGAAGAAGAACGTAAACTGAGTATCGACCCCGCCACCAACGAGATGATAGCCAAGGCCAGGGTTGACGGCGCGTCGATAGCTTTCGACCGCGCCGAAAAGATGAAACCCTGCCCCATAGGACAGGAAGGCAGCTGCTGCAGGATGTGCAGTATGGGGCCCTGCCGTGTTCCAGCCGCCAGGAACAGGGATGAAACGCCCGAAGAGAAGGCCCGGCGCACGGGGGTTTGCGGAGCGACGGCGGAGACGATCGTTGCCCGTAACTTTACACGCATGATTGCGGCGGGGTCCGCGGCTCACAGCGACCACGCCCGCAAAGTGGTTGAAGCCTTCCTGCTGACGGCTGAGGGCAAAGCTCCCGGATTTATCATCAAGGATGAACAAAAGCTGCTGGCTCTGGCACTGGATTTCGGTGTCGAGATCGGCAACCGCACCAATGAAGCTATCGCCATAGACATCGGTAAACTGGCGATGCAGGAATTCGGCCAGCAGAACGGCGAACTCCGGCTGACGCGCCGGGCGCCGCTCAAACGCCGGGAACTCTGGCGCAAACTGGAGGTTGCCCCGCGCGGCATCGACCGCGAAGTAGTGGAAAGCATGCACCGCACACACATGGGTGTGGACCAGGATTACCGCAGCCTGCTGGCCCAGAGCATGAGGACCGCACTGGCAGACGGCTGGGGCGGCAGCATGATCGCGACCGAACTTCAGGATATCATGTTCGGCACACCCGCCCCTGTCTTCAGCCAGATTAACCTCGGCGTGCTTAAAGCCGACGAGGTCAACGTGATAATTCACGGGCACGAGCCCGCCCTGGCCGAGATGCTCGCAGTGGCGGCCCAGGACCCCGAATTGATCGACTACGCAAAAAGCAAAGGCGCCAAAGGCATCAACCTGGCAGGCATGTGCTGTACTGCAAATGAGATATTGATGCGCCACGGCCTTCCCATCGCCGGCAATTTCCTGCAGCAGGAACTTGCTATCGTCACCGGGGCGCTTGAAGCGCTGGTGGTTGACGTGCAGTGCATCATGCAGGGCATCCAGGATGTGGCCGAGTGCTACCACACCAAAATCATCACTACCGACCCGCGTGCCCATATCACGGGAGCCATGCATATCGACTTTGACGAGCACCATGCTCCCGAAACCGCCGGAAAAATCCTGCGCGCAGCCATCGACAATTTCCCCAACAGGGGCAAGAACGTGCGCATACCGGACGTGAAGACCGACCTTATCGCGGGTTTCAGCCACGAGACCATCAATTACCTGCAGGGTGGATTGTTTCGCGCTTCGTACCGTCCCCTTAACGAAAACATAATCAACGGGCGTATACGCGGCGTCGCCGGCGTAGTCGGATGCAATAATGCCCGTGTGACCCATGACGACGTGCATGTCCGTCTGGTCAGGGAACTTATCAAGAACGACGTGCTGGTTCTTCAAACCGGTTGCTCGGCCATGGCGTGCGCCAAAGCCGGCCTGATGCTCCCGGAAGCGGCCGCCGAAGCCGGTCCCGGGCTGCGCTCCGTTTGCGAGGCGCTCGGCATCCCGCCCGTACTGCACATGGGCTCGTGTGTCGATAACGCCCGCATCCTTATCGCCGCCACGGCCATGGTAAAAGACGGCGGATTGGGCGACGACCTTTCCGACCTGCCGGTTGCAGGCGCGGCGCCCGAATGGATGAGCGAAAAAGCGCTTTCCATCGGGCAATATTTCGTGGGCTCCGGGGTTTACACGGTCTTCGGAGTAAACTGGCCCACCACCGGCAGCAGGGAAGTCACCGATTACCTCTTCAAAGAATATGAGGCGGTTTACGGCGGCATGTGGGGCTTCGAATCCGACCCCATCCGCATGGCAAAACTCATGATCGATCACATAGATAAAAAACGCAAACTACTGGGCCTGGATAAAGCCAGGGAGAGGGTGCTGTTCGATATGGAGATGCGCCGCTCGATGGAGGCCGTCTGATGTCAAAAATCATTGCTTCCGCAGCCATCAGGGGTTCCTACAAAATCATAGAGCGTGCCGAGAACAAGTACAAAGATGCGGTCGCAAAATGGGGCCCCGGGCAGGCGGTGGGTTTTCCCAATACCGCCTATTACCTTCCGATAATTTATGCCATGCTGGGCCTCAAGGTTGAAAAGCTGGATGACATGGCGCCGGTTTTAAAACGCTGCCGCCTTTTGTTGCCTCCTCCGGTTCGTGAACTTCATCCGCTTCCTTACCTGGCTCCGGCACTCGACGCAGGCATGGCGACACTCTTTGCTGAAGAAATTATAGAGGCTATCCGTTATCTCGAAACCCCGGATTTCTACACCAAAACCGAGGACCCCCAGGAAGGGAACATCTGGCTGGGGGCCGCGGACGACGTTATCCTGCGCAAGCGCGGGGTTGAATTCGTCGACGGTACGGCGCCCGGTTTTGCCGCGGTGCTTGGCGCCGCGCCCACGGCCGAAATCGCCGCTAAAATCGCCATTGAACTTCAGCAAAAGAACCTTTACGTGTTCATGTGCGGCGAAAACCAGGAAAACCGCTTCGCCGAACAGTTGATGGCTGCCGGCGTCCAGATCGGATGGCCTACGCGCCTCGTCCCTTTCGGCCCCGACGTGTCGGCAACGGTTTTTGCCCTGGGCTTCGCCGCTCGCGCGGCCATGTCATTCGGCGGCATCAAGCCCGGGGATTTCCGCGCCAACCTCATCTATAACAAAGACCGCATCTTTGCTTTCGCGATGCCGCTGGGATATGTGTCGGACGAGTGGTACGCCAATGCGGCCGGGGCCATCAATTTCGGGTTCCCGGTGATTGCGGATTCGTGCATCCCGGAAGTATTGCCCACCGGGATCTGCAGTTACGAACACGTCGTATCAGGGGTCCCTCATGACAAGATCGTCGCCAGGGCGCTTGAAGTGCGAGGGCTCAAAGTCAATGTCACCCAGGTGCCCGTCCCGGTGGCTTACGGCCCGGCATTCGAGGGAGAGCGTGTCCGCGGTGATGACATCTACCTCGAAACAGGCGGCGGCCGGACTCAGATGGTGGAATGGGTCACGTCGAAACGCATGGAAGAAGTCGAAGACGGCCGGATAGAAGTTATCGGTCCTGAAATAACCGACGTTCCTGCAGGCACAAAACTCCCCCTGGCTATCGCCGTGGAAGTGGCAGGCCGGCAGATGCAGGACGACTATGAGCCCATCCTGGAGAGGCAGGTGCACCATCTGCTTAATTACGCACAGGGAGTGATGCACATCGGCCAGCGCGACATCGCCTGGCTCAGGGTCAGCAAATCCGCTGTAGAAAAAGGTTTCCGGCTGCGGGACATCGGCGTCATACTGCACGCCAAGCTGCACCAGGACTTCGGGCGCATCTTCGACAAGCTCCAGGTGAAATTGTATACGACAGATGCCGGGGTAAAAGAGGTGTCTGCCCAGGCAAAAGCTGCGTATGCGCTGCGCGATGCTCGCGTGGAAGGCATGACCGACGAAACCACAGATACGTATTATTCGTGCACTCTTTGCCAGTCCTTCGCCCCCAGCCATGTTTGCGTGATCTCTCCGGAGCGCACAGGCCTATGCGGTTCCTACAACTGGATGGACTGCAAGGCTTCTTTTGAGATAAACCCCACCGGCCCCAACCAGCCGGTGCCGAAAGGCGAACCCATAGACACCCGCCTGGGGCAGTGGAAAGGCGTTAACGAATTTATCTTTAAAGCGTCGCGCGGCAAGATGCCTTCTTACAACTTTTACAGCATCATCGTTGACCCTGCGACCGCCTGCGGCTGCATGGAATGCATCGCCGCCATCCTGCCTACGTGCAACGGGGTGATGACGGTCAACCGGGAATTCACCGGTATGACGCCGTCCGGTATGAAATTCACAACCCTCGCAGGCACTGTCGGCGGCGGTATCAGCACGCCCGGTTTCGTAGGGCACAGCAAGTACAACGTCGCCCAGCGTAAATTCATCTCCTCAGAAGGCGGTATCAAGCGGCTGGTCTGGATGCCCAGGATGCTCAAGGACGAGATAAGGGACAGGTTCAACGCCAGGGCCGTCGAAATAGGCATACCGAACCTGTTGGATATGATAGCCGATGAGTCCGTGGGCACGACCGAAGAAGCTATCCTGCCGTTCCTGACAGAGAAGGGGCATCCGGCTATCACCATGGAACCCATCATGTAATCCGGTTAAAATACGTGTATATTTAACAATTGCCTGAAAATCACTTAAGGGAGAAACATCATGGCGTTATCGGGAATAGAGATATTCAAGCTGCTGCCCAAAACGAACTGCGGTAAATGCGGTGTCCCTACATGCCTGGCTTTTGCCATGAGCCTGGCAGCGGGTAAAGCGGAACTCTCGGCTTGCCCCCTTGTGACAGCGGAAGCCCGGGCTAAACTTGAGGAAGCCTCCGCCCCTCCGATACGGCCTGTGGTCATCGGCAGCGGCGAACGTGCCCTCAAGGTCGGCGGCGAAACGGTCCTGTTCCGGCACGAAAAACGCTTTGAAAACCCGCCCGGACTCGCGATACTCATCACGGATGTCATGGATACGGCCGAAGTCGGGGCAAGGCTGACCCGTTTCAAAGAACTGTCATACATCAGGGTAGGCCTTAAACTCCGGCCGGAACTGGTCGCGTTAAGATGCGATTCAGGAGATGCTGCCAGGTTCACCGGCCTGGTATCGCGGGTGAAATCCGAGAGCGACGCGAGCATTATCCTTATGACGTCTAATCCCGACATCATGGCAACCGCCCTCAAAGCATGCGCCGAGCGGAGGCCCTTGCTCTACTGCGCCACTATGGATAATGCAGAAAAAATGGCTGCCCTTGCTAAAGAAACCGGCTGTCCGCTGGCAGCCAGGGCCCCGGGTCTGGAAGAGTTGTCTTTGCTTACGGAAAAACTGGCCCAGCTCGGGGTGAAAGATATCGTCATAGATTCCGGCGCCGGAACGCCCAAACAGGCACTGCATGACCAGGTCATGATCCGCCGTTTGGCCCTGAACAAAAAATTTCGGCCGCTGGGCTTTCCCACTATAGTCCTGGCGAATGAAATGACCGCCGATCCGATGAAAGAAGCACTGGTGGCCGCAACGTTCGTCGCCAAATACGGCGGCATCATCGTTCTTTCCGATTTCCAGGGGGAAACCCTCTTTCCGTTACTGGTGCTTCGCATGAACCTGTATTCGGATCCCCAAAGGCCGCTTGCGACCACGGAAGGTATCTACGACATCGGCGGGCCTGATGAGAATTCCCCCGTGCTGATTACCTCGAATTTTTCATTGACGTATTTCATCGTCTCGGGGGAGATAGAGAACTCGCGCGTGCCAAGCTACCTGCTTGTGAAAGACACGGAAGGCCTATCGGTGATGACGGCGTGGGCTGCCGGAAAATTCGGCGCCGACACTATCGCCCCGCTCATCAAAAAGAGCGGTATCGCCGATAAGGTCAAGCACCGCAGGATAATCATCCCCGGATATATCGCCTCTGAAAGCGGGGGGCTTGAAGAGGAACTCCCGGGCTGGCAGGTTATAGTCGGCCCCCGGGAAGGCGCTCACATACCTCCCTTCCTAAAAAACTTGAAAACTGCCTGATTTTGAATAGCGCATGCTGTATGCGGTGTAAATATTCTGGATACCGGTGCACGGGACTTCAATCTGTGAGGAAAATATGATTCTTGTGGGTGAAAATATTAACATCATGTCCCAGACCCTCGGTCCTGCCATGAAAGAACGGCAGGCCGCGCCCATCCGGAAAATGGCGCAGGATGAGGACACGGCGGGCGTTGATTATCTCGACCTCAATATAGGGCCTGCCCGTAAAACAGGGGCTGAGCTCATGCCGTGGCTCGTCCAGACGGTCCAGGAAGTGTCCTCCCGTCCCCTTTCTCTCGATACCACCAATCCCGACGCCACCGAGGCAGGCCTCAAGGTATGCAAAGGGCGGGCTCTGGTAAATTCGGTTTCCCTCCAGCCTGAACGGCTGGAAAAGATTCTGCCGCTAGTGAAGAAATTTAACTCGGAGGTCATAGGCCTCCTTTGGGGTGTCGATGGTATGCCTCGAGATGTCAACGAGCGCTGTATGCTGACTGTAGACCTGGTTTACAAGTTCAACGAGATGGGCATACCCAACGAGGACATATGGATCGATCCCATCGCGACACCCGTTACAGGCGAGATCAGCCAGGTGAAGGCATGCTTGGAATTCTTTCAGATGCTTCCTGAAATCGCTCCCGGCTGCAAGTCCATTGTTGGGTTGTCCAACGTTTCCAACGGCACGCCTTCGCACCTGCGTCCCTGGCTCAACCGCACGTATCTCGTGATGCTCGAACGCAGCGGTTTGTATTCCGCCATAGCCGATGCCACCGACCCCGAACTTATCGCGATCGCCCGCGGCCTCAAACCGGGGACCGTCTCTCTAATCCACAAGGCCATGGACGGCGCGGACATCGATACAGCTTCCCTGAGTCCCGATGAAATCAAGTACGTTAAGACGGTGCGGGTACTGATGGGTGAAGCTCTTTATTCTCACGCCTGGCTCGAGAGTTAACACCGCCAACCCCGTCTTGTCATTCGGCTTTCATAGCGAAAAGCGTGAGCGACGCGGCAATCTCGTCCCCATCCTTGACTCCTGCCCCGTCATTGTCCTCCCGGGCTGAGACCCGGGATCTAGAATCTGGTGGCGTGGCTGTTATCCGGTCAGCGCAGTTTCCAATAACCTCTAGGCATGTGAACTTTACCACGAAGCTGAGCCAACCAAAAGTAGAGAAACAGGGCTTTCAACACGCCTATTCCTCTACCCGTTCCTCAAGATATTACCTGGAAGTCATTTTTTCGCGGAGTTGGGCGACCTCCATGCGTTGATTCCCTTAAAAACTGCGAACCAAAAGGTAGATGTTTGACATTATTGTTAGGTTGCCTTACAATAATACCATGTCAAACGCTTCACTTTCCGCATTTCAGATACTGGACACCCTGATGAGCATCAACGCAAAGCTCAATCTGATCGACAAGCACCCCCGGGTCTACAGAGATATAAAGGTATTCCCTTCCCAAATCAGGGCCATTGTAATCATCGGGCACAGGCCTGGTATCAATATCACAAATCTTGCCGGCAGCCTGAATGTCTCTAAAGCATCAGCGTCCGAGATGGTTAACAAACTGGTTGAAACAGGTTTGATAATAAAGACCAAAGATGCCGCCAACACAAAAGAGGTGGCTCTCAACATCACTGAAAAATGCCAACCTTTGTGCAGGGACATCAATGCCGAACACTCTCGCATGTTTAAAGACCTTAAATCGAGTTTACGGGAATTCTATGAGACAGACTCGGATATTGTCGTTCGGGTTTTACAAAAGATCGACTTTTACCTCGAAAAATTTGTTACCTAAAATCAGTAATTTTTTTACTCTTATAGTTCGTGTACCTGACTAAAGTGGAGGGAAAACTTATCTTGCCTGATCAAACGCCGCCATCGAATTTACAATACCCCCCGGATTACTATTCCAGTTCTAAAGCGCTATTGGAAACGGCGCTGGAAAAAATACCGATGTATCGATCCTGGAAAGCGTGCGACCCCGGGCCTCAGGCTTCAGTCGATGACCGTTATGCGCGCATGCCGGCGCTCACCAAGCTGGATATCAACACTAATTTCCCCGGTGGAGTTCTTCCTCCCGAGGTAGAACTGTCGGCAGCGCTTGAAAACGGGGAAGTACAGTTCATTCAGACCAGCGGGACTACCGGCGATAAAATAACCAACATCTGGAACCAGCCCTGGTGGGATGCCTCGGAAAAGTCCTCATGGAAATTGAATACCCACCTGGCCCGCATCGCACCCGGGAATCACAGGGAAGCTATTTTAGTTAACCCGCGCAACGTCGGTATTGTCTCCGACGAGGTCCCCTTGCCGATGGAGGACCGGCGGTTGGCCCGCTTTCTCTACCTCAATGAAAAGACAGACCCGACCGCGTGGCCCGCGGAACACATGGACCGCATGATCCAGGAGATAGGGACCTTTCAACCAGCCCTTCTGGAAGCCAACCCGTCCTATCTGGCAAGGCTCTGCCGGTACGCCTCGGCAGGCGATAAAACAGTCTTTCAGCCGGGTGCGATAGTCTTCACGTATGAATATCCGACGCGCATGGCTATTGCTCAGATCCGAAAGGTCTTTCCCGAAGTTCCTTTTACCAGCTCATACGGCACTACTGAAACCGGGTATGTTTTCTTGCAGTGCGAAGCGGGGCGATTTCACCAGAACAGCGATTTCTGCAGGGTAGATTTTGAACCGCTCAAAGCGATGCATGGAGGCCCTGCATTGGGGCGCATCCTGGTTACCCCGCTTCACAACCCCTGGAGTTATCTGATCCATTTTGAAACAGGTGATATCGTTAAATTAGAGACAGGGGGCCGCTGCCCCTGTGGAAGGGAATCCGGGCTGGTGCTGGAAGCGATAGCAGGCCGAAGGGCAAACCTGACCCTGACATGCGAAGGCAGATTAGTGACTTTACTGGAATTGGATACCTGCCTGAGTAACCTTCCCGAAGTTAGCATCTACCAGTTGGTACAACTGAACCAGCGTTCCTACGAACTCCATCTGGTCAGCCATGTAGCGGACCGTGAGAAACACAAGCACACAGCTGTTTCCCTTCTAAAGTCGCTTTACGGCCGGGAGGCCGGCATCGAAGTGATTTATGATGCCGACATCGCCCCGGAAAGCACCGGGAAATACCTTGTATCTAAATGCTTGTTCCCCATCGATCTGGATGCCTGCCTCGACAGGCAAAATGTTAAAGGAGGGTGTAATTAGCAAATGGAGACTAGGAAACCGTTCTATTTGTTCGCCGGCGGCAGAGGCCACAGCATGCATTCAACCATTGCCGCTATTCAGCGCATCCTTAAAGAAAGCGGGAAAGCTAACCCTGACCTCGCCTTTATCGGCGCAGCCAGCTTTCGGGATAACTGGATACCGTTTTTCGTTATAGCCGCTCTTATCAAGATCGGCTGCAAATGCCGTGTTCACCGGGTAGTCATAGCAGCACCTGACGCAGACCTTAACAAAGCGCGTACCCTAATCCAGGGGGCCGACGTTGTGTTCTTTAGCGGCGGGGATATGGAGGTGGGGATGGATGTTTTGCGACAAAAGAACATGGTAGAATTCTTCAGGGAGATGGCACAACAAGACAAGCTGTTCATCGGTGTTTCAGCCGGGAGCATCATGATGGCGCAGGCATGGGTCTCCTGGCCTGAACCCGGCGGTGATGCATCCCCCGGGCTTTATGATTGCCTGGCGCTGGTTCCGTTTGTTTGCGATACCCACGCTGAAAAAGATGATTGGTTCGAACTTAAAACGGCCTTGGAACTCAGAGGGGACGGAGCGATCGGCTACGGAATCAACTCGGGGGCTTATTTGATGGTATTCCCGGATGGCCGCATTCAGGCAAAAAACGGATCGGTGGCGTGCTTCACCAATCATGGAGGTACGATAGAGCAGAAAGCGGACATGTCGCCGGATGATCATTTTGTGAAGAAAAGTTAGTTTATTGAATGGTTGGCAACCAGCCCGCGCGTTTTTTGGCGCAAAATTTATTTGAGGTGATATTATGAAAACAAAACGAGCCCCGTTATTTCTCCTTGCCGGCGGACGCGGCCAGCGCGACCCCGCCGTGAAACTATTTTTTCAGAGCAATAACTGCAAGGAGCCCGCTGTGGCTTATGTCGGGGCTGCCTCAGATGATGATCTGGAGTTCTTCCGCCATATAGAAGGCTACCTTCGCGATATGGGAGCGGGATCGGTTAAACTGGCCCGCATGGCAAAGGGTGCGCGGATAAATCAATCAAAAGAGATTTTAGAGAAGGCTGATGTAGTATTCATCAGCGGCGGGGATGTCGAACTTGGCATGCAGACCCTTGCCAGGCGCAAGATGGATGTTTTCCTGCAAGAACTCTACCGGCAGGGTAAACCATTTTTCGGGATATCGGCAGGGAGCATCATGCTTGGGCGCGAATGGGTGCGCTGGCGTGACCCGGAGGATGTGGACACTGCCGAACTTTTTCCTTGCATGGGGCTGGCCGATGTCCTTTGCGATACCCA
The DNA here is from genome assembly GCA_903844845.1 of uncultured Dehalococcoidia bacterium. Classification (GTDB taxonomy): domain Bacteria; phylum Chloroflexota; class Dehalococcoidia; order Dehalococcoidales; family UBA1222; genus SURF-27. Next base: position 76,390 of record CAIMVG010000009.1, on the reverse strand, counting down.
TGATGAAAAATCAGGCTGGGATGAACTCCAGGCGGCATTGGCTCTAAAGAAAGAGAAATCCATCGGATACGGCATAGCTACAGGTACGGGTCTGCTGGTCTTCCCCGACGAGCGCATCGAAGCCCTGGGGGGTCCGGTATCTCGCTATATCAAAGACCATGGTACCGTGGTGCGTATCGCTGACCTTCAGCCTGCTGCCTGACGGATGTTCGGCTAGTGCCGGATTCAAAATAATAAATCGTGAATCCTGGTTCGCCGTAAATCACGGCAATGCCTTTGGAACCGTACCGCCTTGTCCAACGATGTGAACTTCTTCCGGTAAAGCTAAAAGATCCTCGACCCAAGCCAAGTGGTGTTTGTGCCATTTCGGGATTCCGGGTTTCGGATCATACGCCGTCGGCTCGCGGTTTATCGGTCCTAATCAAATCGGCAGCATGCAACCCGTGAACGTCCTAACAAGTTGAAGCCTGCCTTCAAACTATGGTTTAAATCTATTGACATGACCATTTAACACGCTTATAGTTTTCAACTGGATTACAAATTACTGATGATTTACGATGGCATGTTAAATTATTTGTATCTATAAGGCGGCGCCTGCGTTGCTTTTTACTGATGGACAGGCATAACGGCTGGATCAGTTTAAGATACAGAAACTAAAGGAGCCCTCAAGTTCTCAGGAGGTATCCATCATGGATAATAATGGTACTAATGGGCACGAGGACAATATCGCAAAAAAAAGCCCCAAATCGCACGATGGCAAATATATAGAACGGCAGAAACTGGTAAAAATCATCAAAGAATTTGTTGCCCAAAACGGAATCCCCCCTGAAAAAGAACCGGAGGTCAGTCTGCAACTTTTGGGCTTCTTTGACCGGGCCGACATTCCCCCTTTGACGCGGCGTAAATTCATCAAACTATCCGTGTTTGGCGCCTCGGCGCTGCTCCTGGACGCCATGCTTGCGCAATCATCCTGCAATTCCGGGAATTTCAAGAATATAGTAGCCTGCAATCCTCCAAAGATCACAGACCTCGAAGGAGATCCCAGCTTTACCGCTTCAGTCTTCCGGAAAGCGGACATGCTGGCCCTCAAATTTGATTTCTATAACCTTGTTTTGCAGGGAGGCACTCTCCTGCGTCAGAACTCAAATCAAGCCGTCGGTGTGGTCATCACACTCGGTCACGGGAACGATTATTCACCCCAGAACATCGGCGAAGAAGCCTATCTGGAAACAGCCGCAGAGATCGGCAGTGATACAGAGGATCCCAATAATTCTCCCAACCCGCCCGGCGGCGGCGAGACGCCGGATCAACCCGGATCGGTTGGGGTGCGCTTTGCAGGTCCGAGCCGTCTGGCCTTCATGATTCAGTACACCGGTCCCATCCCTTTCACCATGGAAGAACTGCTCTCATGGCAGAAGAATCAGATGAGCGTCACCGTTACCGCCCAACCCCCTTCGCAGGCGCTATCCAAAGCTGCAACAGCTACCAAAGATCCGACACTGGGGCAGGTCCCTGTCGAACCACTTAAGACCGAGACCGCCATCGAGGTGCCATGGCAACTTGTTATGTCGCCCAGTATCAAGGCTGGCTGGGCTCACGCCATCGATCCTGTCACCAAAAACAATCGCACAGAACTATGGCATACCCGCCTGGGGGTGCGTATCACTGATCCAAACCACGCGGGACAATACCTGGTGGACGAGCAACAGGAATTTTACCGGACTCTGCGTGCAGTTTGGGCGCAGGGGTTCGAACGCGGCAAGTCCCCGGATGCCAACGATTCATTGCCATTCCGTATGTCCCTCACCAAAAACGATCGCTGGCAACTGGTGCGCCTGATGTCGGATTACAATATCCAGATACCGGCAGAAGTGCCTCTGTATTACAAACCATCGCCTGTCCAGGTGGAACGCTTCATGCTCAGCACCCTGGGAGCCTGGATGAATACCCGGGGAGAGTGGCCCAACGCGCCGGCCTCGGCGGACATGGACATCCTGGAGTGGCGGCACCTGGCCACCATGGGCAGGGACCACTACGTGCGCGTGGTTTATAAAGGTTTTCTATTCCCAACCGGTCATGCCGCTACTCTGGTCAAGATCACCGAACGGAAGTTCCAGGCGGTCCCCTCCGGCGGTCCCTTGTCAGGGCAAACCGCAGCCTATCTGCGCCAGCGTTTCTACATAGTAGTACGCCAACCCCTTAAGACTTATCCGGCTCATACCTCCCAGCCCTATGGGGGGCGTGAGTGGCCGTTCGTAAATGCCCGCATCACCAGTCTCATCACGCCCATACTGGATAATCCTGCCGACCCGGTCAATGACCTGGTAAACAAAGGGCAGAAAGCTTTCTGGCCGCGCGTGGGCGGACAGGACTTCCTGTTTCACATGTCAGCGGAAGATATTGATGGTCAACGCACCGAATTTACCTGCCCGTTGGCCTTCATTTCATCCACATTGCAAAAAGCGGATGACGTTGCCGAGTTTATCGATCCGGCCATTACTGCTTACAAATCCGCCGCTGAAAACCAGTCGCGCCGGGAACGGCTGTTGCAAGGCCAGAAAGTCGCTTTTGCCCCTAGTTCAAAGTCAGAGGGCGTGGCAGACGGGAAAGCAGGCGACACCAGCGCCGAAGTCAAGAGCATCATCCTTGGAGCGGCTCTGCCCGCGCCTCCCGATGCTGCCTTGCCTGATGACCAGGCGCGGTTCTTTCCCACCTGGCAGGAAGCTGTGGTTCGATTGCCGAGTGCCGAACAGGCTACCGGCGGGGCATTCCCCGGTCCGGTTATCATCCAGTTACATCCTGATTTCCGCACCCATGGTTTCGATAAATCAACCAACCCGGGATACATATGGGCTAAACTGAAAAACCAGGTGGACCTGAGCTTCGACGGGGCAGGTGATAAATCTGGAGGAACCGTTACTCCCAATATTAAGATCGGCGGGCTGTCGCGCACCATAGGGGTTGTAGGCGGCACGGTTGACTCCACGCCCACCCAGTTTAACCCCGCGAGTTTCTTTAACGGCGCGAAAATACTGGGAGGCATCTCACTGGCGGATATCATCAAACCTGCCAATTTCGGCGAAGGGCGCAAGACCCCGCAGCTCACCAATTATGTTATCTACCCCAACGGCAATAACAGCCTGCCCCCTCAGTCTCTTGAGACGCGTCTCGACTGGTTGCCGGATCTAAAAGCAGACCCCATGAAGATATTTGAAACTTCGGGCTCGACAAGCATGGAGGTCAAGGGTACTTTTATCACTCCTGTGGATCCTCCCGGCGAGCCCACCTACAACATCGTGGGAGATCTGCGCAGTTTCTGGATCAATATACTCGGCGAGGATTTTCTGTTCCTGCGGCTTCACTTCAACAAAGTGATTTTTACTTCGGAAACAGGGAAGAAGCCCAATGTTGACGTCGATATCGACAAGGTCGAGTTTGCCGGAGTACTGACGTTCGTCAATGCACTGAAAGATTTTATGAAGTCTTCCGGCAGCGGGTTGAACATCGACATCACCCCAACACAGGTAAGCGCCGGTTTTACGCTGCCTATCCCGACGGTGGCCTTCGGTGTGGTGACTATCCAGAACATATCCCTGGGTGCCAAGTTGATCATCCCCTTCACCGGGAATCCGGCACGCCTGCGCTTTAACTTCTGCGAACGGGAACAGCCTTTCCTGCTGACGATTTATGCTTTCGGAGGCGGAGGGTTCTTTGCCATCGAAATCGGTCTGGACGGCGTAGAACGGCTGGAAGCCGCCCTCGAATTCGGAGCCAGCATGGCGCTGAACCTCGGTGTGGCCACGGGCCAGGTACATGTGATGGGCGGTATCTACTACGAGATGGAAAAGATCGGGCAGCCGGACGAGTCTGCCTCGCTCACCTCTTATATCCGCATAGGGGGCTCGCTGGAAGTACTCGGCATTATCACAGTTTCTATCGAATTCTACCTGGGAATGGAATACAAGATCACCGCCAACGAGCTGTGGGGGCAGGCCAAACTGACGGTTAAAGTCGAAGTGCTTTTCTTCAGCACCAGCGTCGAATTGTCTGTGGAACGGCGCCTGGCTGGCGGCAGCGATAACCAGTCAACCTCCGGCGTGCCGGGGATCGGTTCACCCATCAAACTCGCCAGCAGTGTCAAAGGCACCGGGGGCAACTTTGAAGACCTCATGAGCCAGAGCGACTGGACTACTTACGCAGGGGCTTTCGCTCCGCTTTCGGGATAGCTGGAGAGAGGAGAGAGATAAGATATGAAAAATCAGACGGTTATGTGGACAGCTTTGCCCAACGGAGTCACCGTGACCCGGGCCGGCACGATACTCAAGTTGTCCGTCTTTGTTTCGCCGCGCTTGCAGACCGATAAAACATCTCCCACTCTATCTTTGTTCACCGACTTTCTGGATTGGCCGGGAACCCTTTTCTCCGCCGCCGCCGGGGCATCTTTCTCGGTTCAATTCGGCACCCTAAAAGCTGTTCCGGCTACGAGAACAAGCCCGTCGCCCCGGTCGGACCTCTGGAAAGCCCTTTTCCCCGATACCTCTCTGGTAGAATCGTATGCACCTGTGAGTTATAAAAACAAGGCGATACAGTCCTACCCGGCAAAGAACATACAGTCCTTTCTAAAACAGCAGTATGTATCGCTTGCTGCTACCTCGGGCCAGGAATTTCCGTCGGCAGATGCGCTGGTCAAGGATACCGGCGCTCCTTTTAACCCCCTGGCCTTCTCATTGCGTGACAGCAACGAAAAGTCGTTAACCTCGAGCCTCATGCAGGAACTGGACAAGAACAAATACCTGACACAGGGAAACATCGCCGACCCCAGTGCGCTCGCAAAATCATTCATCCAGGCCAAGCTCTTCCACCAACCGTTTAGCGCGACGATGGTAAAGATATCCAGCCCTTCCATCGATTTCCATCGAATGATCTCATCACTGGGAGATTATCCCGTTCTGCTGAAAAGCCTGGGGCTGGTGTTTGATCTGGAAGTACCGCTGCAAATTGTCGGAGATACCACCGTGCAGGTCATCGTTAACTGGAAGTCGCGGGATTCAAGCGTAACCACGGTCAATACCCCCAACGACAACCAGCGGCTCGATACTCGTTGCCGTATTTCGACGAGTGCTTTCTATGCATTGCCGCGGGCAAACAGCCCGGAACTGGCGGATGGCATGTTGCCTTTCGAAGATACAGATCGATATGAGGTGGTGCGCATCGACCCCGATGGCGCAGCCCTCAAGACACTGGCCTTCGCCAGCAACCTGGGCATGGCCAGGACCTTGCGCAAGACCGACGACACGCCGGAAACTTCATCGGTGCCGTCGTTGCGTTCGGGAGGTTTGTCGGTAGCCCGGGTCAACCGGGCCCAGCAGAGCCACGCAACTTTCGTCCGCCAGGACGTGCTCAACCTGAATATGACAAATAACACTAACATCACACTGGATGCCGAAGACATCACCCGGGGCTTCACCATAGACGTGTGGGATTCTTTAAGCTCCAGATGGCACTCTTTGTGCCAGCGGACCGGTACTTACGAGTTTACCAGGACAACACCCTCTATCCTTGAAAAGGCGGACGATGAAGGCTGGGTATCCGCAGGTATGACCTCTGCAGCCGACGGCTCTTCTGATATTTTACGTCAGGGTGAATCACTTTTTCGCTGGTGTGGGTGGAGCCTTGCCGCGCCTAGGCCCGGCAAGACCATCGATGCCGATGGCAATCCTGCGCCCCCGGGAACGGAAATAGACCCCGATTTCAAACTGGCGGTCCATTTCAAGCCAAAGGCAACTTCCCTGCCCAGATTGCGTTTTGGTGTAACTTACCGCATGCGGGCACGGGCTGTCGATCTGGCAGGAAACCGTTTGGCGATAGATGATAAAGCACTGGGAAGTGATTCCCATGCTACCAAACCTCTGGTTTACGGGCGCTTCGAACCGGTGCCGCCGCCCGCAGTGGTGATGCGTAACCGCCGTACCGAGGGTGAATCCGTAGAGCGTCTTGTAATACGCAGCAATTACAACCAGGCCATCGAGGCGGTGACGGAGCGCCATATCGTCCCGCCCAAGACTTCCCAGACGCAGGGGGAAGAGCACCAGCTGTTTGATAACACCGCGAATAGTCAGGTGGATGCAAACGCGTATAAATTGATCATCTCCAAAGAGGACGGCACCATAACGGGTCAACCCGATCCTGACAACTATAACCGGCCGTATGTAAATGCGGATAACCTGGAACTGCCCTATCTGCCCGACGTCCTCTCCCGCGGTGCAGCACTGCGCAACCTTCCCGGGACCAGCGCGCCGTACCTGTTCGATTTCGGTTATTCTGCGGGTGCCAGGTGGCCGGATGCACTGCCGTTCAGACTGGTGCTGGGGGAATCCGATACGGCATCGGTTAAGCCCGACAGCTCCAAGCATATTCTTCAGGTGCTGTTGCCCAAGGCTGAGTTGGTACAGGTGCGGCTGAGTTCGTTCATGACCAAAGACGGCGCCATGCAAATGGGTCTTATCCAGTGGATAATCGAATCAGGCCTATCCGAAGCTGCCGTCCGTACATTGGCCGCCCAGGGTCTGCACTGGATGTTGACGCCCTACCGGGTGTTGACGCTGGTGCATGCCGTGCGCCAGCCGTTGATTACACCCGAGTTCAGCGCCCAATTGGGAAGGGTTCGTGGCGTCGGCCAGACTTTCGCCGAGATTTACGATCGGCAGATGACCGTACACCGCAAGAGTACGATAAAACTGGATATCACGGCTTCCTGGGACGAAACTATAGATCCGCTGGGAGAGGCAGCGCCTAGGGTGATACACGGCAAAGCCCGGCCTTACGAGTTCCCGGTGCCCCTGCCCGGCGAACCGGCTGAAGAACAAAGCCTGTATGTCCATGGCAATCACGAATTCGGTGACACCAAACACCGGGATGTGACCTATTCCGCTATTGCCACCACCCGTTTCAGCGAGTATTTCCTGCAGCGCAGAAAAGATGTCCGGCTCAAGGGCAAGGATACTTTCACTCTTGATGCCAAAGGTGTGGTGGTAGGTTCCGAGGCAGTGCGGCTGGCGGACAACACCGCAAACTACAAATGCTATGATTCCACCCATAAAACAGGTGATTATGTCGTAGATTATGTCAACGGAACCATCCGTCGCACGGATCCTTCCGAATCTGCAAGCGCTATCCCGGAAAACGTATACCTTGAAGTAACCTACCTGGTGCCTCCCATCACCCGCGAAATGACACAGCCGAAAACCTTGAATATCCTGAGTGCGGCGCGTCCGGCAGCGCCCAGGGTGCTTTACATCGTGCCGACTTTCACCTGGCAAATGAACACTGGAAGCACGGATAAAAAGGTTGTCAGCAGCCAGCGTACCGGCGGCATCCGCATCTATCTGGACAGGCCCTGGTATACGTCTGGAGACGGTCAACTGCTGGGTGCCATTATCTGGCCTGGCTCCACCAGTAATTTTCTGATAAACCAGTTCCCGCCGGAGAGGGTCAAACCATATATTACGCAGTGGGGTCTGGATCCCGTTTTCCAATCACAGGCGGCCGATGCAAGCCCGAGCCTTGCGGCATTCCCGCTTTCGAAGCCGGAGTACCAGGCCGCCGGGCTGGTACTCGAAGAGGTGCCGGATGAAAAAGTGAAGGTAAATGTGGCCGGCCATGCGGTAGCTTATAACAGCGAGCGCCGCCTGTGGTACTGTGACATGGATATCGATGCGGGACAGAGCTATTTCCCATTCGTGCGTTTAGCCCTGGCTGCTTACCAGCCTAACTCTCTCTCCGGCGCTATTACGGGGACCGGCACGATAATCCTTCCGGGCAGCGACAACGTACACCTGTCACGGGTTGTCCTGGCCGATTTCGTCCAACTTACTCCAAACCGCTATGCCAGCATCAGTCGAAACGATTCGAATCCGCTGCTGCGCCATGTTTCAGTCACAGGCAGAAGTTACCAGATGTTCAACGGGCAATCCGGCCCCGGCGTGGTAGAGATTAGCCTGGAAAAACAGCGTGCCGGATTAAAACCAGAAGAAGCCGGAGAATTGGTCTGGGAACCGGTAACATTATCCGATAAATCAAGCGCAGTTACGCTCGGTCATAATCTGGTTGAAACGGATAAAACCGGTAATACCACTTGGACGGGGGATATCACTTTGCCAGATGGGACACATACCTACCGGCTGCTCGTCAAAGAATTCGAACACTACAACGAACCCGGTGAGATTCCGATAGTAAGGCGCCGGTTGGTTTATGCTGATGCCGTTGAACTGGTGCCTTAATCGAAAACATTAACATTAAATCGAACCGGCGGGTTTCAAAAGACTATGCGGACAGATGAGAACGCCACGGGTGTTATCAAGCAGGTAAAACATGAGTGAAACCGCCCTTGGCGGCATGTCGCGGCATGGTTTCGATGAGGCCCATCGACAGGCGTTCGCAATCGCAAGCCGCAAACTTTTGGGGGCTGAACTGGCGCAGTTATGTCGGAGAAGCGCTGCTGCCCTGCGCAACGAAAACGGCCGTCAGTCGATCTCTCTGAGCTACCTAGGGCGCGAATGCCGGGTTCAACTTCCGGATATCATAGTGTCATCCGCAAGCGGCGAACCGCTATCCCCGCGGGACATGTTACTCATCCTGCATTACCTCGTGACGGCCGATGGTTCGCCTCTTACCGGGAAACCTGTCACTTTCAGGGAACTGCCCGAAGGCGGCATTTATTATCCGACATTCGTCAAACGAAGCGTCAAGCCCCTTCTCGACAGGTTCGCGGACAGGCCGGAGGCTCTCGTGGCAACTGCGGAATCCATCGGAGGTCTGAAAGCGGAAACGGGGGATTTTTCCTTCAGGATTTTAGCCTTTCCCCGCGTGCCCGTCACAGTAACTTTGTGGCTGGGGGATGAAGAACTCCCCGCGGAAGGAAATATCCTTTTCGATAGTAGCGTCACCGGTTATCTGTCCACCGAAGATATTACAGTCCTGTGTGAGATTTTGGCCTGGAAGCTTAGCCGGTAGGTCTGATGCACGACAACTGATGAAATCATGGAGTAAACGAGCGATATCGCTTGAAAATAAAAAAGTCTGAAGCCCTCGCGGAATTTCAGCCCTGTACCCTCACTCTAACACCAATTGACGGCTAAGTCAAACCTGTTTTGTGCCTGAACGCCGATTATCGGATCACCGCATCCGGGCATGAGTTGCGGAGAGTATTTCCGGTATTGGACACCCTGTAAAAATCGGCGGAAAGCTGAAAGCGAAGGGGTGTTCACTGGACGCCGTCCCTTTTTATAGTGTCGGAATGATATTGGCGCTTGTCGCTTCAACATTAACAAATCGGGACTTCAACTGCCGTGTGTTTTCTCTGGCCTGCAATTTCACTCTCAATATTTGACACTGAAAATGCAATTCTATACGATTGAATCATCGAACTTATAGGAGATAAATAATGTTGATTGATGTAACGGATCAGACGTTTGACGCGGAGGTCATGAAGGCGAATATTCCGGTTTTGATAGACATGTGGGCTCCCTGGTGCGGGCCTTGCCGCATGGTCGAGCCGATACTTAAAAAACTATCTGACAAATACCAGGGCAAAGTAAAATTCTGCCGCATGAATGTGGATGAAAACCAGAAAACACCTTCGCAGTACCGTGTGATGTCGATCCCGAACATGTTATTTATCAAGAACGGTAAAGTGTTTGACACTGTAGTCGGCGCAGCGTCCGAGAGCGCACTCCAGGCCAAGGTTGACGGCCTTATCGCAGCACCATAAATCATCCATTTTATAAATGAAAAGGGGGCTTAAAGCCCCCTTTTCATTTTAAAGGGGATACAGTCGTCCTCCTGCCCTGGGCAGGATAGCCGGGGCGCCGTCGATGTTGTAGACATGGCTGCCCGCCCCGTAAACAGCCGATACGTTCGCCTGCGTAACCACCTGCGCAGGGGTGCCTTCGGCCCTGATCGAACCGTCATGCAGCAGGATCAGCTTGTCGCAATACTGGACAGCGAGGTTCAGGTCATGCAGTGCCACACCTACGGTCAATCCCTGTTTCCGGCACAAATCCTTGACAAGATCGAGCACCTCTATCTGCCTTCCAACATCCAGGTTGGAAGTTGGTTCATCGAGCAGGATCGCTTCGGTCCTCTGCGCCAGCACCCTCGCGATCACAACGCTCTGTATCTCGCCGCCGGAGAGTTCGCCTATCCTCCGCGAGGCTAGGTGCGAGGTACGCGTGGATTCCATCGCCACGCGGGCGATTTCCATATCGTTCGGGCCTTCGGTCTGGAAAAGGCCCAAGTGGGGGTTGCGACCCATCAACACCACTTCGAATGCGGTAAAGGTGCTGGGCAGAAGCGGTATCTGCGGGACCACCCCTACGAGGCGCGCCAGGTCCATATGGGAAATTTTGGATACATCCCTTCCGTTGAACACGATGCTCCCTGAGTCTGGTGCCTTTACGCGGCTTATCGCCTTGATGACGGTCGATTTTCCGCAGCCGTTCGGCCCAACCATCCCCAACATGCACCCGGGTTCCAACGCGAAGCTGATATCGCGAACGACGGTGTTTCGACCGTAATTCAGTGTTAGTCGATCGACTTCTATCTTCAGCATAGGGTTCTCAGAAAAGCATCCTGGCTTTGCGCCTGAGCAGGTACAGGAAAAATGGCGCTCCGGCCATGGCCGTGATCACGCCGATGGGTATTTCGGTCGGAGCCATCAGTGTTCGCGCCAATAGATCGCCGAGTATCAAAAATATGGCTCCGCAGAGCATCGAAAGAGGCAGCAGGAAACGGTGGTCAGGCCCCCAGATAAGGCGCACGGCGTGCGGTACGATTATGCCGACGAAACCTATGATTCCGACGAAAGATACGGCCGCCGCGGTGATAAGAGTTGAAACTATTAGAAGCACCACCTTGAGCCTTTCGACGTTAACACCCAATTGCTGGGCCTGCTCCTCATCCAACTGCATGATGTTGAGGGGCCTTCCGAACGCCATTATAAACATTGAACCGGCAAGAACTATCGGCAGGACCACTTGCAGTTCCGACCATTGGCTAAGGGCAAAACTACCCGACAGCCAGAAAACGATACTGCGCATGACCGATCCCGAGGTTATAGTAAGGTAAGCCACGATGGCCCCCAGCAGCGCCCCGAGCGCAACTCCTGCCAGGATAAGGGTCGATACAGGCAGCATCTTCCCCACACGAGCCAGGCTGTAAACCATCATAACGCTCGCCAGGGCTCCTGCGAAAGCAAGGGCTGGTATTAGACCATACGTCGCTCCCAGCCCCGCAACGGGCATCAGGAAGCCGATAACTGCACCCAGAGCTGCTCCCTGTGCCACGCCGATAAGATAAGGGTCGGCAAGGGGATTGCGAAACAGACCCTGGTATGTTGCTCCCGCGACGGCCAACCCCATTCCGACTGTCCCCGCCAGCAGCACTCGTGGCAGGCGGATGTCCCAGATGATGATCCCTGCGGCACTTGACCTTTCGGCTCCAAGGTGGATGAATGGCAAATGGTCGACAAGTATGCGATAGGTTTCACCTAGCGGTATTTTGACACTGCCGACAGACGTAGCCATAACGATGACCAGCGCTAACAGCAGAAACAACCCGATAAAAGAAGCCAGCCGAAACCGGTGTTGCACTGCAGCTGCCATTCGGTTGTTTTCGGATCCCATTTTATGTCTGTATTTCAACAAACTTCTCTCGGACTTATCTAGCCGTGGTCGTCGCAGTCGAAATTATCATACCCATATATTGGGTCACAAACTGGGGGAACAACTCGGGATGAATCATAGCCGCCATCCATTCCAGACCCTGGATTATACGCGGCACCGGCCTGTTAACAAGGGAGGCGTTGATGCCATAAATCTTGCCGGACATCGCCGCCGCTATTCCCCGTAAACGAGGCTCGGTTTGAAAGAAAATCAACGGGGCATCGCCGCCGTCATATGCCGGGTCTACGTTACAGATGACGACCTGCGGGTTCGCTGCAAGGACTGACTCCAATGAAATCGTAGGGAAACCAGTCTCCTCAGGGGCAACACTGATACCTCCGGCTTTTTCGATCAAGTCGAAGCTAGGGGTATCAGTACCCGAAGACATGATGGGGTCATGCCAGATGATAAAGAGCACTCTCGGTTTCTGATTGTCCTTGAGGCCGGCTGTTTTGTCAGTCACTACTTTGATTCGTGCTTGCATGTCGCTGGCTATGCTTTTAGCCTGACTGCTAGTTCCCGTGAGCCGTCCGATTGTTAAAACAGATTCAACGATCTCGTCCAGATTGTGCGGCACCAGGGTATAAACTTGATACCCCATCTTCTCCAGCGCCGGAGTAATGTCCGACTTATCGATATCTTCAGCCAGAATAAGGTCGGGTACAAGGCTGACGACTTTTTCAAGGTCGATGTCCGCATAACCTCCGACATGGGGCTTGTCAACCGCAGCCGCGGGATAATCATCGTAAATAGTGTCCCCAACAACCTTGTCTCCCAAACCCAGGGCAAATAATATTTCGGTATTGCTCGGGGAAAGAGAGATTATCCTCTGCGGGACCTTGTCAAGATTTATTGTCTGCCCAAGGTCATCGATTACGGCCATTGGAAAGGTAGTGCTGATAGGGGCAGGCCCGGTTGTTCCGGTGGCTCTGGTACAAGCTGTACCCAAGAGAATAGATGCTATCAGGATAATGACAGTCAACAGGCCGAGCGGTTTCAATATAAGCGCTCGGCCATTTACTCGTCCTAAACAGCGGATTCTACGCAAAGTATCAACTCCTCATAATTTATGTAAGCCTGGGGAAATAAAAATCCCCTGCTCGTGGGCAGGGGATTGCTCTGTCAAATAAACATGCCTTAACCTCCTGGTCCCGCGGAGACGAACCCGAAGTTCTGGCGTTCTGACTCGCCCGGTTATACCGGGATTACAGCAGGCGGTACTGTGTCGGGATTTCACCGACTTGCCTTCCAGACTGACCTGCCTGAACATATACGTCCGATGTTCGGCGGGTTTCGGGTTGCCTATTCAATTTCAATCAGACTACTACAAAACAAAAGACCATGTCAACCAGAAGAATCTAGATGTATTCGTGCCAATGTTTGCCTGTTTCATCGTACTGCACCCATCGCCTTTCTCCTGTTATAATTAACCTCGTTATGAGTGATGTCAGCGTCTGGGCGGCTTTTGTGGCTGGAATCGCTTCTTTCTTCACTCCGTGCGTTCTCCCCATGGTGCCGATCTATATGGCAAGCCTTGCCGGGCCGGAAATACTTGAAAAAGGTCGTGGTGGCCGTTGGTCGCTCTTTCTGCATTCACTCAGTTTCGTTGCGGGAATGGCTACAATCTTTACTCTCACTGGGACGCTGGCAGGTCTTATAGGCATTAATATCAACCCTGCCTCACCACTGGTCCGCCGGGTATCAGGCGGACTGCTAATCTTTCTCGGCCTCTTTATGCTGGGTGCGGGTTTCATCCCGAGTCTGAATTTCGAAAAACGATTCTCTCCAAAAATAGTGCGTACAAGAGGTTATCTAGCTTCTTTCGTGATCGGCGCATCATTTACCGTTGCATGGACCCCCTGTCTCAGCCCCATATTGGCAAGCGTTTTGACCATCGCACTCAATTCGGAAACTGCCGGGAAAGGAGCGATTTTGCTCGCCGCGTATTCGTCCGGCCTCGGTCTCCCGTTTCTTTTAATGGGAGCATTTTTTACTCCGCTCGCTCCCGTTCTAAAACGTGTAGGCGGATTCAGCCGATGGGTGTATTTCGCCAGTGGAGCACTCCTATTGATTGCTGGTATACTCATATTATTCGGAAAATTAAGCCTCCTGTATATCAGGTAGCGAGAGAGATACTGTTTATGTTAAAGAAATTCTGGGTCATATTTTTCGCTGGTATCATATTGCTCAGTATTGTTCCTGGCTGCCAGGCGACAGGTTCGAGCACCGCTTATGGAAACCGGGTAGGCAATCTCGCCCAGGATTTCGTCCTTAAAGACCTAGTTGGCAACACCGTTTCGTTATCCGGTTTCCTCGGCAGGCCGGTGATAGTGCACTTCTGGTCTACTACCTGACATTACTGCGTAGAGGAGTCTCCTCTAATTCAGCAAATATACACCCGGGAAGCGCCGAAAGCTGATGGGGTGGTTCTTCTGACCCTTGATACCGGCGAAACAGCGCAGGTTCTAAAAACTTTTATGCAGTCCAATATCTATGATTTCACAGTGCTTCTAAATGGTTCGTCGGCTGCGCTGAATTACGGGGTATCGGGTATTCCGATGACCTTTTTTATCTCCAGAACCGGCACGATCCAGTACGTCAAGCTCGGTGCGTTTTCTAACCTGTCCGAATTTCAAAACGCAATCAACAAGATAACCTGATCTCTAAAGAAATATAAATATCAAGAAACGGAGGCCGCTTTGAAAGCTAGCAAATGGATAAGCCTTGTCCTTCTGCTTTCGTTTTATGTTACCGCTTTAGTCTTTTACCAGCAGATGCCGGCTCGCATGGCCTCTCACTGGGATTCATCTGGAGCAGTCAATGGGTACACTTCGAGATTTTTAGGTTTGTTCCTGTTGCCGTTCATCGCCACTACATTGACGGCGCTTTTTCTGGCTATCCCTGTAATCGACCCTCTCAAGGCCAACATAGCGAAATTCCGCCTTTACTTTGACTGGTTCATCGTTCTTTTTCTCTTGTTTTTCGAATACCTTTATATTTTGACAATCCTATGGAACAAGAACGTTGTATTCGATTTCACCCAGGCACTGATGCCAGCAATGGGGATACTGTTCATTTATATCGGCATCATGATAAGGAATGCCAAACGGAATTACATGATTGGCATACGCACCCCATGGACGCTGGCGAACGACGAAGTCTGGAATAGAACACATTCCTTGGGGGGCAAGTTATTCATTGCAGCCGGTGTGTTGTCGTCCCTGGGAGCAATATGGCCGAAGTACGCCATCATATTCATTATGTTGCCAATTTTAACGGTGACCTTTGTGACATTGATTTATTCGTATATTATCTATAAACAGGTAACCCGGTCAGGCTAGATGGGACGACCTAGGCGCAAATCCTTTATCATATAACCAAACTCTAACCGGTAACCCTGGTCGGAATAGTACCGCCTCGCCCCGACACCACTAAGTATCGCAATTGAACCCGCCCCAAACTCTTCTGAAGAAATCCTTTCAGCTTCTGCCAGTAGCGCTTTTCCAAATCCGTGATGCTGCGCCGCCTTTTCCACACGTTCCCCCAATGCCAATTCCCCGCCATACACGTGCAATTCTCTCACGAAAGCCAAAGGCGAAACGAAGCCCGGCGGCTGGATCGCATGTTCTTCAATCCTCAGGCGCAAAAGCCCGAAAAGTATCCTGTTTTCATCTTCGAAAGACAGGAATATCTCATGCCCCCCCGAGGCCTCATAATCCAGTCTTAAAAGCTTTGGTTCCTCGGGCTTCCAGCCTGCTTTCAGGCGGTGCCCATATTCCCGGCAACGGATGCAGCGGCAGGCAGTTCCGTTGGCACTCATCACTTCTTTGACGGTGGAACGAACCGACTCCTTGAGCCCGCCCACGATATATTGGGGCGGTATGTCCCTCAGGACGCGTGATATCCTCACGTATGGGGGTACTATCGCCTTAATCTCGGCCATCAGATTTATCATGACGTCGGCCGGGTAAGGGCGGTATTTACCCTGTTTGAACCATTGTTCAAGCACAGTTCCCTCGACGACCATTGTCGGGTATATCTTGAGGCCATCCGGCCTGTAATCGGAGTTTTCGTAAAGTTCACGCGACATTTCCAGGTCGTGTTCAGCAGTAGAACCAGGGAGCCCCTGCATCATATGATAATGGACCTTCAAACCGGCGCGCTTGAGGATAGCAGTGGCGCGCACCACATCGGCCACCGAATGCCCCCTTCTCACCTCTTCGTATATACGGTCATCCAAAACCTGTACGCCAAGCTCAACACGCGTGGTGCCAAAATCAACCATGCGTGCTACTTCGACTTCGCCGCAAACATCAGGCCGTGTTTCGATACAGAGCCCCACGCAACGTCGCGCAGCGGTCTCATTTATCTTTTGCGCTTCGGCCAGTGAGGAAGAAGGTGTACCGTTGACAGCATCATAACAATCCTTGATAAACTGGTATTGATAATCGACTGAGGTGGCTAAAAATGTGCCCCCCATGACTATTATTTCGATTTTGTCGGTCGGATGACCCATATCGGAAAGGACGAATATGCGCCGGTCAACCTGCCGGTAGGCATCATAATCGCAGGCTCTCGCGCGTATTACTGAAGGCGATTCCGGAGTATAACTCTGCGGAGTAGCACTATAGGTGGGACAATATATGCAATGTCCCGGGCAGCCGCAGGCTTTGGCCATCACCGCCACAGGGGTCACACCTGATATTGTGCGCGATAATTTTCTCATGTAATATATACCTTCTTGTAAGTCTATCAGTTTAGGAAAATAGCTACAAACCGGTTGCGTTAAATTCAGGCTGCCTCCGATGGGTGATATGAGTAAATCAAAAGACAACCCGGAATCCCCTTCCTCCACATTCGACGCCATCGCGCCCGCCTGGTACAACTTCCGCCACTACACAATTTTTAAAACAGAACTCGAAGAACTGGCCTCGCGTTGGCAAAAAGGCAAACTCCTTAACCTTGGGTGTGGTCACGGAGCGGATTTCTTGCCTTTCAAAGAAGGTTTCGAAATGGTAGGGGTAGACTATTCTGCCGGTATGCTCAAGCTAGCCGATAAATTCTCAAAAAAGCATGGTTTCTCGGCACGCTTTATCCAAGCGGACATGCGGCGCCTGCCGTTTGGTTCAGACAGTTTTGATTTTGCGGTTTCAGTCGCTTCGCTGCACCATCTCAAGGGGCACGAGGATCAGATGAAAGCATTGTCTGAATTGAAACGGGTACTCAAACCCGGCGCCGAAGCTTTCGTCACCGTCTGGAACAAGTGCCAACCGCGTTTCCTGATGAAGTCCAAAGAGGTCATTGTTCCTTTCAAGGTGGGAAAGGAAATCGTGGAGCGCTACTATTATCTCTTCACTTTCGGAGAGTTAAAACACATGGCGCGGCAAACGGGTTTCGAAGTCATGAAATCCTTCCCAGAAAGCCGTTATAGTTGCCCCATGCGCTCTTTTTCACGCAATATATGTCTCTTGCTAAAAAAAACAAACTAGAGTAGTCTATTTGAAAACTTAAAGGTTCCGGTAATAGATATATGCCGGGAACGAGAAAATGTGGAGGGGGCCCAGCCAATGAGCATGGTCAAAATTACCTGTCCGAAATGTAATGTTGACGGCCAGATGTCTCTTCTGGATTCCAGATATGAGGGACCTTATCGCTGCTGGAAATGCCACGAGAATTTTCTGCTGGTTATGGACAGCAACGCAGTTAAAAGCTGCACTCCTATGAGCCAGGAAGAATTCGAGCGACAACGTGAACTGAAGAAACAACGCGACAGAATGAAGGGTGGAGCGGACTAACTCTGAAAACCGCATTCAGGAGCAATTATGCCTATCGTTACAGTTGAGATGTGGTTGGGGCGTTCCACCGACCAGAAAAGGATTTTGATTGAAGGTATCACAGATGCCTTCGTGAAGCTTGGGACGCCCAAAGAGAAAGTTACTATCATCCTCAAAGACAACCCCAAGTTTAACTGGGCCGAGGGTGGCAAGCTTTCTTCCGATATGACCTAATCTTCGTTCGTTTCAGAAGAAATCCCGGTTTTTTCCGACCAAGTCCGGTAGAGTTGTTGCAACTTTTTAATGTAGGCTGGCGATTCCATTTGTTCGAGCGTCATTATCGCTGCATCTTCGCGGTTATCCAGGTAATATGCCCGGCGGATACCCCTTTCTGAAAAGCCGTATTTCGAATAAAGCGCCTTGGCTTCGATGTTTGAAACCCGAACCTCCAGAGTTACCAGTATAGCCCGTAGTCGTATTGCCACCTCGATGCCTCTTATCAGAAGCAGTTCTCCCACACCTATACTCCTGAAGTCAGGATGGACCGCCAAGTTAATAACGTGGATCTCGCCTGCTAGATACCAAAGTCCTATGAATCCAAGTATTAATGTTTTCGGGTTTTCTGTGTCGGCAACTGTATCATAGGAGGGGCCCGTGTAAGCCACGAGGTAATGGGCCATCGGGTTGATAAACTCTGTCTTGTAATTGGTAGGTGGAAGCATGGTCGGAAAGCAGAAGAGATCAATGCCTCGAACCTGCTCGACATCATCCCACAACATCTTGCGTACGCGGTAACCGATTGTGCCGGGATTCCGGTCGTGAAGGCTGTCGCCGCTGTGTTCGGAGTGGCACATTTACGTCTACGCCTTCGATCCTTGTTCGGTCGCTGAATATCGTTCGAATTCGCTGTATATGCAACCGCAATACTGTTGCCGATAAAGTTCCATCGGCTTGGTTATGTGACGGCTGTCCGAATATCGCTTCCGCAGATCAGCGTAAAGAAAACCCACACCGTTTTCGGCCGCAGCCTTCACTCCTGTATTCCTGGCCAACTCATGATTTTGATGGGGGCTGATTAGCAGGCTCGAGGTAAACGAACCGATGCCAAGTTCCCTGGCTTTTCGGGACGTTTTCCCCAGCCGTAATTCGAAACAGGGAGCGCATCGGGAATCCTCACGCCAGGCTACCATTCGAAAATATTCCCTGAAATCATACCCTTCTTCAACTTTCAACGGGAAATCCATCGTCTCAGACAGTTTTTTAACAGCTTCAAGACGCAGGTTATGTTCAGTGAAGGGGTGGATATTTGGATTGTACCAGAACCCCGTAACACTGTAGCCCAGTGTGCGCCAGTATGCTACTGTATATGCGCTGCAATGCGCACAGCAGGTGTGGACGAGGACGGAATCAGGCACCAGGCTCACAACAACCCAGGTTGGACATTCTTGTCTTTGTTGTATGCCAAACCGAGGTGCTTGTATGCCAGCGGCGTTACCTGCCTGCCCCGCGGGGTACGGTCGAGAAACCCGAGTTGCAGTAGATATGGCTCGTAAACATCCATTATTGTGTCGGCTTCCTCGCTTATCGAAGCTGCGATAGTTTCCAGTCCAACAGGCCCTCCGTTAAACTTCTCGATGATGCTTCGTAACAGTCTGTGGTCTATCTCGTCCAATCCGATGGGGTCGACTTCCAGACGTCCCAAGGCCGTGAGTGCTATATCGTGTGTGATCTCGCCATCGGCTTTCACCTGGGTGTAATCGCGAACCCTTTTTAACAATCGGTTCGCCACTCTTGGTGTCCCCCGGGAGCGGCAGGCTATCTCGTGTAACCCTGTATCCTCAGCCTTTACGCCTAGAAGGTGTGCGGAACGTTTTACTATAGCTTCCATGGAATGCACGTCGTAATAATCCATGCGGTAAACGGAGCCGAATCTGTCCCTCAGGGGAGCGCTGAGTGACGCAAAACGCGTGGTCGCCCCGATGAGTGTAAAAGCGGGGAGCTTGAGGCGCAGACTTTTCGCCGTGGGCCCCTTGCCGATAACAATGTCTAGCGCTCGTTCTTCCATGGCAGGGTAAAGTACTTCTTCAACGTCGCGGCCAAGCCGGTGGATCTCGTCGATAAAAAGTATATCCTGCGCATGAAGGTTAGTCAGGATTGCCGCCAAGTCACCGCTGCGTTCGATCGCCGGACCGGAGGTGATGCGGATGCTAACACCCATCTCCACTGCGATGATATTCGCTAGTGTCGTTTTCCCAAGACCTGGGGGGCCGTAAAGCAGTACATGATCCAAGGCTTCACCACGCGCCCGGGCGGCCGCGATGGATATGCCCAGGTTCTCTTTGATTTTTGCCTGCCCGATGAACTCGGACAAACTCCTAGGGCGCAGGTTGGAATCCAACGAAATGTCCTCGGCGAGCGGCTTACCGGTGATGATACGGGCTATAGCGTGCTCCTTACCCAAATTTTGAGGCTATTATAGCACATCAATTTCCATGATTTTGATTTGTTGTTTTGCACTGATTGGAGTCTGGCATGCTTAAAAAAGTCCAGCTTTAATATCTCCTATCTAGTAAAATGATATTATTGTCGTTAAACATCGCATTCCATTGACGTTTTATGTTCGATAAACTAAAGTAGCTATGCTAGGCGTTCCTTTGGAGAAAATTGACGATGTATTGTAATAACTGCGAGGCTCAAAATCCTGAAAGCAGTTCGTTCTGCAACAAGTGCGGCAGTAGTCTGACCGGTCAAAATCCGTCCGTTCAGCCCGGAGTGCCTATAGGACCAGCCCGCAAGATAGACGGACTCGCGATTGTGTCGATGGTCCTTGGAATCGTGAGTTTTCTGCCCCCTTTTGTTGTTTGTTCGATCCCGGCTATAGTCATGGGCGCAGTTTCCCTGAATCACATTAAAAAAGAGCCAACTCTCGAAGGTAGGGGTATGGCGACGGCGGGTTTGATAGGCGGATCAATGGCCTTAGTTATCTATATATGCCTAATAATCATTTTTTTGATATTTGCTCTCACCACAACCACCACATCTTCAGCAGTCTCTGTTTCCGCCAACAGTGGCAGGTTGTTATTTTAGCTGTCTTTTCGAGAAACAAAAAAGGGAAAGGCCCAAGGGCCTTTCCCTTTTTTTATTTTTTCCGTGATATTAAACAGCTGCCGAGGGTTCAGGCTCCTCGTGCCCGTTTTCTCTGGACGCCTCGGAGGCGAAGAAAGGCATCGTAATCTCTTTCTTAGCCTGTTCTTTTTGAGCAGCCAGTGCGTGCGCCTCTTCTTCAGCTTCCAGACAGGCGTGACAACGTGCCGGGATTAGCTTGCCGATGATAACATTCTCCTTAAGACCGACCAGACGATCAACTTTGCCATGGATCGCGGCTTCAGTCAGCACGCGGGTGGTCTCTTGGAAGGAGGCAGCCGCCAGCCAGCTTTCTGTCGAAAGCGAAGCACGAGTGATACCCATCAGCACAGTTTGTGCCGTGGCAGGTTCGCCTCCCTCGGCGAGGACCTTTGAGTTGTCCTCTTCGAACCTATAGCGGTCAACCAGTTCCCTCGGGATGAAATCGGTATCACCGGTGGAATCGATGCGTACCCTTGACAACATCTGTCTAACAATGACTTCGATGTGCTTATCGTTGATATGCACGCCCTGGGAACAGTAAACCTTCTGCACTTCGTCCACGAGATAACGCTGCACGGCGTCTTTGCCGAGTACAGCCAGAATATCCTGTGGGTTGATAGAGCCATCTGTAAGCTGTTGCCCGGCTTTCACGACGTCCCCTGTTACAAGTCTGATATGGGTGGCGGCCGGAACAACATATTTGCGCTCATCCGCTTCTTCGTAGCGTATTACTAGCTTGCCTTCTTCAACCTGCAGTGCTCCGGCTACCCGAGCTACAATAGGCTCTGTTGTGATTTCAGTGGTACCTTTCTTGTCAGCCTTGGGGGCAGCCAGAACGGTACCCACTTCAACCTTAGCTCCATCCTTTACCTGGGCATGCCAGCCTTTAGGCATTGGATACTCGTCACGAAACATTTCAGAACTGGAAATGGTTATCCAACGACCGTCTTCGGTTTCTACCACCTCAGCCACGCCGTCAATCTCCGAGATGATGGCCTGCGCCTTGGGCGGTCGGGCTTCAAAAAGCTCTTCAACACGGGGCAAGCCGGACGTGATATCCAAACCCACCACACCTCCGGTGTGGAAAGTACGAAGGGTTAACTGAGTTCCCGGTTCGCCAATACTTTGGGCTGCCACTATTCCGACTGCCGTGAACATATCGATAGGACGTCCGCGACCGAGATCTCGTCCATAGCATTTCTGGCAGACACCCTGGCGGGACTGGCAGGTCAGGGGAGCGCGCACGTGTGCCCTCTTGATGCCGGATTCCATTATCTTTGCAGCTTTGATTTCGTCTATTTCCTCGTCACGCTCGACGATAACTTCGCCGGTTCGAGGATCAGCAATAGTACTGGCGGCAAGCCGGCCTACGATGCGGTCACTGAAAACAGGCAATACACCTTTCTCTGTGGGCTCGTCTATCCACGTACCGACGGTATCGCCGCAGTCACCTTCGCGTACGATCACGTCCTGGGTGACATCCACGAGGCGGCGGGTTAGGTAACCGGAACCTGAAGTACGAAGGGCGGTGTCGGCAAGGCCTTTGCGGGCGCCGTGCGTCGAGATGAAGTATTCAAGTGTACTCAGTCCTTCGCGCAGAGAGGACTTGATCGGAAAGTCGATGATCTTACCGGAAGGGTTGGTCATAAGCCCGCGCATACCGGCCATCTGGGTGATTTGCGAGATGTTACCCTTGGCACCAGAGGTGGCCATCATGTAAACCGACCCCTGGCGATTCATGCCTGCCGAGATTGCCTGCTTTATCTTGTCTGTGGTCTGCATCCATATATCGACCACGCCTTTGTACCGCTCGTCGTCGGTGATAAGTCCTTCGGAGTGTTGGGTATCGAGCAGGATGGAACGCTCTTCCGCCTGCGCCAGCAGTTTGACCTTTTCGCCGGGAACCTCAACGTCGCTCATCGATATGCTGATGCCCGAGCGCATGGCGTATTTGAATCCAAGGGCCTTCAGACCGTCTAGGATCTCCGCCATTGCTTCGTCGTTGGAAAGCATCTTGTAGCAGCGGGCGATAAGGCCCTTGAGGGCGCTCTTGTCGATATTCTGGTTAATAAAGCCCAGCTCTTTGGGCATGATATCGTTGAAAATTATGCGTCCCGCAGTTGTCCGTAGAAGGGTCCCTGTGCCGTCGCGCACATCGATAAGTGCACGGAGGTCAAGCTCGCCCAATTCATAGGCCAGTTTGGCGTCCTCAAAACTGCCGAAGCGCATATTCTCGCCCTTGCCTCCAGGACGCAACGTGGTCAGATAATAGCATCCGAAGACCATGTCCAAGGTCGGAGCGACTACTGGATCTCCGCAGCTGGGCAGAAGCATATTGCGGATTGAGAGCATCATCTCGCGGGCTTCCTTGATGGCCGCCTTGGATAGCGGTACATGGACTGCCATCTGGTCGCCGTCGAAGTCGGCGTTGAAAGCGGTGCAGACCAAGGGATGGATCTGGATAGCACTACCGTCTATGAGAACGGGTTCAAATGCCTGGATACTTAACCGATGCAGGGTAGGGGCACGGTTCAGCAGAACAGGACGCTCTTTAACCACCTCTTCCAGAACATCGTAAACCTCGGGTTTAGCTCGCTCAACAAGGCGGCGTGCGCTCTTGATATTGGATGCAAGGCCTTCCACAACCAAGCGGTGCATAACGAAAGGCTTGAAAAGCTCGAGTGCCATACGCCTGGGGAGCCCGCATTGCCAGAGCTTCAGGCTGGGGCCAACGACGATTACGGAACGGCCGGAATAGTCGACCCGCTTGCCAAGAAGGTTCTGACGGAAGCGTCCTTGCTTACCGCGCAGCATGTCGGAAAGGGATTTGGCCTTGTGGTCGCCACTGACAGAGACTGCGCGCCCACGGCGTCCGTTGTCTATAAGGGAATCGACGGCTTCCTGAAGCATACGTTTTTCATTGCGTACGATGATTTCGGGGGCGCCAATCTCCATGAGATGGCGCAGCCGGTTATTGCGATTGATGACACGGCGATAGAGGTCGTTGAGGTCGCTGGTGGCGAAACGACCGCCGTCCAGTTGTACCATCGGGCGCAGATCTGGGGGCAGCACGGGCAGTACTGTTATCACCATCCAGGCAGGCTTATTGGAAGAACGTCGGAAAGCTTCAACAAGCTGCAACTGTTTGGCAGCCTTGCGGCGTCTTTGTCCGGAGGATGAGTGCGTCTCTTGTATCAGCTGGCTTCGGACGTCATCGAGTTCAAGAGCACCTAAAAGCTTGAGGATAGCCTCGGCTCCCATGCCGGCTTCGAAAACCTGGCCGTAGCTAGTTTTAAGCTCCTGGTACTGGTTTTCAGTAAGAAGTGTGCCCCTGCGCAGATCTTTCAATGTTTCAATTTTCGCGGGAAGTTCGTCTTCCAACCGGGCCCGTTCGGCGTCAAAGCCGCGACGCATCTGGTTGATCTCTTCCACTGTCGCCTGGTTTTTCTCCAGGTCAGCCACTTTGCCTTCGATCTTGGTCTTTCGTTCCGTCATATCAGAATCGAACTGCGTCTCGATTTGGCGGATGACGTCGTGGCGCGCATCTTCGTTGATCGAGGTCACGATATAATGAGAAAAATAAATCACTCGTTCCAGACTGCGTGCTGAAAGGTCGAGTAAAAGTCCCACACGGCTGGGAATGCCCCTGGCGAACCAGATATGACTGACGGGGCAGGCCAATTCGATATGTCCCATCCGCTCGCGGCGGACTTTAGCGCGGGCGATTTCAACTCCGCATTTGTCACATATGATTCCTTTAAAACGCACTCGCTTATATTTGCCGCAGGCGCATTCGAAATCCTTGATGGGACCGAAGATACGCTCACAGAAAAGACCGTCTCGTTCGGGCTTGAGTGTGCGGTAGTTGATAGTTTCCGGCTTGGTAACTTCTCCATAAGACCAGCTCAGGATTTGTTCCGGTGAAGCCAGCGAAACGCGGACTGCGTCGAAATCGTTAACTTCTAACATTATTTTACTTCTCCCTCGTTAGCTTCCGCGGTGTCATCAACCATGAGCGACGCGGCAGTTCCCAGCACAGGCATTTCCCTGTCGGTGTCTCCAGCTTCTTTTACCTTATCGGCAGAAACAGCTTTTTCTTCCTCATTCAAGACCTCGACAGAAAGGCCGAGGCTTTGAAGCTCTTTCACAAGTACCTTGAAGGATTCAGGTACACCGGGAGGCATGATGTCGTCGCCCTTCACGATGGCTTCATAGGTCTTGGACCGGCCGGTAACGTCGTCAGACTTGGTCGTCAGCATCTCCTGGAGGTTATGAGCGGCCCCATAGGCTTCTAGGGACCAGACTTCCATTTCGCCGAAGCGTTGTCCTCCGAACTGGGCCTTGCCCCCCAGAGGCTGTTGTGAAATCAGCGAATAGGGACCGGTGGCGCGAGCATGGACCTTGTCTTCCACAAGGTGGATCAGTTTCATTATGTATATATTGCCTACGGTCACGGGCTGGTCGAACAACTCCCCGGTCCGGCCGTCGCGAAGTTGTACTTTTCCACCGATAGGTGAAGGAAGGTTCCGTTCCTCGGCGAGCTGGCGTACCTGCTTCTCAACTTCTTTTACTCCTAGTTTATGACTGGCGACTCCCTGATCCTCGAGCCAGAGCTTCAGGCATATCAGCCGCCCCTCTCCTCGGTGCTCCCTATCGAAAGCTTTTTCCGCGTCATAGCCACGCCCTTTTATCCAGGACTTAGTTTTCGCGAGATCGAAAGAAGAATGCTGATTATCAGGGTCAATGGAAAGGGCTTTGGCCTGCTGGGCCATCCAGACACGGGCAAGCCCATCTTCGATATCAACATCGGTGGCACCGTCGAATACTGGGGTCACTGCTTTAAAACCCAGCATCTGGCCTACCCAGCCAAGGTGAGTTTCAAGGATCTGCCCCAGGTTCATTCTGGAAGGTACTCCGATAGGATTTAGCACAACATCCACCGGTGTGCCGTCGGGAAGGTAAGGCATGTCCTCTACAGGGCAGATGATAGAGATAACGCCCTTGTTTCCATGGCGCCCGGCCAGCTTGTCGCCAACTGAAATCTTGCGTTTCTGGGCAACCCAGACCTGTACCCATTTATTCACACGGACAGGTAGTTCGTCGCCATCATCGCGTGAGAAAATCCGAACGTTGATGACCTTTCCGGACTCACCGTGGGGTACCCTCAGTGAAGTATCCTTTACCTCACGAGCCTTTTCGCCGAAAATGGCTCGAAGTAATTTTTCTTCCGCAGAAAGTTCGGTTTCGCCCTTGGGTGTGATTTTACCGACCAGGATATCGCCGGGTTCGACCTCGGCGCCAACCCTGATAATTCCGAATTCGTCCAGCTCACGCAGGTTTTCTTCGCCCACGTTGGGTATGTCGCGGGTTATTTCTTCAGGCCCTAACTTTGTATCGCGGGCTTCTACTTCATGTTTGGAGATATGGATCGAGGTGAATTTGTCCCGTTCAATCAGCCGGTCGCTAACGATAATAGCGTCTTCGTAGTTATAACCGTTCCAGCTCATGAAGGCAGCAACAACATTCTGACCCAGGGCTAGTTCTCCGCGCTCGGTGGCTGAACTATCGGCCAGAACCTGCCCGGCAGAGACATGGTCTCCCTTGCTCACCATCGGCCGTTGGTTGATGCACGTCCCCTGGTTAGTGCGCACGAACTTCTTCAAGGGATAGGTCTCGCTGCGCCCGTCGGGCGTGGTAACGACAATCTCGGAACTGGTCACAGAAGTGATGGCTCCGTCAGCTTTGCTGAAAAGCACCTGCCCACTGTATTTGGCAGCCTCGGTTTCCATCCCGGTGGCCACAAGAGGCGCTTCAGGCAGCACCAGGGGAACACCCTGGCGCTGCATGTTCGCACCCATCAGTGCGCGGTTGGCATCGTCGTGCTCCAAAAAGGGGATGAGCGACGCGGCGACGCTGAATATCTGTTTCGGGGATACGTCCATATACTCAATCTTCGCGGGAGGCATGAACAGGTACTGGTCTGCGAAACGGGCTTCAACGTGCTCTTCGGTGAACTCGCCAAGTGCATTCAATTTGGCGTTAGCCTGACCAACTACCAATTTATCTTCGGTATCAGCCTGCATGTATTCTGATTCGAGCGACACAAAAGGGGTGATTTTTATTGAGTGTGCCGACTGCTTCGCCAGTTTGGCAAGCATCTCTTTGGTAACTTCTACGCCGGCTTCAAGCAGGATCTTGCCTTTGCTGTCTTTTACGTCCTCTAGGGGCTTGCGTCCTACCATCTCGGCGCTGTGAGTGTCAAGTTCTGTCTTGACCTTACGATAGGGGGTTTCGATGAAACCATAACGGTTGATGCGACCATAAGTTGCCAGGGATCCGATAAGACCGATGTTTGGGCCTTCGGGCGTCTCGATGGGGCAAATGCGGCCGTAATGTGAAAAATGGACATCGCGGACATCAAATCCGGCGCGTTCGCGGGAAAGACCACCAGGGCCCATGGCCGAAAGGCGGCGTTTATGAGTGAGTTCGGCCAGTGGATTGGTCTGGTCCATGAATTGTGAGAGTTGGGATCCGCCGAAGAATTCGCGTACGGCGGATACCACGGGGCGGATGTTTACCAGAGCCCCGGGGGTTAGCGCCTCTGCGGAAAGGATGCTCATACGTTCACGGGCAACCCTCTCCAGTCTCATAAGGCCAAGGCGGAACTGGTTTTGAATCAGTTCGCCTACGGTTCGGATACGGCGGTTACCAAGATGGTCTATATCATCATGGTGGTCCTGACCGTTATTAACCATAAGGATATGGCGGACTATCTCTGCCATGTCCTCGCGGGTGAGGGCTCGGCCTTCGCCTTCGGCCTGTGGTTGCAATCCCAGCCTGCGGTTAAGCTTGTAACGCCCCACCAAACCCAGGTCATAATGCTCAGGGTTGAAGAACATATTCTGAAGCAGTTTCTTGGCATTCTCAAGGTTCGGGGGGTCACCCGGGCGTACCTTGCGGTAGATATCCATTAACGCGGTATTCTCGTCATGAATAGAAGGATCACGGTCCATGGTGGACTTGATGAACTGATGGTCTGGATCGTTGTCCTCTCCCGAGAACATCTTGAGCAGGTCGCTGTCGGACGCGAATCCAATAGCGCGTAGAAGGGTGGTTATCGGGATCTTGCGCTTGCCGTCGATCTTGACGGAAATGACGTCGCGGGTGCTCGTCTCAAAATCCAGCCAGGCACCCCGGCTGGGGATAAGGTTGGCATTGCACATACGACGGCCGCTGACGGCATCTTCGGCCACAGTAAAATAAACGCCGGGGGAGCGCAGCAGTTGGCTGACTATAACACGCTCCGTGCCGCTTGTTATATAAGTGCCCTGGGCTGTCATCATGGGCATATCGCCGAAGAATAGGTCAAATGGTTCCTTAATTTCGCCCGTGCCCTTTACCAGCAGTCGGGCCTTTACATACAGGGTAATAGAATAGGTCTGATCACGGTTTGTACACTCCTGTTCGGACAGACGGGGTTCTCTGAACTCGTAATCAACAAAACTGAGCTCCAGACGGTTGCCGGTGAAATCCTTTATGGGTGAGAGTTCCTCTAACAATTGCTTGATGCCGTCCTCCTGCAGCCACTGGAAAGAGGCTAACTGGAGATCGATAAGGTTGGGAACTTCGACCACGGAAGGGATATGGGCGTAAGAATTGTGGGGTACAGGTTCTCTAGTTCCGACGGGGAAAATTGCTAGTTCCAAAGACACTCACTCCTTAAAATAGACCTGCGGGGGAAAATGGCCAATTTTTGGCCGTGGTTTTACAACCAAATAACTGTGTGCGGAAAATGAAAATGAAAAGACGAATAGACAGAAGTCATAAGCAAACTAGAATCATACCATAACAATTAATGTTTGTCAACAAAGCTTCGCTCCCGGACGGAAATACAACGTTCGGCTGAGATGGGGTCGTTTATTTTGTGGTGGATGGGCTAGCCCTTTCTAGCCCGTTTTTGTGGTTTAATACCTTTATGTATATGCATTATAACATTTTACCGGAAAGGGCGCTACTTTCGGTAACAGGCATGTTTTAAAAA
Source organism: uncultured Dehalococcoidia bacterium (assembly GCA_903844845.1). Lineage (GTDB taxonomy): Bacteria > Chloroflexota > Dehalococcoidia > Dehalococcoidales > UBA1222 > SURF-27. Next base: position 47,729 of record CAIMVG010000009.1, on the reverse strand, counting down.
TCATCCGGGCATCGCCAAACCGCGGATTAACCCGCGGGTTATAGAAACAAGTTTGGCAAATTCTTTACTCTTAATATATAACGGGGCTATAATAATCGCCATTTACCAAAAATCGAACTCTATAAATTAGGATACTAGGACCACAAGATGACGACATTGGAAAAAGAACTCAGCGGCCTTACCCCGACCAAGGAAACGCTTGTTTCGATAGGGGTTTTCGACGGCCTGCACGCCGGGCATCAGACCCTGTTGCGGGAGCTTGTGGCACAGGCACGCGCTAAAAAGTTACTCAGCGCAGTAGTCACGTTTAAAAGGCACCCCATGGCTCTATTGGAACCCGGCGAAACCATCCCATCCCTCACCAGCCTTACCGAGCGGATCCGTCTCATCAAATCAACGGGCGTCGACATCGTGGTCACTCTAACGTTTTCAAAAGAACTCGCTGACCTCGGAGCCCAGCCATTCGTGCTACTTTTACAGCACTATCTCAAGATGAAAGGTATGATACTCGGGTGGGATTTCGCACTCGGACACCACCGCGAAGGCTCGCTCGAAACCCTGCACGACCTGGGTACTAAACTCGGGTTCAGTACTGAAGTCCTGGGCCCAATAAAATATGGAGAAGCCATCATCTCCAGCACGGAGATTCGCAAAGCGCTGGCGGACGGAGACATCGCGAGGGCCAACGCCATGCTGGGAAGGTGTTTCAGTCTTGAAGGCAGGGTCATCGAGGGGGAAGGGCGCGGAACCAGGCTCGGCTTTCCAACGGCTAACCTCGACCTAGACCCTGTACAAGCCCTCCCGCTGGATGGGGTATATGCGGCCAAAACCATCGTGGAAGGCACGTCATACCTCGCGGCCGTATTCATCGGCCGACGTCCAACCTTTGACGGTGTTGAACGCATACTGGAAGTTCACGTGATAGATTTCAAAGGCGACCTTTACCGCCGGGACTTCAAGATTGATATAATAGAGCGCATCCGCGGTGAACAGAAGTTCAACGACGCCGAATCGCTCATAGCACAGATAGAAAAAGATATTCAGATAGTCAGGGAAAAGGCGAGTGCCTGCAGTTAAGGCCTAAGGGATTCTTTAATCGGAGTAACAAAATGCAGCAAAATATAGATTTCAATCGCCTTTTAAACCGCGGCGTGGCCGAGATTATAGTTAAGGACGACCTCATAGCGCGCCTTAAAAAGGGCGACGTCCTGCGGCTTAAAGAAGGGTTTGACCCTTCATCGCCGGATATCCACCTTGGACACATGGTTGGGCTGCGCAAACTGCGCCAGTTCCAGGACCTCGGGCACCAGGTGGTGCTCATCGTCGGGGATTGGACAGCCCAGATCGGCGACCCCACCGGCGTCAGCGTCACTCGCCCGATGCTCACTCACAACCAGGTTAAGGAAAACGCCGAGACATATATGCAGCAATTCTTTAAAATAGTGGACAAAGAACGCACAGAGGTCCGCTGGCAAACCGAATGGTTCGGCAAGTTCTCGCTTGCGGATGTCCTTAAACTCACAAGCCGCTTCACCATCGCCCAGTTCCTCGCCAGGGAAGACTTCAGCAAGCGTTACGCCGCCGGCCGCCCCATCACCCTCACAGAGCTCCTTTATCCCCTTTTACAGGCGTATGACTCGGTTATGGTCCAATCCGACATGGAATTCGGCGGAACGGACCAGAAGTTCAACCTCCTGGTAGGGCGAGAGCTCCAGACCGCCATGGGCCAATGGCCCCAGCAGGTGCTGATGACCCCTCTGCTGGTCGGTACGGACGGCACTCACAAGATGAGCAAAAGCCTCGGGAATTACATCGGGGTTGCCGAACCCCCGGCGCAGATATATGGCAAAGTTATGTCAATCCCGGACAACCTGATTCTCTCTTATTTCATGTTGGTAACCGATATCCCCGACGCCGAACTCTTGGGCCTTTGCAAAGAGATCGAAAACGGGGCTAACCCCATGCCGTTGAAGAAGAGGCTCGGGAGAGAAATAGTCACCCAGCTTTACGACAAAGCAACCGCACAGGAAGCGGAAGACTCCTTTGTCAGGGTGGTGCAAAACAAGGAAGCCCCGGGTGAAATAGTCGATTTCAAAGTCACCTGCGGGATGTTGTCCATCCCCCAGGTGATGCTGGACGCAGGGCTGGTTAAGAGCAAAGGCGAGGGCTCGCGCCTTATCGAACAGGGAGGGGTTGAACTAGACGGGGTGAGGCTGGAAGCCGCCAATTGCGAAGTTCGCAGCGGAGTGGTGCTTAAAGTCGGTAAACGGCGTTTCCTCAGGCTGGTCGCAGAGTAGCTATCCACCATTCCCGCCTGTCATTTCGGCCTTCGAACCGGCGGCCATCCTCCGGCAAGGCAGGGTCACGCTTCTTTGCATTGACGGGACAGGGATAAGGTTTTTCCAAACCTGATTTAATGTGACCCCGTTAAGTTGCAGGATTGACCCGAGAGCCTCCCAAACCCACCCGGCATTCGGTTCGTTCGCCACCAACACGCTGCCAGTAAATAATATAGAAAAAGGAGGTATTTATGTTAAATAGCGTAATGAAAAAATCATGGATTGTATGGGCAGTGGTACTATTATTGGGTTTCCTGCTGGTGGTCAGCTCCATAGTGGTTATCCCTGCCGGCAGCGAGGGAATAGTGATACAGTTCGGTGCGGTCACAGGGACCACCATGCAGCAGGGGCTGCATGTCAAGATTCCGTTCGTGCAAAGCATAGTCAAGATGGACATCCGTACTCAAAAATACACTGCTGACGGCTTGACCGCGGCCTCCAAAGACCTCCAGAACGTCACCACGAATATCGCCATAAACTTCAAGCTGGATACGACAGAAGCCAGCACGGTTTACAGGAACATAGGACCGGATTATATGGAAGTTATCGCCCACCCCGCCATCCAGGAAACTGTAAAAGAGATTACCGCAAAGTACAATGCAGAAGAATGCATCACAAACCGTGCACAAGTTAAAGACGCGATAACCAATGCCCTCGTGGCCAGACTGAGTATAAGAGGCATCATCACAGAATCTGTAAACATCACCGATTTCCAGTTCAGCCCCGAGTTTACAGCAGCCATCGAAGCCAAAGTCGTCGCGCAGCAGCAAATCGAAACTGCCCAAAACACGCTGGAGCGCATGCGGGTTGAAGCCGAACAGGCCGTTGTGGTAGCTACCGGGCAGGCCAATGCTGCAATCGCGGCCGCGCAGGGCCAGGCCCAGGCCAACCAGATCGTTGCCCAGTCGCTGTCGCCCGAAATCCTCGCTGCAATGCTCTATGGGAAGATCGGCCCCAACGACAAGATAATCATCGTTCCCAACACTGGCTTTTCTGGCGGCATAGTCGTCAACCCCTAGGCTGTCACAACGCTATGAAGTAACGGGCCGAGGTCAATGACCTCGGCCTCTCTTATTTTGGCGGAAAAGTGTACAACAACGAATCATTTCGAAGCCCTCTTCCAGTTGTCTATTTAGCAGGTATTGAGATATAATCTGAAATCTCAGACAAGATTATAGCTTTGAAGGAGAGATTATATGACGAACCTGAGAATCCCGGGCCCGACGCCCTGCCCTCCCGAAGTTCTGGAAGCGATGGGTCGCCAGATGATAAATCACCGCGGGGCGGAATTCCAGAGAATGGTCCTGGATGTCACCGACAAGCTTAAAAAACTGTTCCTTACTAAAAATGACGTGTTCCTGCTTACGGGTTCGGGCACCGGGGGTCTTGAAGCCGCCGTCGTGAACTCCTTCTCGCCGGGTGACAAAGTCTTAGCCGTTTCCATTGGTGTTTTCGGCGACCGGCTGGCTACTATCGCCAGGACATACGGCGCCGACGTTACTGTAATCAAATCCGAGTGGGGCAAAGCCGCCGATACGAAACTCATCAAAGCTGCTCTCGACAAAGACCCTGCGATCAAGGCTGTTATGGTCACCCATAATGAGACGTCGACCGGCGTAACCAACGATCTCACGACTATCGCACAAACCGTAAAGCCTTATGATAAGCTTTTCATCGTCGACGCCATTTCCAGCATCGGCTCGATAGAACTTCCCGTAGACGAATGGGGCGTGGACGTCATGGTCACCGGTTCACAAAAAAGCTGGATGGTCCCTCCTGGCATGGCCATGGTGGCCATATCGGAAAAGGGCTGGAAAGCCAATGCGGCAGCCAAGATTCCGCGCTTCTACTGGGATTTCGGCAAAGCCAAGAAATACTTTGAAAAAGGCGGCCAGACACCCTGGACTCCGGCTGTTTCCATCGTTTTCGCCCTGAACGTGGCACTCGATATGATGTTGAAGGAGGGCCTTCCCAATATTCAGGCTCGCCATCACAAGTTGGGCAAGATGACACGCGACGGAGTCAAAGCACTCGGCTTGAAACTCTTCGCGGACGAAGCACATGCGTCGGACACCGTCACCGCGATTCTCGGTACTGACGGGCTGGACGCTAAATTGCTCAACAAAGTCATGCGCGACGAATACGATATAGTCCTTTCCGGCGGCCAGATGGAGCTGGAAGGCAAGATATTCCGCATCGGGCACCTGGGCTGGGTCAACGAGAAAGACATCAAAGCCGTTCTCGACGCCCTCAAGACCGCACTGCCCAAGGCCGGTTTTAAGAAGGCCTGATATGAAGATGAACGTACTTGTTGCTGACCCCTTGGCACAGGAAGGCGTCGACATACTCAAGCAGTATGCCAATGTAGACGTAAATACCAAGCTGAAACCCGAAGAACTGAAAGCCATAATAGGCGGCTATGAAGCGCTGGTGGTACGAAGCCAAACGCGCGTTACGGCCGACATCATCGAGGCCGGTGTTAAACTCATCGTCATCGGCCGCGCCGGTGTGGGCGTGGACAACATCGACACCCAGGCAGCCACCAGGCACGGCATCATCGTCGTCAACGCACCCACGGGTAACACCATCTCGGCCGCGGAACATGCCGTTGCCCTGATGATGTCCCTTGCCCGCAACATCCCCCAGGCCAACGCCTCCCTCAAAAATGGCGAATGGAAACGCAATGAGTTCATGGGGACAGAAGTCCGCGGCAAGACCCTGGGCATCGTCGGCCTTGGCAATGTCGGAAGTGAAGTCGCCCGCCGCGCCCAGGGCCTCGAAATGAAACTCATAGGCTACGACCCCTTCGTCACCGCAGAACGCGCTAAAAAGATGAACGTCGAGATCAAGACGCTCGAAGAGATCTGGAAAGAAGCTGATTTCATCACCCTGCACGTGCCCCTGATCGAAGCGACCAAGAACATGATAGGGGCCAAACAGCTCGCCATGATGAAACCCACCGCCCGCATCATCAACGCCGCCCGCGGCGGCCTTATAGATGAAGAAGCGCTGGTTGCCGCCATCAACGCAGCGAAGCTCGGCGGGGCCGCTATCGACGTATTCATCGAGGAACCCTGCACCAAGAGCGTCCTCTTCAGCTCCGGCAAGATAATCGTCACCCCCCACCTGGGTGCCTCCACCAATGAAGCCCAGACGCTGGCAGCCACCGAAGTGGTACAGCAGATCATAGACGTTTTCAACGGCCAGCCGGCCAAGTACGCCGTCAACGCCCCCCTCGTATCGGCGGAGGTCATGCCGGTGCTGGTCCCTTATATGAAGCTCGCGAACTCGGTCGGCAATCTCCTGAGCTACCTCGGAGAAGGCCAGATTAAAAGTATCCACATCAAATACCAGGGCGAGGTCGCCGCATTCGACAGCAATGCTCTCAAGGCAGTTCTCCTCGGCTCTCTGCTCGGCAGGCTCACTGAAGAGCGTGTCAACATGGTCAACGCCAGCATAGAAGCCACAAAGCGCGGCATCAAGGTCACTGAGGAAAAACAGGCCACCTGCGACAACTACGCCAACCTGATCACCATGGAAGCGGTCACCAGCGAAGGCACCACCGTCGTTTCCGGTTCGGTGATGAGGGACGAAACGCATATCGTCCAGGTAAACCAGTTCTGGATAGATATCATTCCGACGGGCGGCTACTTCCTGTTCTCCGACCACCGTGACCGGCCCGGCCTCATCGGAGCCGTGGGCAAGATTACAGGCGACGCCGATATCAACATCAGCTACATGCACCTCTCGCGACTTAAGGCTCGTGGCGAGGCGCTGATGATACTGGCTCTTGACGAACCCCTTCCCGAGGCTCAACGCAAAGAAATCCTGGCGCTCAAGGACGTCACAACCGCCAAAGTGGTCAAAATATAAACCATTTCTTTGCTATAATTGAATAAAATAAGAGAGGGGCTAGAAGCCCCTCTCTTAATTACAGGTGACAGGTATGAAAATAGGAATTCTGGCACTCCAGGGGGCTTTTATCGAGCATCTCCACACCCTGCGCAGTCTGGGTGTCGAGGCGGTTGAAGTGCGCACCACGACTGAACTCACGGGGCTCGACGGCTTGATAATCCCGGGCGGCGAAAGCACGGCGATCCTCAAACTCGCCCGCCATTACCATATGATAAAACCCCTCCAGGAGATGGCGAAAGCGGGGATCCCGATAATGGGTACGTGCGCTGGAATGGTTCTTCTCGCCAATAAAGTCACCGAAAGCGACCTTCAGACTCTTTGCCTGATGGACATCGAAGTCAGGCGCAACGCCTCGGGCCGGCAGGTGGACAGCTTTGAAACCGACCTTGCCATCCCGGATATCGGGGGTGAGCCGTTTCACGCGGTTTTCATACGCGCTCCATATATCAAGCACCTGGGTGCGGGAGTGGAAACACTTGCCCGTCTGGATGACGGTACTGTGGTTGCGGTCCGTAAAGGCAACCTGCTGGCACTGGCATTCCACCCGGAACTCGGCCATGATACGCGCCTCCACGAGTATTTTCTTAAAATGGTCAGAGCGTCAAAAAAGGAAATAGCGAGATGACCCGCGCCGACGAAGCCGCCGAGAAAATCGCCTCATCGCAGATGAATTGTGCACAGGCGGTCCTGACAGCTTTTAACGAGGAACTGGGATTGGAAAAATCGACTGCTTTGAAAATCGCGCTGCCTTTCGGTGCGGGGATGGGCCGCACGGACGGCGTGTGCGGCGCAGTAGCGGGCGCCTACATGGTGCTGGGGCTCCGGTCCTATGAAGGTCTCACTCCTGTTGAAAAGAAGGAAAAGGTTTTCGCGCTCGTCGGGGAATTTAACCGGCGTTTCAAGGCGCTTCACAGATTCCTCGGCTGCAGCGAACTCCTCGGCTGCAACCTGGGGACCCCCGAAGGGAGGGCTTCCGTAAAAGATCAGAAACTGACTAACAGCGTCTGCCCCGGGCTGGTTGCGGACGCAGTATCCATCCTCGAAGGATTATGACAGGAGGGTTGATTTGAACCCCGATAGAAATGCCCAGTGCCCCTGCGGCAGCGGTAAAAAATACAAGAAATGCCACGGGCTTGAAGCTCAACCGGCTCCTAAACCCGACCCCATCGTCCTCAACCGGCTGACCGCCTACAAGGGAACCATTGGCAAGCGCCGTGAAATATTCTGCAGGGAATACTCGGCCTCTAAAATAAACACACTTGTCGCCGTCGCGGACAGGCTGAGGCAGGAAGCTGCGGACACGGGAAAAACCATCTCCTGCGGAAAGGGCTGCTCTCATTGCTGCAAGATGTTCGTGGTAGCCTCACTGCAGGAATGCGAAGCCATTGTCTATCACCTCTATAACAATGAATCGGCCATGAAGCAGTTCCTCAAGAACTTCCCCCGCTGGAACGAGCGCATACTACGGATAGAAGGCTCATTTCGCCGCATGAATGAACTGCACGCCCGCATTTCTTCCGGCGACGCCTCCGAAGAAGAGGTAAAACGATTCGACCTGGAGTGCGACACATATGCAGCCGCGGATATTCCCTGTCCTTTCTTAGTGGATAACGCCTGCGCTGTTTATGAAGTAAGGCCGTATGTCTGCGCCAGGATCGTGGCGATCACCCCTGCGGAGTGGTGCCGCGCTGGGCACCCCCGCCAGCGCGAAGCTATTCACCTCAAAGCCCAGATGCAATTCGAAAAAGACATGCCGTATTTTGAGAAAATCACCAGCGATTGCGTATTTTCCAGCATGCCGTTTTTAGTATATTCCCTGCTTCAGGAAGGGTATCTGGCTATGTCCAGGGTGCCAGGCCTCGAGAAGCTGAAGCAAGAAGCCGAAAAAGATCCTGAATTTCAGGCGGCACTGCGGTCCGCGGGCCCGGGCCGATAACGAAGATTCCAGTCATCTCTCGGGATTTTCTTCAGAGAACGTCAACGGTGAAGAGATACCAAAATTGTTGTCAGGAGGCAGGAATGACTAAAGTTCTCATCGCATATTTCAGCCCCGGGGGGGAGGCTCAAAAGATGGCTGCTTACATCGGCGAAGGTATCCGTTTCACCGGCGGAGAGCCGGCTATTATGGAAATCGCTGATATTCAGGTATCTGAAGACTTCTCGGGATATGACGGATATATATTCGGGGCTCCGACATATTCCTCGGATGTGCCGGAACCGATGAAAAATTTCTTGTCCGGCCTGCCGAAACCTTATCTGAAAAACAAGCTTGCCGGCGCCTTCGGGCCTTTCGCGCACGACGTTTCCTACAGCCACGATACCCTTGCCCCTGCGATAATGTTCAAGTCCCTCCAGGACTCAAAGGGGATGATACCCTTCGAACTGGGCCCCATGGCACTCCGGGAGGATATCGTTGAAACCGGCGAAGGGATAAAAGCCTGCCAAGAATATGGAAGGATTTTCGGGAGGGCGCTGTCAGAACCCGGGAATATTTGAATCATCTATATTTCAGGCCGGGGATGGCCTTAAATCTCTAAATAGCACTCTCGGTTTATTCGGTTCTGTCCGGCAATCAAACACAGGGATTACCAAAAACAAACCAAACTAGTTATATCGTTCGTGCCTGATTGTTTGGGCCTGCCCCAAACGGGCTATTGTTTAGTCCAGGAACCTCCGTTACTCTTAAAGTAGGGTTTTTAATATAGGAGTCATAACATGAAGAACTGGATATTAAGGGGCGCGGCCATCCTTGCTATATTGATTTCGACTCTGTTGATCGCGGCTCCTGCAATGGCCATTTGGGATTGGTGTGACGTCGATCCCATCGTGAGCATCGGCACTCACACCGTAAGCATCATGACTTCGATACAGGGAGATCCGCACGACATCAATGGAAAAATAAAGATTTATGTTGTCGTCCCCGAAGGTCTTCCGAGTTCAGTGATATCGTCTGATCACGCGGGAAAAGTAAAGCTCTCAACAGGTAATAATACCGAAGTAGAGGTTACCGCCCAGATAAAAACTAAAGTCGCCTATGATTCCAAACTCGTGGTTCTTGTCGATGGAATAGAGGCTGCCACTGTCACAGGAACTACGGACAACGCGCTGGTTTGTACTTTCATGATTCATTAACAGTTTGTTTTCCGACATCGCGCGAGGGGCTGTTCACTTTGTGAACAGCCCCTCGCCATTATTACGAAATCCCTCAATTCTTCTTTGACTCTGACGGGCCCCGGCTGTTAGACAACCAGTATCGAACCGGTAGCGCCGTGAATGGTGCAGAAGAATGTGTATGTGCCGGCTTTATTGAAAGTATAAGTCAACCACGTATCTTTCCCTGAAGTAGTAGTCGTCCAGGAGATAGGAGGATCGTATCCGAGCGGATGGCTCGAATCGGGTCCATTGACCAGGATTAAAGTAACGGTGCTGCCAACCGGGACGGTAATGCCGGACGGAATGTAGACCATGTCCCAATAGATATTGATCACATAACCGCTCGGGGTCGGTGTCGTGCCTGTGCTCGTCGTCGGAGGTTTAGTGGTTGTCGATACAGGACTGGTTGTCGTAACCGGGCTGGTTGTAGTCACCGGACTTGTTGACGGCGGGAACGTGCCGGATGTCGCCGGCACACTGGAAGAAATCGAAGTCTGGGGCGGGGGGCTTGAAGTGGTTGCGCCTTTTCCGGTATTGGAGCACCCCCCGGAGACCAAAGCGAATAACATGAGCGATACGCCAAGACCGTACCATGAGATAGGGCCGAAAGGCTCTTTCAACGATTTGTTCTTCATTCCAGCGTCCTCCATGATATATTTCATCGCAATGTTTATGAAAACAATATCCGGGTGATATCAAGAAGTTGTAACAATACCCTTGAAAAGATGACATTTTTGTTACTTTTTTCATATTCCGCGGAACCTAGATACAGGGATTGTTCAGTGTTGTATAATTTCCACAGATAAATCTAAGAGGGGGGTTGCATGGTTGAAACAATAAAGACGCCTATCTCGAACGTGGCGATCGACTACGAAGACAAAACTAAAGACAAGATGGAATACTGGGCGATGGTCGGCTGGGCCGGCAACGCATGGTATAACGTGCTTTACACTCCGCCTGACAGAAACGGCAAAATAAAGATGCGCAACAAGCTTATCGAATTGTCCGAGGACCTGCAAAAAGCCATCGATAAACAGAAATAACGATTTCATCCGCGACAAATATGTCTTGTTTTATACGTAAGTAGTGCTATATTTAAAGCATTATTTTAGCAGGAGGCGACATTGTTTTTTGATAAAGGGAAAATCAACATCTCGATACAGAAGACCAATTATGCCCCCGGGGACATGATCGCTGGAGATATCTCACTCTCGGTAAAGAAACCCGTAACAGCCAAGGAAATGAGCATATCCCTGGTCGGGGAGCAAAAAACTACCAGCATGCAGCATGTGTCCGGCAGCACGGGGATGCAGCAGACAACCCAGGTCGTCCGCATCTATGACTTCAAACAGCAGCTGGACCAGGAAAAAGAGTACAGCGGGGAAGCGAACTATCACTTTGAGATAAAGATACCTGCCAACATCCTGGGCAGTGTACCGCAGATGCCGGAGATGGGGAGCGGCCTGGCGCAGGGGCTCAAGATCGCCGCCGGGATAGCCGCGATGGCGGGTGCCATCCCGAACCGGCAAATAAGGTGGTTTCTGCAGGCAAAACTCGATATCCAGGGGGGACTCGATATCAACAAAACGGCTGATATAACGATTGGGTGAAATATATCCAGCCGTGAAATTATTCTGTCTTTTTACCGGTCGAATACAAGTCTTTTAACCCAATAGATGTTACAATAACTCATTCCGGTATTAAAACCGAAACTGCCGGAAAAAAGGAACGAAATTTGAAAAAGCTGATTGGAATCCCTCTGGCTCTTGTTGTTATTTTTTCATTGTTCATCGGCTGCGGTGGAAGCAAATCCGCTACCACAACCACCCAATCCCAACCCACTACCACTGCACCCATGGCTTCGACCCCCGCAGCCACTTCCTCCAAGCCGGCCACTACAACACCGGCCGCTACGACGAGCAGCGCACCCACTACCTCGGTGGTCAGCACGCCGCCTTCTACAACTTCGAAGCCTCCAACCACTTCGACGACTTCGGCCCCGACCACCACTGCCCCAACCACTACTGCAGCGGCATCGACAACAACCAAGCCTGCCACAACCTCGGCGGCGCCGACCACTTCAGCTTCCGGGAATGACCTGTCTACGCTTCTCGGCAAAGCGGCGGCAAATTTTTATGTCGAAATCAAGATAACCTCCCCGGACGGTACCCAGAATATGAAAGAATGGATTAAAGGCGGCAACCCTTCCAAATACAGGATGGAAATCATCGCCTCTACAGGGTCGTCTGTCATCATATTCGACGGGACATAAAACTACTTTTACGACCCGGTAAGCAAAATGGCGTATAAGATGTCGGCAGCCATGGCGTCGTCTTATTCATCATCATCCAGCAATTCGACTTCGATAAATAGTTTCACCCCGGTCTACGTTGGCTCGGAAACTGTCAACGGAGTCGCTTGTTCGATCTATCAATACACATCTTCAGGCGTCGTTTCTAAGATGTGGATATCGAATGCGAACGGCATGACTATCAGGGTAGTGTCGGGCACAAGCCAGATGGACTACACCAACTATAGTTTCGCTACGATCCCCGATTCCACGTTTACTTTGCCCGCGGATGCCCAGTTGATCTCTATCCCCGGACAATAGATTTATTCCGTTTAAAATAAAGCGAGGGGCGGCTGATTGCCGCCCCTCGCTTTTTATTCTTCCTGCCGGTTGGGGAAATATATCGGAATCTTACGCCAGCCGGTTGACCACCAGACCGCTCGGCAGCTTGGGATAAAAGTAGGTGCTCTTGCGCGGCATGCGGTCGGACGCGTCGGATATAGCCTTGATGGTTTCGGGCCGGACCGCCTTTATGATGAAAGCCAGCTGGAACTCGCCGGACTGGACCGTTTTGACCGAATCTTCCCGGTCGTAATTGAAGGCTATCCCGGCATCGCCCTCATGCTTCACCCCGAGCATCTCTTCCAGGATGATATGGTCCACCATGCTGACGTCCAGCTTCTTGTAGATGTCGGTGTGGAAATTGGGCATGAATCTCGCGGCGGTTTCGAAGTCCTTCAGGGTCAATAGCAGGAAATCATCGCCCTCCAGCCCGTAAATCACCAGGCGCTTCCAGTCTTCGTTCTGCCATTTGTCCAGTTTGCTCCAGCTATCCGCCCCTTTGTAGGCCAGCGTTTCCGTATCGAAGAAAGCCGAAAGGGAGGATTTCAATTCTGCCAGCCTCGATACGTTCAGGCCGCGCAGCAGCCTGTGCGGCGGCAGGATAAGCAGCCCCGGGTCCTCGAAATCTATCAGTTCCATCATCACGAAATTGAAAGCCGCGTCGGGCCCCGCCCCGGGATCAAGCGCCGCCTGCTCCCTCTGGTAAACCAGTGCGCTCTCGTAGCGGTGGTGGCCGTCGGCGATGTAGACCGGTTCATCCCTGAGCGCGGATACTATTGCTGTTGATTCTTCCGGTTTGGTAACAGCCCAAAGATCATGCCGTTCTCCCTCCAGCCTGTGTACCCGCGCCAGCGGTTTGTCCGAGGTTGCCCGTGCAAGCACCTGCCGGATTGCCCCGCCCTTGTCCTCGAACATCGAGAGTATCGGGCTTGTATTTGCCTTGAGGGCGCGGATAAGGGCAATCCTGTCGCTCTTGGGGCCGGTAAGCGTCCCCTCGTGGGGCCTCACTATCATCTTGTGCCATTCTTCCAGCCTGACCCGTACGATGATACCGCGGCGTTTGACCTCGTTGCCCCTGTGCATGAAATAGTGGTCGTGGACGTAGATGGCGGCGCACTGGTCGATAGCCAGTATATCGTCCTTTAGCCATTGCTCGAGAAAATGTTCGGCACGGGTGTAGCGGTTGCCGGAAAGGGAGTCCGACGGCGTTTCCTGCCCGTATTCCACGCGCACGAAGTTGTAAGGGCTGCGGGCATACAGTTCGCCCTGCTGCTGCGGGGAGATTATGTCGTAAGGCGGACAGATGACCTCGGAGAGGTATTTGACCTTCTTTGAGTTGTAGCGTATGCCGTTGATGGGTCGGATTTCAGCCATATGCCCTCTAACTTTCTAGGATTGCCCCAGTATCGCCAGCAATTCAGTTTCGCTTATCTGTTTTATGCCCAGCTTGCGGGCTTTTTCAAGCTTGCTGCCGGGCTCAAGCCCGACCACCAGGTAATTCGTCTTTTTGGTAACGTCGGACTTTGCCGTGCCCCCGAGGCTGCGGATGAGTTCTTCCGCGGTTTCGCGGCTGAACTTCTCGAGTTTTCCGGTTATCACGAACTCCTGTCCGGCGAGGGCCGGAACTTCGGTTAGCGCGGCAGCTTCGGAACACATGTTGACTCCGGCCGCTTTGAGTTTCTCGATGATATGCAGGTTCTCCGGGTTCCGGAAAAACGCGGTGATGCTTCCGGCTATCTTGGGCCCTATCGAAGGGATGTTTGTGAGTTCGTCTTCCGGCTCGTTCTCCAACGCGTCGAGGCTGTCGAAATGCCGGACCAGCAGGTCGGCCGTTTCGTCGCCCACGTGTCGGATGCCCAGGGCGTTGATAAGGCGCGAGAGGGGACGTGATTTGCTCTTCTCTATCGAAGCCAAGATATTGTCCACCGACTTTTCACCGAGGCGCTCGACGGCAAGGAACCGGTCCCGCTTGTCTTTCAGGGAGTAGAGGTCGGCCGCGTCTTTCGCCAGGCCTTCCCTTAAAAGCATGACAGCCATCTGTTCTCCGACGCCGCGGACATCCATGGCCCCGCGCGATACGAAGTGCTGCAGGCGTTCTTCAACCTGCGCAGGGCAGGCCGAGTTCGGGCAGTAGTACATCACTTCTTCGGCGGGTTTGACCACCTCGGTTCCGCACACGGGGCAAACTGGGATGCCCTTGGCTTTATCGAAAAGCTTCGCCTTCATGCTGAACGGCGCGGCGCGTCCGGGGCGGGCAGCCGACTCGGGCGTGGGCCCGACGATCTCCGGGATAACGTCGCCGGCACGCTGGAGGAACACGGTATCGCCCTCGCGGATGTCTTTACGGCGTATATCGTCCTCATTATGTAACGCGGCTCGGCTGATGGTTACCCCGCCGATAGCCACCGGCTCCATGATGGCGAAGGGGTTGAGCGTGCCTGTGCGGCCGACGCTCACGGCTATCTCTTTCAGGACCGTGCGGCCCTGGACGGCAGGGAACTTGTAGGCGATGGCCCAGCGCGGCTCGCGGCCCACGTCCCCCAGCTGTTCCTGCATGGGGACCTGGTCTATCTTGACCACCACGCCGTCGATCTCGTAAGGCAGGCTGTGCCTCTCTTCAGTCCAGTGACGGAAATATTCTGCGGCTTCGGCCAGCGTGGCAACGCGCTCGTTTTTGGGGTTTATCCTGAAACCCAGGGACTTGAGGTACTGCATCGTCTCCCAGTGGGTCGACGGCATCTGTTTGCCTTCGGCGTAACCCAGTGCGTAGACGTAGATGTCGAGGGCGCGCCCGGCGGTGATGCGCGGGTCGAGCTGCCTCACGGAGCCTGCCGCCGCGTTGCGGGGATTGGCGAAGAGCGGCAGCCCTTGTTCAGCTCTTTCGCGGTTGAGTTTATGAAACCCGGCGAGTGGAAGGTAAACCTCGCCGCGAACTTCAAATCTGGACGGGATGTCGCCCGAAACGGAAAGGGGGATACTGCGTATGGTGCGCAGGTTCTGGGTAATATTTTCGCCGTTGTAGCCGTCGCCCCTGGTGGCGCCCACGATGAACTTGCCGTTCTCGTAGGTGAGCGCGATGGCCAACCCGTCCATCTTGTGCTCGCACACCAGGTCGAATTTCTTCCCGTCGAGGAGCTTGCAGACCCGGGTATACCAGGCTTCGAGTTCTTCGTCCGAGAACACATTTCCGAGTGAGAGCATGGGTTTAGGGTGGGTCACAACTCCGAACGCGGCAAGGGGGGCGGTCCCTACTCGCTGGGTCGGCGAATCCGTAGTGACCAGTTGGGGGAACTGCTCTTCGAGGGCCTTGAGTTCGCGCATCTGGGTGTCGTATTCGGCGTCGCTGACTTCGGGATTGTCCAAAGCATAGTAGAGATAGTTGTTGCGGTTTACGCGGGCCCGCAATTCCTCTATCCGCGCTTCGGCTTTTTCTATGTCTGAATCAGGCATTATTTCACCGTTTTTGGCTTGCCGAATTATACCATAGCATCCTGACTTCCCGCAGTCATCCCGCCATGAGTGCCGGGCCTCGCCTTGGGATGTTCCCCAAGGTTATCGCACTCGAGGCTCGAGTAATCTAGAATGAACCGTTGCGCTTTGGTTGTCATTGCAGAGATTCCCGGGCCGCGAAACAATTAACATACGCGACACATGAACGTAACGCGCCTGAAACACGCGTCTTATATTATTTGAGCATAAGGTTGACTGATCTCTTATGAGGAATCGATATGTTGATCCCGAACTTGGAAAAAGCAGGGAACAATCCCGCATCCGAAAAACTCACACTGGATATCTCCGCCCACCAGGTCACCCTGGGTGATAGGGAAGTATACCTCACGTTAAAAGAATTCGATCTTCTTCTGTTCTTTACAAATAATCGAAACAGGGCCGTCAGCCGCTCACAGATAATAAAAGAAGTCTGGGCAAACGACCCCCTGGAGACTGACCGCACCGTGGACATCCATGTATGCCGCCTCAGGAAAAAGATCGGGGCGGACCCGAATGGCCCGCAGCGGATCGTTACTTTAACTAAAATCGGTTACAGGTTCAAAGGCTAGCACCGCTGATATTGTATTTTCACATGCCGGTATACCCCGAAATCAGGTATAATAAATTCTCGCGCGGCCGGGTAGAGCGGAAACTGCCGTACCCGGATAATAACCTGCCGAAAGTGAGTATTTGCACCTATGCACGCACAGATTTTCGCCGTCGTCATCTTCCTGCTGATGTTCGCCGCCATCATCCTTAACAAGGTGCCCCGCCACCTTCCCGCTCTCGCCGGCGGGGCCCTCACCATCCTTATTGTTTTCCTGCTGGCCATGCAGAGCCCGGCTACGGTTATCACCGTCCTCAACTTCCGCCAGCTCTTCCAGGCGGCCTTCTGGCTCCCCGGGCACCATCCCCTTGAGTCTTCAGGCGTCAACTGGCAAACCATCATCTTCATCGCCGGCATGATGATAATGGTGGAGGGTCTGGGCAAATGCGGCTTCTTCCGCTGGTTGTGCCTCTGGGTGGCGCGCGTCGTAAATTACAAGGCAGTCTCGATATTGGTGGCCTTCACCCTGCTCTCGGGCTTCCTCTCGATGTTCATGGACAGCATCACAGTGCTGCTCTTTTTCGCGACCGTCACCATCGAGCTATCGCGCCTCATGAAATTCGACCCCGTGCCGGTCATCATCTCCGAGATCTTCGCCGCCAACATCGGCGGCAGCGCCACCATGGCGGGAGACCCTCCCAACATCATCATCGGCACGGCCCTGGGGTATTCCTTCTCCGATTTCGTCGTCAACACAGGCCTTATCGCCTGGATAGGGCTCTTCGTAGCCCTGGGCTTCTTCTTCCTGGTTTTCAGGAAGAAGCTGCAAACCCCGCGTGACCGGGGGGACGCCGCCCCGATCGCCTGCCCCGCGGCTTCCTCGGCCATATCAAACCGCCGCGTTTTCGCGACCTTCATCGCCATTTTCCTGCTTGTGGTCGCACTCCTCATTACCCATGCCCAGACAGGCATCTCGGTGGCTCTCATCGGTGTCATCGCCGCTGTCCTGACCCTGTTCTTCGGGCGTCAGGACGCCTCTCATATCCTTAAAAAGGTGGATTGGCAGACCCTGCTCTTTTTCTTCGGGCTGTTCATCTGCGTTTCCGGCCTGGAACAGACCGGCGCGCTGAAAACACTGGCATCTTCCATCAGCCGAATCTCCGGCGGCAGGTTCATAGTGGTGGTGACCATCATCTTGTGGTTATCCGCTTTCGCCTCCGCCGTTGTGGACAACATCCCCTTCGCGGCCACCATGATTCCGGTGATCAAGGGGCTGGCGGCTTCCGGCATGCCGCTGCCCGCACTGGCATGGACCCTGGCGCTTGGCACGGACATCGGCGGCAGCGGCACGCCCATCGGGGCTTCGGCCAACGTTGTGGGCCTGTCTATCGCCGAAAAAGAAGGTTACAAGGTCAGCTGGGGGCGGTACTGCAAAGTTGCCGTGCCGGCCATGATACTGGTGGTCGGCGTCTGCTGGCTGCTCCTGATCCTGAGGTACGGATAAGGCGGGACCGGGGCTGACCCGCGAAACCCCGGACCGCCCGGCATCGCCGCGCCGCTGTGGTTGGAGTTTAGATGCGCGTAGACTGCCCGCTTCCGGCAGTCCGCCGTGCCCGTACCAACCCGAGCCTTCGAAAACCGCCCTGTACGGCCCTGTATCCTGTCTCTGCCTTGTGCATGCGGCATATCCGGGTACATTCAACATCTCAAATCGTCTAACTGTCCGCATAATCGCGCCTGGCGAAAAGGACTGCTGCCGCCGGGCCGATGAGGAATAACCAGCCCCTCCCCGTAAGAATCCCTGTCATAAGCAGGGACAACTTCACCCAAACCAGCTACACCAGGGCTATCGGCAGGGCCTCGCCGGCGCATCCTTCTGCAAAAGAACTATCACTGGGCCGCCCCGTCCCATCCTCCGCGCATAAAAAGGCCGGGCGGAGCATCCCTGCCCCACCCGGCACCTCCATTCCCGCTCGCGCGGGACCGTTTTACTCTGTAGCTAGAGCGCTTTGTCGCCGCGTTCGCCGGTGCGGACCCTTACCGCGTCCCGGATGTCGGAGATGAAGATCTTGCCGTCGCCGACGGAGCCGGTGCGCCCCGCGCCCACGACTGCGTCTATGATCTTTTCGACGTCGGCGTCAGGGACGACGATCTCTATCTTGACCTTCTGGAGAACGTCCACGGTGTACTCGACCCCGCGGTACATCTCTTTGACACCTTTCTGTTTGCCATGCCCCTGCACCTGGGTGATGGTCAGCCCGCCGTAGCCTACCGCGGCGATGGCGGCTTTGACCGACCCCAGTTTATCGGGACGGATTATCGCTTCTACTTTTTTCACTTTTCCTCCTTACATTCCGCTTTCGATAAGGTTACGCGGGCATCAGTTCCTGGCCGTAGCCGGGCGCCCCTATTTCAGGGATGTCCAAACCGGCGAGTTCCGCTTCGGGGGATACGCGCATACCGATCGTCTTGTCCAGGATCTTGAAGAAAACAAAGCCTATACCGAAGGCCCACACGAAGGCCACCACCATCCCGATGACCTGGGCCAGGAGCTGTTTGGCGTCGCCGTAGAACAGACCTTTAACTACCAGGCCGTTGTAGTTCATGGTGCCGTCGGCAAACAGGCCGACGCACAGCTGGCCTAAAGCTCCGTTGAAACCATGTACGGCGATAGCGCCGACAGGGTCATCGACGTGCAGTTTGTTTTCGACGAACCATACGGCGAAGCAGACCCAGACGCCTGCCACACCGCCGATTACAATGGCCCATTGCGGGCTGACGAAGCCGCTGGGGGCGGTGATGGCCACCAGGCCGGCCAGCATGCCGTTGAGGGTCATGCCGAAATCAGGCTTGCCGTTCTTCATCCAGGTATAAGCCATGGATGTCAAAGAGGATGCCGCGCAGGAAAGCATCGTGGTGAGGGCCACCATGCCGATGCGCAGGTTGCCCGAGAACGATGCGCCGAGGGTGCTTCCGGGGTTGAAACCGAACCAGCCGAAAGCCAGGATAAAGACGCCCAGGGCCCCCAGGATAAGGCTGTGGCCGGGGATGGCGTTAGGCGTTTTGTCTTTGTTGAACTTGCCCAGGCGGGGCCCCAGGACGATGGCCCCGGCCAGTGCTGTCCAGCCTCCGATAGCATGGACGACGCCCGAGCCGGCAAAGTCCACGTATCCCACACCGAGGCCGGCCTTGGTCCCGAGCTGCGACAGCCAGCCGCCGCCCCAGACCCAGTTGCCGAAGATAGGATATATGATAGCCCCAACGAAAAGACCATAGATGATGAAGGGCAGTGTCTTCCAGCGTTCGGCCATGGCACCCGTGGGAACGGTGGCGGTCGTGTCCATGAAAACCATCTGGAAAAGGAACATTACGGCAACGCTTACGTCATATGAGCTGCCGGACAGGAAGAAGCCCTTGTATCCGAAGAGGCCCCATCCGCCGATGGTGAATTCCTTGTTAAGCTGGGCCAGCCCGCCCAGGTTGGAGACGCCAACCAACCCGACGCCTCCCATCATGAGGGCGAAACCGCAGATATAGAAACCCAGCATGCCGAGCGCATAGATCATGAAGTTCATAAACATGGTATGGCCCGCGTGTTTGGCGCGGCAGAAGCCGGTTTCCGCCAGGGCGAACCCGGCCTGCATGAACATGACCAGAAAGCCGCAGATCAGCGTCCAGATAAAGTTGGACGCCAGGCGGTTCTCGTTCACGGCCGTGGCCAATTGGTAAGCGAACGGTTCGTTCGTGGCGGCTTTATCGAGCTGGCTTTGCGAGATATCGGCGGGAGCCAGGCCTACCAGGTTCTCCGCACTGCCCGTCGCATTGCCCGTAGTATCGCCTTGTATTTGGTCGCTGGGCGTTTTCATGGCTGTCAGGCCGATAATGGCAACGGCGACGATGCCGATTATCGACAGCCAGAAGATCCAGTGCCCTGCCTTGGTAGATTTCACCTTGTTCCTCCTTCGTTATTTGTTATAAACACTCAATCGATGACCCTGGCGAGGACCCTGTTAAGCATGGGATCCCCGGCAGTTGGCGCGGCATAAGGGGCCGGCAGATAGCGTCTGAGCATAACCACGATCTCTTTCTTGTGTTCGCCGATGAGGCGGATGTTGAAAGGCCGCATTCCGGCCTTGGGAAGCAGTTTCACGCCCCGGCTGTTGATTTCAAAACCGGTGAAGTCTTTCCATGGGCGGAAAACTACGTTATTCATGGCGATGCCCTCGGTGGTGATGAGATAACGGGCGCGCATCATGAGCAGCATCATCACGACCAGTACCACCAGCAGTTCCCAGAACATGGCAACCACCTGGGTCACCGCGGTCAACAGCAGAACGGCCCCGATGGCGTAAACGTTCATGCGCTGCTTCAGCAGGCGCTCTCGGAAATTAAGCCTGATCTCCTTAATCGATTTGCCCGTGATTTTGGCTCCGATGGGCAGCATGATTCCCATCAGCATGATTATTAGCATGCAGAATAAAAGGGCTATAGGCACGATGCCGTAATTCAATTCTTCACCTCACTCTGGGCCGCAGTTCGCACTCCGGCGCAGGCTTTTTCTTGAGAAAACCCGGAAGCCCGAAACCGGGCATCGATGGCGCCTGGTGCGTTATTTTGCCCGCCTGGGAAGCCTTCACTTTAAGGGAATACAATTTGAGCTCGCGGCGGAGCGCATGGTCTCCCTCCGCGAGGGTTTCCGCCCTGGCCAGTTCTTCAAGGGCGCGGGCGGGCACGCCCAATGCGAGCCAGTATTCAGCCGTCTTGACCCGCACGAAGATGGAACCTGGCGATGCCGCCACGGCGTTTTCCAGGAGAAGGGCGGCCTTGTCAACCTGGTATTTGCGCAGGTATATCGAACCCATCAGCGCCATAGCTTCGGCGTCTTGAGGGAAAGACTCGATAAGCCCCGCCAGGCACCCGGAAGCTTGGTCCAGTTCACCATCGCGCACGAGGTCGATTGCCTTGCTCCATTTCCCGTCACGGGAGGGGTTGGCGGTGCCTGAGGACGCGGCCGAGATCCGTGCTAAATCCCGTTCGGGCAACTGCTTGCCGCAAGCGGCGCAATGAACCCAGACCGCAGGTGCGGGTTCTCCGCAAAACGGGCAATAACGGGCAGAAGAATTTATCGGCATTCTTTCCCTCCTTTGGAAAGGTTCCTTCACTATGGAACCGAAAAACCGGGTGTTCGGTTAACTATTAAATCTCAGGTTTTGATCGACCGGCGAACCTGGGCTGCCAGTTCGGGAGACAGGGACGCCCCGTGATACTGGGCCATGTGTTCTACGGCTTTGATGACCAGCCTGTCGTCGTTCTTGCCCTTGAAGCAGGCTTCGCACTGGTAGCCGGCGTCCTTGCAAAGGATGTGACGGGTAGCTTCCTTGACTGCCATTTGGATATCCTCCTTTCTTGAATTGATGAAACAAATTCTCTCATGGAGATATGTCGGCAGGGTTACCGCTGTGTTTACAGCACATTAAATTCATGTTTCGTAATTGTTACGTATCCCGTTTCAGTAGAGGACGGATTTCCTGCCTGTTTTTAAGTTGTCCGGTTATATGCATAAGTGCTAATATATTAATATTATCGTAAGAAGAAAGTGACCGATTACCATGATCAAGATCGATGCGAGACGCTGCCCCCAGAATCATCGCTGCCCGGCCATACGGGTTTGCCCGTTCGATGCCATAACCCAGAAGGGCAACGGGTTGCCCGAAGTCGACCCGGAAAAATGCACCCTATGTTTAACCTGTACCAGCTATTGCCCCATGGGCGCTATCAAAGACGAATAGCGGCGCAGCCCTGTTATGCCTGCTGGGGACATACCGGCCCGCATGGTATGATTGTCGTTCGATGTTTACCCTGACGGTAGGAAGAAAGATATGGCAGCCACCGACTTGAACACAAAAGAACATCCTAAAAAACCGCGTATTTTGATAGTCGGCGGAGTCGCAGGCGGCGCATCCTGCGCGGCCAGGGCCCGAAGGCTTTCGGAAGATGCCGAAATCATCATATTTGAACGGGGCCCATACGTCTCCTTTGCCAATTGCGGCTTGCCATACTTCGTGGGGGACGTTATCACAAGCGAAAAAAGCCTCCTCGTCGCTACGCCTGAGATTTTCAAAAAGAGATTCAACATCGATGTCAGGACACAAAATGAAGTCCTTTCCATCGACAGGGAGAATCGCCAGATACAGGTGCGGAACGTTTTGACCGGTGAAACCGGCGCGGAGGGTTACGACGCGCTGGTGCTGGCGCCCGGCGCGTCCGCCGTCAGGCCCCCGCTCAAAGGTATAGAAATGCCCGGCATATTTACCCTGAGAACGATACCTGACAGCCGGCTCATGAAAAATTGGATATCTTCCAACAACGTAAAACGGGCGGTCGTCGTGGGCGCCGGTTTTGTGGGGCTTGAAACAGCCGAAAACCTGGCCAGGCTGGGCATTGCCGTCACCGTGATAGAAATGCTGCCCCAGGTGATGCCGCCACTGGACCCCGAGATAGCCGCCGCCCTCCAGGAGCACCTCGTAGCCAAAGGGATTAAACTTCACCTCGGCGACAGTGTGACGGGATTCGAACGCGGCTCCGTTGAAAACACCATCGTTGCGACCACGAAGTCAGGTGCCGGGTTTGAAAGCCAAATGGTTATTCTGGCAGTCGGAGTTCGTCCTGAAACTGCGCTGGCGAAACAGGCGGGGCTGGAGATCGGGAGCCTGGGCGGCATCCGGGTAACAGAACACATGCGCACCGGTGACGCAAATATCTGGGCGGTCGGCGATGCCGTCGAAGTACGCGATTTCGTCACCGGGGAATGGACACTCCTGCCGCTGGCAGGCCCGGCCAACAGGCAGGGCCGTATAGCAGCCGACGTTATCATGGGATGCGATTCGAGTTTCAGGGGGGTCCAGGGCACCATGGTTTGCAAAGTGTTCGATGTCACCGTAGCATCGACGGGAGTAAGCGAAAAAACACTCCTGCGCCATAGGCTCAACGGAAAAGATATCCCGTTTGAAAAGGTCTATCTGCACCCGTACCACCACGCCACATATTACCCTGGGGCGAAGCAGATCGCGATGAAACTGCTCTATTCCCCCGCAGACGGCAGGATATTCGGGGCCCAGGCTGTCGGCGAAGAGGGAACCGAGAAACGCATCGATGTCATCGCGATGGCGATGCAGAGCGGTTCTACGGTCTTTGACCTGGAGGAAGCGGAATTGTGTTACGCGCCCCAGTTCGGCACCGCCAGGGACCCCGTAAACCTGGCAGGCATGGTCGCGGCGAATGCCCTCCGGGGCGAC
The DNA here is from genome assembly GCA_903844845.1 of uncultured Dehalococcoidia bacterium. Classification (GTDB taxonomy): domain Bacteria; phylum Chloroflexota; class Dehalococcoidia; order Dehalococcoidales; family UBA1222; genus SURF-27. Next base: position 24,359 of record CAIMVG010000009.1, on the reverse strand, counting down.
AGCCCCGTTGCCCACTGGACCGATGCCGGCATAACACCGTCATTCATCCTGGATGTCCGCGAACCGTTTGAATTCGACTCGGGCCATTTCGCAGGCGCGGTAAACATCCCTTTGCCTATGGTTAGAAATAGGATGGATGAACTGCCGAGAGATAAAGAGATACTGGTTTACTGCGCGGCGGGGCAAAGGTCATATTATGCGGCCCGTATCCTGCGCCTCAACGGGTTCTCGGCCAGGAGCATCTCCGGCGGGATTGCGACGTTTAAAGCTCAAAAAGGCAAACTGGTTTAAAACCCTGACTTGCTGAAACTCTCAAATCAGGGCATCCGGGCAGGAAATCCTACTTCACCTCGACGGTAAAAGTCTTCTGATCGGCGACAGTCGTTTCCCACGAACGTTTGTAGTTGAATAGAAGAGACGCCGTACCTGCGCCTAGTGCTTTGAAAGTAAATGTGTCGGTGCCGCCGGACCCTATCAGCCCGGTGCTGGCGGCCGCGTACTTCTTCCCCATCGACTGGATCAACGCACTGGTACCGGCATATTCCCAGTCATAGCCGGTGGTCGGGTTTGAGGTAAGTTCAATCGTGAATTCCTGCCCCACGCCGGCATGGATAACCTGTCCCTTATCCGTAGAAGCCGCGGGGGTATCTTTACTTGAACATCCGGAAAAGATTCCGGCTGTGAGAAGTACCAGGACCAGGCATATCAGATAATTTTTCACGGGTTGCTCCTTCCATCAGATTAACGTCGGATATTTTAAAAAGTTAGTATTGCATACTCTGCGAGGCACGGCAATACGAAACGCCGCGCCTGAAATTTCAAGGGATTTTGACATATCAACAATAAAATCATATTATCCATGGAAAAAGGAGGTGAATTCAAATGGAAGGATATTGCGTAAAATGCAAAGCAAAGAAAGAGATCAAAGCGCCTAAAGCGATAATCATGAAAAATGGCAAACCCGCTACCAGCGGAACCTGCAAGACTTGCGGCACCAAGATGTTCAGGATAGGGAAAGCCTGATAAATTCGTCTCTGATGCCAAGGGCCGGTGTTGAACCGGCCCTTTTTTATATATGATCGACAGGCAGACTCACAGGCGGGTAAATTGCGGCATCTTTGATGTAGGCGTATAATCAACCTTTGTTGTTCACGGGCCCTCCAAAGCCCGGCTAGAATAGGATTTGATGGAAAACGATACCCGAACCGGCTCCCCCGCTGCCCCTGAGGGACGCCTGCGCCGCATAGTGGGACAGACCTTCATCTCGCTCAGGAACCGCAACTTCAGGCTGTATTTTATCGGGCAGTTCGTTTCCAACACCGGCAACTGGCTGACCAACGTGGCCATGGTTCTGCTGGTGCTTCATATCACCGGGAGCGGTGTGGCCGTCGGCGCGATAACGGCTTTCCAGTGCGTTCCCTTGCTGCTGCTTTCGGCCTGGGGCGGCGCCATCGTCGACCGTGTCGACAAACGGCGTTTTTTGCTCTTTACGCAAAGCGTGGCGATGTTCATATCCGTCGCGCTGGCCGTCATCGCGTTTCTGCCGCATCCCTCTCTGGTCGCCTTGTACGTCCTGGCTGTGGTGGGTGGCGTCCAGGCGGCTTTCGACAACCCCCTCAGGCGCGCTTTCATCAGCGAAATGGTAAAGCCAGAAGACCTGCCCAATGCCGTGGTGATATATTCCGTTCTCTTCAATACGTCGCGCATCTTCGGCCCGGCCCTGGCGGGGCTGCTGGTTATAACGGTCGGTTATGGCTGGTGTTTCGCCATCGATGCGGCCACCTTCCTGGCCGTCCTGTACTGCATCTACCTGATGCGCCCGGAAGAACTCCTCAGGCACGCCCGCCTGCCCCATGTCAAAGGCGCGGTGCGCGCCGGGGTGCGTTATGTTGCATCCATGCCTTCGCTGTGGATAAGCCTGGTTATGCTGACCGCCATCTTCCTGCTTTCATACAACTTCATCACGACGTTGCCCCTTTTCGTCACCAGGTCCCTGCACCGTTCTGATAGCGTATTCACCCTCCTGTACTCGACTTTCGGCCTGGGAGCTGTGGTCAGCGGTCTGGTAGTAGCGCGGCGGAGGATGGTGCAGCTGCGGCACATCATCTCCAGCGCCTTCGCTATGGGCGTGTTCATGATCATACTGGCGCTCATGCCGGGTGTGGCCTTATCTGTTGCGGCGGTATTTTTCGTGGGGGCCTCGGCCATCATATTCCTGACCGCCTCCACCTCCATCGTTCAGCTCGAGGGCAAGCCCGAGATGTGCGGGCGCGTGCTGGCCCTGCAAACGGTGGTTATGAACGGCACGGCGGTTATCGGCGGGCCCGTCCTGGGCTGGATGGCAGATACGCTCGGAGGACGGGCGCCCATACTGGCCGGGGGCGCCGTGTGCCTGGCGGCCGCTTCCTTCGGGTACTTTGCCGACCGGCGCTACAACAAGAAGACGGGCTAACCGGTGGGTGCGCTTCGTTATGTTCTGGATCCCGGGTCGCGGCCCGGGATGACCTATTATTGTCATCCCCGCGCAGGCGGGGATCCGGTGTCAACGGGCCTCGCGCCCGCGTATTTCATTTGGCTTTATGCCAGCGTGCTGAGCAGCAAGATGCCGTTGGCCCAGTAAAGGCCGGTTCCCCCGCCCGGCAGGATGTCGTAAGTCGCCCCTTCGGAATATGCGACGCGTACTGCGGCCGCGACAGGTGATCCATCCAGGATATCCCCAACCTTGTAATCACCGAGGGCTGTTTTCGCAGCGGAAGGGTGCCCTGGTGAAACGCTGACCGTGCGCCCGTCTGCAAGTGTTATTTGTACCACCATGAACGGCGAAGGCACCGGTGTTGCCGCCGTTGATATTATCGGCACGGCTACACGGCTGCCCGTGGGGTCCACCGTCCAAACAGTCATCCCCCGGCGCAGCTGTTCTACAGGGACCGCCCCGGAAGGCGTATCGATCAGGGTGCCTTTCGTAAGGCAGATGGGGCAGGTATTGAAACTCGCCACTTTCGATGTAACGGAGATGACCCCTGCCGGCGTGATGGTTCCCTCGTAACGCCAGCCCTGTCCTTCGCCTGTCCGCAGGCTGAAGCTGTAAACATTCCCCGACGGTGTTATCTGCGCCCCGTATGCCAGTTTTTTATGCTGGCGGTAGACCAGCAGTTTTTCATCATCGGAATAACTTGTTTTATTCTCCAAGCTGAGATACTTCAGGATCGCATCAAATTCGTCCGTGTTGGCCTGGATAGCGGGAAATTGGGCGACGGCATTTCCCGATTCGGCCCCGGGCCGTGCTACCGGGTAAAAATCAGGGTCGCACCAGAATACGTCGAACTGCGCAAAAAGGCGGTATTCCAGGTCAGGCACGGTATAAGCCGCGGCCGTGGTTGTTGTTACGGGAGGGATGACGGTGGTTGTTATTGTGGATGTTGACGTTGTCGCAACTGATGAGCAGGCGGCCGGAAGTATGATAGATGCCATGGCAAGGGCAAGCAGTATTTTGATATTTACATTCGGCATGATTAAAGCTCCTGAACGGAACCAACCTCGATTGGTCTCTATCATAATAACGCATCAACCGCGGTTAAGTTATAAACAGGCGCTGAAATCCGTTCGCTAATACCTCTGCTTGTACCACTTGTTCTCGACCCCGTCCCTGAATATTGTCATCCCCTGCCCGGACTCCAGCATCACCGACCAGTACATCCTTTCTATGCGTACCGGCCGCCACCACTCGTCGTCGATGCGCCAGCAATCCTCGATGGAAGCGACCTTCTGGCCGATCACGTATAACGGGCAGCCGGATTGGTTTTCCTTGACGGAGATGGGCACAGGAACGTTGAGGGGTTTGAAGGCGACCGGTTTGAATATCTTAGCGGGATACTGGTCCATATATGCCGCTTTTCATTCAGGCATACCCTTGCCGGTACCACTTGTTCTCGAGGATATCTTTGTATATCACGAAAGCCTGCCCGGATTCCAGGACGACACACCAGTAATTTCGCAGGAATTGCTTTGGCTTCCATGCGTCCTTGATAAGATTGATCGTCTGATTATTCATCTTCAGCGGGAAACCGAAGCGTGTTTCGTGCACGTCGATGGGCTGGAGGGTTTCGCCGGTCCCGGCGGCGGATTTTTGTCCTGATTTGTAATCGATAACCATTTTATTGCTCCTTTGCTTACCAGTCCCTCTAAATATAAAGAACATTTGTTCTATTGTCAAGTCCCCCTACTCCCCCCTGTCATCCCGGAACCGAGTATCCGGGATCCACTTCAACTGTCCGCCTAGGCGGATCGAGCGCAGCGAGACAATACTAAATATCCCTCGGGTGCCCCCCACGTGTGTCATCCCGGCGCGATAGCCGGACCTCGGAAGGTTCCCCGAGGCGAGTCCGATCCGACTAGGCGGAACAACCGGTGGTGTGGGGTGGGGTCATCCCGGGCGGCGACCCGGGATCCAGAGTCTCGTTCGTTGTATCTGGATTGCCGGGGCAAGCCCGACAATGACGGGCCGAAGAAAATGTGTCATGCCGGAGGGGCCTCCGGCATCCAGCTCCATCACTTTGGAGTGCGGTGTGCACGTAAAAGCAATGGATTTGATCGATCTCTCGCTCGCTGTCATTGCGAGGAGCGCAGCGACGCGGCAATCTCGTACCCTGCCCCTACATCCCGGGCGGCGATTCGGGATTCCCTTGTTCGTTCCTGCCGTATATAATAACCTTGTAACCACGCATAAGGCACAGGAGGGAATATGAAACGTTTCAGCTGTTTGATCGCCATCGGAGTAGTTCTGGTGATAGTGCTGGCGATAGTCTTGGGGATCGCCGGAAGTTACAACGGTCTGGTCAAAAAATCCCAGGCGGTTGACTCGCAATGGGCGCAGGTTGAAACTCAATACCAGCGCCGTTATGATCTCATCCCGAACCTTGTCAACACCGCCAAAGGTTATCTAACACAGGAACAAACCATATTCAGCGAGATAACCCAGGCGCGCGCCAGCTACGGCGCTGCCCAGACGACCAATGAAAAGGCCGTCGCAGCCGGGGACCTGGAAACAGCCCTGGGTAAACTCATAGTTATCGTGGAAAACAACCCTGAGATAAAATCCGACAAAGTCATGATCGGGTTGATGGATGAACTCGCCGGTACCGAGAACCGCATCAGCGTGGAACGCAAACGTTACAACGACACTGTCCGCGAATATAACTCGGCGGTAAAAAGCTTCCCCTCGAACATCCTCGCAGGCATGTTCAATTTTGAAGAACGTGATTACTTTACCAGCGTCTCAGGAGCCGACACGCCCCCTGTTGTGGAATTTTAATGAAACGTTCTCTATCCGCGGTCTTCCTTGTCCTTGTGCTTGTCCTGTTGCCTGCCTGGCCTGTTTCGGCGATAACTTTCCCCAAGGCGCAGGGATTTGTCAGCGACTTTGCGGGCCTCATCGCGCCCGCGGACAGGGCTGCTCTGGAAGACAGGCTGTCGACGCTGGAGAAAGAAACCTCCGCCGAGGTGGCCGTCGTCACAGTTTCGGATTTGGGCGGCACCACCATCGAGGATTATGCTTCCCAGCTTTTCGAAGCCTGGGGCATCGGTAAAAAGGACCAGGACAACGGCGTGCTATTCATTGTTTCTTTGGCCGAGCATAAAGCGCGCATCGAGGTAGGCTATGGGCTTGAACCCATCATCACCGATGCCCGCGCCGGGCGCATACTCGATGAAAAGGTGATCCCGGAGTTCAAGAACGGGGACTACAGTACCGGTATATTGCAGGGCGCTGCCGCGATCGAAGAATACATCCGCGCCGGCACTCCCCCCGGGCCGCTGGAAGACAACCCCGTACGGAGCGCTCTCGGCGATAATATGCCTTTGCTGACCTGGCTGGGTATTATCACCATATATCTCATGGGTTTTATGGCCAGGAGCAAAAGTATCTGGCTGGGCGGAATCTGGGGGGTTGTCGTGGGGACGATCCTCGGTCTAACAATGGGAAACCCGGGGTCCACCCTGCTGCTGGCCGGCGCTTGCGGCGGGCTGGGGGCCCTGCTTGATTTCATACTCTCCCGCAACTACAAAGAGAGGGCAGGAAAGGGCATGGGGACCGGGTGGTTCTCTTCAGGAGGAGGCTTCAGCGGCGGAGGCGGTAGTTTCGGCGGGTTCAGCGGAGGTTCTTCCGGGGGCGGCGGGGCCAGCCGGGGCTGGTAACAAGCGTCCCTATTCTGCTTTCAATTTGACCTCGCGTCCCTCGTTGTTATTTGCGATGAGCGCAGTCCGCCTTGGCGGATCGTGGGTGGTTTGGGGTCATTCCCGGGCGTCGAGACCCGGGAATCCAGAATAAGGTAACCCTAACGCTGGTATCTGGATTGTCGGGTCACTCGAGCCTCGAGTACAAGAACAACCGTAGTACCGTGTGAGGCCATGGGGCCCCTCCCCTACTCCCCCCTGTCACCCCGGGCCGAGACCCGGGGTCCATTTCCCGGTTCTGAAAGCTGACCGCCGACAGCTGAATGCTAAAGCAATGCCCCCGTCCAATTTATGTTAAACTAATAAAGGCCACGTGAATTGAGAACAGGTCCCTCAACTCCCCTCCAGGGTCAACCCGTTGAAACCAACGATGAAACCAGGCCCGCGTGGACTTTAAGGCATTTAAACAGGAAACATTATGACAACCGAATTTTCACAATTAGGCCTCATCCCCCAGCTTGAACAGTCCGTAACCGACCTCGGCTACACCGCCCCCACCCCCATCCAGACACAGGTCATCCCGCTGATGCTCGAAGGGCATGACGTCATCGGCCAGGCCCAGACAGGCACGGGGAAAACCGCGGCTTTCATCCTGCCCATCCTGCAAACGATGGACAAAGCCCAGCGGGGCATCAAAGCCCTCGTCCTGGCCCCCACGCGGGAACTGGCACTTCAGGTTGCGGATGCCTCGAACGAACTGGGCAAAGGCCTGGCTGTACGCGTCCTGGCGGTATACGGAGGCCAGCCTTACAGCCCCCAGATCAACCGCCTCAGGCAGGGCGTGGATATCGTCATCGGCACCCCGGGTCGGTTGAAAGACCTCATAGCCAAAAGGGAACTCGACCTCAGCCACGTGAAAACCGTGGTGCTCGACGAAGCCGACGAGATGCTCAGCATGGGTTTCATCGAGGACATCGAAGAGATACTCGCCACCGTCCCCGCAGCTCATCAAACCGCCCTCTTTTCGGCCACCATCCCGCCGAGGCTCGGCACAGTCGCCAAAAAATTCATGAAAGCCCCGAAATCGGTCAGCATCAAAAGCGACCACCTGACCGTCGACGCCATCGACCACCGCTACTGTATGGTCAACAAAAGGGATGAGAAAATCGCCGTCCTCACCCGCATCTTCGAGCTCGAAGACATCCCCAGCGCCATCATCTTCGTAAGGACGCGCGCCGGCACGGGCGACCTCGTGACCCAGCTTGTGGCCCACGGTTTTCCCGCCGAAGCCCTGAGCGGCGACCTGAGCCAGCAAACACGGGAACAGGTACTGAAGCGCTTCCGCAACAATCAGATAAAGATACTGGTAGCCACGGACGTGGCGGCCCGCGGGCTGGACATCGAAGACATCTCGCATGTCTTCAACTTCGACCTGCCCGACGACCCCGAATTATACGTGCACCGTGTCGGGCGCACCGGAAGAGCGGGTAAAAAAGGGGTCGCCATCTCCCTGCTAACGGGGCAGGACAAGTGGCACCTCCAGCAGATAGAACGCTTTACGAAACAGGCCATCACCCGCATCCCCATCCCGAAACCGGAGGATATCGAGAAACACCGCGAAGCGAAGCTTTTGGACCAGATGATAGAATTGTTGAAGCTCGGCGATTGCGAGAAAGAGCTTAAATTCGTCAACAAACTCGTAGAAAAAGGCCACGACCCGCTTCAAATCGCGGCCATGGCCTTGAAAGTAGCCCGCGGGCAGGAGATCAACCGGGAGATCCCGCCCGTCAAGGAGTTTACGGAAGAACGCAGGACAAGGCCCGCGCCCGAGTTCAAACGGCCCGCGAGGGATGCCGGGCGCCCGTTATCGCGTATTTCTCATGAAATTGGTCAGAGAGATGCTGTCCGCAGCAGTACCCGCACCCCTCATGAAGCCAGGGAGGGGGCTACAGGGCGCAGGGAATCGTCGCATACTTCCCATGAAGCCGGGATGGTGCGGATGACCATCAACGCGGGGAAAGCCCACGGCATTACGCCCGCCGATGTGGTGGGGACCATCGCCCGTTTCGCGGACATCCCCGGCAGTTCCATCGGCGCCATCAGGATAGGCGACAAAAATACCACGGTGGATATACCCCGGCAGTATTCCGAGCAGGTGCTGGCCAAAGCCGGGAAAATCCGGCTGCGCAAGAATTCGGTGACGTTGAGCGTGGTTGAAAAACCCGCTCGCATATCGGCTTTCGAAGGTTCGAACCGGCCGGCGGACGCCGATCCGCTGGTGATTTAAACGAGCAGGTGCTCTCGTTGTCTTTGCGAGGAGCATTGCGACGCGGCAATCTCGTTCCCCTCCCCTACTCCCCACTGTCATCCCGGGCCGTGACCCGGGCCAGAATAAGATAGCCTGAACTCTGGTGTCTGGATTGTCGAGGCACTCGAGCCTCGAGTGCAAGAACCTCGGGGAACATCCCAAGGCGAGCTCGATCCGCCTAGGCGGAACGGGAGCATGATGGGCGGTATCAGCCCCCCTTCAATACGACGGAAAAACCAGCCCCGATGAACCCGGCGCCGGTATCTGCACCGAGCCCGCAGGCAGGAAGATACACCCGCTGAAAACCAGCAAATTCGGGAATTCCTTGGAAGGCCCCGCATCCACCCCAACTACATCGACCTTTTCCCCGGCCTTCAATCGCTGCAGAGTTCCGCCGATCAGAAAATAGCACTGGACCAGGTTTTCCAGCCACAGGTATCCATCTGTAGCCGACTTAAGCTCATCGCCGGTGATAACCATGTCCTTGAAGACAAAAACCTGGTTAGTATATTCCAACCCGGCGGTTATATTATGAGAGCTTTCAAAATACGCTTTGCAAAGATTTACCGGTGTGGTCACGGTGCAATTGTAATAACCCGGAGGGATATACTGGTCGCCGGGCGTTGGCTGCTTTTGCGCGGAACATGAGGTTTGCAAAAGGGCCGATAAAACGATTATCGAGGCGATGGTTGCAGTCACTGCGGAAAGTTTCATAACAATTATTGCTTTATATATGGTTTTATATACAATAACGGCTTGCCGATAAACAGTCAACCTCACACGTTTGCATCTGGATTGTCGGATCTAGTCCGATCCGCCTAGGCGGAACTACCGGTGGGGTGGTGTGGGACCATGGTTACCCTACCCTACTCCCCCCTGTCATCCCGGAATCGCGGTATCCGGGCCTCGGGCGTCTTCCCCGAGGTTCTTGCCCTCGAGCGGCTACTCGAGGGGTCCACTCCATTAGTTAATCGAGCGCAGCGAGATAATACTAAATGCCGTCGCACCTGGTGCCTGGATTGTCGAGTCAAGCTCGACAATGACAACGCGAGGCAATGCGGGGGAAGGGAAACGATGGAACGTTATCTGTTGCTTTTACGGGCTCACGAGCCCTCCAAAGTAATGGAGCTGGATGCCGGATGCCCTTCCGGCATGACAATAGTGTTTGTCGGCGCGACAAAGTAATGGAAATGGATTGTCGGGTCGAGCCCGACAATGATCGGGGATTTTTTGATCGACAGACAATTGTGCTTCGCTGTCATTAAACATTATTGTCATCCTCGGGCCGCAGACCCGGGGATCCATTACCGCTTCCTTGTCGAGCGCAGCGAGACAATACTAAATGTCGTCACTCGGACGAATGGATTGTCGAGGCAAGCTCGATCCGCCTAGGCGGAACAACGAGGAGCTGACCGCTGATAGCTGATAGCTGAAAGCTTCCTACCCCCTCAACTCCTCCAACCCCTCCCAGCGTGTATAAGCCTCATTGAGCGCCGCAATAACTTCTTCGAGCCGTTCCTGTTTGCCGAGGATAGCGGCTTTATCATTTTTGTACAGCTCAGGCTCGCCCATCTCTTTGTACAGTGTCTCCTGCTCTTTTTCCAGCGCCTGGATGCTCAGCGTCAGAGCGTCCAGTTCTTTCTGCTGGCGAGGCCCGAATTTCACTTTCGGAGTAAGGACCTTTACCTGCGGGGGCGGCTTCGGGGCCTTCACGGGTTTAGCTTCGGCGGGGCGCTGGGCGAGCCAATCGTCATATCCGCCGACATACCTGTTGACCGCACCCGCGCCTTCGAAAACCAGCGTGCCGGTGACGACGTTGTTCAGGAACGCCCTATCATGGCTGACCAGCAGCACCGTCCCCGTATAGGTCATCAAATAATCTTCCAGCACTTCTATCGTCTCTATGTCCAGGTCGTTGGTCGGTTCGTCCATGACCAGCAGATTGGAAGGCCTTGTAAACAGCCGGGCCAGCAGAAGGCGGTTGCGTTCCCCTCCCGACAGCGTCGAAACATAAGACCTCACCTGTTCAGGGGAAAAAAGAAAATCTTGCATATAGCCGATGATGTGCCGGTCTTGCCCGTTGACGGTCACGGTGTCCCGCTTATTCTCCACCACATTTTCCTGGACGGTCTTGTTCTCATCCAGCTGTTCGCGCAGCTGGTCGAAATAGCTGATCTGGAGATTGGTGCCCAGTTTGATGCTCCCTGAATCGGGCTTGAGCTGCCCGAGGAGCAATTTGAGTAGTGTAGTCTTGCCGCTGCCGTTCAGCCCCAGGATGCCGACCCTGTCGCCTTTCATGATAACCGTGGAAAGGTGCGAGATGATGGGTTTGCCGGCGTAGTTGAAACTGACATCGGCGGCCTCGGCGACCAGCTTGCCGGAGCGTTCGGCGTCCCGGGCTTCCAGCTTGACGGTCCCGGGAGCCTCCCGTCGCTCCCCTCGGATGTTCCGCAATTTTTCCAGTTCACGGACGCGGCCTTCATTGCGCGTGCCGCGCGCCTGTACGCCTTTGCGCCTCCAGGCTTCCTCTTTAACCAGCTTTTTGTCGAACAGGGCATTCTGTGTCAGCTCTATCTCCCTGTCGGCGGTGCGCCGTTCGAGGAAAGTCCTGTAGTCGCAAACCTGGTCGAACAGCCTGCCGCGGTCTATCTCAACGATGCGCGTGGCGATGTTCTGGAGGAACATGCGGTCATGGGTGACGAATACCAGGGCGCCCTTGAACTTGATTATCAATTCTTCCAGGCGGCCGATGGATTCTATATCCAGGTGGTTGGTGGGCTCGTCGAGCAGGAGTATGTCCGGTTCGGTGGCCAGAGCTTTGGCCAGCAGTACCTTGCGTTTGGTGCCTGCGGAAAGGCCGTTATTGACCCATTCACCATTCAGCCCCAGTTGCGAGATGGCTTTCTCGGCGCGCTGGTCGAGGGCGGCTTCGTGTTCATGGGGATGCGCCTTCAACCCGCCCCTTACGGCTTCGAAAACCGTGCCCGGCATCTCGCAAGGAACTTCCTGGTCCAAATAGGCGGCGCGGATGCCTTTCTGGATGGCGATGGTGCCGAAATCAGGCCGGACGCCGCCCGCGATCAGTTTGAGCAGAGTCGACTTGCCGGACCCGTTGCGTCCCACCAGGGCGACCTTTTCACCAGCCTCGACGGTCAGGCGGATGTCGTCGAAAATGACGGTGCCGTTAAAGGCCAGGCTGACGCCTTGCAGGTTAAGAAATGCCATTACAGGGAAAACCCTCCTGAATATTCAGGTTGATTATAGCCTATGTTGTGTTTTCTTCCCCACAACCAGGGTGTGGGTGGGCGGTTTTCTCCTCCCGTATCGTTCTGTCATCCTCGGGCCGCAGACCCGGGGATCCATTTCCGCTTCCTTGTCGAGCGCAGCGAGACAATACTAAATGTCATCGGACGGAGAATTGGATTGTCGGGTCAAACCCGACAATGACGGGGTATGGGATGTGTCATTGCGAGGAGCGCAGCGACGCGGCAATCTCGTGCCCGGCCCCTACTCCCGCCTGTCATGCCGGGGAGCGCTTTTGTCATTCCGGCGCGACAGCCGGAATCCAGAGTCGATTGGTGGGGTTGGGGCACGAAAAAGCCCCGGTCATTCCCGAGCCGCAGCCTCGGGACCTCGGGGAACATCCCGAGGCGAGCCCGATCCGCCCAGGCGGAACAGGGGCGCATTTCACGACCATTCACGACTATTTCCTACCAACGGAAAATTTGTTCTGAAGGCTGACCGCCCCAACTCCCCCCTGTCATCCCGGAACCGCAGTATCCGGGATCCATTTCCTCTGTCCGCCTAGGCGGATCGAGCACAGAAAGACAATACTAAATGTCGTTGCTCGGAACAATGAATTGTCGGGTCGAGCCCGATCCGCCTAGGCGGAACAACGATGGGGCGGTGTCATTCCCGAGCCGCAGCCTCGGGAATCCAGAATAAAGTATTTCGAACGCTGGTGTCTGTATTGTCGGGGCTCTTTTTGATTGTCAGGGTAGGGGCACGGCGCGCCGTGCCCCTACAAACGGCTTGTCAATCATGCCCCAATATATCGAATCGAACCTGGGGGGCACCCGAGGCTCGGGTGTTCTTGTCCTCGAGCGTGTCCTCTAGGGATCCAGGATAAAGAGGGCCTACGGAATACCAAATGTATTGAGCAGATCGACTAAGCCGCTGGATCCGACTCTGGTTTGTTTCATGCTCAGAATATCATGTAAAGTGCCAATCGGGAGTGGTTTATTATCCGATGGAACAAACGTGACTAGAGTGCGTTTTTCGGCTTCCAGGTATTTTGTAAGAGAAATTCCATGCCTTGTCTTGCGGCCGGAAGCCCAGCCATCTAACTTGAGCAAAGCAATGAGTTGGTCGCCGCTGATAGGGGGAATGCTGTTATACAACCCCTAACAGCCAGCGTAAACTTTCACACGCTGGGTGGTCTCGGGGCCATCGATCGGTGTAAAGTCCTTGGTTTTAGAAATCTTACCGGCATCACCGGGGTGAATGACTATTCCGTTTTCTTTGAAAAACCTATCCAATTCACCGACATCTCGGAGTGTTTCAATATGGCAAGAAATAGCTTCCTGCAGTTTGTTCTTTGCGTCTTTGGCTGATTTGCCGTACACAGAAGTCCCAAGCTCTACACATGAAGCCAGCCAATTTTTACCCTCTTTTTTTACGTTGTAAGTCAATTCAAAGTAGGGGTTGATTTTCTCCACTTGGCGCCTCCCGGTGTCCCTGCCAGATCAGGTATACCTGCCTAACATGAATTATATAGCAGATGTCAACAAGAAGAGGGACTTCATAGATACAAAACCCTATGTCGCCTGTCTTCATCGTGATTAATATCAATAAACATAGACTTTATGCCAATGATTGTCAATATTTTAGGCACGAATGTCGCACATCTCAATGCTGCACGCTGATAGCTCGTCCGTGCCCTCCCTACATGCCCTTAGGTCCGCCTCTGGCGGGTCAGGCAGCTGATCGCCGGTGTCATCTAAACGTCCCGATCGGTGTCCCTTGCGGGAGGAAATCGCGAGATTTATCTGAGGAAACGATTTTGCTGTTCTGAGGTCTCGGTCAGGCACGATATTCGAACTTACTCCTACTCACACCTGTCATCCCGGAACTGCAGTATCCGGGATCCATTTCCTGGTTACTGAGCGCTGAGCGCTGATAGCTGAAAGCTGATCGCCGTGAATCGTTTGGGTCAAATCGACAGTCGAATTGTAGTCACGTTATGTAAGCACAATCAAAGCGTCTTTTTAAGGAAACGAATCAATTTCTCGTGCGTGAGTAAAATGGGTTCAGGCATGGTATTCGTTTTTCGTTCTAACAAAACAAATCGGTTTTTTCCGGCGGGTTAAAGGGGTTTTCCCAAGTTGTTCTTTATATTATTTAATAAGCTGACCGCTGAGTGCTGACAGCTGATAGCTCATATTGTTAATCGGCCCAGAAATAAGTGCCGATGGGGTATAAATACAAAGTAGCACATTTGTTCTTATTATGCAAATTCAGCCGAACTTCACTTGGCAAACCCGAATAGAAAATTGCACCTACAAACATCTGGCAAATAGCATTAAGTGCGCGGGTGACAGGGGGGATTGTGTAAATGTTCTTATCCAATTACACTCATGCAATGGATGTTATAAAATGAAAAATCAATATGTTGGCGATATTGGAGATTTCTACAAATTTGGGTTGCTCAGGTTCATATTTAAAAGTGCTAATGAACAACTCGGGGTAAACTGGTACCTTACTGGCCCGGATTCTAAAACTCATGGCAACCTAACGGATTTTGGGAACATATTGCCAGTTTGTGACCCAACTCTAAACCAACTATTGAAAACCGTTCGACATCCAAATCGTTCGGTCTCGGAGATAGAGCAAATTGGAATCTTACCTCGAAAGACAGTTTTCTTTAGGAAGGAAATTCCTGGCGGATTCGATGCGCGAAACCAGTGGCATCAACAAGCACTAACGCGTTTAAAGGATTGCTCCTTGGTTTTTCTCGACCCTGACAACAGCGTTCAATCCCCAAAGGTTGAATATGGGACTACAACGGGGCAAAAATATGCTTTTAGAGACGAGATTGAAGATTACTACCGTCAAGGAAAAACTATCATTGTTTACAGTCAACGTAGTCGTGAAAAGGAACCGGAATATTTACATAGATTTACGCCATTAACAAGAGACCTTAATTGTGAAATTAGAGGTTACCGCGCGAAAACTAATCCGATTCGGGATTTCTTCTTTATCATCCACCCCAAGCATGATGTATTTATCAATGAACGTGTTTGGTCACTCCTAAATGATAAACACTGGGGGAATCAATTCAAGGAACTAAATCCGAGTTGTTGATTGAAGGCCAATGAGAAAGTCCTTAAGCTAATTTCGCTATCCTCTGATAAAAATACGGCTAATATGAGAATATGTACCGAACATTGTCGTCTGTTCCCAGGATACTAAAAAGACTGGAATTCTTGCTTTGTTAAAAACATACAAAGGTAGCCTTTTTCAATTTTTAATTCAGAATTGGCGCCCGTTTGTCGATCCAAATTTTTGTGCAATCACCCATTAGCAAGATAGGCTTTGGTTTGAACTTAAATCCATCTAGGTAATCTAAGTGAGTAAGCCTTTTTTAAATAACGAAATGCACTCATACACACAATAAATATCGTAATGATACTAAATGATATTTTAGCGGGCAAGCAAGACTGTGCATCCAAGCCATTTCAAGACCAATTTTGCCCGGGCGACCAATAATTGTTAAAATACATACATCTAACGTCAATGTTTTTAAGGTTACGACGATGAGTGAAGCGGATAGATTATTAGATACAGTATACAATTCACTAGGTATTGCCAACCTGAACAAAGCCCAAAAATATCAACGGATAAACGATATCGTTGATGAACTCGGGAAACTCAATATAAACCAGAAAATTAATGGCAAAACTACCGGAACTATTTCAGAAAGACTATGTGAATTAGCCCTAGAAAGTGCACTGGGCAAAGATTCATACGAAACAATGGGCCAAAAATGGAAATGGATTGGTGATTTCTCAATTGCTGGTAAGCCATTTAACGTCATTGTATCCGTAAAAAGTTTCAAAGCGAAGGAACGCTTAATCAGCAGCGGAAGCGGTCACATTCTGTCCCCAACTATAGGTTGGGGACTATTTAATGACCCCAAAGAGTGGGGTGATGTTAGGACTAAGTCGTACGTTTTCAGAGCTTTCACCGCTATTTATATGCCGCAACCTCTCTATAATAAGCTCAGTGTATCTTCTAAAGCGGTAACAAACTTAAACGGCAAACTATTTTTAAGGACCATTGACGATTTTGCAATAGATCTCTCAAAAGCTTCGATTGCTAATAGGATTGATATAACTAAAATCTGATGGTTTATCTAGTAAATACCCGAATAGACATATCCTGTTCAGGTAATACCACTCGTTTAGTAACAATCGGCGAATGATGGGTGATTCGTTTTTACCGTTTGCATTTCAAATGAGCCAAATTAAAATTAGCAATTTTTGTTAGACCAACATTAGATCCAAGTTTTTATAGCCTCCTTCAATGTCATCGGAGACCCGATTGAAATCTTGACCAGCAAGGAAACACTGCCCCCTCCCCACTACTTTTTGACGATATCCTGTCTTCCGCGCCATTTCTCTCAATTCAGGAAGAGCTAGTAATATTTTCTTCGAAATTTTTATCCCGAGAATCTCTTTATCCTAGCAAATATTAGGTACGATTGTTTGACCAAGATTTTGCGAAATTCAACACATTAATTCGTCTATTAAAAGACTGCGACAAGTAACTAGGACAGCCTCTGTGCGAAATTACAATTATTTTTTACTGGACACTGATGGTGCTTCGGACGAATTTTGCATACAGCTTTTGTAAAATCGATTAAACCATAGTTATACTCAACAAATTCTTTTTGTGGAGTCAATTCGCTCGCTAATTCTGATAGCCATTTTTTTCGACGTGTCTCAGGGTTCGTCTCAAATCCCCAATATCGACCGTATAAACGGACAACATTACTATCAATTATGAATTCTCTTTTTTTAACGTGTGCCGATAAATAAGCCGAAGCAACATAATCCCCCACACCTGGGAGTTTCAAGAGTTCTGGACGAGTATCTGGAATATTTCTTCCGGCCAATGAGTTTGCCAACTCTCGAAGCGTTTGCTCCCGCCATTTCAAACCAAGCGAATCGAAAATATTGTCCGTCGAACCTTGTAAAAATGCTTCGGGGGTGTCAAACCTTTCGGTGAATTCTATATATGGCGTTAACATCTGTTCTGCTCTTGTTCTTTGCAGCATTATTTCCGCAACCAATGCATGCCAGTGGTTTGGGGTAGTTCGCCATGGATAAGATATTCCACTCTCTTTTTCCCAATTGATAACCTTTTTCTGAAAGTCCTGAATGGAAGAACGGAGAATCAAGTCAACCATTGTGCAAATACCAATTTCTCGTGAATTTTGGTCAACAATAAGGCTTAGACATTATTTTGTCATGCAACATGTCCATTATTGAAGATTTGTCCTTTGAGTGGTGGGCTTTGGCGTGGCAATTGGGACAAAGCGCAGCAGAGTTCTCAACGATATCAGCTCCATCTTCCGAGAGCGGTAAAATATGATGGACTTCAATAAATAAACTCCCGTCTGGTTTTTCAAATCCTTTGTACGTGCATCCGGGCATTTCACAATTGTATTTTGATCGCTCCACGACATAGGCTTTGACGTAAAGGTTTCTTTCAAATACAGTCGTTTCAGTCGTGTGTTGGATAGGCTTTGGTTTTGCTGCTTTAGCTTTTTTAAGTAACAGTTTGGGATCAATCTGGCCTAATGCCTTAGTTGCCTTTTCCTCGTAGTCAGATTGTTGTTCAGAGTCGAGCTTGTCTTTAGGTTTCAATTTTCCAACAAATATCTTTGTCCCATCCGTCGCTATGAACAAGTCATCGCCTTCTTTAAGCCAAAACAAAAACCTCCCCATACGAATTTCAGGAACTCTACCAGCACCTTCCCTAATGGATTGATAGTAGCTTGCAGTCAGAACCTTGTCCGTCCCCAACACATGTAGAGAAATTAGAGTGACATTCGGAGCAATACCGGGCTCAACACCAAGTGCATCAAATACCTTTTTTTGAGAATTGTCTACTACGTATGCGTCTTTAAAGACATCTGTGTGCGAAACTGTCTTTCTTCCAACTGCCAAAAAAATGTTTTCTAGTATTTCCAAATAAGAACTCATTACGAAATCCTTTCTTTGAGAGTTCCTAGATCCTCGACAGAAGTATAACCTCGAAATTCTTTATCGGCAATTATGATTTAAAGATTGACTTGATAGTGAACCTTTTGAATCCATCTCTAAAAACGAAGAACACAAATACCAAGGTTTTACCTAGGGCAATTTGTGAGATTAGGATACATCCCTACTGGATCAGGGTAAAATTCTAGTTTTAGTAGAGATTTTTATAACAGGCTCTGGATTTCAAACCTACACTGGTGCCGCACCATCCGGCCCAAATTGTTGAAATGCGGTTTTCGGATTTAGTGCCGGTGGTGTTTTGGCAGTCGTAATCTTGCTTGTAAGTTTCAAACTTCAAAAATTCAACCGAGGGGAGAGTTGAAAGGCTGATAGATACATCTTCCTCGGATATGGATGAAGAAAGGTACAGGAGGCTTATGTCACACTGTTTATATTGGGAAACTCCTTGAAGATTTAATAAAATTCGCGCAAAGTGTAGATGTTGATTAGGAGATTCACCGGATTAAAACCAATGCATTTAGTTGACATTTCCTAAATCATATTCGAAACAAAGAGGGAACCTCAAGGTTGAAACCAAAGATCTTTTTAGATTTAATTATATTAAAAAAAGCAAGAGGTTTTCGTCTAAATTGATTCATTGAGTTGTTGTTTCGTAAAAAACTGCAAAATGCTAACTAATGCCCCAACTTGCGAGTAAATCAATTCAGCCAACAGAAACCATCTCCTTATCAGCTAATAAATCAGTAAATCCAAGTTGCTTGGCTGCTAGCCATGGAAGCATGTGTTTGGCAACCGCCTCGACCATAGGTACCACAACAGCATTCCCAAATTGCCGGTAAGCCTGAGTATCCGAAACTGGAATAACAAAATCACTACCTTGAGGAGCATCAAATCCCATCAAGCGGGCGCATTCTCTCGGGGTAAGACGTCTAGGGTTGCCGGAGATTCTTTTAACGAGAATCTCCGAACCATCTTTATAATATCTCGCAGACAGAGTACGAGAAATATCATCGGGACCGACCAGTCCGAAACCGAAGCCATTCCCCTTTGCTTTGTGTTTCGCAGAATACGCTTGGAGATATTCCCATAAATGATCGGTTAGGATATACCTGTTTTTTACCGATCCGTCAGCAATTTCAATATATTTGCTATTGTTTCCATTTGCTAATTCAGTTCCGTCTTCAGGATGCAATATCGTTCGTAGCACAGGCCCTGACATGGGATTAGGTATAATCATATCATCCAGCCTGAAATCATTAGGGTCGCGGAAACCTACGATTACAATCCGTTCACGATGCTGGGGAACCCATGATCTAGCATCTATCACCCTGTAACGAACCTGATACCCGAGTTCAACTTCCAGCGTGTTCCGGATAATCTCAAACGTTTTCCCCTTATCATGGTTCACAAGGTTCTTAACATTTTCCAGCATGAAAGCCTTGGGCCTGTGGTGTGCTATGATTCGCGCGACATCGAAAAAAAGTGTCCCTTGTGTCGCACAGGCAAAGCCGTGCGGCTGGTGAAGTGCATTCTTTTTGGAAACACCGGCTATCGAAAACGGCTGGCATGGAAACCCTGCCAAAAGAAGGTCATGCGGCGGAATCTGGTCAGCAGAGATTTTAGTGATATCTCCCGCGATGTTCTCCGAAAAACCGTAATTTGCCCGGTAAGTCTGTTGGGAATATTCATTCCATTCACTGGTAAAAACGCACTTTCCACCCAACGGCTCAAATCCCCGTCTAAGTCCACCGATTCCGGCAAACAAATCAATAAAAGTAAACCTCGGCGTGTTCAGTTCGTAGTTACCTTCCGAACTACTAACTAAATTCTTTAATTTTTCAATGGCAAGCTTTTCAGGGCGACTTGCTCCATTCTCCCAACGGTAAATGGTTCGCATGGTTTTCCCACAAAGACTCGCGAGTTCTTCAACTGGTATTCCAGCTTTTTCTCTCAATTTAGCAAAATCACTCTTCTGTTCGCTCATCAATCACTCCGCTGGGTCAAATTGTGACAAATTGTCACTTACTTATCAAAGTAAAACATTTGTACTGATAATTGTCAAGAGTCATTCAGGCATTAAATGATTTTGGGAAGAAAAATAATTTACTGGGTATTTCTATTTTATTAATAAAATAACCTAGCTACCAACTAAGCTCTCCAGTAAAAAGATTTAGCCGGAATATCATAAATTCCGACTGAATTTGATGTAGAATAATGATTCAAATGTATTCAACAGGTTTATATGGATAAAGTCGTTTACTTAACAGGGGCTGGTGCAATTTGCGCCGAAATGGAACACCAAGGCATCGAATCTAACCTTTCGATGCGAGGAATCGGTTCTACCGTCTCACGTATGTCGGAGTCGAGGAAAGGACCGTATTCGATTTTGCGTAAGAATTTTAGTATTCCGCAAGACCAAGATATTGAAGTAATTCTTAGTTTGCTGGAAGGTCACAAGGGTTTAGATCTATCACCGTTCAAAACCGTGTGTCCGGAACTGCGTCAACTATTTCGGGAATATCTTCTAACCGAAATCAACGGCAAATCACTAGTTCCCAAGATACACAACAGCCTGTTACATATCCATAATAAATACGGCCCCAATATGGGGGAAAATGGTGAATCCTTACTGGGTATTTTAACTCTCAATTACGATTCCATACTTGACGCTGCATTCCATGATATTTACGGAATAATTGATTATGGTTACATTACTACCCCACCTCAAGAAAAACCGCATTCCAAGGTGCCTTTGTTATTGAAGATGCATGGTTCTTTTAATTGGTGTATTGAGAAAGATGAGTTGGCAGTATCGGGGAAATTCGAACAACTCGACTATAAAGATAAATGTACTGGTTGGATGCCACCGTCCGTTTATAAAAAACCGCACGAAAAAGTATTCCCTGAGTTATGGGAAAAAGCTTCGAATTTGTTAACCGAATGCGACGTTTTAAGAGTATTGGGGTGTAGTCTAAGAAGTGAAGATTTCGCTTTGATCTCTCTTATATTTTCTGCTCAGGTAATGTCCAAGCCTTTTAGAATCGAACTAATTGTTCCTGATACCGAAGTACTCGGAAGAGAAGGTGACGCAGTTAATCCATCTCCAAAAGTAGGGATGATGCAGAGGTTACCCTTTTTGGGTAATATGCAAAATTTAAGCAGTTTAACGGAATACAAAGAAGATTCCTACAGGTCACAGAATCCTTTAAAAAGCTGGGTTTTAATGAAATTAGCTCAGATTGAGAAAAATATCGGGCATTCTCTCGATGACGAACTAATAAATTCCAACCTTATGCTTGGGGGCTGACGATGAGATTTTCTATAATTAAATGGCCGCTTTTATTTTTATATAAAAACCGGAATAGAATAAATTTTCCAGTTTATCAACGCGGTTTGGTTTGGGATGAAGGGAAAAAGAAACTTTTGGTTGACTCGATATTTAAGGGAATTGATATCCCGAAATTGTACATGCAAAAAACCGATGATGGATGGGATTGTATAGATGGGCATCAAAGAATTCAAGCTATTATCGGATATTTCGATGGGGAATTTGAGGATTTAGAACATCAAGCGACTTTCGAAAGCCTCTCTTTCGAAGACCGATGTAAATTCGAGGAATACGAATTAACAATAACTGAAATTGAAGAAATAAATGACGAAGAAGTCAGGCTCCTATTTACTAGGTTACAATTGGGGGTTCCTTTAAACGCTGGCGAAAAACTCAATGCTATTCAAAGCAACCTTGGGACTTTCGTTACGTTGATGACACAACATCCCTTTATCAAATTAGTGAGTGTTCCAGAACGGCGATTCGCCAAAGAACAGATATGCGCCCAAATATGTAATAACTCCTCTTATCTTAACAAAACTGGGCAATTTAGGACATCACGATACGAAGATCTCGAAAATCTTTACCGTGCTTATTCCGGATTTGCCCTGCGGTCTTCTGAAGCAAGGTCCATAATAAATATTCTCGATAAATTAAATATAATATTCGGTTCAGAAGCAACACAAATAACTAATCGTGCATCGGTGGTTTCGATCTATCTTTTTGTCGAGGAACTATTCAAAAATGGGGAATTAGATGGGAGCGAACCAGCGGTAAAAGGGTTTTACCTTGCATTTTTAGAATCCGTCAAAAATGAAGCGAAACTTGGAATAGATGCAACAAGTCATCTTTTGGTTGGTTACCAAAGCAGGATAATTCAAGCAGCTGATTCGAAATCATCAATCACTTTCAGGCATGAAAAGTTAAAGGAATTTTATAACAACTATTTAATTAATGAGGAAATTATGCGCTGAATTTACCACACGCCTAATTTCAATAATCAAACAGCGATGCACCTTTTCGGGATTTCCTTCACCCCCGCTTGTTTTACGTCTCCTCCCCCTCATATCATCATTAATTGACCATGAAAATTATCTATGGTTTGGCAATCCGGGCAACCAGCGTGCGCATAACCGCCTTAAATAATCGTTCAAACCCAAAGGCCCCACCTATCAATTTCCTTGTTGCAACAAATCCTATGTTGTACTAAAATAATAGTTAATATATGAACTATTCACATACTAACCAACAAGAAAAACTTGCAGACACGATGATAAACGATGCCTATCGCGCTCTGCATTCTTTGCACCGCCACCTGGTCAACACCTCCGGCCCCAAACTGGTCCATCACCACCTCGCCATCCTCACCATGCTGGAACAGGACGGGCCGCTGTCTGCCTCGGAACTCGCCAGTAAATTATCTTTATCCAAGCCCCAGATGACTAAATTCATCGATGGCCTGGTAGCGGAAAAGGCCGTTCTCAGGGAGGACGACCCCGATGACCGCAGGCGGGTGCTTATCACCCTGACCAAAACGGGCATCTCAATACTGGCCGATTACCGCAAGATGCTGCGTGAAAATCTTCTCAAGAAGCTAAATACATTGACACCCGAACAGGTTTCCTCATTAACCAAGGCACTGGAACAGATAATCAGCATATCCCAGCAATTCGTTTAGGAAAGGAACAATCATGAAGCTAGCATCCTCGTCAAGCAAATGGCTGGTACTCGCGGTACTGGCGGTGGCCCTGTTCATGATGAACCTCGACGTCACCATCGTGAACATCGCCCTTCCTCACATCATGACCGGCCTGAAGGCCTCGCTCTCGGACGTCGAATGGGTGATAAACGCCTATATCCTGGTGTTTGCCGTTAGCCTTATCACCATGGGGAGGTTCGGCGATATATTCGGGCGCAAGCGCCTGTTCATCGGCGGGCTTATCCTCTTTACCATATCGTCTTTCATCTGCGGCCTGGCCGGGAACATCTGGCTCCTGGTCGGCGCCCGCGCTTTGCAGGCATTCGGCGGGGCCGCCATGATGCCGGCAACGCTTTCACTTTTGAATGTAGCCTTTAAAGACGGCCAGCGCGGCCAGGCGATGGGCATCTGGGGGGCCGTATCGGGTGCTGCGAGCGCCCTGGGCCCCATCATCGGCGGCGTGCTGGTGGATAAATTCTCCTGGGGCTCGATATTCCTGGTCAACGTGCCTTTCGGCATCATCGCGGTCTTCGCGGGCATCCTGATAATCACCGAATCCACCGAACCCAATGCCAGCCGCAGGATAGACTGGCCGGGCATCGCTATCGCTTCGACAGCCCTGCTGTGCCTGACTTTCGCCCTGGTAGAGGGGCAGAAATACGGCTGGGGCTCCGCCCTCATACTCGGCCTGTTCGCGGCCAGCCTTGTCGGTATCGTCCTATTCGTGCTGGTGGAAAAACGGCGCGATCCTCCATTGATAGACCTTAGCTTGTTTCGGGACATCAATTTCTCGGCGGGCAACGCCCTCAGCTCCCTGCTGATGTTCGGGCTGATAGGGATCATCTTCCTCCTGGTGCTTTTCCTCCAGATAGTGCTGGGGTACAGCGCCATTAAAACAGGCCTGGTGCTCCTGCCGATATCGCTCGCCGTCATGTTCGTGGCGCCGCTCGCCGGGAGACTGGCAGACAGCAAAGGAGTACGCTGGATGCTGGCATCCGGGATGGCGCTCACAGGCGTGGCGATATTCCTCCTGGCGCACCTTTCCGCCGGCACCACCTGGCAATCGCTGGTATTTCCCCTTATCCTGGCAGGGGTAGGCATGGGCCTGATAATGGCGCCCGCCAATACCGTCGTCATGGCATCGGCTCCCGTCGAAAAATCCGGCGCGGCCAGCGGCATCATGACCACTACCCGCCAGATCGGGGCGCTGCTCGGGGTGGCCATCCTCGGGGCGGTCCTGCAATCGCGCCTGGTAACCAATATCACCTCGGCATTGAATAATATCCCCGGCATGTCAGAGGGCGTCAAAGCCGCGATAATCGCCGGCCTCTCCAAAGGCGGCGCAACCAGCGGCATGAATGTTACGGGGATGCCTGCGTCTACGCAATACGAGATGACCGAGATGTTCAAATCCCAATTCGCCGCCAGTCTGAATTCGGCCATGATGGTCGCGGTGGTATTCTGTGCGGTGGGGGTTTTCGTGGCCCTGCTGATAAAGAACAAAAAGACAGCGTAACGGCGGGCGGCTGCCGATCGTAGGGGCACGGCGCGCCGTGCCCCAACGAT
>CAIMVG010000008.1 GCA_903844845.1 uncultured Dehalococcoidia bacterium | reverse complement strand
TGCGCCGCTGTCGTTACTTCAGCCGGCGGCACCGTCAGCAAAGCCAGTATCGTGCTGGGCGGGGTATATAACTCGCCTAAACGGGCCACCGACGCCGAAACATCCATCACCGGCAAGGCTGTCAGCACCGCCACCGCAGATACGGCTGGAGCTGCCACCGCCACTGCCGCCACCCCCACGGCACTGGCCGCCAACAAATACAAAGTCCAGATAGCCAAAACCCTCATCAAGAGGGCCCTCCTGGCCAGCGTCTAACTCTCCGAACACTTCAAAAAAGGGGAGCCCCGATGAAATCGGGGCTCCCCTGATAAACCAAAGCACCTGGACTGTCTCTGTGTAACGTTATTGTTAATTATTTACAACAAGTAGTATAATTATATACTGATAGCGTTAAGCGATACGAGCCGGAGGCGATGATTCATGACACTCGGTTCAGGTAAAAACAGGTTGAAGATCAAAGGTAAATTTCTTGCGTTCTTCAGCATTATGCCCCTGCTGCTCGCTACTGCTCTAATCAGGGTTCCCTGCCCCATCTGCGGAGGCAGCGGTTTCGTTTCCAGCACCGGAATGGAGGGCGTGAGAATCTCTAAAATCGAAAGTTCCACGCAGTCGACTTCACTGCAGGCATGCGCCAACTACCGTCTCTACAATATGGAAATTACGATGACCCTATTCAATTCAGGTACACGTGACGCTGACGGTTTTATCGATCTGTACCTGTTAAATTATTCTACGGGCACTATCCTCGATAACGAATTTACTGTCGAGATAATCCCCGCAGAAACGGAGATCACGGATACATTTAACTCATATTTTAAAGTGGAAGTCGATACCACCGGGCCCGTTACGGTAACCGCAGCCGTCGAGAAAAGCGGTGTAGCGTGCAAGGCCTGCAACGGCGCCGGCAAAGTAGCGCTTAACGCCTGGCCGTTCTATAACAGCATGAAAGCCAATTTTACGGAGACCCAGCGGATATTTAAACCTTACGTAGCGCCGGTATTCATCCAGCCGGAGCATTAAAATGCAAACACCGAGTGTATTTCAAGTTGAAAATATTTAGGGGTGAATCGATATGCCGGAAAAGGAAGAACACGAACCCAGAGTGAAACGAAACATATTACGGGGCACACTATTTTCAAGGCGGCAATTTTTGAAACGGACGGGGGTCGCGGCGGCCGGTGCCCTTGTAACATCCCTTGCGATGACGGTGGCCTGTAAAACCGGTCTTGTTACAACAGAAACGACAACCGGAGGCAAAACCAATCAGACCGTAACATCGAATCCTGGCACCCCTGTTTCGTCTTCAACAGTACCATCTTCGTCTCCGGCCGTTTCGACATCCAACCCGGTAACTCCCACCACAACCACTTCAACGACGCAGGTATCGACCACGCAAGCAACAACGACGCAGGCATCAACCACGCAAGCATCAACAACGCCGGCAACCAGCGGATATTCTTACATCGCGCCTACATCACCGCCGCCGCTTTTACCAATAGCCGGAACAACCTGCAATGTAGCCACGGACCGCAAATACTCTACGGACAATATATGGGTCAAATCCCTGTCGGAAACCGTCGTGGTTATCGGGGTTTCTACCACGATGGTGGACATTCTTGCCAACCCTTATCATCTTACGTTGCCGAAAGTCGGGGCAACGCTCGTGATAGACGACGTTTTCGGAGCCATGGAAGGCACTAAAATGAGCGCCGATCTTATCAGTCCGCTCAGCGGCACAGTCCTACAGGTTAACGAGGTGTTGAATTCGCTGGTAAAACAGGGCTCTCCCCTGACTCCGCTGATTCAGGACCCTTACAACAGCGGGTGGATGATGGTAGTTCAACTGAACAAGCCTGCTGAATTGGATAACCTGGTTACCCCTCAGAGGTATATAGAGCTGGTGTTAAAAAAATACTAACCTTTTACATCGATTTCTGATAAGTTAGCTTCTTTGCCATATCCGATACTCCGAAACAGCAATCTGGTAACGGAAAAAACGAAGGGAGCCTTGTTTCTAAGCCCATACGCAGCGAGGAACTGGGATGACGGGAATGAATGGAGCCAGCGTGGAGATTCGAACTCCAGACCTGCTGTTTACAAGACAGCTGCTCTACCAACTGAGCTACGCTGGCACCAAACAGCATTATAGCAAAACTGTCCTCAATACGAAAACCCGGCAGGGGTTTTTCCTGAGCAAAACCTCCCGGATTGAGTAAGGGACAATCGAATAGCCTGGCTGAAGATTAAGTGTCATTCTCTTTAATTGTTCCACCAGTTGATTTTCTAGAAACGGGCACATCCCGATAATGGTGTTTTACTATTTCCGGTTTTTGGTCATCCATGACGCAGCGTAGTCCACCAGTGCCTGCTGGCGCATGAGCCGCGCCTGGGTTTCCCCTACCCTGGAGGACCTCACGGATTCCGGTCTATTTATTTCAAAGGCGGAACCGATAATCTCGAAGTCCTCGTCATTTGAAGCATATTCCTCGTAGACCTGCCACACTCTGGATCCGTTAACTGATATCGGACTACCTGTTATCTCCGAGTGTTTTGAGCCATAGTTTGCCCTGCATTCAGCCAGATGCAAAGATGTGTTATTGCGGTAACCTACTCCCAGTAGAAGGACACTTCCGTCGAGGTCGTAAACCCTGGCCAGTGGAGAGTGTTCTCCCAAACTGTAACTCAGACTGTGTTCACCGGTGATTTCGGCAGAGTATTTACCCCGGGCGCAAAACGAAGAACTGGGATGGCTGCTCCGCATTACTCCAGACTGCTTACGGAATGTTTCGGCGATGGCTCCCATAAGGCGCGTGGGGGTGAGTTCCGGATCGAAAGCCGGGGTTTCGTTGCGGATTACAGGCCACCAGGACTCAGGTACGGGCGGGTGGCTCCAGTTGCCCGGTTCGCTCATGCCGCCCGAGTGCGACGGCATGACCAGTGTGCCTTCCGGCCCCAGGATTTCCTCCAGAGCCAGGATGACGGCTACCGGCCCGCCGCAGACCCATCCCAGAGCAGAGAGTGACGAATGCAGCAAGAGCACCATCCCCGTTTTGACTCCCAGTTGCATAAAATCGCATTGCAACGACGCCATGGTCAATGGCATACCCTGCGTGTTACGGATTGTATCTTCTTCGCTAATTTTATTTGCCTTCCTTGGCTTATCCACTAAAATTGAAGTGCATCATGGCTGAACTCAGCACGCATACAAAGCCAAATAAACAGAATGAGCGAGTTGTGATATAAAGGAAACGTGGGTTATTTTTCTCCGCATGGCATGGTCTGGTGTAAAAGCGCCATCAGCTCTTCTTTTGGTTGTCCTTTTCGCTTTTAAAAGTATCTGCAACGCTCCTCCCGAATTCTTCAGCCGCTTTGCCGACGTCCCTGAATTTGGCTTTCACTTCCTCATCCTTGAAACGGCCTGCCAGGGTTTTTGCGGAATCGGCCGCGGACTTGCCGAAGTCTTTTGCCTTCGCTTTGAGTTCGGGGTCGTCGAAGATGCCGCTCAGAGCTGAACCGAATGACTCGAATATATCTCCGAATTTGTCTACGGGCGTATTTTTGCTTTGTTTACCAGTTTCCGACATGATTTTCTCCTTCCTATTTTGCCTATTTTAAATCCTGCCACGATGGTATGCAAACGCCGTTTATCCTTGACAAACCGCCCGAAACGCTATATTCTATTCATAGTTAGCATCGTCGCGACCGAGGCTATTTATATCTGTTTCACGAGCCGTCTGTTGCGACGTATTTTGTTGTTCGTTATACTTTGTTGACTTTAGAACCGGGTTTGAATTAAAATACAGCGGTAATTCTGCCCTCATAGCTCAGCTGGTAGAGCACGTTCTTGGTAAGAACGGGGTCATCAGTTCGAATCTGATTGAGGGCTTTATACACAAAAGGAGAAGGAAATGGCGAAACAACATTTTGACAGGACTAAACCACACGCTAACGTAGGCACCATCGGTCACGTTGACCACGGTAAGACTACCCTGACGGCGGCCATCACTATGGTGTTGTCCAAGCAGGGCCTGGCCCAGTTCAGGGCCTATGATACCATCGATAACGCCCCTGAAGAGAGAGCGCGCGGTATGACCATCGCCATCTCCCATGTGGAATACGAGACTGCCAAGAGGCACTATGCCCACATCGACTGCCCCGGACATGCCGACTTCGTTAAGAACATGATCACCGGTGCCGCCCAGATGGACGGCGCTATCCTCGTAGTCAGCGCACCCGACGGCCCCATGCCCCAGACCAGAGAGCACGTACTGCTGGCGCACCAGGTCAATGTGCCTGCCATCGTCGTGGCCCTCAACAAGGTCGACTCCATGGAAGATGCTGAGCTGCTGGAACTCGTTGAACTTGAAGTCAGGGAGCTTCTCAAGAAGAACTCGTATCCCGGCGACGAGATCCCGTTCCATCGCGTGAGCGCCCTGAAAGCCCTAGAGTGCGGTTGCGGCAAAGCAGAATGCAAATGGTGCGGAGCCATCCTCAAGCTTATGAACTCAGTTGATACCTACATTCCTATCCCGCCCCGCCCGAAGGACAAGCCCTTCCTGATGCCTGTTGAAGACGTATTCAGCATCAAAGGCCGCGGTACCGTTCCTACCGGACGCGTTGAGCGCGGAGTTATCAAGGGCGGCGACGAAGTTGAAATCGTAGGCCTTCATCATGAGCCGAAGAAAGTCATCGCCACCAGCCTTGAAATGTTCCACAAGATCCTCGATTCAGGCGAGCCCGGCGATGCCGTTGGCGTCCTCCTGCGCGGCGTAGAGCGCGAAGATATCGAGCGCGGCCAGGTTCTGGCTGCTCCCGGCTCCATCAAACCGCACACCTATGCCATGGCCGAAGTTTACGTACTGACAAAAGAAGAGGGCGGACGCCATACCCCGTTCTTCAATGGCTACAAGCCCCAGTTCTACATCCGCACCACCGATGTTACCGGCAGTATAGAGCTGGAACCCGGGGTTGAAATGGTCATGCCCGGCGACAACACCCGCATGAAGGTCAAACTGATCTATCCCGTCGCCCTCGAGTCCGGGTTACGCTTCGCTATCCGCGAAGGCGGCAAGACCGTAGGCGCAGGCGCCTTTACCACGATCCTGGAGTAATATGGCAAAGAAATCGGAAGCCCGGGTAGTGATGGATATGGCATGCACCGTATGCCAGAACCGGAATTATACGACCAGCAAAAACAAGAGGAATGACACCCAGCGCATGGAGTTGAAGAAATTCTGCTCACATTGCCGCAAGGTGACTCTTCACAGGGAGACCAAGTAGCGCTCTGCGCTGCTGGTGAGAGAACCGATCTATGGTAATGCCCGAGAGTAAAAAAATAGGCTCCGGTTTTTTTTCAGACACCGTAGCCGAATTGAAAAAGGTTACCTGGCTTTCATGGAACGAGGCCATCAGGTTGACTGCCCTGGTACTTGGCATATCGATCGTGGTGGGGCTTATTCTGGGAGGGCTGGATTTCGGTTTTTCTGCTCTCGTGAATAAGCTTTTCGTGGGCGGTTAAAGGTGGCTGAAACACCCGTAACGGCAGCCGGTTACCAGTGGTTTGTCGTGCATACATATTCCGGCTATGAAGAGCGCGTACGCAAGAATCTTGAACAGCGCGTAAAAAGCATGGACCAGGAGGGCGATATCGCCCGGGTCGTGATTCCCACCGAAGACGAGGTGGAAGTCCACAGCGGTCAACGCCGCACGATAACAAACAAGATATTGCCGGGATATATCCTGGTTCAGATGCGCATGAACGACCTGAGTTGGGGCATCGTGCGCAACACACCCGGAGTAACAGGTTTTGTCAGTGCAGAGAACAAGCCTGTCCCTCTCAGGGAAGAAGAATATAATCGAATAATGAAACAGATGACGGCCGAATCCCCCAAAGTCAAGGTGGGCTTCAAACCGGGGCAAAGCGTCAGGATCACCGATGGGCCGTTCATAGACTTTATCGGTACGGTGGACCAGATTGACCAGGAGAAGGGCAAAGTCAAAGTTCTCCTGTCTCTTTTCGGACGTGAAACACCGGTGGAACTCGACTTCCTGCAGGTGGAAAAGCTTTAACGGCGTCAGGAGAATTACGTGGCTAAAAAGATAAAGACGATCATCAAATTACAAATCCCGGCCGGCCAGGCAAACCCTGCGCCCCCGGTTGGTACTGCTCTTGGCCCTCACGGTGTCAACATCATGCAGTTTGTTAAGGAATACAACGAACGCACCGCCAAGCAGATCGGTTCCATCATCCCCGTCGAAATTACGGTTTATGTGGACCGCAGCTATACTTTCGTTACCAAGACCCCGCCGACCAGCGACCTCCTGAAAAAGGCTCTGGGGATCGAAAAAGGGTCCGGAACACCGAGCCGCGGCGAGGCTAAAATACTTCCGAAATCGAAATTAAAAGAAATTGCCGAATTGAAGGCTAAGGACGCGAACGCCAACAGCATCGAAGCGTCTGAGCGCGCAGTAGCCGGCACAGCCCGCAGTATGGGCATAAAGGTAGAATAGAAATGGCTGAACATGGTAAGAAATTTTTAGAAGTCGCAAAACTCGTCGAAGACGGTAAAGAGTATTCGCCCGAGGAAGCGGCTGCACTGGTAAAAAAGACCGCACGTGCCAAGTTCGATGAGACCGTAGAACTGCACATACGTATGGGTCTTGACCCGCGCCAGGCTACACAACAGGTGCGCGGAGTGGCGCTGATGCCGTTCGGCCTTGGAAAACAGGTGCGTGTGCTTGTATTCGCCCAGGGTGAAGCCGAGAAGGTAGCCAAAGCCGCAGGAGCCGACTTCGTCGGCGCTGACGATATCATCAAGAAGATCGAGGATGGCTGGTTGGATTTCGATACCGCCATCGCAACCCCCGATATGATGGGCAAGGTTGGTAAACTCGGTAAAATGCTCGGCCGCAAGGGGCTGATGCCCAATCCCAAAAGCGGCACCGTGGTCGCTTCTTCCGACCTGGCCCGCGTGGTCAACGATTCACGCAAAGGCCGTGTCGAATTCAAGTTGGACAAACAGGCCATCATTCACGTAGCTCTGGGCAAGGCGAGCTTCGAACCCGAAAAACTTACAGCCAATTTGGGAGCTGTGATGGAAGCCGTGGTACGCGCTAAACCCAGCGGCGCCAAGGGCCAGTACATCAAAAGCGCCTATGTAAAGACAACCATGGGGCCCGGCGTACCGCTGGACCTTAAGTCCGCCGCGGCCATGACCACGGCATAGTTTTTGTAAGTTTAACAATCAGAGTTTCCTGAGACAGCGGGTGTCCGCCTTTAGCGGACTTAATGCGGCCTGCCGAGGATAAAGACCAGATATCAAGTTTGTTTTGGTTTTGAGTCCTTGTGCCCAGGCGCAAGGACTTTTTGTTTTTAAGGAGGTGAAAATGAAAAAAGGACTCAAAAAAGGAGTAATCAGCGAGCTTAAAGAAGCTATCGGGAAATCGACCGCCGGCGTTGTAACGACGTATCAGGGCGTACCGACTCCAGAGATAGTGAATCTGCGCCATAAACTGCGTGATTCCAAACTGGAACTGAAAGTCGTCAAAAACACGATGGTGAGGCGTGCTGCCAATGAAGCCGGGAAAGAATTCATGAATTCACATTTCGACGGCCCGCTGGCAATGGTGCTGGGTTATGGCGACGTGTCTGCCCCCGCGCGCGTGTTGACGCAATACATCGCCAGTTCGGGTGTTGGCATGAAAGTTGGAGGCGGATTTCTCTCCGACAGATGGCTGACCCCGGCCGAAATCGGCACACTGGCAACCCTGCCCTCGCACTCGGAATTGATATCCAAAGTGTTGGGCGGACTGCAGAGCCCCATCGCAGGGCTGGTACAATCGCTCTCAAGCCCCATCATGGGCATTGTTTACGCATTGAACGCTAGAATACAACAGATGGAGGGAAAATAAAAAATGGCTAAAATGACTGTCGATGAAATGGTATCTGCCGTCAAAGAAATGACGGTCCTCGAGCTTTCTGACCTCGTCAAGGCTCTCGAAAAAGAATTCGGCGTACGTGCTGCCGCCCAGGTTATGGCTGCCGCTCCCGCCGCCGGTGGCGCCGGTGCCGGTGCCGCCGCCGCAGAAGAGAAGACCGAATTCAACGTTGTTCTTACCGCTGCAGGCGCCAACAAGATCAACGTGATCCGCGTCGTTCGCGAACTCACCAACCTCGGCCTCAAAGAATCCAAGGACCTGGTTGAGGGCGCTCCCAAGAACGTCAAGGAAGGCATCAGCAAGGACGAGGCCGCAGCGGCCAAAGCCAAACTCGAAGCCGTCGGCGCTACCGTCGAACTCAAGTAATAGAAACTTAAAGAAACTCAAGGCAAGGCTGAGGCCGCCCGAAAGGGCGGCCTCAGCTGTTTTTCGCAGGGGGAACGGGGCCGGGGGCACTGGATGTGAACCTGCCGATGTTGGCGATTTCAAGGGAATGGGGGGCGATGAGCACGCCGGAAATGACCATCTTGAGCGCTTCATCGACGGTTATTGTCGTGCGGGTTATCATGTCTTCTGTCACAATGCCTGAAAACCCCGACCAAGGGACAGGGGTGGACGGCATGTACACCGCGAATAATTTCCGCCCGTCCTTTGCCGTAAACTCGTTGGTGATGAAAGCCACGTGGGTCATCCCGCCGGTGGGGAACTCTACAAGCACCACTTCCCGGAAAGCCGCTTTGGTTATGGAACCGGTCCCTGAAAGCCCTTCCATGACCTGCTTGGCGCCGGAATAAATCTGCCGGAACAAAGGGACCCTTTTCAGCACGGAATCTCCAAGGGAAATCAACCGCCTTCCGACATAGTTGCCGGCGAGGATACCGACAACAAAAACCAGGACTATCGTGATTCCGAAACCCAGCCCTGTTATGGGATGGCCTACGATCACCTTGATGACGGGTTGAAGGATGTCGTCGATGGTGCGGAAGACCCAAATCAATACCAGGATACTGGCGGCGATGGGGACTACAACAAGCAGTCCTGCAAGAAAGTGCGTGCGAAGCCTGCCTATCAGCCATGAAGAAAAGGATTGGTTAAGTTTTTTAGCCATAATAACTATCCCCCAAAATGCGTTTTACAACGGGTATATCACCCTGGTAAAACCAAACCCCTGTTGCCGGCTTTAAACTATTCGCCTTGGGCGGTACTGGACAGCTTCGGCGATATGCTGGGCCCGTATTTCGCCGCATTCTTCCATGTCGGAAATGGTGCGGGCCAGTTTTAATATCCTGTGGAAGGCTCGTGCTGAAAGATGCATCTGGTTCATGGCTGCTTTAAGCAGGCTCTGCGCGGAATCGTCGGTGAGGCAGAAAGCCCTGACCTCGGCCGGAGTCATCTCGGCGTTGCACACGAGTTTCGTTCCCTTGAAACGCTTGAGTTGAATCGCTCTCGCCGCCGTTACCCTGGCCCTGACATCAGAAGATGCCTCGCCTAGGCGGGTGTCCGACAACTTGTCATAATCGATGTGCGGGACTTCCACAAAAATATCCATCCTGTCGAGGAAAGGACCGCTTATCCGTTTCTGGTACCGTGCTACCAGCCCGGGCGCACAGGTGCAGGGGCGGAGGGTATCGCCGTAATAACCGCAGGGGCAGGGATTCATGGCCCCGATCAGCATGAAATTGGCAGGGAATGTGACGCTGCCCTTGGCGCGGGATATGGTTACCATTTTATCTTCAAGAGGTTGCCTTAACACCTCGAGCACTGCGTGACCGAACTCGGGCAGTTCGTCCAGAAACAGGACTCCCCGGTGGCTGAGGCTGATTTCACCCGGCCTGGGCCAGTGTCCGCCACCTACCAGCCCCGCATTGGAAATCGTATAGTGGGGCGAACGGTAAGGCCTTCTGCGGAGCATCGGGCTGTCGGACGGCAGAAGCCCGGCGACGCTGTAGATCTTGGTGACTTCGAGAGCTTCAGCTTCTGTGAGCGGCGGAAGTATCGACGGCAACGCCCTGGCAAGCAGGGTCTTGCCGCTTCCGGGTGGGCCGCTCATAACCATATTGTGTCCGCCTGCCGCGGCTACCTCAAGTGCCCTTTTAACGTGTTCCTGGCCTTTGATATATGCCAGGTCAACACTGGCATAATCGGGGATGTGGTTTTCGGCCGGTTCCAACACCGGTTCCGCAGGTGAAATCTCGCCGCGCAGGTACGCGGCGACCTGTTTGAGCGAAGAAAGAGGGATTATACGCACACCGCCGACCAAAGCGGCTTCCCGGGCGTCAGTTTCCGGCACCACAACATTCGCCAGGCCCATCTGGCGGGCGAGGGCGACCATCGGGAGGATGCCGCTGGTATGCCTAAGCGTACCGTCCAGCGACAGTTCGCCCAGAAAAAGGGTTTTAGAAACGTCGGCCTCGATCTGTCCGGAGCTGAGCAACACACCCACGGCGATGGGCAGGTCGTATGCCGGGCCTTCTTTCTTAAGATCGGCAGGGGCCAGGTTTACGACTATGCGCCGCATCGGAAAGGTAAAGCCTGAATTTTTAACGGCTGCACGGGCGCGTTCACGCGCTTCGCGCACGGCGTCGTCAGGCAGACCGACGACAAAAAAATTGGGCAGACCCGGAGCGATGTCGACTTCGACCTCGACTAGAGCGCCTTCCAGTCCTACCAGGGCACAGCTGATAACCTTGGCCAGCATATTCAGGCTACATGTTAGCCAGATGGCGGGAAGGTGTCAATGAAGCCCCGTGTAATCGGGTTGATCCATAATCTCTTTTCCCGTTCTCCCGGCTAAATGTCCAACGCGCTGATTGTACTCTTTACAGTACCTACTATTTCAGGTACAATCACACGTATTAAATAATCCTCTCCTGAGGGCTGGTTTCCTATTGCATGCCCGGGGGGAGTGTGCTATACTTTACATAGTATAAGAAGGGTCATGGAAGTGGGTTCAAGCCCACTTTTTTGTTGTACGAGAAGTTGTATGGCAAACAGAGATGCGGGAGGTCTGGATAAGGGATGAAGAGCGATTTCTTGCTAGCCATCACGCAATTGTCGGCGGAAAAGGGGCTTTCCAAAGAGGTTGTGCTGGGTGCCGTGGAGTCGGCCCTGGCGTCAGCTTACCGCAAAAACAATTTTGCCGCCAACCAGGTGGTATCGGTCAAGATAAGCCCTACTACAGGGAAAGTGGAAGTCTGGGCGGAAAAAATGGTGGTCAAACAGGTGGTCGACCCCCGTGCCGAGATTTCGCTGGCTGAAGCCAAAAAGATCAAAAAAGACTCCAAGCTGGAAGATTTGATCAACGTCGAATCCACTCCTCAAAATGCAGGGCGCATCGCTGCCCAAACCGCCAAACAGGTTATTTTACAGAGGCTGCATGAAGCCGAACACAGCGCCATTTTCGATGAATTTTCCGGTAAAGCCGGGGACATAGTTTCCGGCGTGGTACGCCGCGTCGAACCCAAACAGGTATTTATCGACCTCGGGCGCACCGAGGCCGTCATGCCCTTCACCGAACAGTCTCCCAGTGAACATTACCGCGCCGGCCAGCGGCTGCGCGTTTACCTCGTGGAGGTGGCCCAGTCCCCCCGCGGGCCTCAGCTTATCGTCTCCCGTTCTCATCCCAACCTCCTCAGACGCCTCCTGGAACTTGAAGTGCCCGAGATATTCAGCGGCACGGTGGAAATCAAGGCTGTCGCCCGTGAAGCCGGTTTCCGCAGCAAAGTGGCTGTCGCCGCCAAGCAGGAAGGGGTTGACGCCGTCGGATGCTGCGTCGGCCTTCGCGGCATACGCATCCAGAATATCGTAAGCGAACTGGGCGGCGAAAAGATAGACGTGGTCAACTGGAGCCCGGACCCGGCGATATTTATCGCCAATGCCCTGTCTCCGTCCCAGGTCGTGGCCGTCAAAGTCGACGAAAAACGCGAGTCAGCCATAGCTGTCATCCCCGACAGGATGCTTTCACTCGCCATCGGCAAAGAAGGTCAGAACGTTCGCCTGGCTGTGAAACTAACCGGTTGGCGCATCGATATTAAAAGCGCCAGCGATTTCGAAAAGGAAAAGGCCGAGGTTGAATCTCAGAAGGCGGCCAAGGCCGCCCTCGAAAAACCCGGGATGGTTGAGACGCCGGTTCCCGCCGCTGCGGAACCCGTTCTCGCCAGGGCTGGGAACATACCGGCTGCGAAACCCGCAAAAGGCCTGCGTTTCGCTGAAGACCTGGTTATACCCCCTGTCATTGTGCCCGAAGGGATCCCGGACAAGAAGAAGAAAAAGAAGACAGGCAAGGAATCTTCCGAAGACGGCATACGCCTGAAGAAGGCCCGCCGTGGAACGGATATCTATGAAACAGACGAAGACGCCTAGTATACGGGTCCCGCAAAGGACGTGCGTGGCTTGCCGGGCAGTTAAAGACAAGCGCGAATTGACGCGTATCGTAAAAACCCCTGAAGGGACAATCATCATCGATACACGGGGCCGGATTGCCGGGCGGGGCGCTTATTTATGCCCAAGTCTCGTTTGCTGGCAAGCCGGGCTGGAAAGCAACAAACTGGATTACGTACTGAAAACCAAGATTGCTCCTGAAGAGCGAAAAAGGCTGCTGGCCGAAGGCCGGAGCCTGATAGGGGGTGGCTAGTGGCTGAGGCTGAAAAACAGGTTGCCGCCGGGGCTGAATTGCCCAGACTGGAATTACCGCATAACATAAGCGTTCGCGCACTTGCCGAAACGCTG
The DNA here is from genome assembly GCA_903844845.1 of uncultured Dehalococcoidia bacterium. Taxonomy (GTDB): domain Bacteria; phylum Chloroflexota; class Dehalococcoidia; order Dehalococcoidales; family UBA1222; genus SURF-27. Next base: position 149,238 of record CAIMVG010000008.1, on the reverse strand, counting down.
AAATCCTCGCCTGTAGATATCATCAAGCAGTTGATGCGCCAGGGGTTGATGGCAAATATTAACCAGGTCATAGATTACGAAATGGCGGCCAAGGTTGCTGTGGGCATGGGATTCGATGCCCATCCACAGGCTCAGGAAGCCAGAAAAGCCAGTGTTATCTCCGAGATCAAGAAACAACAGCAATTGAGCGAGGAGTCCGGCAGTCTGAAACCCCGCCCGCCCGTAGTGACTATCATGGGACATGTCGACCACGGCAAGACGCGCGTCCTCGATGCTATCCGCCAATCGAATGTCATGGAAGGGGAAGCGGGCGGCATCACCCAGCACATCGGCGCCTACCAGGTTGAAATTAATGGCCAGAAGATCACTTTTCTGGATACCCCGGGACATGAGGCCTTTACAGCCATGCGTGCCCGCGGGGCACAAGTAACCGATATCACTGTTCTGGTGGTCGCCGCAGACGACGGCGTCATGCCCCAGACTTTGGAGGCCATCGCGCACGCAAAGGCCGCCGGAGTTCCCATTATCGTTGCGATCAACAAAATCGATAAACCCGGCGCAAATCCCGACAACGTGAAAAAACAGCTGGCAGAAGCCGGGCTGGTTGTAGAAGAGTGGGGCGGGGAAACCATCTCGGTTCCCACTTCCGCCAAAACGCGCCAGGGCATCGAAGAATTATTAGCTAACATTCTCCTGGTGGCCGAGATGGAAAATCTCCGGGCTGATCCCACACTCCCTGCTAAAGGCGTAGTAATCGAAGCCCGTATGGACAAGACCAAGGGGCCTCTGGCCACCATCCTGGTACATGACGGCACCTTGCGCACCGGTGACATGGTCGTAGTAGGCACTACGTCTGGCAAGGTCAAAGCCATGTTCAACGATGCCGGTAAACAGGTCAGAAAAGCTCCCCCAGCCACCCCTGTGGCGGTCCTGGGGCTTCGCAGTGTCCCGCAGGTAGGGGATTCGGTGACCGTTGCGACCACCGAACGGCAGGCCAGGTTGCTCGAAGAAGAAAATCTCAGGGAATCCGCCATGGTAGCGAAACCGGTCAACCTTTCCAACCTGTTCGACCAGATAACCACTGGCCAGGTCAAGGAACTGCCCATAGTTTTGAAAGTGGATGTACAGGGAAGCATGGAACCTATCAAGACTTCGCTTGAACGTCTCAGCACCTCCGAGATTAAGGTCAACATTGTTCATGCAGCCAGCGGCAACGTCAACGAAAATGACGTCAACCTGGCGATTGCGTCAAAAGGCATCGTACTCGCTTTTAATACCGGGATTGAGTCCAACGCTCAAAAATTGGCTGATACCGAGAGTATCGACATCCGTCCGTATCGCATCATATATGAGCTGGTAGACGATGTCGGGAAAGCCCTTAAAGGACTGCGTGAGCCCGAGTTCAAAGAGGTTATCGACGGCCGGGCCCAGGTTAAAGAGGTGTTCCCGGGAGCTAAAAAGACACAGATTGCCGGCCTTTACGTAACCGAAGGCAAGATCCGGCGCGATTCCCAGGTCAGGGTCAGGCGCGGCGACAAGGTGGTTGCCGACACGACAGTCCTAAGCCTCAGGCGGTTTAAGGAAAATGTACGCGACGTGGCCACCGGCTATGAATGCGGTATTGGTTTGAATAGCTTCAACAGCTTCCAGGTCGCCGATATACTCGAGTTTTACCGCAAAGAAAAGGTGTTGATCTAATATGGCGCACCGTCTGGAAAAGCTCAACAGCCTCATCAGACAGGAACTCAGCGACCTCTTATTGCGCGAAGTAAAAAACCCGAGGCTAGCCTCGGGTTTTATTTCTATCACGGAAGTTGAGATCGCGGCTGACTTGAAATATGCCAAAGTGTTCGTCAGCAGCCTGGGCGGCGTCGAAGAGAAAGACTCTGTACTTGCATCGCTCCGCAGTGCCGGGGGTTTCTTGCGCGGCGAATTGGCCAGGAACCTTCGGTTGCGCATCGTTCCCGAGTTGGACTTTCAATGGGACGAATCGATAGAACACGGTGCCCACATCCTCGAACTTCTCGAAAAAGTTAAAACCCCTCCCGACAAGACCTAGCCATGGATGGCATCCTCAACATCCACAAGCCCTCGGGGCCCACCTCTTTTACAACCGTTGCCCGCCTGAGGGCGTTGTTAGGAGAACCAAAGGCCGGGCATGGCGGTACGCTTGATCCTCTCGCCAGCGGGGTCCTGCCTGTGTTCCTGGGACAAGCCACCAGGCTTGCCGAATACCTCATGGAACACCCTAAAAGCTACCGGGCAGAAATCGAACTCGGAGTTTCCACCGACAGCTATGACGCCGAGGGGGCAGTCACCGGGCGAAACGACGCATCGGGTATCGGACGTGATTCCTTGGAGGATTGCCTGAAACGTTTCAGGGGAGATATCACGCAGACCCCTCCGGTCTATTCCGCGCTTAAACAACATGGCCAGCCTCTTTATAAATTGGCCCGCCAGGGCCAGGCGGTCGAGGTTGAAAGCCGCCCGACCTCGATCTACCGGCTAGAACTGACGGCTTACAACCCTCCTTTTCTGACACTGGACGTGGAATGCAGTAAAGGTACTTATATCCGCTCGCTCGCACACGACATAGGGGCCGGGTTGGGGTGCGGGGCACACCTCTCCGGGTTGATCCGCACGTCGTACGGGCCCTTCAATTTGAAAGAAGCTGTTACTCTCGAAAAAATTGAAACCGGCGTTTCGGATGGATCGTGGTCTGTCTTCCTTCAGCCGATGGATTCGGTACTGGCATTATGGGAACAAATCATTCTGACTGAAGATCAGGTGGAGACCGTGCGTTGTGGGGTCGGACTGTCTCTGGAAGCCAAACCCGGTTCACTGCGTCTGCGGGCTTATGAAAAAACGGGCATGTTCCTGGCGCTATTAAAATTCGACGGCGAAAGCCGGCTATGGCATCCGCAAAAAGTATTCCATCCAGCTATAACCGTGCCTGAAAAACGACCAATCCCTTGACAACAGGCGTTCTAAAGGGCTATATTTCTTTGGTTGTCGTTCCAGTAATGTCTTCTCTTTTCAGGGCGAAGCCTGAAATTATAACGCTCGGGAGGAAAACTAATCATGGGAAAAATTAACGTAGCTATAATAGGCATTGGGAATTGTTGCTCTTCGCTAGTGCAGGGCGTCACTTTTTATAAGAAAGCCAAGGATGTCGATTTTGTCCCCGGGTTGATGCACGTCAATCTGGGCGGTTATCACATAAGCGATATCAATTTCGTGGCGGCTATCGATATAGACAAGAACAAAGTCGGCAAAGACCTGTCTCAGGCCATCTTCACCAAACCAAACAATACCATCAAGTTTTCGGACGTAGCAAATCTCGGGGTCAAGGTAGAGCGCGGCATGACCCACGACGGCCTTGGAAAATACCTTTCCCAGATAATTGAAAAAGCCCCCGGCCCTACCGCCGACATCGTTAAGATACTCAAGGACACCAAGACCGATGTAGTCATCAATTACCTGCCCGTCGGCAGTGAAGAAGCAACCAAGTGGTACGTGGAGCAGATCCTTGAAGCAGGCTGCGCCATGATCAACTGCATCCCCGTTTTCATTGCCCGTGAGAAATACTGGCAGCAGCGTTTCGAGGCCAAGGGCCTGCCCATCATCGGCGATGATATCAAGAGCCAGGTCGGCGCGACCATAGTTCACCGCGTGCTGACCCGCCTTTTCATGGACCGCGGTGTGAAACTCGAACGCACCTACCAACTGAATTTTGGCGGAAATACCGATTTTCTTAATATGCTTGAACGGGAGCGCCTTGAATCCAAGAAGATTTCAAAAACAAACGCCGTCACCTCGCAGCTTAATTACAAGATGGATCCCGATGACGTCCATGTAGGGCCCAGCGATTATGTGCCGTGGCTTCTGGACCGCAAATTCTGCAATATCCGAATGGAAGGGCGCACTTTCGGCGACGTACCATTGCTGCTGGAAGCAAAACTGGAAGTGTGGGACAGTCCGAATTCCGCCGGAGTGGTTATCGATGCCATCCGATGCGCCAAACTCGCCATGGACAGGGGCCTTAAGGGAGCATTGATCGCCCCGTCATCCTACTTTATGAAGTCTCCGCCGGTACAGTTCACCGACGATGAAGCGCATACTAACGTGCAGGCATTTATCGCTGAACCCTCGAAGCCAGGCAAACCGGGCGATATTACGGCTAAATCCTGACGTCTTCAGGAACACTTCTACCTGAAACCGAGGGGCGGCACGGATGAAGATAGCGCTGGTCTCACCCTATGATTTTGCCCACCCCGGAGGGGTAATCAACCACATCCGTGCGCTTGACGAAGAATTTACCAGGCTGGGGCACGATGTGCGCATAATCGCCCCGGCCTCGCGTAAAAACATCGCAGGGCTCGGTGCACGTTTCATCCAGATTGGCAAGCCCCGCCCGGTGCCCGCCAGCGGTTCCATAAGCCGCATCAGCCTTTCACTTCACCTTGCGCCGGATATCAAGGAAGTCCTCCTTCGTGAACAATTCGATATCGTTCACCTCCACGAACCTTTTATGCCTATGCTTTGCAGTGCCGTTCTGCGTTTTTCTGACGGTATCAATGTCGGTACCTTCCATGCCTATTCAGGAAGCCCCGGGTATGCGCTGGGCTGGCCCATTACTCCGGTCCTTCTTAAACGTCGCAATCGCAAGTTGTCGGGTCGCATCGCTGTTTCTGCTCCCGCAAAAGCCTACGCGAGCAAATACGTCGCCGGCGAATTCACAGTTATCCCCAACGGGGTAGACCTTAAACGTTTCAATGAGACTGTCAAACCTATTTCCGGTTTCGACGACGGAAAACTGAATATCCTTTTCGTCGGGAGGCTTGAAAAGCGCAAGGGAGTCAATTATCTGCTGGATGCTTTCAGGAAACTTAAAAGGGATTATCCTGAGATACGCCTTATCATCGTTGGACCGGGTTTGAACCTCCGTAAACGCTACGAGATCAAGGTCAGGGTGCAGAGGATCAAGGACGTGGTATTTACCGGCGGTGTTCCTTATGAAGAACTTCCCCGTTATTACCAGGCAGCTGATATCTTCTGCGCTCCCGCTACGGGCAAGGAAAGTTTCGGCATCGTGTTGTTGGAGGCCATGGCGCTCGGGAAGCCGATTGTAGCCACTTGCAATGAGGGCTATGCCTCGGTGATAACAGATGGCGAGCAGGGTCTGCTTGTGCCTCCACACAGCAGTAAGGCTCTGGCTCAGGCATTAAAACGTTTTATTGACGATCCATCGCTTAGATCCAGATTTGGCGCAAGAGGGTTGGCGTCGGTAGGCCAATACGACTGGTCCCTGGTAGCCAGGCGCGTTCTAAATTATTATATTCAGGTTTCCAGTGAGATTCACACTGCCTCCGCCTTCAGTGGGCATTTAGATGCCAGCGCACACCGCAAGGTAGGTTTTTAAAATGACCGAAACAGACTGGCGCAGAAAAATAGGGGTGCATTTTACCATACCCGCGGCGAAGTTGATCGCACATACCCCTGTGACTCCCGATTTTATCACGTGGCTGGGGTTCTTTATGACCTGCGGAGCCGCTGGTTTGATAGCAGGTCATCATCTGCTTTGGGGCGGCTTAGGGGTGTTGATCGCTGCCTTGATGGATACTCTCGACGGCGCATTGGCGCGCCAATCCGGGCGGGTAAGCAAATTCGGGGCTGTGCTCGATTCGACACTCGACCGGCTCTCTGAGGGTGTAGTTCTTCTTGGAATCATATATGTGCTGGCCAGGAATGGGTCCGCACCCGGCGCCGTGCTGGCCGGGGTAACTCTGATGCTTTCTTTCATCGTCAGCTATATCCGTGCCCGCTCCGAGGGCATGGGAGTGCAATGCTCGGAAGGGTGGTTCACCCGCATGGAGCGTGTTATTGTCATCGCGCTCGGCTTGATATTGAACCAGATAGTAGTAGCCCTGTATATCATTTCTGTGCTTAGCTTGGTTACAGCTTCACAACGATTGTTGACAGCCCGGCGCAAACTGAGGCCGGTGGACACCGGAAAATGATGCGAGGGCTCAGTTAGGAAGGGGGGATTATGCCTGTTCTAGTTATTGTTGGCGGCCAATGGGGGGATGAAGGCAAGGGTAAGGTGGTTGACCAGCTTGCAGAGAACGCAGATGTCGTAGTTCGTTTTTCTGGAGGCGATAACGCGGGTCATACCGTCATTAATCCTCTAGGAGAATTTAAACTTCACCTAGTCCCTGCCGGAATATTCTCCAGCCGGGTGCTTTGCGTTATCGGAAACGGTGTTGTAATCAATCCCGCTGTGCTGATGAGCGAAATCGCCATGCTCAACAAATCGGGCGTGGATACGACGCGACTCGCTATAAGCAACCGCGCGCATTTGGTTATGCCCTATCATATTATGCTGGATGAACTCGAAGAAAAATCCAAAGCAGGGAAAGCCCTCGGCACCACCAAACGCGGTATCGGCCCGGCTTTCGCTGACAAAACCAATCGCCTTGGCATCCGCACATGCGACCTGCTGGACAAGGTCGGGCTCAAAGAACGCCTGAGTATGGTCCTTGAAGGCAAAAATACATTATTCACCAAGGTCTATGGGGCCCCGCCGATGGCGCTCGAAGAGATTTACACAAAATACTGCGAATATGCTGATTTTCTGGCGCCTTTCATCAAGGATACAGAGATGTTGCTGGACGAAGCTATTCGGCAGAAGCAACTGGTTATTTTGGAAGGGGCGCAGGGAGCCCTGCTAGATCCGGATTTCGGCACCTACCCGTACGGTACTTCATCTTCACCTCTTTCTGCGGGGGGTTGTCTGGGGGCCGGTATCGCGCCCAACCGCATCGATAGTGTGCTCGGTATTTTCAAGGTCTATTGCACACGGGTCGGAAACGGGCCTATGCCTACCGAGTTGATGGATGAAACGGGTCAGATGATTCGCGAGATAGCGCACGAGTACGGGACGACCACAGGGCGGCCGCGACGCATAGGATGGTTCGACGCCGTAGCCGCGCGGTTCAGTTGCCGTGTCAATGGGCTTACAAGCGTGGCTCTTACTCGTTTGGACGTGTTTGATACGATGGGGACCCTCAAGATTTGTACCCATTATATGCTTGAAGGTAAAAAGATAGACTATTTCCCTGCCAGTGTGGCCGAACTTGAGAAGTGCCAGCCGGTTTACGAAGAGATGCCAGGATGGGGCGTCCCAATCACTGAAGTAAGGCGGTTCAAAGACCTTCCCAAACAAGCGCAGAAATACCTTAAGCGGATCGAGGAAGTAATGCAGTGTTCTGTGAACATGGCTTGCTGTGGCCCTTCCCGCGAACAGGTCATACAATTAAAGACGGTGATTTGATACAGTTTTGATACTATCAAAAAGGGGGGAGTGAACTCCCCCCTTTTTGGTTTTCATAAACATTACACTATTGGTGGAAGGTGGGACTTGGAAGGACTGGAAAACGCGCGTCCTTTCGTGAGCATATCGGCGGTCTCTGACGTTAGAATAAACAGCCTCAATAACGATGGCTGTATTCCAGCTGTGGATATAAGAAGTGCCCCTACCTATTGCAAGGAGCAGGTAAACACAGAGCCTGACCTTGAGGGTGGATTCGCTCGAATTTTCAGGTGGACGGCGGTTGCGGCGCGAGTAGTGCCGCAGCCGCGGCTCTGCATTTTTGTGCTTCTGCAACGTTGCCCAAGCGTTGGTAAATTTCACCGAGATAAGTGAAATACAGGGGATTTTGAGGAATAAATTCTATCAGTTTGGTGTAGAGATCCCTGGATTTCCTCAGATCTCCTTCGGCCAACGCTTCACGGGCCGTTCGTTCCGTTTCCATGATATCCATGTTATTCGCCTCGTTATTGAAAATTCAGGTTATTGAAAAACAGGTCACCACAGGGGTTTGCTCTTGTTCATGGGTTAACCATGATTGAAGACACAATCGGATGTTCAGCATCTTGCGTAAAGGCCTAATGAGTCTTAGCGTACCCATTTTGAGCAATCGTCATGGCAAAGTATCATATACCGGAAGCCGGAGAGTTGTAAACCGGTCACTAATTAATATTCAGATAGGATGTACGAAAATCAACCGAAATCGAACCGTAATCAAACCGCCTAAAAGCCGTTCGCAGAAGATATAATCTCGGGGTGCGGAGATTTGTCTCTTAGCATCAGGTAGAGGTGCTGTACGGTTCCCGGGATGAGCGTTTCGTGGACCAGTCTAAAACCGAAGTGTTTGTACATGTCAACGTTTTTCATGTTCTGGGTTTCGACGTAGCAGGATGTATCGTCCAGGTCGAGCTTTTCGAGCATCGGTGCTAACAGGGCTCTCGCGAAACCCTTACCCTGGAAGCCGGGATCCACAGCCAGTGTATTAAGGTAGTAGTGTTTGGCTGGCGCTAGCTTCTTCCTGAGCTTTTCGCAGAGTGACATCATCCTGCTATCGCGCAGGAGGTATCGCCAGCCGCATCGTAGCGGCAATTGGGGGTATCCAGCCTGTAAGAGTATACCGATGGACTGCTTTGCCCGGGCGGGCATCCAGATCGCCACGCCCTCGCATTCAGAGGATGTAGCGTATGCGTCGGAGCCGCCGAGCACAGCTACACGGAGGATGGTCTCGAACGCATAACGCAGGTTGGAACGTTTTGAGGTGTCAGGAATCATCCATAAGGTCAAAGGGTCGCCCTCAAAAGCGCGGGCACACGTTATCGAGGCTTTCTCGACCATGGATTCGTTGATGCGGAAAAGGGATCCGAATTTTGTCTCCGCTTCGTGCGTCAATGCTGGCCCCCGAAATCGAGGAAATTTTCGACGAACCAGTACGAACGGCGAAAACCGTGAATGTCGGGCCGTTTCTTGTTGTTATCGATAACGGGCTTGTAACAGTCGTCGGTTTCCCCGGTTTTCTTCGATGATCGGGAACCTACAACTGGAGGTTGGTTGTAAATACAACCGGGCTCTTTTACAAACCTTGTGTGCCGGCGGTTGCCCTTGCTTTGCGCGGGTTGCGATACGCAGCGGTTCTTCGCAAATGCCCAGGAGACGCTGGACGTCAGCCAAATGCGGATATGCGCCATTCCAGCTACCTCGGCAGGTCAATCTTGTAGCGTTTGAGAGTTTCGCGCACAACTGTGGCTGTTTTTTCGTCAGCCTCCGTGAGCGGGAGGCGGACCCCGCCGACCGGGAAACCAACGTGGTTAAGAGCGAACTTCACCGGGATAGGATTTGAAATAATGAAAAGGTCTTTGAAAAGAGGCACGAGATCGCGGTGAATCTCGGCGGCCTCCGCGGTATTCCCGGAAGCGAAGTTGTTTATCATGTCCTTAATCTGGTTGCCCACCAGGTGAGAGGCTACGCTTATGACTCCGTAGGCCCCTATGGCCATCATGGGTAGGGTGTCGGCGTCATTGCCGCTCCATACTACAAAATCGTCCCGGATTTCGCGTGTTCCCCGGATTACCCTGGCGACCTGTTCCATATCGCCTGAAGCTTCTTTAAGACCGACTATATTTTTGATCCTGGCTAGGCGGATAACCGTGTCGGAAGACAGGTTGGTGACCGTTCGCGAAGGGACGTTATACAGAATGCACGGCAGAGCTGTGCTTTCAGCAATGGTCTTGAAATGTTGGTAGAGTCCTTCCTGTGTGGGTTTGTTGTAATAGGGAACCACCAGCAGGCAGGCGTCCACGCCCCATTCTTCCGCCCGGATGGTGTTTTCCCTGGCCTCTTCTGTGCTGTTGGAGCCTGTACCGGCAATGACTGCCCCGCTCTTTCCAACGACCGATTCTATCTCGCGGAAGAGACGATGTTCCTCTTCCCATGTTACTGTAGGCGATTCTCCGGTGGTGCCCACGACAACGATGCCGTCACTGCCCGAATCAATGAGGGCCTTTGCCAGTTTGCGCGCCTGAGGATAGTCCACGGCCCCGTTTGGGTCGAAAGGCGTAACCATGGCCGTGATAAGCCGGCCGAGCTCTTTACCGCTTTTCATTTTATGCTCCCGGATGCAGCCACTCATGGCGCACCAACTCTTCGGCTATCTGTACTGCGTTAAGGGCCGCCCCCTTACGCACGTTGTCAGCAACTATCCACATCACCAGGCTATTGCTGGCCGAAACGTCGCGGCGTATGCGCCCCACATAGGTGTCATCAGTGCCAGCCGCCATCCAGGGGTGGGGGTAAAGGCTGATGGCCGGGTCATCCAGGACGCGCACCCCCGGTGCCTGGGCGAGGATACGCCTCGCATCATCCGGAGATATCGAGTTTGTGAATTCCACGTTAACAGCTTCGCTATGGCTGATAAATACAGGTACACGGACACAGGTAGCCGATACGAGGATATCGTCGTCATGCATTATCTTGCGTGTCTCTTCCACCATCTTCCATTCCTCTTTGGTGTAGGCATTATCGAGGAAGACATCGATCTGGGGGAGTACGTTAAAAGCTATCTGGTGGGGATAAACGTGGGGTACGACGTTCTGGGCGCCCAGTATCTGTTTGGACTGTATGGTCAATTCGTCGATTGCTGCCGACCCCGTCCCAGAAACCGACTGAAAGGTGGTGACGACGATCCGCTTGATGGGATTGATTTTATGAAGCGGGTTGAGGGCAACCACCATCTGGATGGTGGAGCAATTCGGATTGGCAATAATGCCTTTATGCTTTTTGATATCCCCGGCATTTATCTCAGGAACCACGAGGGGCACGTCTTCCTCCATGCGGAAGGCTGCGCTGTTGTCGATAACCACCGCTCCGGAACGTGCAGCTATCGGCGCGAAATACCGGCTGATGTCGGCTCCGGCTGAAAACAGGGCGATGTCCACGTCGCGGAATGACTCTGGCGATGTTTCTTTAACTTCGTACTCCCTGTGGTTATAGAATAGTTTTTTACCGGCGGAGCGATCGGATGCGAAAAGCTGCATCGTGCTTACCGGGAAGTCACGCTCTTCAAGTACCTTGATAAACTCTCCACCGACAAGCCCGGTAGCGCCCACGATGGCCACCCTGTATCCGTTCATCTGACCTCCTATAGACCGAGTAGGGTTTCCAGGCCGAAAACAAGGCCGGTTTGTTTTGAAACTTCCCTGACAGCGAGTTTAATGCCAGGCATGTAGCATTCGCGGCTGATAGCATCATGTTTTATGCTGAGAGTTTGGCCGTCAGCGCCGAACAGCACTTCCTGCCTGGCCACGATGCCTGGCATCCTGGCGCTGTGAATATTGATACCCTCAAACTTGAGGCCGCGGCTTTCTTGCAGGCCTCCCTTTTGTTCGGGATTGAGAAAAGGCCGCCCCCGTTCTGCGGCCATAGCTTTTGCGGTCGAAAGTGCCGTTCCGGAAGGGGCGTCAAGCTTGAACTGGTGGTGTTGTTCGGTGATGTCCGCATAGTCGAAATACCTTGCCGCTATGCGCGCCAGGTGAATCATCACGAGTGCGCCGATCGCGAAATTGGATGCGATGATGGCCGAACTATGGTGTTCTTTTGCCATCATGTCTATTTCGGAGAGTGAATCCGGTGAGATGCCCGTGGTTCCGCTGACCAGCCTTACCCCGTGTTCGAATGCGGAACGGGCCAGGGGCAAGATAGCGTTGGCGGTAGAAAAATCGACAATTACTTCAGGTTTACAGGAAGCAAAGATAATGCTGGCATCGGGTGCCATCGGCACTGTTCGGCCGTCAGGCAGGCAACAAGTCCCTGATGGAGATTTGATGTCCACCGCACCCACGATGTCTATGTCCGGCTCGCAAGAAAGAGCCGCGATAACCGTCTGCCCCATTTTCCCTGAAGCGCCGTGTATCGCGACTCTTATTTTAGACATTTTGCCTACCCCCAGTATTTTTTTACCGAGGCCGGTTAAAAGGGCGTCCGCCGCTACCGGGCCGTTGTGGCGATGGGCCTCCGTTCTCGGGCATCCCGCCTTCGGGAGGCGCAAGCAAAGCGCGGCGGGAAAGGTTGATTCGGCCCTGATTATCTATTTCGATTACTTTAACTTGTATCATGTCGCCTACTTTGACGACGTCTTCAACTTTTTCAACGCGTTGGTTGGCGAGTTCCGAAACGTGTACCATGCCGTCTTTACCGGGTAAAAGCTCTACAAAAGCGCCGAAATTCATTATGCGAACGACCTTGCCGTTGAATATTTCCCCGACTTTTATCTCGCGGGTCAGGTCTTCGATCATTTTCATCGCCGCTTTGGCAGAGGTTTCATCGACGGCGCCGATGATGACGGTTCCGTCGGGCGCGATGTCCACGGTGGCCTTGGAGCCTTCTGTGATGGCTCGGATGGTTTTTCCGCCCGGGCCGATGACGGTGCCTATCTTCTCCTGGTCGATTACCATCTTGTACATGCGTGGCGCGTACTTTGAAAGTTCGGCACGTGGTGAGGAGATGGCTTTATGCATGGATTCCAGGATGAAAAGGCGCGTTTCGCGGCTCTGGAGCATGGCTTCTTCCAGTATCTCGAGGCTTACTCCTTTGAGTTTGATGTCGAGCTGGAGCGCCGTGATGCCGGCGGCCGTTCCGGCTACTTTGTAGTCCATGTCGCCGTAGTTGTCTTCGATGCCCTCGATGTCGGTAAGTACGGCGTGTTCGCCGTTCTCGCCGGTGACCAAGCCCATCGAAATGCCGGCTACGGGAGCTTTGATCGGGATGCCTGCATCCATCATGGACAGGGTAGAAGCGCAAACCGAGGCCATGGAGGTAGATCCGCTGGAACTCATTATCTCGGAAACAAGACGGATTGTGTACGGGAAGTCCGCTTCAGGAGGGATGACCGGCAGAAGCGCCCGCTCGGCCAATGCTCCGTGCCCAATCTCTCGCCTTCCGGGGGTTCCCACTCTTTTGGTTTCGCCGGTGGAGAAGGGGGGGAAGTTATAGTGATGCATGAAACGCTTGGTATCTATTATTCCCAGCCCGTCCAACTGTTGTTCGTCCCGCATACTCCCGAGGGTCGTGATGGTCAGCGCCTGGGTTTCACCGCGGGTAAAAAGGCCGGTTCCGTGGACACGCGGCAATACCCCTACTTCGCAGGCGAGCTGGCGTAGCTGGGTCAGAGAGCGGCCGCTGGTGCGGCGCCCGTTTTTAAGGATATTCTGCCGAAGTTCATTCCTTATCAGATTGTCATAAACCGAAAGTATCTCTGCGGGCGTGTATTTCTCACCAAGCCCCGCGATAAGTTCCTTCTTGAGCTTTTCAAGCCCAGGATCCCTCTGTGCCTTGAACGGGTGGTTTAGGGCGCCGGGAAGCCTGTCGCCGATGATGGCTTGTTCGGCTGCGATAAGTTCGGTATTGGGCTCTGACTTGGGATAGGCTTCTTTGACCCTGCCAACAGCCTCAATCATTTTTTCCTGGAGCGTGATGAGTTCCTGATTTGCCTGGTGGGCGAACCGGATAGCCCCCGCCGCAATTTCCTCTGATACTTCTTTGGCGCCGGCCTCGATCATGACGACAGCCTTTTTAGTGCTGGCCACGACCAGGTCTATAAGGCTTTTTTCCATTTCAGGAAGGGTGGGGTTGACCACATATTGCCCGTCGATATACCCGACATGGCAGGCACCCACGGGGCCTTCGAAAGGCACCGATGACATGCCGAGTGCACAGGAGCCGCCTAGGATGGCGAGCGTGTCTGGATCGTTCTCGTGGTCGGCCGACAGTACGGTAATGATTACCTGAATCTCGCGCCGCCATGACTTGGGTAGGAGGGGGCGCAGGGGCCGGTCTGTCAGGCGGGAAGTAAGTGTCGCTTCTTCGCTGGGGCGTCCTTCACGGCGAATGAATCCGCCTGGTATCTTGCCCACAGCGTAGAGCCTTTCCTCGAAATCGACGGTCAGCGGTAAAAAATCAACCCCCTCACGTGGTTGGGGGTTGACGCATGCAGTTACCAGGACTACCGTGTCACCATACCGTAAACTAACAGCGGCTTCAGCCTGGCCGGCTAATTTGCCGGTTTCGATACTGAGCTTACGCCCGCCGATAGTGGTCTCAACTGTAAAAGGTTGTGCCACTTGCGTTCTCCTTGTCGGAAATTTTATCTAAATTACTTGCGCAGTCCGAGAGCCTTGATAAGGTTCTTGTAGCGGTTGATGTCTTCCTTGATCAGGTAAGCGAGCAACCGCCTGCGCTGGCCGACAAGTCGAAGCAAGCTGCGTTTGGAATGGAAATCATGGCCGTTTGCGGTCATGTGGCGGGTCAGCTCTGTGATGCGTTCGGTGAGCAACGCCACCTGCACTTCGGTCGAACCCGAGTCACCCTCGTGGCGACCGTGGGCCTTGATGATTTCCGTTTTCTTCTGTAGGTCTATCAAGTTATTTCCCCCATTATCATCTTTTTTATTCGTCAAATTATAACATAACCGCTAGTTGTGTGTAAATTACGAATAAGGTGCCAGTTTTTCTACAGTTAGATGGCAGCTTTTTTCTCCGATGTTTCGTTCACCCTGAATTTCGTTATCTTTTTCACAAGTTCATAAGGGATCGGTTTGTCGAGGGGGAACCTGATGGCGCCTTTAGATGTTTCGTAACCCGCCAGATCTTTTTCAAACGCCAAAATACCCGATGGCGTCGGATAAAATCCGATGTGATTTGCGAATGCTGCAAAATGCACAAGGTTGCCGTTCAATCGGAACGTCGGCATCCTGTAGGCGATTGTTTCCTTGGCATCCGGGGCTGTTTCTTTAATGGACTGTCTCATTTTTGTCAAAATAGCCTGGATGTTTTGGGGAAAACCCGCGATATATTCGTCTATAGTCTTGTACTCAACAGCATCCATTGTGATTTTCTCCCGAATAAACTTTGGACGATGAGGCCAATGTTATTATTGTGAACTTCTTCGTATTATACCGTGAATTGTAGCTCTTCGATCGAAAAATCCAGGCAAAATGATGTGATACGCATTAAACACGGTGGGTAATTTAACTATGGCAGGTTTGCACATCCCGTTCGTCTAGGTCGGCATTGTTTACAGTCCGGGAAACTCAAGATACGGCTTAGAGCCGGAGAGGCTTGATATTCTAACGAGCCCTGAACGGAATCAGGGCTCGTTATTGATTTGGGAGAAAAGATGTTGACGATAAAATCAGCTGAATTCCTTTTTCTGTGAAGGCAGGGCTACGTATTGAGCTGAAAAAGACCCGGGGTCAAGATTCCCGAACAGCCCCAATTTGATATTCACGGGACTGCCGGCAGGAGAAGAAACGGTCACGATGAAGTTGGCGATGATGTTTTTATTTGAATTCATCGTCACATCTATTGTGGGAAGGGTCAGAGTACCGCTTACATCTCCGCTCCAGTGTTCAAACTTGAACCCGGTAACGGCGGTGGCTGTGAGCGTGACCACAGTTCCATCGTCGAATGTGCCGTTTGCAGGAAAAACTGAACCGGCTGAAACAGGAACATTCAAAGTGGTGAGTGTCCAAACCTTGACGAAAGTGGCGGTTACACTCCTGTTCGCAGACATTGCGACGTCGACATTGGGCAATGTCCCGGAGACATCTCCGCTCCAATGGTCGAAGCGATACCCAGCGGATGCGGTGGCGGTTAGCGTGACAACTACTCCGGAATCATAGGTGTTTCCATTCGGCGTAATAGTCCCGCCCGCGGTAGGATTGACACTCTCCGTAAGGAGGTAGGTTTTGATGAATGCGGCAATGACACTCTTGTTTCCGGTCATGGTAACGCTTACCGTAGCAGTCGTACCCGAGGCGTCGCCGCTCCAATGATCGAACCTGTATCCGGTCGCCGGTATCGCCTTGAGGGAAACGACAGTTTCGTCATCGAAAGTCCCTGGAGCGGGGGTGATCGTGCCGCCCGCAGCCGGATCAACAGCCGTAGTAAGTGCCCAAATTTTTACAAAGATTGCTGTGACGTTTCTTGCAGCGCTCATAGTCAAGCTTATGGTAGGTACGGTGCCGGTGGCATCTCCATTCCAGTGGTCGAATCGGTATCCAGAAGCAGGCATCGCTGTGAGTGAAAGGACGATCCCCTCGTCAAAGGTGCCTCCGGAGGGAGAAATCGTTCCTCCTGTCGTCGGGACAGCCGAGGTTGCGAGATTCCAGATTTTCACGAAGTTGGCGGATATATTTTTAGAAGCACTCATCGTGACGTTGATTGAGGGCAGGTTGCCTGTTGCGTCGCCGCTCCAGTGGTCGAAACGGTAACCTGCCGCCGGGGAGGCGGTAAGGGTTATGGCGGCGCCGTCGTCGTAAGTTGCGTTTGGCGGCGAAACCGTGCCTCCCGCAACAGGGCTTGTCGATGTCACGAACGTCCAGGTCTTGATGAATGTGGCGGTCACACTCTTGTTGCTGTTCATCGTAACGGTAACGGACGCCAGAGCCCCGGAAGCATCTCCGCTCCAGTGGTCAAACCGGTATCCTGAAGAGGGTGCCGCCATGAGGGTTATGACGGTGTCCTTTGTAAAAAGGTTGTCTGTTCCCGGAGCGGGAGCTACGGATACGAGGCCTCCGGTGACGCTTACATTGGTTGAAGTTACGGCCTGGTTGTTGATGCTCAGAGAGTGCCTCGGGTTAAATGTCACGGTGACGTGTTTATCGCTTACGATAATCACTTTGGTAGGATTGGCACTGTCG
Source organism: uncultured Dehalococcoidia bacterium (assembly GCA_903844845.1). Taxonomy (GTDB): domain Bacteria; phylum Chloroflexota; class Dehalococcoidia; order Dehalococcoidales; family UBA1222; genus SURF-27. Next base: position 132,679 of record CAIMVG010000008.1, on the reverse strand, counting down.
TTTGCTGTCCCTGACCAGCTTTTCCAATCGTATCCAGTGTTCGGAAGGGCGGTCATAGTGACGACGGTCCCGCTGGAATATTTGCTGTCCCCTCCCGGTGCGGGGTCTATCAGAACCGATCCTGTATCGAGAGTGACGCTTGTGCCTATAACTAGTTGGTTGCCGATGGTCAAAGTGAAGCGTTGTAAGAAATTCACCGTCAGGGTTTTGTCGTTATTGACAGTTAAAGTGGCAGGGTTAGAAGTATCGTTATCGGTGCCGATCCAGCTTTTCCAGTCATAACCTGAAGTTGGTGCAGCTTTCAGCGTGACAACAGTCCCGCTTGTATATTTTCCGTCGCCTTCGGGAGCGGGGTTAACCAGCACCGAGCCCTCATTGAAGCTTACGAGCGAACCTATTACCTGCTGATTATTGATGATTAACGAGTAACGCCGTTCAAAAATGGCAGTTACGTGTTTGTCTTTGTTCATCGTCACCGTGGTAGGATTGGCTGTATTGTCGGCGGTGCCTGTCCATCCCTTCCAGTCATACCCTTCAGATGGGCTCGCTGTGAGGGTGATTACTGTGTTTTTGGAATATTCCCCGTTTGATTGAGGGGAAGGGCTCACCAGTATCGAACCAGACGAGAGGGTGACACTGTTAGCCCTTACTTCCTGTCCGTTGATTGAAAGAGTGATCGTTGGTGCCCTCAGCAGGAAGAAAGCGAGGTAACCCAGGGCCAATCCCGCCAATACGAGGCCAAGCCACCATTTCCGGTGCGTAAAATAAAGCTGTATAGTCGCATAAACAGCGCTGAGGACCACCAGGGTCACGATGCCGAGCAGTATGTCGTGCAACTGGAAAAACATATATGATACCAGAGCGATGATCAGCGGTATACCGAAATAAGAGAATATCTCTTTAGTAAATTTCTTCATAGTATTTTCAACAGCATAGCTTTAAGATTTCAAATGATGTGATTTCGTATTATAGTACTTTATCGTGAATTCGTCAGATGAACGATACCATTATCCGACACCTTACACCCGGGAGAAGGCAGGCGGTGTCTCATTTTGAAAACGCCTGGGTTTCATCTATCAAACCTGCCTGATAAGCTTTTTTAACGATTTCCCAATCTCCCGGTTCAGACCTTCGATTGAAGAAGAGTGTGGAATAATTTCTCTGTATTTGGGTGCCCTTGAACAGGTATTGCTTGATCCTTTCAACGCCCTCTGTCGACGTCACCAGACCAAGCGCATAATCCAAAAACCTGGAATCGGCGAAACTCATGCCCCGCTTCAGGCCAGCCATCAACAGGTCAACGTCTTTTGGAGTTCCGTTTTTCGCCAGACCGATATAATATTCCAGTTTGCTCATATCTATTTATCCCATCGTCCTCCCAATAAAATCCGAGTTTAGCATAAAATATTAAAATATTCCGCGCGAAAGGAGAGTCCATACATTGAAGCCTCGGCTGCCGGAGGGTATCATATTTTAGGTTTGGGGCCGGAGGATTTGATTAATGAAAGTTGAAATTGACCTTATCGCACCCTGCGGAATGAATTGTGGTGTGTGTCACCGCTACCTCCGGGAAAACGACGCGTGCCCTGGGTGCCGGGGAGACGACGCTTTAAAGATGGTTTCGTGCACGCACTGCACCATCAAGAATTGCACTTCTCTCGCGGCGGGCAGATCGCGTTTCTGTTTTGAATGCGCAGGCTATCCGTGCAGGCGCTTGAAAGCGCTTGACAAGCGTTATCGGACCAAATATGGGATGAGCATGATGGAAAATCTTCAGAATATTAAAACCAGAGGGCTAAAGGCATTCGCCGCCGACGAAACCGTGCGATGGATTTGTAAAACGTGCGGAGTAAAGCTCTGCGTTCACAAAAGGTATTGCGTCCACTGCGGGACCGTTCGTTCCGCATGATAAAATCTTAAACGATCGTCAGATCAGCCGGGATCAGCGAAAACACCACTGCATCATGGGGTGTCCCGTTTATCGATATTCTATTCCTGAGGACGCCTTCACGTTTCGCGCCTGTTTTTTCGGCCACCCGCTGGCTCTTCAGATTTTCTACAGCAGCTACGATCTCTACACGATTAAGTTTCAGGTCGTTAAAAGCGAAACGGGCAAGCAGTAAGGCGGATTCGGTTGCCTTGCCCCGCCCCGTGGCGCTCGTTCGGACCCAATACCCCAAGTTGGCGATTTTGTCGGTGTCGTTGATATGATTTAAACCGCAGCCGCCCAGGTAGCGGCCGTTTCCGGAATCGAATATCGCGAATTCGCAGGCGGTGCCGTTATCCCATGATTCTCCGCAAGATTTTATCCAGGCAGCGCTCTCTTCGATGGTATAACCTGGATGGCACCATGGCAGGAATTTCCCGACTTCTCTGAATGACTCCACCGACGCTTCGAAGATCTCGGTTGAATCATCTGTTCGGTAAGGGCGCAGCCTGAGCGTCTTTCCAATGAGTTCAATGTCTCTTCGCATCAGGCAGGCTCTTTTTTAACTGGGTTTATTTTGGTTTCTGTTGATGCAGTTGCCGGTTTAACAGGTGGTTTCGCCGCATCTCCCGAGGGAGGGTTGACTTTCGCTTCGCTTGCCGTTTTCACGGCTTCAGCTTCAGTGTCTTTTCCTTTTCGGTTTTCTGTGCAGTAAAAACCCGAACCTTTGAAGTGCAGCGGTGCGGCAAAAAAGACCTGACGGCCTTCGCCTCCGCATTCAGGGCAAACATTCCCGCCGGTTTCGTGGAAACCTCGCTTAACTTCGAACTTGACGGCGCATTTATCACATTCGTACTCGTAAACAGGCATGTATCAAACCCCTTCTATTTAAGTTTTTCAGCCACCTCAGCCGCTTTCGCCTGGAGTTGGAGCGCTTTCTCCCTGAGCATCGTTCGGGTCTCAACCCCGGATTGTGGTGCAAACAGCAGGCCTATCGCCAGGCCTACAGCAATGCCTGCATAAATGTAAACATCGATTGCCTTTGCGCCACCTTCAGTGCTTTCCATTTTTCTCCTCACATAATATCTAAACTGATCCCGCGCTGGGGAGACAGGCGTAAAAAAGCGATAATTCGCAGATTCCCCATTATCATCCCCTCTACGCATATATTATACCCAATCCTAATTTTCTGTATCTCCTGTAGACGATGTTCGCCCTGGGGAGACATCGGTTAATTTGGTTTAATTAAAATGTCACAAGATTTCAACGACTGAAGCCTGTATTTTATAACTATTTAAGATGGTGAAATGTATACTGCCCTCAAAGACTTACGGAAAGGAGTTCCGAATGTCAAAATCGCTCAGGGTCATTACAGGGATAATAACTCTTATGCTTCTGTTGGCGGGAGGATTTGGTTGTTCTAAGGCATCTGCCACGACCACATCGAACGGCCAGACGACGCCGGGTACCACTACCACTGTAGTCTCAACAAGTGCTCCGCCAACCATTACATCCCCTGGTACCATTTCAATTCATTCTTCGACGACAATTTCATTTACAACCGCCAGTAGCCCGCCTTCAACTTCGATGACAGCCATGCCGACAACAACCACCAAACCGCCGTCCACCGGCACCCCAACCGTTACCGGAATAGATGCAAATACCGTCATTGTCAGCGGCTATACTTTTAGCCCGGACACTATTCAGGTTCCAGTAGGCAAGAAGGTCGTATGGATAAATCTCGATGCAGCCGACCACAGTCACCTCTACGAGCCCGGGTATTTTCGATAATCCCCTGCCCTCATTAGGTACCACGAGCATTACATTTGCAACGCCTGGGAGGTATGATTATATCTGTTCGATACACCCGTATATGACTGGTACTGTGATCGTGAAATGAGGATAGGATGGGGGAGATAAGGCAAATAGAGCCTTTCATTCATCGCAGAGTCGGTCTTATACGTGCCGGACTTGGGAATATTTTGAGGTCCGCGAAGCGTTTTGAGCGGGTAAAGTGGACCAATGCAAGTTAAATCAAGCTAATTAGCCGAACCCTGCCGCCAGCCGATTACCCCCGGGGCTCCGGTCACGGGAGGGGGTTGTTAATCATTTAAGCTGTTAAGCGGCGCAGCTTACAGCACCCTGGTTTCCCCCGGCAGGATCCGGCTAATTTGACTATTGTACAGTGTCAGCAGTGTCTTGTATGTCCGTATTTGTCTGATGGTTTTGTAGGGATATAGATTACAAATAGATATAATTATCCATATGGCATAGGGATTATCTTGTATTAGGTGATTACCGTGATGCAGTGGGGCTGATTTTGAACCGAGACAATATTTTACTTGAGTAATAATATGCCCGGACGCTGGTTATTTTGGGATATTGTGATGCAAAACGGAAGGGATACTGGATAAGCGATTTGCATGCTTTAACTATCCTTGGAAAGGTATTGCCTCAAGCACTTTTGTATATACATCGAAGATTTCTTGATTGAACAAAACGAAGACAACCCTGCGAATTGTCGTGGTTTCTAGTCTTAGGAATTTAACTACTTCGCTAACCGCTATTGGTGCCGCTTTGGTGGCGGGATACCTATATGCGCCGGTGCTTATAGATGGGAAAGCGATGCTCTCTAATTTACGGTCGGTCGCCAGACTCAGACTGTTCCGGTAAGCACTCGCGAGGAGGTCGGATTCTCCGTCGCGTCCGCCGAGCCATATTGGGCCCACGGTGTGAATCACGAATTTGGCTTTAAGATCACCCGCTGTGGTGATCACTGCCTCCCCGGTTTGCAGTGGGCCATGCTTTGCGATTATCCGTTTGCATTCATCGAGGATGGCAGGCCCACCCGCCTGGTGAATGGCCCCGTCGACGCCGCCCCCGCCCATCAGCCCCGGGTTGGCTGCGTTAACGATCACGTCGGCTGACTGGGCGATGATGTCTCCCATTACCAGCGAAAGAACCGCGCCGTTAAATTCCAGATGTTTCTCCCGGGCATCATCCCGTTTCATCAGCCGTTCCCTTCTCCGTAACTCGCGACAGTGAAACGGCAAGCCAGACAAGCCCCGTCCCTCCGAAAATTGCGCCCCCTAAGGCGGTAAAATCGGGGAGGCCATGTAAAAGTGCCGGGATCGTTCCCAGTATTATCCCGAGGGTGAAGGCCAGTGCACCCCACCTGGAAAGTGAACCGCTGAAAGATATAGTGATGCCGAACCACAGGTATCCAAAGATGTAGATTAACGCCCCGGCGTTTCGCAGTGCGGTGATATTTCCTAGCTCGGTAGCGGCGTTGCCTGACCCGCGGGCAACTGAAAGTAGCAGGTATTCGGGGATAACGGCGAGGATTGTCCCTATCATCGCCAGAACGAATGCGAAGAATCCTGTTTTCCCCGCTTGTTCGATGTCGAAGTGATAAACCGCGAGCAGTGCGAAGACCAACAGCACCGCCTTTGCGAGAAGCATGGTTTGCCCTGTAACCGGTGCGATCACATCAAAACGAATGGCAAGATATCCAAGGGCTGCGCCTGCAGCCCACAATATCCCTGTGGTTATCAAGATGAAAACGCACCACTTACGAAATACTCTGGCGCTCAAATATACCCGCCTTACCTCAGGGAAAAAGATTTAAAGGATTCGATTCAACCGCCCCGGGGATAGGCCATGTTACCTGAGGAAGCCGCTTGGGTCAAGGCCTGGAAACTCAAATTTCGATCTGTTCACGATGTGCTTGGACTATTTACGGCGCAGGGACTTTATCAAGGCCGGTATCGGCCATCAGTTTGCTGAAAAACGCGGCGATGGACGGGTCGGTTATTTCTGTCTCGACCTGCTGGTAAGGGGCGGCAAAGGCCTTGCGATAAATCGTTCCGATATCTGGAAGCAGGGCCTCAAGACCGGTATCCGTTGAAGCGGTCGAACTTATCGAATCTGTTGAATCGGACGAGACGCCCGGATCGGTTGCGGCTTTTGCGTGAGTGGATATAATAAAAATCGTCAAAACACAAACCAGCAGCCCCGCTATGAAACCTATAATCATCTTCATTGGTTTCTCCCTCCCCTACCCTGGCATTCAGAAAATCTTGCAGCAATGAACGATAACGGTCATGCTCCTGATATATCTGGTCCAATAATTGATTCATTGCGTTCATAGTATATGACCCAAGTACTATATTGGAAAGACCATCCAATTCACTTTACTTCAGTTAACTTATCAACTTTTGGTACTTTAGTTTAGATTTATCTGGCCCGGGCGTACTTTCGAATGATTGCGCGGGGATGTATGCTTGAAATGAATAACACCCTGGTAAAGCTAAGTGAGAAATGGCAGTAGATAAACTCAATTCGATGCTCTCGGTAGTGGAGGTTGCGGAAATGCTTCACGTCCACCCCAGTACTCTCAGGCGTTGGAGCGACGCGGGGCAGATCACTTCATATCGAATCTCGTCAAGGGGAGACCGTCGTTACCTTCTGGCGGACGTGCAGGAGTTCGTGAAGAAGATGAACGAGTCTAACTTCCTGATCAAAGCCGGTACCCCTACGAAGTAATTCCGGGTCATGGCGGTTGCTCCTGATCTCAACGGGATGTTACGGTGTTTCTCTCCCCTCGCCCCCTCCGCGCCTTTGCGGCCTGGTCTTTTGACTGCCCTGGCGCCTCATCTGCTATAATATTATATATATCCCCATCGCAGGTGCCTGTTCCATGAATGTAGGAATTCTCAAGATCCACCTTCGCCTTCCCGAGAACCTTTCGCTTAAGGGCAAACGGCAGGTGTTAAAATCGATAATTGCCCAGCTTCACAACCGGTTTAACGTGTCCGTGGCCGAAGTAGCCGAGAACGACCTCTGGCAACTGGCTACAATCGCGGTCTGTGCAGTCAGCAATGACCAGCGCTTCACAAATGAAGTGCTTTCAAAGGTTGTGAACGTGGTGGAGGGCGGGCGATTCGAGATCGAATTCCTTGACTACGAGATAGAGATAATCCCTCTTTAGACTTAATTGATGTTCGATACCGCAGACTTTATGGCGCGGCTCAAACGGCAGACCTTCTATGACGGCCAGATATGCCGTAGCCAGGCTATCCCTCCTCGAGTCGCGCGTTTCGGCAAGCTCGAAAATCCCCTCGATCCGCGCCTCCAGGCCGAATTGGACCTGCATAAATTGGGCAGGTTTTATTCTCATCAAGTACATGCGGTCGACCTTATCCGGCGCGGCGAGAACGTGATTGTTTCTACATCAAGCGCGAGCGGTAAAAGCATGTGTTATAACATCCCTGTCATGCAGTCCGCGCTGGAAAACCCCCGTGCCTGTGCTATTTACCTTTTCCCGACCAAAGCTCTGGCCCAGGACCAGTTCTCCAAGATCAAGCATCTTTTCTCCCCGTCCATCCTCAAGGCCGACGAATTCGACACTTTCGACGGCGACACGCCGGGGCCGGAGCGGCCAGCGATAAGGCGGCGGGCCCGCCTCATCATCACCAACCCGGACATGCTGCACCTGAGCATGATGCCCAACCACGCTTCATGGGACAGGGTATGGCGTAATCTGCGCTATATCGTGGTGGATGAAGCCCACGCCTACCGAGGCGTTTTCGGCTCTCACGTTTCACTGGTTCTGCGGCGCCTCCGGCGCCTGGCACAATCGTACGGGGCCAATCCCCAGTTCATCTTGAGTTCTGCCACGATTGATAACCCTCAGGAACACGCCCTTAACCTGACGGGTTTGCCGTTCAAGGTTGTGGATGATGACGGCTCCCCCAAGGGCGGCAAGGATTTTATTTTCTGGAATCCGCCCATCATAGATGAAGTTAAAGGAACGCGGCGAAGCGCCAACAGCGAATCCGCCAATCTCTTCAGCCAGCTTGTCAGTGAAGGTATCCGTTCGATTTGCTTCGCTCGTACTCGTCGATTATCCGAACTTCTGGCCAACTATGCCAGGGACAGGTTGAGTGAAATAGCGCCCTCTTACGTTTCGCGCGTAAAGACTTACCGGGCCGGCTATCTGCCTGAAGAGCGACGCCAGTTGGAGCGAGAACTTTCATGCGGGGCGCTAACCGGGGTAGTTGCCACCAATGCCCTCGAATTAGGCGTGGACATCGGTGACCTTGACGCTACGGTCCTCACGGGGTACCCGGGAACTATTTCCAGCACCTGGCAACAGGCGGGACGCAGCGGCAGGCGTGAAACACGTTCCCTGTCGTTTCTTGTTGGTTTGGACAATCCGCTCGACCAGTACCTGATGCGTCAGCCGGATTTCTTTTTCGGCAGGGGGTTCGAAAATGCGCTTGTCAATCCGCAGAATCACCATATACTGCGCAGCCATCTGCTGTGTGCCGCATGGGAACTGGCGCTCACGCCGGGCGACCAGAATTTTTTCGGAGAAACCATGCGCCAGGAAGTCGCGGGGTTGATCGAAGAGGGATTGATACGGGAACGCAGGGGTCGGTTCTACCTTTCGCCGGCACTGGCCTATCCCTCCGGGGATGTGAATATCCGTTCAGCCTCCGGGGATAATTTTTCGCTGGTGGACGCCAGGACGGGCAAACTGCTCGAAACGCTCGATATATCCCACGCTTTTTCACAGGCGCACCTCGGCGCTATCTTCCTTCACCAGGGCGAAGGCTTTCTTGTCACGGAATTCGACCTGGTTTCAAAGACCATAAAGGCGGAATCGACCGCCGCCGCGTATTACACAGTCGCCCGTGACCTCACTGACGTACGTATACTGAGCACTGGGAAGGAGAAATTCTTCGGCCCGCTCCGGGTATGCCTTGGAGAGGTCGAAGTGAGCGTCGATATCATCAGCTACAAAAAGAAAGTTCAGTTTACCGAAGAGGTGCTGGGCGAGGTGCCGCTGGAACTGCCCACCCAGCGTTTCCGGACCGTAGCATTGTGGTTCAACCTTCCGCAGGATGGGATGAACCGCATCGCAGCCGAAGGGCTGGATTTTGCGGGAGGCATACACGGGGCCGAACATGCTGCAATCGGTATGCTGCCCCTTTTCGCTATGTGCGACAGGAATGACATAGGCGGCCTCTCGACACCGCTTCACCCTGATACCGGCAAAGCACAGATATTTATATACGACGCTTACCCGGGCGGCGTCGGGATAGCTGAAAAAGGCTTCGAACTGGTGCGTGAACTATGGCAGGCAACGCTTGCGGCCATCACCGAATGCCCCTGCCAGGACGGCTGCCCGAGTTGCATCCAGTCACCAAAATGCGGCAACAACAACAAGCCTCTCGATAAAAAGGCCGCGCGGGTGCTTCTCGAAGGATTACTTGCCTGCGCCCCGGCTAAGTGACGGGCGTCACAGCAAGTTGGTACCCTGTCCTGTATAATTGGTTAGCATTAAAGGTTTATGCGCGGTATCCATTCATGGAGTTAACGAGATGGGAATACACATAACTATCAATCCAGTGTTGTTCACCCTCGGCGGGCTCGAAGTCCGCTGGTATGGGGTGATGATGGCTATCGGAGTCGCGGTGCTGATCACCTGGGCATTCCAGCAGGTCAAGCGCGGCGCCGATATCACATACGACCACCTGATGGGCGCAGCCATGGTAGGCATCCCGTCCGGGATCGTCTTTTCCAGGCTGCTGCATGTTATCGACCTGTGGTCCTATTACAGCCAGAATCCGGGTAAGATAATCGGCGGTGAAGGGCTCACCATCTACGGCGCCATTCTTGGCGCTGCTCTGGGGGTCTGGATATACAGCCGCATCAACAAGCTGAATTTCGGTTATATCGCGGACGTGATTACCCCCGGGATAATCATGGGCCAGATGCTGGGGCGCGTGGGCTGTACCATCAACGGGTGCTGCTACGGTACAGTGTCGTACAACAATCCTGTCGCTATCATATACGATAATCCCACATCTTTCGGGCCTCTCGGCATACCCTCTCAACCCACCACGGTTTATGAGATTGTCTTTTTAGGTTTGTTGCTCGGGGTTATCCTTGCTTTTCGCAGCAAGTTCAAGCCGTCCGGCGTGCAGTTCTTTTTCTACCTGGGGATGTATTCGCTCTGGCGTATCGGTATCGGCGTACTGAGGGCAGGGCTCACCAGTTTCATCGACTGGCATGTTTTCGGCATCCATATCGCGCTGGAACAGGCGCAGTTCATCGGCATCATCGCCGCTGTGATATGTTTCTCCCTTATCATCTACAGGGTGCGCAAAGCAAGTTCTGCGCAGGAAATCGTTGAAACCGCAAAAGCGGAGATAGAGAGCAAACCCCAGAATGTCTAATTCCGAAACCGTACCCTCCGTCAATGTCATGGTGGAGATCCCCAAGGGCAGCCGTAACAAGTATGAATACGACAGTAAGCGCAAGGTCATCAAGTTCGACCGCATGCTGTTTTCAGCCATGCATTATCCCAGCGATTATGGGTTTATCACCGACACCCTTGCCGAGGACGGCGACCCGATGGATGCACTTGTCCTGGTGTGGGAGCCCACATTTCCCGGTTGCATGATAGAAGCCCGGCCGGTCGGTCTTTTCCGCATGCGTGACGAAAAAGGGCCGGACGCCAAGATACTCTGCATACCCCTGGGCGACCCGATGTGGAACTATATCAAGACGCTGGACGATGTGCCGCCTCATCTTCTCAAGGAGATAGAACATTTTTTCAAGGTTTACAAAGACCTCGAAGAAAAGAAGACAGGTATCGAAGGTTGGGAGGGGCTGGACTCAGCTCTGAAAGACATCAAGGAAGCACAAGAGCGTTTCAAGGCACAGCCTGTTTGAGGAAGTTACTTGATAATTGATAAAAAAGGACTGAGAAAACTCAGTCCTTTTTGTTTCGGATATAAAATATTTAAAAACGGTCTTTTACGCTCTTGCGGGAGAATACGCGTTTCCAGCTGCCGCCTTTTTGCCGCATCTCAACCAGGCGCGGGATGTATCCGACGAAGGGTATGAGCATCAACAGCGCTGAAAAGGCGACATAACGCCCGTTGTGGTAGATGAGCCAGGATATCAGGGGGAAACTGAGCATGGCTAAACCATAGCTGATCGTGGGCACGCGGGTTATCGCCAGCAGTACCAGGAAGATGCCGAAGCCGATGGGCCAACCCCAGGGGATAAAATACAGGATAACTCCGATGACGGTTGCGCCGCCCTTGCCGCCCTTGAACTTGAGCCACAGCGGGAACCTGTGCCCGAGTACCGAGACCGCGCCGGCCAGCATTTCAAAATAGAGCAGCCATGTTAACCCCGCCTGTCCTCCCAGCCAATGGGCCACCGCGACGGCGCCGAGGCCTTTGCCCAGGTCGCAAGCCAGGACGATGGCGCCCCAGATGAAACCGATGTTGTAGATGCTGTTCATGGCCCCCATGTTGCGGCTTCCGACCGTACGGATATCGATGCCTTTACGCAAGCGGCCCATGATATAGGCGCTGGGGAAAGAACCGAAAAGGTAGGCCGCTGCAAGGGTGATGACGATAGCCAGAGGTTGGTTCATAATACCTTCTCCTCGATTAAATATTGACGCCGGACGCGGCGAAATCGATGATATTAAGACGAAGGCGGGAGTCTCCGTTCCATTCGTCCTGCTCCAGATTATAGACGATATCCAGCGGTACCTGCATATCTACCGGGCGCTCGCCGGCACCGAATGCTACCGCGTCCCACAGGCTGGTTCCCTGTTTGAGTTTGAACTTGAGGTGCGAGCCGGTTGAGCCCATCGTACGGACATCTGCTATCCGGGCCCCCCGGCTGATGAAAACCGGCGCGGCATTGCGCTGGCCGAACGGAGCAAGCCTTTCAAGGTCAAGGAAAACCGATCCCTGCAGTTCCTGGAATTTCACCTCGGCATCGATATCTATCTGCGGCCGCAGATCGAGCGAGGCCAGTTCGGCCGAAGCCAGCGAGTTGAGGCGTTCTTCCAGTGCAGCCAGGTTGGCGGTAGGAAGGGTGAAGCCGGCCGCCTGGGCGTGCCCGCCGAAACGTGTGAGCAAGTCCGTGCATTTAGCTAGGGCTGCCGTGATATTGAATTCTGCGATGCTGCGGCAGCTGCCGTGACAGACTTCGGCGCCGGTTTGCACGACAACGGCAGGATGGTAGTATTCGTCGCAAAGCCTGCCCGCCACCAGCCCTATGATCCCTCCGGCGTAACCGGGGTCCCGCGCGATGATTACCGGGGTGATGCCCTTCGCAGAGACCTGTTCGCGGGCATGCAGCATGGCGGCGGCAGTGAGACGCTGCCGTTCACTGTTCTGTTCCCCCAGTGCCGCGGCTAAAGAGCGGGCTTTATCGGGCGATTCTGTCATCAGCAGGTCGTATGCCGAGATGGCATGTTCAAGACGGCCTGCGGCGTTCAGGCGGGGGGCCAGGCCGAAAGAGATGTCCTGGGCGTCTATCTTTTCGATCTTAAGACCTGCCTGGAGAGCCAGTTCAAGCAGGCCTGGACGGGTCGTATTCCTGATTTTCAGCAATCCTTCTTTCACGAGGTGCCGGTTTTCACCAATCAGCGGCATCATATCGGCCACGGTCCCGAGCGCCACAAGGTCCAGGAACTGCTCGGCTTCCGCACCTTTGCCGAACCCCTGGTAAAGGGCCTGCAATACCTTGTATGCCACGCCTACGCCGGCCAGGTCGGTGAACGGGTAGCGTGAACCGGGCAATTTGGGGTCAACCACGGCGATAGCCGGGGGGATCTCGTCTGCCGGAAGGTGGTGGTCGGTGATGATAAGGTCGAGCGCGGGAAGGCGGGATTTATGAGTTTCCTGCATCTGGGCGGTGCCGGTGATGCCGCAGTCTGCGGTGATGACAAGGTTGACGCCGTGCTCCCGTAGCTCGGCAAGGGCGTAGCTGTTGAGGCCGTGCCCCTCCTGCAGCCTGTGAGGGATGTAAGGGACGACATGCCCGCCGAGGCGTTCCAGGCCTTTTACGAGCAGTGCGGTGGCGCTGATGCCGTCAACGTCGAAGTCGCCGTACACGGCGATCTTTTCGCCGCCGAGGAGGGCTTTCTGGATGCGCTGGACGGCTTTCTCGATATCCGGCATGAGCCAGGGGTCGCCGGCAAGGCGCTCGTCTGCGTTGAAAAAGGCTTCTGCCATAGTCGTGTCGGAAAGCCCGCGGTTATATAGCAACTGCTTGAGGAGCGGCGGGTAATAGGATGCATTCAGTGGGTGCCCGGCAGGGACCGCAGGCAAAACGCGCCAGCGGCAACGGTTCAAATCCCTGCCCCCGTGTAACGGCCCAGGATAAGCGTGGTGTTGTGCCCGCCGAAGCCGAAAGAGTTGGACAGAGCGATGTCGACTTTTGCCTTGCGTGCCTTGTTGGGCACGTAGTCGAGGTCGCAGTTGGGGTCGGGATTTTTATAGTTGGTGGTGGGGGGGATGATGCCCTCGGTTATAACGAGTGCGCATATGGCGGCTTCAAGAGACCCCGCGGCCCCGATGAGGTGCCCTGTCATGGATTTGGTGGAGCTGACAGGGATCTTTCCGGCGTATTCGCCAAAAACCGTCTTGATGGCGGCTGTTTCCATCTTGTCGTTGAGCTGGGTGGACGTGCCGTGAGCATTGATATAATCGATATCTTTGGGTTTAAGTCCGGCACGTTCGAGCGCGCGGTTCATTGAACGCACGCCTCCTTCACCGGTTTCGGTGGGCTGGGTCATGTGGAAAGCGTCGGCGCTCGCGCCGTAAGACAGTATCTCTCCGAGTATGCGCGCCCCGCGCGCGGTGGCATGCTCCAGGCTTTCGAGCACCAGTACGGCCGCGCCCTCGCTGATGATGAAGCCGTTGCGGGTTGCATCGAAGGGGCGCGATGCGGTTTCCGGGCTGTCGTTTCGGGTGGAAAGCGCCTTCAGGGCGCTGAAGCCGGCGATGCCGATGGGGTTGATGGCGGATTCGGTCCCTCCCGCAAACATCACGGGGGAATCTCCCCGGCGGATGGATTCAAAAGCCACTCCGATGGCGTCGGCTCCTGACGCGCAGGCCGAGGTCGTGCAGAAATTTGGTCCCTTGAGCCCGAGTGTGATCGAAACCTGTGCTGCTGCCATGTCGGCGATCATCATCGGAACGGTGAAAGGACTGAGCCTGTCAGGCCCTTTTTCGATAAGGATTTTAGCCTGTTCGAAAAGGGTGTTGATGCCCCCTATCCCCGAACCGAGCACTGTTCCGATGCAATCGCAGTTGGAGGAGTCTACCACGAGGCCGGATTGGGCAAGCGCCTGTTTGGCTGCCGCCACTGCCAGCTGCGCGAAACGGTCCATGCGCTTGGCTTCCTTAACGCTCATGAAATCGGTCGGTTCGAAACCCTTGACCTCCCCGGCTATCTGAGTGTCATAACCGGCCGTGTCGAATTGGGTTATACGGGTTATGCCCGATTTACCGCTGATAAGGCCTTTCCAGGTGCTGGCGGTGTCGAGGCCGAGCGGGTCGAGCATGCCCATGCCTGTGATTACGACTCTGTGATTGGTATCAGACATAAAAGAACACTCCGAAGGAGATCGATATTAATCTTATCCGGGCATACTCTAACACAATAACCCGAAATCCTGCAAAGAACAAAGCATCATTCCCTTTGTTTTCGTTACCGTATTTGGAAGTGCGTTTTTTCGGTGACGCCTTGCATATTACCGGATCGATAAATGGTACAATACGGCCTGGCGGCACCCAGGGTGCGGAGGAGGCAAGCGACGGTAAATTCGATAATGACTATAAAGCCCTACTGGCACCTGGGGAACTGGGTTTTCGATGATAATGAGCGCGGAGTGGACAGGGAACAGTTTATACAGCAGATCCCCCGGCTGGTAGAAGACCTCGTCGCGGGCATCCCCGGGGCCAAGAACGGGTTTCGCCTGTTGTTTTCCCCCTCTCCATTTCCGGGTTTTCAGCGTATCCTTTCACAGGTCAAACCTGAAAACGGCGGGTACTGGTACCGCGACAGCAAGACCAACGCCGAAGGCTTTATACCGCCCTCTCTACTGAAATACTTCGAGAAGCTTCCTCTGAAGATTTACTTGCGGGCGGAAAAATCATGAGGTTATGCGCAACCCCGTCCCGTATTGGTTCCTTGCGTCAAGATTGACACAAAGCAAGGCGCACCCTATAATTTAATCGCTTAACAACTGAATAATCTTTCTATCAAGAGTGGTGGCGAGGGCCCTGGCCCGATGACCCACCCGGCATCCTTTAGTCTTTCTTAAAGGTGCCAATGCCAGCCCGCAAGGGGAAACGATAGGTCGCTTACAAAGCGAAAAAGGAGGGCTTCAGCCTCCTTACAACGGAGGTTTTTTTATTGCTTTCGGAGCCGCCTCCCTTGATAGATATGATGTCACAGGGGGCGGCTTTTTTTTTACCGCACTTTCAAGCCCGGTCCGGGTGACCGGCGATAGATTTGTTCAAAGGAGAAACGCATGGCAAAGGATTTTTCGTTCAGTTCGGAGTCCGTATCCGAAGGCCACCCTGACAAGCTGGCGGACCAGATTTCCGATGCAGTTTTGGACGCATACCTGGAACAGGACCCAATGGCTCGCGTCGCCTGTGAAACTATGCTGGCCAAGGACCTGGTCATCGTCGCAGGCGAGATGTCATCGCATGCCACGGTCAATTTCGCGGAAATCGCGCGGGGTGTCATCAGAGACGCAGGTTACGGGGACATCTCCTCGGGGTTCGATTGCGACGCCTGCGTTTACCAGACCTCCATAAGCCGGCAGTCGCCGAATATAAGCAACGCGGTCTCGCGCGAAGGCGGCGGCATAGGTGCAGGGGACCAGGGCATGATGTTCGGGTATGCCGTGAACGAGACGCCTGAACTCATGCCCCTTCCGATTTCCATCGCGCATAAAATCATGCAGCGCCACAGCGAACTGCGCAGGGCAGGGACCGTGCCGTGGCTCCGCCCGGACGCAAAAACCCAGGTCACCGTGAGGTACGCGGGGCTGAAAGCTGTTTCGGTCGAGAAAGTGGTGCTCTCGACACAGCACGCCGAAGGCGTTTCCAACAGGGAGATCGCAGAAACGGTCAGGGAACTGATAATCGACAGGGTGATACCTGCGAACTACGCCGCGGATATCCAGTACATCATCAACCCCAGCGGCGAATTCACCAAGGGAGGGCCCGAAGCCGACACCGGCCTCACGGGGCGAAAGATAATAGTGGACACTTACGGCGGCAGCTGCCCGCACGGCGGGGGAGCTTTTTCAGGCAAAGACCCGACCAAGGTCGACCGCTCCGCCGCTTATATGGCAAGGTACATCGCAAAAAATATAGTTGCCTCGGGGCTGGCGGACAGGTGCACGGTCCAGCTGGCTTATGCCATCGGCCGCCCCGACCCCGTTTCTGTGATGCTCGACACCATGGGGACAGGGAAGATCGACGAGGCGAAACTGGAGAATGCCGTGCGCAGCCTGTTCGATCTGACCCCCGGGGGCATCATCGAAACGCTGGACCTGCGGCGCCCGATCTACAGAAAGACGGCGTCCTTCGGGCATTTCGGGAGGGAGTTGCCCGGATTTACCTGGGAGAAGACCGATGAAGCCGCCGAATTGAAGGGGTTGATCGTTTAACGGGGCTACTGGCTGCGCAGGTTTCGGATGATCTCCCCGAGTTTATGCCGTTTCCCGTACATCAGCATGTAAACACGCAGCAGCCTGGCCGATAGCCACAATTCTCCGAGCACGGTCAGGGCCAGCACGGTTATGCTGGCGGCCAGCTGCCATGCGGGAACTCCTATCAATCCCATCCTCATCATCACCAGGACGGGCGACGTGAGAGGGAAGATGCTCAATACCACCCAGGCCGGGTTGTTCGGGTACAGGAGTATCACGGACAGGAGCCAGAACGGCACGAAATTGAAAATCCCGTATATACCGGCAAGTCCCTGCGCTTCCTGGACGGTCGAGCTGACGGCCGCGATGCTGGCTGAAAGCCCTGCGAACATCAGGTACCCGAGTATGAAGTAGGTCACCGCGAACCCCCAGAAGTATAAAGGCACGTGGATCGTGCTCAGAATCCCCCCCAGGGACGACGACGCGACGGTCAGCAGGAGCGGGATGGAGATTATCCAGACGAGGACCTGTATCAGGCCGGCCGCTCCGAGCCCCAGGACCTTTCCTGTCAGCAGTTGCCGCGGGGAAACAGAGGACATCAAAACTTCCATGACCCTGTTTTCCTTTTCCTCGCTGAGACTCTGGATCACGTAGGTGGATGAGAATACCAGCGAAAGCCCGAGCAGAAAGCTGAAAACTGCCGGAACGATGAAATTGGCATAGCCGGATTGAGGGGCCGGCTCTCCCGTCGATGTAAGCGTCACGCTCATAAGGGCGGGGCCCGATTGGACCCTTGTCATGGTTTCCGGAGGCAGTTTTCCCGCCATGAGGTTGTCCGACATGAAAGCCGCGATAGCGGAATACGACGAAGCGGGCGGCGAAAGTTCTTTCTGGGTGGTATAGCGGGTTACCAGCCCGCTCGCGACGTAATCCTGCGGGATGACGAAATATTCCTTGACGTCTTTGTTTACAAGGGCCTCTAGCGCAGATTGATTGGTGTCGAACGGGATAAATTCGGTATTGCCTTCGGTGGTGAACTGGTTGAAGTTCCCTGTGTTGTCCACGTAACCTATCTTGTAGGTTTCAGAAGGCGGTTTCGAGATGCCCGATACGATATGGGAAATCCCGATGCCGAGCAATGCCAGCACGGGCAGCGAAAGGGTCAGGACGATGAACCCGCCCCTTTTTATCGTTTTACTGAATTCGTGTTTGAAAATCAGGACCGTTTTATTCATGATTTCGTAACATTATAACATCCCCGGGCGACATTGGTTAATATCATTCCGACACTATAAAAAGGGCGGATATAAAATGTTATCAAATGTTATGAACTCTATAAAAATCATCCTCAAATATCGGCATCATTTCAGCTTACATAACGCAACTCAAGGCCGAACCGAGTTGGTAGGTGCTCCGCCCTCTGCTATAATTTTGTGAATGCCTATCCGCGTCGCCATCGAAACACTGGGGTGCAAGCTGAACCAGGCGGAATCTGAAAAGCTGGCAGGCCGGTTCGTCGCCGCGGGATGCAGGGTCGTGAAACCGGGTGAAACTGCCGACATTTACATCCTGAACACCTGCACCGTCACGCATATCGCCGACAGTAAAAGCCGCCAGCTCCTCCGTACCGCCCGCCGTTCAAATCCCCATGCCCTGGTGGTGGCAACAGGCTGTTACGAGGTCCCTTCCGGGGCGGGGCCCGGGAAAGTGGAAGGCGTTGACCTCTTCGTCTCCAATGCGGAAAAACCGCGCCTCGTAGAAATTATAAGAAGCCGAATGCCGCTCGAAATTGCTTCGGAGGGCTTCGACGAAAATCATCGCACGAGGTCTTTTATCAAGGTCCAGGACGGCTGCAACCGCCGCTGCGCCTATTGCATCGTCCCGCTGGTGCGGGGTCCGGAAAAAAGCGTGCCAGCAAACACCGTGATCGGCGAAATCCGGTCCTTGACGGCCCTCGGATGTAACGAAGTCGTCCTCACGGGCACGGAGATAGGTTCATACCGCGAGAGCGGGATGGACTTTGAAGCCCTGCTGGCGGGGGTGTTGGCGGAGACAACTATCCCGCGGGTGCGCATCTCGTCCCTTCAACCCCATGAATTGACCCAAAGCCTCCTATCGCTATGGCGTGACCCGCGTCTGTGCCCGCATTTCCATATATCCCTGCAGAGCGGTTCCGATGCAGTGCTGTTCCGTATGAAAAGGGGCTATTCCGTATCGGGATATTCAGCGGCCCTCGCCGCTATCCGTAAAGTCCTGCCGGGTGCCGCCGTCACCACTGACGTGATCGTGGGTTTCCCGGGTGAGAGCGAATCGGAGTTTGGCGAGACGCTCGATTTTTGCGGGAACGCCGGGTTTGCCCGCATCCACGTATTCCCTTTTTCGGCGAGGCCGGGGACTACCGCCGCATCCATGCCAGGACAGGTAAGCGCCAAGGTAAAAAAAGAACGCGGCGCGCAGTTAGGCGTCATCGGTACAAAAGCGGCCCTCGATTTCCGGGCCAAGAAGGCGAGTATGGTCTCCAATGTATTGTGGGAGCATACCTCGCGGGCGGGTGAATATACAGGCTACACCCCCGACTACATCCGGGTTTATACGCGCTCGGAACATGACCTTACAAACACTATCACGGCTGCCCGGCTGGGAAAGCCTTTCAGGGAAGGCGTTTGGGGTGAAATCGTTAATGCCACGGAGGGAAACAGATGAAAAACGTGATCGTTCTGGCCATGCACGGTGCGCCGCCCCGCGATTTCCCGCGGGCGGAGTTGGGGGAATTCATGTCCCTGCACTCCAGGATGGAGCATTCGGCCGTCTCGCACAGCCCTGCCCTTGAAAGCCGTTATGAGGAACTCGAGAAGCAGGTGAGGGAATGGCCGCGCACACCCGCCAACGACCCCTTCCACGCCTCGTCGCAGGAAATCGCGGAAGCCCTTGAGAAAGCCTCGGGGCAAAAAGTGATGGTCGGTTTCAACGAATTCTGCGCCCCCACGCTCGATCAGGCGTTCCAACAGGCTGCTGAGTCCGGGGCGGAGAGGGTGGTGGTCGTTACTCCCATGATGACCAGGGGAGGGGAGCACTCCGAAAAAGACATCCTTCAAGCGGTTGAAAAAGCACGCAGAAAACACCCCAAAGTAAGATTCGTTTACGCCTGGCCTTACGAGACTGTCGAAGTGGCAGAATTCCTGGCGGAACATGTGAAAAGGTTCGCGAAGGACTGACGCGGGCTTTGTCGCGCAGACCGGGGGGCGAAGTATGAACCTGGATATCAGGCTTGAGGATCCAAAAGATCACCGCGCTGTCGAGGAATTGACGCGAGAAGCCTTCTGGAACGTGCATGTTCCCGGCTGCTGCGAGCACTATATCCTGCATCAACTCAGAGAAAGCGCCGATTTCATCCCGGGACTCGATTTTGTAGCTGTCTCCGACGGGCATTTGGTCGGGAACATCGTTTACAGCACCTCTCACATAAGTGATGAGCTGGGAGTAAAGCACCCTGTCATAACCTTCGGCCCGGTCGGCGTTCTTCCGGCCATGCAGAAGCAAGGCGTCGGGAGTGCCCTTATCAGGCATTCGCTTGTAGCCGCAAAAAGGAAAAGCTGCACGGCCGTTTGCATCTACGGCAACCCACGGTATTACAGCCGTTTTGGATTTCAGGCTGCGGAAAAATACCATTTCAAAACATCCGCGGGCAAGTATGCGGCGGCATTGCTGGCTTTGGAGTTGACGGACGGGGCCCTGCAGGGTATCGGCGGCCGTTTCATTGAAAGCGCTGTCTTCGAGGCGGACCCCGAGGCAGTGGAGGCGTTCGACAAGTCCTTTCCGGCAAAGGAAAAACTTGTTACGCCGAGCCAGGAACGGTTCAAATTGCTTTCAAACCTGGTGCATTAGCCGAGCAACAGGGGGCGTATCTATCCTTGTATTTCCGGCACGTAAAACCGGCGAACTACTTCAGCATACATAATAGCCTTGGATAACTCCTTTTTTATGTCCTCTTTTTAAGTCTTCAGTCCCACCCCAAGGTATATGCCGCCTCGAATCGCTGACCGGGCAGCAGTCGTTGCGACATTGACAATGCCTGTAAAACCGCCTAAATTAGTTAGGTGATACCGAACTATATTAAATAGGCGAAGTAAAATGAAAAAGCACGAGAATCCCGGTCCCGCATCGCAGGAATTGACCCTGCGCCTTCTTGGACTCTCAGACAAGATATACAGGTCGCTGGAGCCCGGTATCCCGCATGAACGGCTTTCCATGTGGCTGTCGTCCGACCTGACCGTCGCCCAGCTCAGGGTACTCCTGCTTTTACACACCGAAGGCCCCATGCGCATGAGTGCCGTCGCCACACACCTTGGCATCGCCATCTCCACGGCCACGGGCCTCGTTGACAAGCTGGTCGCCAAAACCATGGTCATGCGCGAGGACGACCCCGAAGACAGGCGCCTGGTTATCTGCAGGCTTTCCGACAAAGGGAACAAACTGAGCAGCGACCTCTGGGATTTCGGGCGGGCCCAGGTCGAGAGGCTTTTAACCGGTTTGACCGAAGAGCAATTGCGCCAGGCGGTTCATGTGGTTGAGTTTTTATATGCCAACCTCGCTTCCAACAACCGGATTGACGCAGAAAGATAGGGCAGCATGTTCGATTTTTTATCCCGGTTCACCAACAGGTATAAATGGTGGGTGGCGCTTTTCTGGACGGTGCTGACCGTCACACTTCTCCTGGCGGCCCCGAAATTGTCGAAAGTGGGAGTAACCGACCAGACCCAGTTCCTGCCCCAGGATACCGAATCGGCGGCCGCCACCGCCATCCTGAAAGAAAAGTTTGCGTCCTCCGCGGAAACCTCCCCTTCCAGCGGGCTCATCGTGTTCTACAACAGCGACGGCCTTTCGGACGCCGATATGCTGCAGGCACAGCAGTTGAACGGCTGGCTGACGTCGGATTCGGCCCCTCCCATAATCACTTCCGTGGTCTCCATTTTCAAATCCGATGCCCTGCGTTCCACCCTCGTCAGTTCCGACGGCACCACCATGATAATGTCACTGGATTTCTCGGTAACGGCCCTCGACCCGGCGTCTAAACAGGCCATAACCGACATAAGGGCGTATATCCATGACAATTTCGACGGGTCGAAGATCTATTTTTCAGGTGACGCCGGCCTTTTAAACGACATGTTCGGCTCGGTGCAGGACACTATAAACCGCACCACGCTGGTTACACTCATCCTCGTTACCATTCTGCTTCTTATCATCTATCGCTCCCCGGTTGCCGTTCTGCTGCCCCTGATAACTATCGGGTGCAGCTACCTGGTTTCTATCGGCATCCTGGGCTACATGGCCCAGGCCGGGATGAAGGTCTTCACCCTGGCAGAAGCATACCTCGTGGTCATCATCTTCGGCGTGGGTACGGATTATTGCCTCTTCATCGTGTCCCGTTACCGGGAGGAACTGCTTAAAACCGAGCGCGCGCGGGCGCAGCAGGTTACCCTCCGGCATATCGGTCCGGTCATCGCCGCCAGCGCGGTGACGGTGGTGGTCGCTTTCCTCGCTTTGGGCACCTCGAGCTTCGGCATGAACCAGACCACGGGTTACGCCATGGCCGTAGGGGTGGCCGTGACCCTCGTGGCAGGACTGACCCTCACTCCGGCGCTCATCTCCATCTTCGGGAAGTATACTTTCTGGCCGATCTCGAATAAGGCTGCCCGGCCCCCGGGTCGCTTCGGATGGCACGTCCTGGGCAGGTGGATATCCGCTCATCCCGTATTTGTGGCCGCACCCATCCTCGTGTTGCTGGCGGTGCCGTACCTGGCGATACACCAGATGAAACTTTCAGCCGGCATAGCCAGCCAGATGCCGGACAAGGCAGAATCGGTGGCCGGATTCAATATATTTACCGAACATTTCCCCGGGGGAGAGTTTTCGCCCCTGTACATGATGGTGCAGTTGCCTTCGGGCTCGGTTTACAGCCAGTCCAACCTGGCGGCGGTCAAAGACCTGGCCTCCGCCCTGGCGGCGGTGCCGGGCGTGTCGAGGGTGGACTATTACGGTGCGCCCGCCGGCGGTTTGAATACGCTGGCCCTGCAGCTCGACGGGATCTCTGCGAAGATGGCGCAGGGGACATTGCCGGACTCGACTGCCCAGGCGGTATTACAGTCCCTGGGAGGCACTTTGCAGTCCCTGCCGCTGCAGTATCAGGGTATCGTGCAGAGCCAGAATTTCCTGGCGGCAGCCGGGGTTTTACAGCAGTTCCAGGCGGCCTTGTCTGCTTTGCCGGCCACGCCGGCCGCGAACGTTCCTGCGGTCATGGCCCAGCTTCAGACCGAACTGGCGGCGCTGTCCGGAAGCCTGACGGGCCTGGCCGGGGAATTCAACCTGACCGGCAGCGGCGCTTTCACCGCCTCCCTTCTTTCGACTTACTTTTCCACAGGAAATGACGTAACGAAGCTCAACGTGGTGCTTTCCGGCAACCCGTATGCCTCGTCAGCCACCGGGACGGTTGCGCTGCTGAGGCAGGCCGCGGCGGGCAGCCTCGAGTCATCCGCCATCAGCCGGGCGGTGCCTTACCTGGGCGGCGAGGCGGCCATTCGGGCCGACATCCTGAATATCAACAATGCCGACTTCGGCAAGGTGACCGTGCTCGCTGTGATCGGGGTCTTCCTGGTTATCATGTTGCTGATGCGAAGTTTATTGGCTCCGCTGTATATGGTGCTTACCGTGCTGTTCAATTACGGGTGTACTTTAGGCATAGCCACCTGGCTTTTTATCGACGTCATGAAGAAAGACAGCATAATCTACATGATCCCGTTATTCGTGTTCGTTATCCTGATAGCCCTGGGTGCAGACTACAACATATTCCTCATGTCACGCATACGTGAAGAAGCTCACAGAAGGCCGATGAAAGAAGCAGTCGAGATAGCGGTGGGGGGAACCGGCGGGGTGATAACCGCGTGCGGCATAATCCTGGCGGGCACTTTCGCCACCCTGATGACATCTTCGCTGGGCGTGGTCTTTCAGATAGGCTCCGCCATTGCCATCGGAATCATCATCGATACATTCCTGGTCCGCGCCCTGCTGGTCCCGGCGCTGGCGACTATGTTAGGGCGCTGGGGCTGGTGGCCTTCTTCACTGTTCAAGGAATTGAGCAAGAAATCGAAGGACAGGACGCTTTAACAGGCCGGGGATCCACCTGGCAGCGTTTATCGATGTATCGATAAAACCGTTTCAATCTGTTTTAACAACTCGTCCGTTTGAAAGGGTTTCTTCAGATACGGAAGGTTATTGCTATCCAGGAATTCGAGGGCGTTGGCGTCCAGGACATCGCCCGTGATATACAGCAGCTTTTCGGCGGGCAATCCCCGTTCCGTCAGTTTGGAGAACAACTCTATCCCGCTCATGCCGGGCATGCGGATATCTACCAGCACAAGCGAATATTTGTTCTTCGCAATCATACCCAGGGCTTCTTGCCCGGTAGATGCGACGTCTGTTTCCAGGCCCTGATCGGAAAGTATGCGTTTGAGGACTGTCCTAATATCTTCTTCATCGTCGACGACCAGGATCCGGCCGGCGCTGCCGATTTTTTGTTTCGGCGCACCATTTTGAGGCCCTGCTGCTTTCACCTCGGGGTTTGACGTGATCGGAAGGATGACGGTAAACGCCGCTCCCTTTCCGGGCTCGCTGGCAACTTCGATATTCCCCCCGTGCGCCAGGACAATCGTGTGCGATAAGCTCAGTCCGAGCCCCGTGCCCTGCCCGACCCCCTTGGTCGTGAAGAAAGGATTGAAGATCTTCTCCCGTGTCTCGGCATTCATGCCGAGTCCGTCATCTTCGAAGGTGATCCTTATCGAGTTGTCCGTTATCGCTGTAGTGATCGTGATAGTGCCCCCGTCATGGGCTTTTTTCACACTGTACTCCGCATTGATGACGATGTTTAAAAAGACCTGCTGCAACTGGCCTGGATCGCAGACGATACGGGGCAGGCCGGGAGCCAGAAAGTTAAACGTATGTATGTTGGCCGTTTTGTGGACGTACTTGCGTAATTCCAGCGTTGAAAGGATGATTTCATTGATGTCACAGGATATCCTTTTCGGTATGCTTTGCCCGGCAAAAGCCAGCATGCGCCTCACGATCTCACCGGTACGCTGGCTGTTCTGGGCTATCAACATAACATCCTGATGAACTTCATCCGGAAGGTCGTCCCTGAGGGACAGCAATTCAGCGAAACCCAGAACAGCAGTAAGCGGGTTATTTATTTCGTGGGCTATCCCAGCGGCCATCTCGCCCATGGTTGCCAGGCGGTTGACCATTTCCTCCTTGTCCCTCAGCCTGGCGTTTTCTTGCTCTATCTTTTTTTGTTCAGTGACGTCTATTATTTGATTTAAACTGCATGTTTGGTTGTCGAGCTCAATCGGTTCGCTTGAGAAAAGCACGTCGCGGGTTTCTCCTGAGGGCAGTTTCACCCGCACCTGGGCGTTACTAATGTGTCCGTCGGAAAATAACCTGGACATTTCACGGTGTCTTATTTCCGGTGGCCAGAAACCGAGGTCCATTGAGGTTCTTCCAATAACTTCTTCGCGCCGGAGCCCGATTTCACAGAGAAAAGCTTTATTAACATCGATATACTTACCATCTGAGGTTGCTATCGTCATCATGATCGGACTGCTCTGGAAAGTTTTGCTAAATTTATCCTCGGATTTCCGCAATATTTCTTCA
This sequence comes from uncultured Dehalococcoidia bacterium, assembly GCA_903844845.1. GTDB lineage: Bacteria > Chloroflexota > Dehalococcoidia > Dehalococcoidales > UBA1222 > SURF-27. Next base: position 107,555 of record CAIMVG010000008.1, on the reverse strand, counting down.
GCCCGTTTTCGATCGGTTATATCTACTATCGACCCTTCGATGATTCCAAGTTCAGGATAAACCTTCCAGGAAGTCAGGCAATCTTTTTTCTGCCCCTGTTTGGATAGGACCTGGTTTTCGAAATCTTTTATAAAGCCTTGAGATTTAAGCGTGTCGACCGCTTCCTTCCTTTTATCGGGATCAGCCCAAAAGTCCATCCCGCCTGTTTTCAGTGCGTCCTCCGGGTTTATTCCAAAAATCTCGGCCGCACGCTGATTGATATCCAATATCCTGGAATCACTCATCCTGGTCCGAATCATGCCCACTTCCGCGTTATTGAAAAGGTTACGGAATTTCTCTTCGCTCAAACGGAGTTCCGCTTCAATTTTGTTTCGCTGGGATATCTCAACCTGCGCCTGTTCGAGGTTCCGGCGTGCATTCGCAGTCAGCATGTCGACGGCGAACGCCGCCACAAGGAGCATGGATATGACCCCGGCCAGGTAAAGGATGTGCGACGGGTCATCGGGCAACGGTCGAAGCGGCAGCCAATCGAGGTTTTGGCCGAGGACGAGCCAGCAGGCCGCGGTCAGGGCTAACCCGACGCATAACCAGAGGAACCTGCGGTTTAAAGTCAGGCCTGTAAATACAAAAATAACCGGGAGGGCCATGATACCCAGGTCGTAGATGCCCTGTCCTATCATCGCGATGCTCGTCGTAACTGCGACATTGATGAGCATAAAGACCAGTGCGCTCGTACGGAGACGGCCGTGCTTGAGAAGCAAGAACGGGACGATCTGTATTAAAGTAGCGAAAGTAAGCAGGGATACTGTTTTCCAGTCTTTCCAGAAAATACTCAGTACCCCGACTGTCAAAAAGAGCGCCAGTTCCACCAGGATCAGCTTGCAAAGCAGATTCGCCGAACGCGAAGAAGCATCATCCTTGAATGGAAGATTCATTTGTCCCGGGTTCATCGATCTCTCCTGCGCTTAACAAATCCTTGAATGCGATTCTTTATCCCGGTTTCACCAGCCTGTAAAACGGAAGTCCGGAGTCACCGTCCGGGATGATGCTATGATGACGCTATCATTGGCGCCCCGGCACCCACAAGTGTTCGAGGGTCATCCGGATGACCCAAAAGTATCATCCCGGCTCCGGTGTTATCAACGCGGGATCCGGGATATATAATATAACGCGGGGGAGCGTTTGAAAACGGATTATCCTTCGTTTGATATATATATTTAACAAATACGGCGGGTATTTTATGATTACTTAACATGCCTGAATTATGATTGGAGCCGGATAGGTATAACTATTATCTCTGTGGAAGAGCGGGAGGTAAAATGTCGGCTGAGAAAAATAAGCCAGGTGAGGAGAAAGACATGCAGGCGAGGATCAGCGGTTTGATATCCCAGGTGAGTTGCGCGGACGCCGGGACATGCGCGGACGAAGCCAGGACCCAACTGCTCGCCATCGGGTCCCCGGCAGTACCGGCGATCCTTGAGGCGGTGCGGATTGAAAAAGGGGCAGCCCGCCTCGAAATGGCAAAACTGCTCAGGCAGATGGCAGGCCCCGCGACCGCGGGCGCGCTTGTCGAGTTGCTCTCAGACGAAGATTTCGACGTGCGCTTTGAAGCCATAGAGGCTCTCTCGTCTATCGGGTACGACGGTCTGGCGCCTCTGGTCGCCGCTATCATGCTCAACCCGGGGTCCTTGAAACTGCGCGGGGGCGCCCACCACGTATTGCATCACGTGGCTTCGCTTGGGTATTATGAACTATTGAAACCGCTGATGATGGCCCTCGAAGGGCCCATCCCCAATGTTGAAATCCCCGCCGCCGCTCGTGAAGTACAGAACCAGATGGCGAGGGTGTAGACTGCTCAAGCATAGAAGGAGAAAAACATGTCTAAACCGATGACCTTCAAAAAAGGCGATATCCTGACGGTGACCTTCACAAACGGCGTAGACGCCGGCGGAAAGGCCGTCCTGCTGACTATCGAACGCGCCGAAGTCCTGGGTTGCTCCAACGGCAGGCTGCAGCTTTCTTACCGAGACGTGGACCGTTCGCACGACGATGTTGAGATAGAGAAGCTGGTTTTCGACATCAGCACGTCGGATATTTTCATGAAAGAATGCAAGGCCGACTGACCGAAAAAGCCCGGACCGAATACATGCTGCGCCGGGCACCGGTGAAGGCCGGATTGAAAAAGGAAAGAAATGATTAAATTTTCCAAAACGGCGTTTTTCATTTTCTCTGCGGCACTCATTTTGCTCACGGCTTTGCCCTCAGGCTGCAACCGCGCGTCCCCGAACCTTGAGATCCTGTCGCCCCAAACGAATGCGTTCGCCATAGGGGATTTCACTATAAACGTGGGCGTTACCAACTTCAATGTCGTGGACAAGCAGGGCCGGGCCGCTGTCAAAGGTGAAGGGCACGTGCATTATTTCATGGATGTAACCGCCCCCACTGAATCTGGCAAGCCGGCGGTTACCGCGGCCGGGACCTGGGTGACTTCCACAGCCCTCTCTTGCACCTGGCATAACGTCGGGGGCGGCAGCCACACTTTTTCTGTTGAACTGGTCAACAACGACGATACGCCGCTCAATCCGCCCGTCGTGTCGATTGAGATGGTACTGGTGATACCGGAGATAGGGATTCCCCAGGCGGTCATCCTGGCTCCCCGCAACGGCGGCGTAGTCAGTGCCGGAAATGTCACCATCACAGCGCAGGTGTCTAATTTCAACCTGGTTGCGCCGTCGGGGCAGCCGAACGCCTCGCGCGAAGGCCATCTGGATTATTTTATGGACCTTCAAGCTCCGATAACCCCGGGGCAGCCGGTTACCGGGCCCGACACTGCTTTGGTATCCTCATCGCAAACAAGCTATACGTGGAAGGCAGTTACCGCGGGGGTCCATACGTTTTCCATCGAACTGGTGAACAACGACGAGACGCCGCTGAGTCCCCCCGTCGTGGTAAATATAAGCGTTACAGTACAGTGAAAGAAAGGAAAGAAAATATGGCAGAAATTTCCGGGAGCACTGCTTACGAAGGACGCGATATCGGTTCCCTGATCGAGGACCTCAACTGCGACAGCCGGATAAAATGCCTCAATGCCCGCAGGGCGCTTGAAACCAGGGGGCAGGATGCCGTCCTGCCGCTTATCGAGGCGCTTCAGCACGGCAAAGAAATGGCTCCGATGCACGCTGCCAAAGCCCTGGGTAAAATCGGCGGACCGGCGGCGGTCCGAGCCCTCGTCGGGGCGCTCGACAACGATGATTCCGGCGTTCGCTGGGCCGCCGCAGAGGCGCTTATAGCCCGGGAACACGAAGCTGTTAAACCTTTGCTGACGGCCCTTATCGAGAACAATAATTCGCAGTTCATGAGGGAAGGGGCACACCATGTATTCAGCGAGATCGACGAAGAACCCGCGAAGTCGGTCCTCGCTCCCGTCGTTAAGGCGCTTCAAGAAGGGGTGCCTGAACTCGAAGCGCCGCTCCAGGCCAAAATAGCTTTGCGCTCTCTTTAACGAAAAGTTGCGCAAGCAAGCATCGTGCTTTATGCTTCGGCTGCGGAATTGCCGGGGAAAGTGAGCGCCAACGTGCCTCTATCATGGATAAAATATTAACAGCGCGCGAAAATGACCGGGAAGCCGGCGGAGGGCTAAAGGGCCGCGAGAGGCTTCTGGTTTCCGGGTTACTGGGTTTTCTTTCTGTTTGCCTGTCGGTCGCTGCGCATTGGCTGTCACCCTTTCCGGGCGATTTGAGCCTGACACGCTGGTTTCAATCCTTCAACAGCAGCCCTTTTCTCTGGCTCATGGAAAAAGTAACGCTCCTGCCCCAGGGATGGGAGGCGATCGTTTTTATCATTGTTTGTGCACTCATCGTGGGGCGGAGCCTGGGAACGCCCCCTGCGATCATGACGCTGGCGGCCGGCATGGCGACATTCCTCGACCCCTTGCTGAAGATGGCGGTCGGGGCTTCGCGGCCGACGTCAGCACTGGTGAAAGTTTGGGTTTCCCTGACTAATAACGGGTTCCCGAGCGGTCACGCTTTCTATTCCATGCTGGTCCTCGGGCTTATGGCGTATTTTGTATGGACCTACATGAAAAGGAAGATATTCAGGGAGGTATTGTTCGCCTTTATCGTTCTTTTTATCATCCTGGTCGGGGCCTCGCGTATCTACCTGGGAGCGCACTGGCCGAGCGATGTACTGGGCGGCTACCTGTGGGGAGGGACATTCCTGGCGTTTTTTATATGGATAGATGTGAACAAGGGCCCTGTTAAAGAGAAACAGGGATCAAGGGAAGATTGAATTTGGCCTTTTCACGGGCTTCTCTGCCCTGATTTTCCGTAATTTGCAATGGTCTTCTGATAAAAGTAGATCAGGCGGTAATCCCTTTCGCCGAGGTCGGCATTGCCCGCCGGGGACCCGTCAAAAACCGCACCCGGAAATATTCCCCTTAGGGCTTCCGTCGTTTTGGCGAGGTTTTGATTAGAAGTCGGGGCAAGCCGGTCTCCTAAAAACGAATAATCGAAATGATTCTGCGGGATCTCCAGCAGAGGATCCGGCGAAAGACGGCCGTACAGCCTCACGAAATCCTCGGCGACTGACTCTTCACCTGTTTTCTCCTTGACCTTTCGAAACATCGGCATCCCGGTAAGGAGTGTTGCCGTGATGTTGAGTTTCCTGGTTGTGGTCGTGGTTTCCTTCCCTGAACTAAATCGGCGCGTCCCTTTGAGGATGAGAAAAACGTCATCCGGTCCCAGGGTTTTAGTCTCTGCGAGGCCTGTTACGAAGCTGATATCTGTTTTTCCGAGCTTTATGGTGCGGGGCCCGGGGTCTGGAGTGAAAGGCTTACGGAGCTCCGCATCGCTGCAGGAAAACCCCAGGAGCCCCAGGGCGCCAAGCGCCCTTACAGCTGTTTCTGCTTCTTCAGCAGAATGGAACGTTGCGATTATTTTCGGGATTTTTCCCGATAATAGAAGGCGCGCGGTGTAGATGTCTTTGCCGATCACACCGGCCGCTTTCTGAACAAGTTCGGCATCGAAGCCGCTTAACGGGGCGACCGAGACATGGAACATATCAGATGCTTCAGCCATCCTTCGCTCCTTACCGATAACATACCACCTTTATTCTTCGGCAGGGAAGTAGGGGCACGGCACGCCGTGCCCGTTGGAGCACAGTGGCTCTGCCTGATGAACCATCGGGGTTCGATCCGGGTCGGGCCGCAAGCAATCTGTAGGGGCACGGCGTGCCGTGCCCGTTGATGTATCGTGCCCGTTGGTGTTGTCGTGCCCATTGGCGCGCTCGGTGACAGGCGATAATTGTCACGTCTTTTAAACAAAAAAGGGGAAGGCACCCTTGCCTTCCCCTTCAGTACGGTGATTAACCCGGTTTTATTGTTTGACGATATCTTCTTCTACAAGCATATCAGGCGTGGTTTCCCCTTTCACCTCGTCGGGCGTTATCACGCGCTTGGGCAGGATGACGAAGGTGACTATCGAAGCAGCCGCCAGCACGATGGATGCTATAAAAGAAGCCCTTTGCGCTCCTGTGATAAAAGCGTCCTTGGAATTCGTGACTATAAATGCCGCCAGGTCGGGGCTTTGCGACTGTAAATTTTGCGCTGTGACCAGCGCCGCCTGGATGCTGCTGTGTATCGCTGCCAGCGCCTGGGCTGGGAGGGCTGCCGGCCACTGCACCTGGTTGATCTGGCTGGTGTAGCCCGAGTTGAGTACAGTGCCCAGCACCGCCACACCCAGGGCTCCGCCTATCTGGCGGGTCGTGTCGTTCATGGCGGAGCCTACCCCGGCCTTGCCGTGCGGGATAGAGCCCATCACCGAATTGGTGGCGGGGCTCATGGTCATGCCGATGCCGAGGGCCACGATGCACATGCCGATGACGATGGTAAGGTAGCTGGCGTCGATGCTCATCATACGGGCGAAATAGAAGAAGCCTATGCTCGAAAGCAGGATGCCGACTCCTACGGTTATCTTGGTGCCCAGGGCCCGTGCGACGCGCGCCGAGATAAGGGCGGCTATGAATATGATGAAGGCCATCGGCAGGAGGCGCACGCCGGACTCAAGCGGCGTATACCCCTTGACCGACTGGAGATACTGCCCCAGGAAAAAGAAAGAACCGAAAAGCCCGAAGGCCACCAGCGTGAGGGCCAGGTTGGCGCCGCTGAAAGATTTGTTGCGGAAGAACTGGAGGGGAAGGATGGGGTTCTTCGAGCGTAATTCGCCGACGATGAAGAGGGTCAGCAGGACTGCGGCGATCAGGAAGGCCCAGAGCACCTTGGCCGAGCCCCAGCCGTTCACCCCGGCCTGGATGATGGCATAGACCAGCGCGAATAAACCGGCGATGGACAGGACGAAACCGAAGAAGTCCACTTTGTGCGGGTTGGCCCCGCGCGAGTCCTGGATGGCGAATGCGCCGCCGATGAGCGCGATGATAATTATCGGGATATTGATAAAGAATACCGAACTCCAACTGTAGTGCTCGAGCAGGTATCCCCCGACCAGGGGGCCGATGCCTGTTCCGAGCGCAAAAACGGCTGCCCAGATGGCGATAGCCTGGGCACGCTCTTTAGCGTCCCTGAATGTGGAGGTAAGGATGGAAAGCGTCGAAGGCATGATGGCGGCCCCGCCCAGCCCCATGATGGCGCGCATGACAACCAGAGTCCCCGTGCTGGCCGAGAACGCCGCCCACAGGGAAAAGATACCGAATACCACCAACCCGGCCTGGAGCACGCGCTTCCTGCCGAGGCGGTCGCCGATAGTGCCCATGGTGAGCAGTGTCCCGGCGAAGACCAGCGTGTAGGCGTCAACTATCCACTGCAGCTGGCTGGCGCTGGCATGCAGGTCGCGGGCGATGGACGGCAGAGCGAGGTTGAGCACCGTGTTGTCGAGCGAGATGACCAGCAGGGAAAGCGCCACGAAGACGAGGCTGATCCATCTCAGTTTGTACCATTTGTCTTGTTCGTTCATGTGTCTGTGAAACTCCTTCAAGTTCGTTTCCGGTTAGACCCCGGGCAAATAAAAAAGGAGCCGCGGCCAAAGCCGTGCTCCACGGTTTGCTGGTATAGTCCGGACATGAATAATAACTGGCTAAAACAATCTTGCTGGCGGATATTTGTTTATATTTATATATTACCCGATATGCTTTTTTCTGACAAGTTTCACCGGGCTTGCAGGGCACCGGCCAGCATGGCTGTAAACAGCAGGACGAGGTAGACTATCGAGTAGACATAAAGTAAACGAGATATCGACATGCGGGGCTGAGCGACCGAGCTAAGGCAAAGCGCAAAATAGGCGAGGCCCGTCAGCCCTGCAGTTATCGAGTAGATCAGCCCCGGATGCGCAACGGGTATCAACGCCAGGCTCATTGAAATCAGGAGCACGGCGAAGGCCGCTATCCACACCTCCGGTTTTTTCCCAGGCAGGACGGCAAGTCCCGCCCCCCGGTAATCTTCCCCGCGTGATAGCGCCAGGGACCAAAAATGCGGCGGGCTCCACAGCGCGATTATCCCGAAAAGAAGGAATGGAGTTATCGATAAATGTCCCGTAACGGCCAGCCAGCCGATAAGCGGCGGCACCGCGCCGATCCCGCTGGAGAGCACCGTTCCTGCCCCGCCCTTGCTCTTTAGCCAGAGTGTATATACCAGCGCGTAGGATGCAAATGCGGCGAGCGCCAGGGCTGCGGCATACATCGATAGCCATGCAAGCAGGAAAAGCCCTGCAGCCCCGCATATGAGCCCGAATACCAGGGCATTTCGGGGGGAGAGCCTGCCAGCGGGGAGGGGCCTGGTCTTCGTGCGTTCCATGAGCGCGTCCAGGTCACGGTCGAAATAGCAGTTGAGGGCGTTAGATGCGCCGGCAGTCAGCCCGCCGCCGATAAGGACCAGGGCGAACGCTTTGACGGACGGTGGCCCGTGAGACGCAAGCAGCATGGCGGCAGCCGCCGTGAACAGGTGCAGCGCGGTCACCCGCGGCTTGAGCAGCGAGATGTAATCGGCGGCAACGTGAAAGGCGGACACTGCCCGCGCCCGGGCCGTCAGCGGATAAAGAACAGGGTCGTAAAGACCAGTATCCATATGAAGTCCACGTAATGCCAGTAAAGCGCTCCCACTTCGATGCCCGTGTGGGTGGCGAAGGTGTATTTGCCGCGGCGCGTTCGTATCGCCAGGGCGAGCATCAGCATCGCCCCCCCGAAGACATGCAGGGCATGGAATCCGGTCAGCGTGAAGAATATCGAGCCGTAGGCGTTCGTCCACGCCCTGAACGATTCATGCCGCCACTCCCAGCCTGTGATGCCCAGGAAAACAAATCCGAGCACGGATGCGGTGAAGAGGGCAGCCTGGACGGCAGCCATCCTGCCCCGCCTGACGAGCCTGGAAGCAGCCCATACGAGCAGGCTTCCGAAAAGCAGTATCCCGGTATTTATGGCTGCGAATTTCGGGTCCAGGGCAACGCCCTCAGGCGGCCAGGGTTTCGTGTTTATCTTCAAGTAGAAATAGGTGAAGAAAAGCGAACCGAAAAGGAAAACCTCGGACGCCAGGAAGACGATCATCCCCATCCGGGAAGCGCCTCGTTCGGTTTTATCGCGTGATACGTATGCGTCCAATCGTTGCTCCTAACGGTTCTTTGAAGGGTTGCTGCGGGTGACATCGGCGTAGGGCCTGCTTGATATGCCGTAATCATAAGGCTCGCCGGTCACCACAGGCGTGGCGGGGAAATTGTCGTAAGGCGGCGGAGAAGAAGTCATCCATTCCAGGGTGCGGCCTTCCCAGGGGTTGTCCCAGGCGGGAGCGCCTTTACGGCGGCTCCGCAGGATGTTATAGAACAGCACCACCAGTCCCAGGAATATCAGGAAGCCGCCGACGGCGGTGGCGATCACCAGCGGGCGGAAATCCATGTTGGAATAATCGGCGGTACGGCGGCGCAGGCCGTCGAGCCCCAGGACGAACATCGGCAATATCAGCAGCGCCGAGCCCAGGGTCATGAGCCACCATTGCGCCCGTCCCAGCCCCTCGCTCATGCGGCGCCCGGTCATCTTGGGGAACCAGTAATATATTCCTGCCATCAGCGGGAAAAGGAAGCCGCCGAACAAAACGCTGTGGAAATGGGCGACTATCCAGTAGGTATCGTGCACGTAGAGATTCACCGGGACGACAGCCTGTATCACGCCTGTCAGCCCTCCGATGAGGAAGATGACGATGGCCGAGAGGACGAAAAGCAGGGGCGAGCCCATCCTGAGCTTGCCGCCCCACGCGGTCGCCACCCAGGCGAAAACCTTCACGCCCGTCGGCACGGCCACCAGCATCGTGGTTATCATGAACGGGATGCGCAGAAGCGCCGGGATGCCTGCGGCGAACATATGATGACCGAATACCATCGTGCCGCCGATAGCGATCCCTACGCTGGAAAGGGCGACTGCCTTGTATCCAAAGAGGGGTTTGCGGGCGAACACTGGTATTATCTCGCTTATGATGCCGAGGCCCGGCAGGGCGAAGATATAGGTTGCCGGGTGCGAGTAAAACCAGAACATGTACTGGTAAAGCAGGGGCTGGCCCCCGCCTGCGGTGCCGAAGAAAGGCATGTTCAAAGTCCGTTCAAGCAGGACGAACAGCAGGGCCATGGACACGAACTGGGTGAAGAGGAGCGACAGTATGGTGGTGGAGACGGCAGTCCATACGAATATCGGCATGCGGAAGATGCCCATGCCAGGGGCGCGCAGCTTTATCACGGTCGTCAGGATGTTGACGGCGCTGAGTATCGAAGAAAAGCCTGCGAGGTAGGCGCCGATCAGCACGAGGTTCATCCCGAGGGGCTGGTAGGAGACGGAAAGCGGCGGGTATATGGTCCAGCCCGTATCGAATCCCCCCGCCCCGAGGGCGGTCACCATGAGTATGCCCGCTGCCGGCACGAGCCAGAAAGAGAGCGCGTTCAGCCGCGGGAACGCCATGTCCTTCGCACCTATCTGGAGCGGCACGAAGTAATTCATGAGCCCGGCGAAAGCGGGTATGGCTACGATGAAAAGCATCACGATGCCGTGGTCGCTGATGAGCGCGGTATAGGTCTCGGGGTTCAGACTGAACCCGATTTTGGAAAGGTCCGCCCTGGCGATCAGCTGGAGGGCCACCGCTACGGGCAGGAATATCAGGGCGGTCGCCAGGTATTGGATGCCGATGGTTTTATGGTCGGTGCTGACACTCAGGAAACGAGTCCAGGAACGCGACGGCATATTCGGTTCGAACCTGTCGCGTGCGCCGACGAACCACCTTGCCCAGTAGTTGAAAAGGCCGAGCGCGATAAGGTAGCCGGCAACGCCGGCGACGATGCCAGCGGCCCAGACCTGCCCCTCGTCCCACGCGGGTAATCCCATCGCCATGCGTATCAGCATCACCGCGCCTGCGCCTGTGCCCGTACCCGCGGTCCCGCCCAGGATCCCGCGCACTAGCCCAATCGAGAAGAATCTTTTCATTATTTCGGAATCCCTATTTTATCGGCACGGAGGACAGGCCGGCCGGGTCGAACGTTGTCCCGCTCCCGATCCAGTTGTTCTGCACCAGTATGAACGCCGTGAGTTCGCCGTACTCCGCGGCGCTAAGGCTGCCCGGGGCGTTGAGCGGCATGGCGGCCGAGATGAACCCCTGGAGTCCCTGCGCGGTATTGTATTTAGCCAGCGTGTTGCCTGCACCAACCAGCCTGGGGCCTGCGCCGCCCTGCCCTGTCGCCCCGTGGCATGAGGCGCAGTAGCTGCCGTACACCGCGGAGCCCAGTTGCGCCGCTTCCCCGGCGGTGGAAAGAGCGGTTGACGCGGGCGTGGTTGCGGGCGGGGCTTTGTGCTGGGTCACCCATGTCTGGAAATCGCCGGAGGAAACCACATAAACCGGCGCGGTCATGCCGGTATGGCCTGCCCCGCACAGCTGGTCGCATACCAGGAGGTACTGCCCTGTCTTGTCGGGCGTGACGTCAAGGTGCATCATCATCCCGGGCACGATGTCCATCTTGGGCCCGAACTCCTGTATCCAGAAGCCGTGTACGACGTCGAGGGTCGCCATGTGGAATTCAACCTGGCGGTTGACCTCGAGTTCGAGATAAAGAGAATTCACGTTATAATCGGGGTAATAGAATTTCCAGCCCCAGCGGAAGGCGGTTACATCCACGTTAAGTACGCCGGGAGGTGGCTCGGGTGTGATGTCCCGAAGGACGAACCCGCCGTAGAACGAAACGCCGATGACTATCAGGAGCGGTATGACGGTCCAGACGGTCTCCAGCTTCCGATTGCCGGTGATATGCGCTCCGAATCCCGTGTCGCCCCGTTTCTGCCTGTTGAAAATTACCACGTATGCCAGGGCGGTAACCACCCAGATAAAAACCACGGCGGCGATGGAGATAAGAACCTTGAGGGCCCGGTCTATACTGGCGCGTTCAACACTGGCGGCGTTAGGGATGTTGTAAATGTGTAAAAGAAAATATACGGCCCCCGCAGAAAGTACGGCTGCTAGCAGTATAAAAGGGATGACGCGTTTGTTCATGCGCGCCGTATTTCTGTAAATCCCGGGTCTGGATGCCATGCGTCACATTATAGCTCACCGAAAGGAGGGAGTGTAGTGAACGTCCGTTCCATGGCCTTGAGGATAGTATCGACTTCCGGGTCGGTATCCCTGTAAGGCGCTACCCGGTTCATCGCGAATACGGCCGCCAGGTAATCTTCGCGGCTGTCGATAGCTTGCTCCCGGAGGAGGCGGTGAAGTATATCTTTGCTTTCTTTGACGGTTTTCTCATCGGCCGGTTTGTTGTCCTCTTCACCCATGAATACCATATAGTTCCTCCTTCCAGCGGGATTGATAATACTGTAGCACCGCAGGAGTTACAAAGCTATAACAAAGCGTTCGGGGAAGTTAAAGAAATATGACATTCCTGAATAATTCTCACACTCGCCATATGCCGTAACAATATTGACATAACTAATACCGATAACCAATCGATAACGCTTTAGACTGGTCTCCGGATTGACAGATACTCTTGAAAATTGTATCTTCATTGTAGATACTTTATAGAGGTACAACATGAAAACAAAAATACAGAAATGGGGGAACAGTCTGGCTCTACGTATCCCCAAATCCTTCGCGGAGGAAGTGAATCTACAAAAGGAAACGGCTGTCGAGGTTTCACTGGCCGACGGGAAACTCATTATTACCCCGGTGTTTAAACCAAAGCTGACACTCAAACAACTTCTGGCTAACGTAACCGAAGACAATTTGCATGATGAGATTGATACTGGCGCGGCAGTGGGGCATGAAGCATGGTGAATCCGGGCGGCTATATCCCTCAACGCGGAGACATGGTCTGGATTACTTTGAATCCGCAGACAGGGCACGAGCAATCCGGCCGCCGTCCTGCTGTGGTGATTTCGCCGCGAAGCTATAACAGCAAGACTGGACTGATTATCCTGTGTCCGGTTACCAGCCAGGTAAAGGGCTATCCTTTTGAAGTGCTACTTCCACCGGGATTACCGGTGTCTGGAGCAATTCTCTCCGACCAGGTCAAGAGCCTCGATTGGCGAGCCAGGGATACAGAGTGGATATGCACATCGCCAAGCGACACGATGTCAGAGGTGTTTGAAAAACTCGGGACATTACTGACGTAGTTCCTGCCCTTGCTTGGGATATCCTTTTTTCAATTGACCCTGAGTTAATCCCTTAGCCTGGCGCCTACGAATCCTGGCGAAGGCAGACTTGTACTCTGGCGTGAGCGCCTCGTATTCCTTTTTGAATTCAGGGTCCTTAAGCAGTTGCTGTTTGTGTTCTGTCCAGTCCATCGATTCTTATCCCCGGTTAGAATGCCTGCTTATCAGCATTTTAGTAAGCTGGTAATCAGTTTCCAGGTTTAACCAGAAGCGGGCAGGTATCTCCGGCATTGCTTCTTCAAGCTGCAAGGCGGTCTCAGCAGTGATGGATTTCTTCCCGTTGATGATTTCATTTATGGCGTTTGTGGGCCTTCCCATGCGTTTGGCCAATTCCTTCTGAGATAGGCTTCGGGCCTTGATCTCCTCTGCAAGGTACTCACCCGGGGGGATTGCTATGTCGGGATAGGCTGCAGTTTTAGTCACCATGATAATCCTCCAAATCCAAAATCAGGACTTTGTCTTCTTGAATTTTCTCAATAATAAGCCGATAGTTTCCGGTCAGGGATATCGCGAATTGTCCTTCGCGGTTCCCTTTCAAATGATGCAATTTTAGGGCCTGAAACCCGTACAGTTGGCTAAACTTTTCGGTTGCCCTCAACAAGCCAAGTCGTTGGATATACTTCCGGCCAATGGCGACGCCAAAAAGCCGGTTAGCTTCTGAGAAGCTGGTGCTTGCTTTATCCAGGCGATTCGAAGAGAACTCTAATTCCACCTATACACCCTAAGGCTGTAATATACACCTGACGTTTCCAGGTTGTCAACAGACTAGTATGTTATCATTTGGACATTATGGTGGTCCTTCAAGAGGTTATTGTCTGGTTTCTGGCTGGCCTGGGGGGCCTCACCCTGCTTGCCATTGTGATATGCGCCCTGGCTGTCTACGCTTATTCCAGGCTCGTCATAACCTTTAGGTCCGTCAGCGTCGCGCCCGATTTCAAAGCGACCCCGACCTCTATCCTGGGGTCTATATGGAACGCCATCCGGGGCAATCTTGTTTCGGCCGCCGGGGGTTTCGTAAACGGCGTGCGCCTGGACGGCGAGATTATCTGCCGCAACCGGAGCCTCTTTCCGCTTTATCTTCCCGATATCGATCACGAGGTGAGCATCGGCGGCAAGGCCTGTGAAAACATCGTCCACACCAAAGCTGCGTGGCTTAAGCCCCTCTCGGATGAAACCATCCCGATACATTTCACTCTGGCTACCGGGGAGGTCCCCCATGTCGCCATATCCGGCCTGACGGGGCTGGGTGCCATCGATATCAAAATCACATCTAGATTGGCTTTCGGGCATTTCTCATATCTGAAAATCACAGACACTAAAGCCAAGATACCCGATTATCTTCCAAAGCGGGCTAAAAAGCCGCAAGCCGACAAGCGGCCGACTAAATAGCTTCCGGCTATTTCGTATGCGGCAATACAACGATTTGAACGGTTCGCTGTAAAACATCCGGCGTTATCTCAAACCATGGCTCGCGGGTTCTGATAATGTTCTTCTTCCCTGTCAGGAAATCGTCCACCGGGGCGAGGTTTTGCCCGCTCTTTTCCGTTCTGTAATGCATAGGGATAACGATGCGCGGTGCCAATGCCGCCGTTATTTCGGTTGCTTCGGAATGGTCGATGGTATAAAACCCGCCCACAGGCGCCAGCAGCAGGTCGACCCGCCCAATCGCTCCGACCTCCGCTTTGTCCAGGGTATGCCCCAGGTCCCCCAGGTGGCAGATCCTGATGCCGTCGACGGCGAAACAGAAGACCGTGTTGTTCCCTCTTTCTTTCCCATGGTTTTGGTCATGTGCGGTGGCTATCCCCCGGAATTCGATGCCATTCGTTTTATGGGTACCCGCCCCTTTCATTACAACCGGGTTGCCTTTAACTCCCTTGACGTAATTGTGGTCCCGGTGCTCGTGGCTGACGGTGACGGCGTCGGCGGCCTCGGCTATATCTCCGTAGCCGATTATTGGGTCATACGGGTCCGTGATGACCCGCAGGCCCGAATCCGAAACCAGCAGGAAAGCAGATTGCCCGAACCATTGAATTCTCATAACGGCCTCCCAAGATACTCTGCTTTGGGGTTAACTCCGCCGCAACCCCCCGGCCTTGATCACGGCATCAGCCAGGATTTCATAAGATTGGCACCCCACCACCATCTGTTTTCCGATGATGAAGGTCGGTATGCCGTCTATCCCCAGCCTCCCGGCTTCAGCCCGTATGGCATCTATGCGCGACAGGTAATCAGGCGACCCGCTGGCTGCCAAAGCTTTCTGCTGGTCGAGTCCGGAAGCGGCGGCCAGTGTTTCGAGGACCTTTTTATCTTCGAGGTCGCTGCCGTTTTCCCAGCGTGCGTTCATCGCAAGTATGCGGAAAGTGTCCAGCTTGCCCGTCTCGCGGGCATACTCGGCCATAGCGAGTATGCGGCGCGTATTCGGCAGCCTCTCGGGCGAAGCCATGCCCTGGATGCCGAAGCTGGCGGCAAAATCACGCATGTATTCCAGCCTGCCCCCATCCCGGTACCCGGGGAAGATGTCCTCGATGAGCACGCCGCCGACAGGCGTTTCGGGGTGCAGTTCGAAGCCCTTCCATTCAATCTTGACGTCAAAATCGTTTGCCAGCCTGACCAGGCTGGATCGCTCGGCGATATAGCAGAACGGTCAGACAAAATCCGAGTATACGGTTATTACGATTGCCGCCATATTTCTTCCTCCATCGTCCGGCGCTTATTTCACCGAAAACTACAGCGAATTCACCGCTTTTTCAATCCTGCCCAGGGCATCTTTGAGGATGCTCCCGGGGCAGGCTATGTTCATCCGTTGGAAGCCGGCGCCCGCTGCGCCGAACAGGAAACCGTCGTCCAACCCCACGCTCGCTTTTTCGCGCATGAAACTCCTCAGTCCTGTATCGTCCATGCCCAGCGCCCGGCAGTCGAGCCAAACGAGATAGGTGCCCTCCGGCCTGACGGGCTTTATTTTGGGTATCCTGGTTTCGAAATATGCGATGGCGAAGTCCAGGTTGACCTGGAGATAATCCAGCAGTTGTTCCAGCCACTCGTCGCCCAGCCGGTAAGCCGCCTCCATGGCAGTCAGGCCGAACAGGTTCGGTTCCGGAAGGATGCCCATCCTGGCCGCGGCGAATCCGTCGCGCAGTTTTTTATTCGGGATGATGATAGAAGACGCTTCCAGCCCCGCCAGGTTGAACGTCTTGCTCGGCGCCATGCATACGATGCAGTTTTGCTCGAATTCTTCGGAGATAGCGCCGAAAGGGGTATGGGTATTGCCTTTGAAAAGTATCTCGCAGTGGATCTCGTCGGAAATGACGGTCCCGCCGTGGCGGATGACTATCTCACCCATCCTCGTGACCTCTTCCTTATTCCAAACCCGCCCTATCGGGTTGTGGGGGTTGCAGAAAATGATGCCTTTGACCCTGTTGGGGGCGGGGAGCGGGCCGGGCTGTTCACGGAATTTGTTTTCGAGGCCGGCATAGTCCATTTCGTAACGCCCGTCGATGAACTTGAGTTCATTGTTGGATATGCGGCACCCGTTAGAGGTCACTGCCGAGAAGAAGGGGAAATATACCGGCTCCTGCAGGATGATCTCGTCTCCCGGGTGGGTCAGCGCTTTAACGGCTGCATGCAGGGCGGGCACGACACCGGGAGTGAGAACTACCCAGTCCCGTTCAATCTTCCAGTTGAATTTCCGCTTCATGCGCTCGACCACAGAATCGATGACGGCACCCCCTGGCAGGGTGTAACCGTAAAACTCATGCCCGATGCGTTTTTTAAGCGCCTCGACTATCGGCGGGGCCACCGGGAAATCCATATCGGCCACCCACATCGGTATTACATCTTTGCGGCCGAAGATGGCGGGGGCCGCGTCCCATTTGACGCAATCCGTCCTAGTCCGGTCGCACACTTTGGCGAAATCGTATTTCATGATGCTTTCCTCGCAGTTGCACGGCTTTAATCGGTACCCTGTCCAATATCCATGATACTACGTTCGCCCTTTTACGGGAACGGGGCGGTCTCTTGCCCTGTATTTGGCGCAATGGCTCACGTGGTTATCCGCGCGGATAATGCCCGCATTTTTCATCTCATTTCACGTGATTGGAATTGTCCTTTATTCGGTACCCCGGGATATCACAAACATCCGTAAAACGGTTTATATTTATGATGATAACAAACCTTCAGATCACCGCCGAAAATCCGGGGATTTATGGTTGAAAGGGGCAGAACATGCAGTGCACGGAGATTTCCAGAGCGACGGGCGAAGAAACCGATCTCGATCATATGTGTCTCGAAATCCTGGATTTCATGTCCCGGCATCCGCACACACGGTTCGATCAAGCGGTTTTCGTGCATATATTCGGGGGTGCAAATTTTCGGAAGGTCCAGGATGCTCTGGACCGCCTTGTGGCGGTGGGACTGGCGGAATGCGGCGATGATTCGGGGCCGCAGGTTTATCGGTTGACTTGAGAAAGCTTATGAACGCCAGGTTTACTTGCAGGGGGACTTTATTAAAAAGGGTCCCCGGGGGATCAACCTGGCCGCCTCAGAAGCGTTTATCACCCGCTTACCACGACCACTCCCTTGGGGTTCTGCTGATACTGGAAATACAGAAGCAGCGGAAGGCTGACATATTCAAACGTGCCCGCCTCGGTGAAAATATGGGAATACGACTGCCCGGGAACAAGGGTGCCGCTGTCCCATAAGTCCCCTATGTCTACCCGCGCCACATTATCCTGGTCCCAATATTCGTGCCAGGACGTGACGGTATGCTTGGAGGTGTCCTCGTTAACCCAGGTGACACTCTCCCCTATCTTCACCTGGACCTGCTGCGGTGAGAAACTCGACTGTCCTATCGAAACGATCTGACCGGAGGGCTTTAATACGGATTGAGTTGCCGCGGTCGTGGCCGTGATGGTGCTTTCCCGGGCATTGCTGCAGGCGCCCATGACCGCAATTAGCATTATGCAAAAACAGCTTCGTCCGATGAGCCCCGGGAACCACTTCGTCGGCTGGCTCATTTTTCCCAACCCAGTGTTTGTTAAAAGCCCTTTCAATTTACCACCACCGAACCGACAGCGATTTCCTGGACAAGTTGCAGGTATTGCGGTATCGGCAAGGCATTGTGCAGCGGCAGCGAGAAGTACCAGAAATTGCCGGTATCCGAAAAAGCGCGTGTGTAGGAATCACCTGGCGCGATATAGCCGCTGTCGAAGTTTTCCCCGATGTAGACATGGCTGATGTCGTCTTCGTCCTGGAAATAGCGTATCGACGTTACGGTGTGAGGCGTTGTATCCCGGTTGACCCAGGTTACCGTATCCCCGGTTTTAACATCAACCACCAGCGGTGTGAATGACGCCCCCTGGATGATTATCTGGTGTTGTACCCCTCCGCCGTCGCTGGTCATCGGAGGAGCGGTAAGCCCTATAACCCGGGAGGCCGCACTGCTTTGCCCCTCCGCGCAGCCTGCGGGCAGGGATAAGAAAAGCATGGCAGCCAAAACCGGCAAGATCCGTTTTATAAGCACCTGTTTGTCGCCTCTATTCGGGATGTTCTTTTTCATGCCGCCTGTATGGAATTATACTCCTGTTTGATTGCCTGAAAGTGACATTTGTCACTAAATCCAAACTGCATGGGGGCCCTGGCATTTTGGCTATTGCCGGAAAGGATGGCGTCTTGGGACGCGGGCTATTTTGACAAAATTCAAATTTATCGCAAACCCCGCCGTCATCCGCAGCCGTATTGGCAAGCGCATATCGTAATCAGATATAATCAAACTTATACATTTCGGGAGGTGCTGCCTTGAATCCTGAAGATATCCGGGAGAAATGCAAAGAAGATTCGGTCCGCATAGAAGGCATCAGCAAGCGCTTCGGCAAAGTACAGGCGCTGGACGGCATCAACCTGGTTGTCGAACCCAACTCGGTGTTCGCCCTGCTCGGCCCTAACGGCTCCGGCAAAACGACGCTTGTCCGCATTTTGACCACCCTTCTGAAAGCTGATTCGGGCACCGCGCAGGTCGGCGGGTTCGACGTCGTCGGCATGGCCCAGAAGGTGCGCTCTGTGATCGGCCTGGCCGGCCAGTATCCGGCGGTGGACGACACCCTTACCGGCCGTGAGAACCTCGAGATAATCGGCCAGCTCTATCACCTGGGCGGTAAAAAATCCCGGGCAAGGGCATCGGAACTATTAGAACAATTCGACCTTGTGGACGCAGCGTCTACCCGGGCGAAATTCTATTCAGGCGGGATGCGGAGGAGGCTTGACCTGGCGGCCACTCTCATCGCGAAGCCGCTCATACTTTTTCTTGACGAGCCTACCACCGGGCTCGACCCGCGCAGCCGCCTCGCCCTTTGGGAAGTCATCGCCAGCCAGGCCAAAGACTGCAACACTGTATTTCTTACTACGCAATACCTCGAAGAAGCCGACAGGCTTGCCCACAAGATTGCCATCATAGACGAAGGAAAAATCATCAGGGAAGGGACCCCCGGTGAACTCAAGAAATGCTGCGGGGGGGAATCCCGCATCAGCCTGACTCTTTATGATCGCGTTAACACGCAGGCGGCGGCAGATGCGTTGAATAGCCTCGCTCCCGGCAAGATTTTAAGTTCAAGCGAAACCGGGACCGTCAGCCTGCCTGCCGACGGGGGCTCCGGCCTTTTATCGGAGGTGGTGCGGCGCATGGATTCCGCGGGCATCGTCCTGGCTGACCTGTCCCTCAAGCAGCCGACGCTGGACGACGTCTTTCTGGCCATAACCGGGCACACCGCCGAAGTTAGCCCGGCAGCCGGTTCGAAAATTGCGGGGGAAGTGAGGTAAAACCATGATGACATCATTCTCCCATCTTATTTCAGATATCGCTGTACTGACGAGGCGGAACCTCATCAAATATTTCAGGCTTCCCCAGCTGCTGATATTCAACGCGACGCTGAACGTGGTTTTACTGCTCCTGTTCAATTATGTTTTCGGCGGGGCCATCAAAACGGGCGGGGTTTCATATATCCAGTATTTCCTGCCGGGTTTTCTGGCTCAAATCGTGGTCTTCGGTTCGACCCAGACCAGCGTCGGCATAGCAGAAGACCTCACCAAAGGCTTTGTGGACCGGTTCCGCTCCCTGCCGATGGCGAGGCCGGCTTTTCTCACGGGCCGGGTGCTTTCCGATGCGGTGCGTTATGTTTTCCTGCTTATTTTGCTCGTCATCGTCGGCCTTGTCATGGGGTTCAGGTTCGATAACGGGTTCTTATCCATAATCGCCGGCCTGGCGCTGATAGTCCTGTTCGGCGTGGCTCTGACCTGGGTCGGGGTTTTCATCGGGATCTCAGTCAAGGATGTCGAGACCGCGCAGGTGGCGGGGTTTGTTTGGGTTTTCCCGCTGGTTTTCGCCAGTTCCCTTTACGTGCCCATCGCCACGATGCCGGGGTGGCTCCAGGCTTTCGCCAAGATCAATCCCGTGACCTCGATGGCGGATGTCACGCGCGTATTGCTGCTCGGCGGCTCCGTCGCCTCATCGCTCTGGAAGATACTGGCGTGGGATTTCGGGTTGATAGCCCTGTTCATGTCCCTCGCGTTCCGCAGGTACAACCGCATGGCATAAACCTGCAGCCTTTCCGGAAATCGCACGGCACAGGAGAGACCCTTGTGTGAATTTTGCCACCAGCACGGCGAAGGTAAAAAATGGTACCTGAACGCCAAGAATTATTCAGAAGACCTGATGAGCGACCTCAAGCGGCAGGCTTACGTGCGCGATTTCCTGCTTTATCCCGAACACAAAGCCGCCGCGGTTGAAAAGCTGAAGACGGTTGCCGCATTGCCTGCCTTCGTCCAGGCAGTCCTGAACCCTGTTTTGACGAGCAGGGTACAGAAGTCGCATTTCGGGCAGGTCGTTCCCATCGAGGAATGCGGGGAGATATTCGAATCCCTTCCCTCCATCGTGCGCATCGCCTGCTACTGCCGGCACAGCACGACTTCCACCGAACAGCGTTACTGCTACTGCCTGAGCGCCGCGCCGAACGGCGGCAAGATGGCACAGATAATCAGGGATGTGGACGTTTCCTACCTGACCGGCCCCGACACTTCGGGGCTTGAACTCCTCACCCCTTCGCAGGCGATGGCGAGTTTCCGGGAACATGAATCGGAGGGGCTTATCCACACCGTCTGGACCTTCGTGACCCCCTTCATCGGCGCCATCTGCAACTGCGACCGCACGGACTGCCTGGCCATGCGGGCGACGGTGGGCTCCAATTTCCCCCTGATGTTCCGCTCCGAGTATGTCGCGGTAGTGGATAACGCCGCCTGCAACGGCTGCCGCCGGTGTATGCAGTCCTGCCAGTTCGGGGCGCTCGAATACAGCGCGGGGATGAAAAAAACGCGGGTTGACGCGGCCCGCTGCTATGGGTGCGGGATATGCAGGGCCAGGTGCGAGAAACAGGCCATCAGCCTGCTCGACAGGAGGTCCGTTCCCGCCGCCGCAAATCTCTGGTAGTCAAGACCGCGCCGGTCGCGAGGAGTCCAGTTTCTTCAGCGCCTTTTCGGCTTTCTTACGTGTGGCGGGCCGCCTGCTTGCGAGGCAGCGTTCGATGAATCCACGCAGAGGCCGGCTGCTACGCAGTTCAGCCGGATAACACATAAAGGCTTCGAGCGCCTTGCCGCGCGCGATCTCCCTGCATTCGTCGGTCGGCAGGGGGATGGCGTCGACTTTCAGCAGTTCCTGGGTGACGGCCTTCCTGAGGTCCGGCCTCGCGGCCGCAATCTTTCCCGACGCGGCGGCGATGTTCGCGGCGGTGATGAGGTCCCCGTCCGCCAGGTGGCTGTAATACGTTCTGAAAATTGCAGTGAACTTGTGCCCGGGGTCTGTCACCGCCAGGTTGGCCAGTATGAAGATGGCATTCCATTTAAGGATGCGATGGGGGCTGGAGAGCAGGCCTGCGAAGAAATCGAAACGGGGATATAAAAGTTCAGGCCGGCTGGCCGAAATCAGGTTGAGGGCCTTGGCGCACCGAAGCTTGAGGCTGGTGGGTGAAGACAGCCCGTCAAGTATCGCGGGGATGCAGGCGGGGTCATCGACGGCCCGGGCGGCCATCGACTCCGCGGTCATCGATATTAAGCCCAGCAAAGTTTCCATGCATCGTTCCCAGATGTTCCGATAAATAATATAGGCGGCCTAAAAGCCGCAGTCAATGGTTGTTTAAACTTTGAACTGAAATCGCATTTCAGCCTATTGTTATTCGGCTTCGCCGGTTGGTATAATGTCGGGGCGTAATAGATTGGTTGGCAAGCTCGGATAAAACACCCGGTCAGGAGGCTCGATGACTCTCGCCATCCAGGATATCCGTTGCCCGAATTGCTTTGGGATACTTGAACGCAAACCTCTCAAGAAAGAAAGATGCCCACTTTGCGACCGGTTGATCTTCGTAAAGACCCTCCCGCTTACCAATAAACGGACTTTAATGACCGAAACCGATGCCGGCAAAATCGATGAGGAATGGCGTCAGGTTGAGGAAGAACAGGCCTGTATCGATATTGCCAAAGGGGTTGGGATCAGCCGCGATGCGCTGGTAGAGAGGCAGGGCGAATTAAGGCGGCTTATGGGCAAACCGGCCCTGCTCAGGGGCGCTTTTATCTCGCTGATGAACGAAAAAATAGTCCAATCGATAAAACAAGAGCAGTGGGACCATCTTTCGAAGCTTTATTTCGCCCAAACTATATTCTTCCGCAAGAGCAAGGAAGAATTCCTGTCTGCCATATTGAAAGCCAGAAATGCCAACCTGAAAGAGTACAAGGCCCGCGGGATAAGAAAAGTGGAAATACTCGGTTCTGAGAGATCGTCCTGCGGCGCCTGTGAAGCTTTCAAAGGAAAGGTATTTTCACTGGCGGATATGATGAAAACCACACCGCTTCCCCTTCGGGAATGTGAAAACCCCATCGGATATTGCCGCTGCGTCTACGCGCCTGTGACCGATTGATCCGGATGGAGCGGGAGGATTATGGCCTTACCCCTGCCGCTCCGTCATCACGAACGCTTGAAAGCCTGCACATTTCCGTCGGCGGTCAGCCGTAAGTTGCTGCCTCAATGACGGCCGGAATATCAGATAGGCGACGATGCTGACGGGGAAGAAGATAACGCCGAGGACCCTCAGCAGCAAAACCTGTATCCCGCTGAAGCCTCTCTTAGAAGCGTCGATGGCGGCGAAATAGGATTCGTCCGAAAGCAGGAGAACCACCACGAGCCCGAAAAACCCCCATAGAATTTCCTTGAATACCGTCATAGCATTCTCCCTTTTCCCGATAGCATGGTCCGTAAAAAGCATACTGCGGCTAGTGACGGAACACAATGGTATAATCCTGTTTGGCGAGATTCTGCGAGGTATTGCGTCATGAATGATGAAGTCAGGGATATCTGGAACGCCAACGCCGAATTCTGGGACGGCAGGATGGGCGAAGGGAACAATTTCCACCTGAAGCTCATCGAACCTGTCCAACTGGAGATGTTGAAAATCGCCGAGGGCATGCAGGTCCTGGATGTCGCCTGCGGCAACGGCCAGTTCGCCAGGAAGATGGCTTCGCTGGGGGCGCGCGTGACCGCCGTCGATTTTTCCGAAAAGTTCATCGCCATCGCCAGATCCAGGGAATCCAAAAACATCGACTACCGCGTGGCAGATGCCGCGAGCGCAGCGGACCTGAACAAACTTCCCTCCGGTCACTTCGATGCCGTCGTCTGTACCATGGCGCTTATGGACATGAGCGATATCTCTGTGCTCGCGAAGCATGCGCCGCTGCTGATGAAAAAGGGCGGCATCTTCGTTTTCTCCATCCTGCACCCGTGCTTCAATTCCGGGGCGAGCACTCTGGTGCACGAGATGGATGACTTAAGCGGGCAGAGCGAAGATCGGTTCGGCGTTAAAGTTCGTGACTACCTGGTCGAGACCGAACGGCTGGGTATCGGGATGGCCGGGCAGCCGCAATCCCAGTATTACTTCCACCGCCCGGTTTCAGCGGTATTGCGGGCATTTTTCAACAACGGGCTCGTTCTGGACGCCTATGAAGAACCCTCGTTCAGGGACATCGGCGACAGCGAGCGCATATTCGATAATGTCTATAAAAACATCCCGCCCGCCCTCGTATGCAGGCTGAGGAGGGGTTAATCGTTGCCCGGCCCTGCCACTTAAAAAGTGGGGCTTAAACCCGGTTTCCTTCCGGTCCAGGATACGCGGCAGCCCGGGCTTCTTGAGGCCTTGCGTCCCGATATTTCACAACCTCTATGACGTCTTTTCCGCTGATGTACTTGGGGGAGCCCGCCAGCGCACCCATGCTTTTGGTGCATACCTGGAACCAGCCGTTGATCGCAAAGATGGCAACGATGGGCTCGCTGGTGAAAGACCGCATGCCTACCTGAACGGTCATCCTGGATACGTTGACCGCGCCGTGATGCTCCATCACCAGCTGGAATATATTCGAGTCCGTGACGGGGAAACCGGTCAGCTTTTCCAGGCGGTCCCTGATTTTTGCGTTAAAAGACTTCTGGTAGTCGCTTATTACCGGAACGATGCGCGGGATAGTGGTTGTTTCGCCCATTTTGTGCTTCCTTTGATACGGGATGTCCCCTTTTTTAAATAGTAGCACACATGTTCTATTGTTTCAAGGGGCTATCGTCCATCTGTAATCGTCGGGTCACCCTCTTGATACCCGGGTACAAGCAAGACCGACAATGACGGGGACGGTGGGGTGGGTCAACCCGGGCGTGAGACCCGAGGCCCCGGGATGTCCCCCGAGGTTCTCGCCCTCGAGCCTCGAGGGATCCAGAATCTAGGGGAATGGAGCCAGGTATCGCTATTGCTTTTTCGAGTTTGCCGAATCTTCGTACTGGACGCACTCCAGGAACTCGTCGGCCATGGAAATGCGTTTTCTGGTTCGGCTTTTCACTTCCGGCGCCTCCCCGGCCTCCCATCCGCAGAAGACCTCGGGGGCGATATAAGAATTGAGCGCAATCGTCGGGGTATTGCCCAGTTCCGCCGCCACCGTCTCCCCGATTTTCTTCCGGAACGACCTGAACTCCCTGCCGCTCCGGGGGGCAGTCATCCCGCGTACCTGGCGTAAGGCCGTGATTGTGCCGAGGTAGGTCCTGAAGTCCTTGACCATGAATCCCGTGTCTTTCTGTATAGAAGCCAGGTAGGCGCGCACCTGCCGGTCGGTGGTTTTAAATATGACTTCGTCGGAACTCGAATAGCATCTGTCGCCCACGCCGCGCGCGATGAAGGCGTCCTTCAGCGCTTTGTTCACGCGGATGCCTTTCTTGCCCGTGAAGTCGAAAGAGAGAGTGTTCCCCGAGATATTTACCTGTGAGCATTTGAGTGTCGAGGCCCCGTAAGCGCGGACTGCGGCCCTTGTATCGGAACGGCCGCCGACCCGGAACCCGGTTTTGGCGATGAGGTAAACTACGAGCGCCTCTTCGCGGTCCTTCATGTCCCGCTCGATTTTCCTCATCAGCGAGGGGTAAGCCCGGTTGAACTCCTTCAACCTCTCGAATTTTACAGCGGCTGCCGCCCCTGCCTGCTCTTTCGAATAGAGGTAAACGCGCCTGCCCTTGGCGTCCCGGCCGGTTGCCTGAAGGCGGCTTACGGGGTCGCTGGACACCCAGACGCCCGTCCAGGCCGGGGGCACGCTCGCGCCCGACGCCGTTCTGAGGGGGGGCCCTTTTACCGCGTAGGCCGTCTCTGGCCTGTCCCGTGGGGTACGGGAGGTCTGGTAAGGGAACATTTCCGGCCTCTCGGGCCGGGGCTGTAACGGTTTATCGTGCATGGCTATATTCAGTATAGCCCCTGGCGCCCGCCTGCGCCTGCTTCTCAACGTCAGTGCCGTGAATGGTCTGGGTGGATCACGTCGATGCCGGCGTGCAATCCGAAACCGGGGCCTTTGCCAGCACATCTTCGATTGTCTTGAAAAGCCCTTCCTTTTCGAAGGGCTTGGTGATATAGCCGTCCGCTCTCATAACGCTGAAACTTACTTTTTTGTTCAATTCATGGTTGATCCCGGTAAGCATCACCACCCGGGTTTTTCCCGTCGTATCCTGTCCCTTGATGTGGTAGCAGGCAGTCATCCCATCCATGCCCGGCATCATGATGTCCATGAGCACTAAATCCGGCTGATTCTCTGCTGCGAGTTTCACTGCTGCCTGGCCGTTTTCTGCCTCGAGTATATCGAATTTGTCGGACAAAATTCTGTGTAAAAGCCGACGTATCACCGGTTCGTCGTCCACTATCAGCAGTAATTTTCGCGTCATTTCCATGTCCTCCGGCATCATTCTGTACGGTATGATTCTATGCCTGATGGGTTAAGACGGGGAGGATGTCCAAGGCCCCCTTTTGGACGTTTCCGTCCGTGGCCGGCGAGCGGTTTATCTCATCTTCGTGTTGATGGCGGCTGTGGCCCGGTAAAGAAAGGACAGGGAAAACCCCGCTAGCCGGTTGCCGGAGGTGCCGCGATCTGGACCTGGACAGCATAATCCGCCGTCGCCGTTCCGGTCGCGCCCTTATATACTGCATCGATCGTGAGCGTGTAGGACGTCCCTGAGTTGAAGCTGCCGTTGATAAGGCTGCGGGCCAGTTTCGCCGTCGCCCCCGGCGCCAGTGGCGCATCCGGGGTGAGCCCGAAATCGAAGGCGTATGCTGCCGGGGGCGTCGGCAGGTTGAGGTTAAGTTGAACGGTAAGCTCGGTAACCGGATATTGGCTGGTGTTCTTCACCGTAATCTCGACGTTCGGCCCGCCGGGGTTGAACGGCGGCATCGGGCCTGTTGCGGACACGATTTCGACGGGTTTGATCGTCCCGGTATCGTTGATGGCGGAGGATTCCGTGTTTCCTGAACAGGCCCCGGTCAAGGGAAGGGCCGCCAGCAGCAGGAAAATCGCGAATAACGAAGTTTTAAGTCTCACGGTAAGCATTTCTCCTTATTCATCATACAACGTCGGCAGGCGGTAAAAGATATCGGCGGACGCCTGTTCCCAAAAACCCGGGATGGGGGTCTGAGTGGCCGGGTTGTGCGCGGATACCCCTTACAAGCGGGTATCATTCATGTTATATTGAGGGCATCGATTGATCTTTGCGGCGAGGATAGAGATGGAGAACGCATCAGGCAAGGCGAAGCGAAGCATGGAAAATCTGTCATACGGCGGCCGTGCCAGTATCCTCGTTGTCGATGACGATCCTGCGGTTTCGAAGTTGATTTCGAGCGTCCTCCTGAAGAATGATTTCGAAGTACACGTTGTAAGCGACGGCCAGCAGGCTTTGGCGCATATTGAAAACCGTATCCCGGACATGGTCATTTTAGATATCAAGATGCCGAAGATGGGCGGGCGTGAAGTTATCGTCCGGGTGCGTGAATGGTCCGAGGTCCCTATCATCATGGTGAGCGCCATCTTCAGTGAATATGAAAAGATCGAGTTCTTGGATTTGGGGGCGGACGATTATATCTGCAAGCCCTTTGACACCGACGAACTGCTTGCCCGCGTCAGGGCGGTCCTGCGAAGGACCAGGCATGTTACCAACCGCACTGTCACGGAGCCCGTCGTACGCGCGGGTGGGATCGAAATAGATTTTAACGGGCGGAAGGTCACTCGTGAAGGGCTTGAAGTGGATCTGACGGCGACGGAGTTTTCCCTGCTGTGGGAACTGGCCCTCAATGCGGGCAAGGTGCTCACGTATTCTTATTTGCTCGAACAGGTGTGGGGCCCTAACTACAAGGACGAAAAAGAGTACCTGCATGTATTTATAGGGCGCCTTAGACGGAAACTCGAACCCGATCACGCCAATCCGGTCTATCTGGTAAATATCCCGGCGGTCGGATACGAGTTCAAGGACCCCGCCGGATTGCAAAGAACGGCATAACCCGGCCCGCGGTCATTTTATCAAAGCGGTTTCCCGCCGGATGATAGGTTGGGTCGGGTCCAGTGCCTGGTGTACGGGAAGGCTCGCCTCCGCCGTTGCCCCCGGGGTAACGGGCAACTGGAATACAACCACGGTCATCGATAAGCCCACGGGAGGATTCAGCTTGGCCAGGTTGTTATTTACCAGTTCCACGGAAATCCTGTGAGTGCCGGTTGGGACATTGTGGAATGTGTAGGTTTGTGAGCGCGTGACGGCCTGCATGACGGGATTAGACTCATCCGCAAGATCTGTGGCCGTGCCTGTTTGCCCGTCAAGCATATAACGCAGCCGGCCTTCTCCCCGGATTGCCGTCTGGTTTTGATTATCGACCAGATTGAAATTGCTTACCGAAACGGCGACAGTCACGTCCCCCGGGACATATGCAGTGCCGGGAGGGTTCGTAAAAGCGATTGCAGGAACGACTTCAGAAATCCCGGCGCATGACCCGAAAGCAAGAAATGAGCACAAAAGCAAGACCAGGATCAACCATGTTTGTATTAAACCAAAAGTCTTCATTTTGCACCCCCTGATCGCCATCAGCCAACCCGGCCTCCCAAACCGGTTTGGGGATTCACCTCTCACACTACTCCTTTAAAAAATCAGTTCAATAAACAGACGCTAAATATTCGATAGCGGATACTAAACAAATACTAAATAAAAAAAGATTTGATCGTGCCGCGGTCTATGCCGGGCAGGGCATTCAAATGCAGTTCGCGACGTTTTCCGGCATGTAGGGGTTGGCGGCAGGGTTGGGCGCTCTTGTATAACAACTTCCCTCTCGGGTAGAATCAGTTCAGATGTTTAAGGAAGGGAAATAGGCTATGAATGTATTGTTGATAAACGGGAGCCCGCATGAGAACGGCTGCACTTTTACCGCTCTTTCCGAGGTAGCCGGCCAGCTTGAAAAACAGGGGATAGGCACGGAGATATTGCATATCGGGACCGGCCCCATCCATGGCTGCATCGCCTGCGGCAAATGCACCGGGACCGGCCATTGCCAGTTTGACGATGACCCTGTCAATCGGGCTATAGATTTAACCAAACAAGCCGACGGGCTGGTGGTAGGGTCGCCTGTGTACTACGCGTCCCCCAACGGCTCATTGCGCGCCTTTATGGACAGGATGTTCTTCAGAAAATCGGCAGCTTACGCCTTCAAACCGGCGGCCGCCATTGTCAATTGCCGCCGCGGCGGGGCAACCACGGCTTTTGAGACCCTGAACCGGTATTTCACCATAGCGAGCATGCCGGTGGTTTCTTCACAGTACTGGAACGAGACCCACGGTGTGACGCCTGAGCAGGTGAGGCAGGACTTGGAAGGGATGCAGACGATGAGGACCCTCGGCAACAATATGGCGTGGCTCCTCAAATGCATCGAGCATTCCAAAACGGCTGTTCCTTACCCGGTAAGGGAACCGCCCGTGGCGACTAATTTTATCCGTTGATGTAAAGGCAGATAAAATCAGGCGTGTAGAGCGCCCCGCGCGTCGCCGCCGGCGTATGTTATGTTTAATCTCTCAGGAAAAGGAGGATAAAAGATGCGGAATGTAGTTCTAAACAATGGTGTAGAGATGCCCATTTTGGGCTTCGGGGTTTATCAGGTCCCCGATGCGGCGGAGTGCGAAAGATGTGTGTCCGACGCGCTCGCGGCGGGCTATCGTGCCATCGATACAGCCGCCTCTTACATGAACGAGGGAGCGGTCGGCGCTGCCCTCAGGCGGAGCGGCATACCCAGGGCGGAGCTGTTCATCACGACCAAGGTTTGGGCCCAGGACGCGGGTTACGAGCCGACAAAGAAAGCCTTCGAGAAATCGCTGGGAAGGCTTCAGTTGGATTATGTGGATCTATACCTTATCCATCAGCCGTTTGGAGACGTGTACGGTTCATGGCGCGCCATGGAGGAATTGTACCGTGCAGGAAGGGCAAGGGCGATCGGCGTCAGCAACTTCCAGCCGGACCGCCTTGTGGATTTGATACTCCACAACGAAGTGGCCCCTGCGGTAAACCAGGTTGAGACCAGCCCCTTCTGCCAGCAAAAAGCTGCCGCGGAAATCATGAAGGCCAATAAGGTCCAGATAGAATCCTGGGCGCCTTTTGCGGAAGGCAGGAACAACCTCTTCGGCAACCACGTCCTGCTGTCGCTGGCGGGAAAGTATAAGAAATCGGTCGCCCAGGTAGTCCTGCGCTGGCTGATACAAAGGGATGTGGTTGTGATCCCGAAGTCCGTTCACAAAGAGAGGATAGTGGAAAACTTCAAGGTTTTCGACTTCGAACTGGTACCGGAGGATATGCAGGCGATCGCGGGACTCGATACCGGGAAAAGTTCTTTCTTTTCGCATAGCGACCCGGAGATCGTAAAAATGATATCCGGCAGAAAGCTGGATATCTAGTTGTGATTGAAAGCGGGCGGGTTGCCAGAGCCTGATTCGGACTCGGCACGCGGATCCAGGACTTGAAAGACAGGTGGTCCTCTCGGTGTCATTCCTCGAGCGTGTCCTCGAGGATTTTTTCGTCCTCTGCCCGGTGATTTATCAAAATCCGGGCAATGGCTCTTTTTAATTGTCAGGGTAGGGGCACGGCGCGCCGTACCCCTATGGTCGGCCGCGCTTGTCAATCATGCACTAATATATCGAATTGAGTCTGGCTTGTTCCCCGAGTGTTCTCGCACCCGAGGCTCGGGTGTTCTCGCACTCGAGGCTCGAGTGTTCTTGTCCTTGAGGATTTTTTAGTCCTCTGCCCAATGATTTATCAAAATCCGGGCAAGGGCTCTTTTTAATTGTCAGGGTAGGGGCACGGCGCGCCGTGCCCCTACAGTCGGCGCGCTTGTCAATCATGCACTAATGTATCGAATCGAGTCTGGCAGTTCCCCGAGGTTCTCGCACCCGAGGCTCGGGTGTTCTCGCACTCGAGGGTCGAGTGTTCTTGTCCTCGAGGATTTATTCGTCCTCTGCCCGGTGATTTATCAAAATCCAGGCAAGGGCTATTTTTAATTGTCAGGGTAGGGGCACGGCGCGCCGTGCCCCTACGGTCGGCCGCGCTTGTCAATCATGCACTAATATATCGAATTGAGTCTGGCTTTTCCCCGAGTGTTCTTGTCCTCGAGGGCCTCGGGCTTGTTCCCCGAGGTTCTTGTCCTCGAGCGTGTCCTCGAGGGATCCAGAATCGATTTGTCACCGGGCACTTGGTGTTTCCGCTACTTCGTAAAGGTGGCCAGGAGCAGGTCTTCGATAAGCCTGTGAAGGCTTTCTATCCGCTCGTTGATGCTGGACCGGTATTTGTCCATCGACGTGTCTAAGGGCTTGATTTCATTCAATTTATAAAATAAATTGTTTATCATCAGGAGCGAGTTGCCGACAGCGATTTTCTCAACCGGCTTCCCGTTGAGCGCTGACGAAACCATCCCGGCAACGTGCCCGTCAAACTTGGTTAAATGTTCGTATAGGTCGTTGAAGGGTGAGCCTTCGGCCGGGGCATCCGGAAAAGGAAGCTTTTTGTGGTTGTCCCATTCGTCGCTCAGTGCCTTGATTTCTTCGTTCATACATGGTTCTCCGATATAGATTCCCGGGTTATTATAACCTCAATCAAGTGGTAAAGAACAGGAAATTGGACAGGTAACTCCATCCTCCCGGCCCGTGTGCCGCGACCGCCCATTTATATTGTACCCCGGCGGTCAATGTGCCGGCCGGCACTGTGGCGGAGGTGCCGGTTACCTGTGGATTATAAACCAGGTCCGAAGCCGAGAACGGGGCCTTGAAGATATACAGGGCGTAATTGTCGGCTTCGGTAACCGTGCTCCATTTCAAGGCCGGAGTCAACGATGCGAGAGATGGGCCGGGGGCTGTATCTGTGCCTGTCGAGACGGCGGTCGGCGCCGGAGGCAAAGCATAAGATGTGACAGGCGGTTTTGCGGTCGACGCAGGCGGGGCGGCCGTGGGCGCGGTTGCCGTGGGCGCGGTCGTACTGCCTGTTGTGGAAACAGGCATAACCGGCGTGGTAGGGGGGAGAACGATGGTGCTCGACACGGCGGTTGGCGTCGTGCTGGTTATGCCTGTTGCCTGAGTGGTCGAAGGTGTCTCCGGCGGGGTTGTGACAGGCGGTATGTGAGCAGCCGGCGCGCTGGTCTCCGTTTGCGCCGTTGTAGCCGGGTTTCCGCCGTTTTCGCCACAAGTGCAGGAACAAAACGAGGGGATTACCAGGATGACCAAGACCATGGGTATAACAAAGTACGGTATAAGGCGCCTGGAATTCATGCGTAGCTCCCGAGATTATTCCGATACTCCGCGTTGTTGCCCGGGGAGGACCGTGTATGGTTCAGCATTATACAGTGAGAAGGGCGCGATTGATAGCGCGGGGATGAGGTTTGTGCCGGGCAAACGCGGTTTAAATAATGGGCTGCTTCTTCGTCGTTTTCTTCTTGACGGCGCTTCGCGCCGCGGCAGTTTGTTTGGCGGGTTTCACTCTGGCTTTATTGCGGGTCACGGCGGCTTTGACCAGGGCCTTCAGGGAACTCTCATTGACCTTGTCGTCCTCGTGTATATCGATGGTGCGCCACCGTTTTCCGAGACCGTTATTGAAAAGCATTTCGGGGTCGGGAAGGTTCGCCCCCTGTTCGAAAGTCAATTTCACTTTGTCTTTACAGGTGACGGCGACACAAACTATCCCAGTGTCTGACCAGACCGGGGACCCCATCCATTTCGGTTCCTCTTTTATCTCGGAGTCGGCGTCCTTGATGATTTTGCGGATACGGTCGACGGTTTTCTCCCTCCAGTCGGGTGTCGTTATGGATGCTTCATCTTTTGGTTCGTTCGCAATCATCGCTTAGTTACCCCTTTCGAACAGCTCATAAACATCGGGGCGCAAGGCGCCAGATATGCGCCCCGTTTAACCTCCTAATGCACAAAAGACAGCGTATTCCCGTCGGGGTCGTTTACCTGAAAACCGCTGACCCCAGACCCCGGGCCGTGAAAATCCTCCATGACAGGGCCGGTCGCTTTTAATTTTTTGTAGGCCCCCTGGATGTCGGAAGTGGAGAATTGAATCGACATGGTGCCGGGTTTGAAGTTGCCGAAGGCGGTGGTAAGGACAAGCGACGCGCCCCCGCCGGGGAATCCCAGTGTGACCCAGCGCATGTTCCCATGCCCGATGTCACTGGTGACTTTCAGACCCAACAAGTTTACATAATATTCTTTAGATTTCTCCATGTCGCTGACGCCGAGATTGAACATCAGGATATTGTCTGCAATTGCGGCCATATGCCTTAAGTCCTCCTGTCGCCGATCATCTACCATTATGCGCCCGTAAGGTGTATTAGTTATTAAATTCCGTGTGAAATCATAAAAAAGATATTAAATCTCGAGGATGTGATTCAACCTCGCCCCTGTGGAATATACACCTGTAGGGGATATATAATGCGGACGCGATGGAAGATAACACCCGGGAATACATGCACCGATTGGGCTGGGAGCCATTTTTTGAAGAACAATATGAACTTCAAAAGGTCCCCGGCTCCATCCCCGCACGGGTCAGTTCGGAGTCCAAGGGCCTGTACCGTGTCTTCAGCCCTGACGGTGAACTCTCAGCTAAATTATCGGGTAAGATGCGCTATACCTCCCGGGAGATGAACGTTCAACCGGCGGTAGGCGACTGGGTGGTATTGAAGCCCCTTGCCGGCGAAGAAAACGGGGTGATCCACAGCATATTGCCCAGGAAAAGCAAGTTTTCAAGGAAAGCAGCAGGCCGCAATGCTGGGGAGCAGGTCATCTCCGCCAACGTCGATACGGTTTTTATCGTGAACGGCCTGGACGGGGGGAGAAATTTCAACCTGCGGCGGATCGAACGTTACCTGATTTTAGCCCAAAGCAGCGGGGCCGCTCCCGTCATCGTTCTGAACAAGATAGACGCGTGCCTCGATCCCGGCGCCCAGGTCAGGAGCGTTGAATCCGTCACCAAAGGTGTGCCCGTACTCGCGGTAAGCGCCAAAGAACGCACCGGGCTGGATGCCCTGCTGCGCTATCTGGCCGAAGGTAAAACGGTTGCCTTTCTCGGTTCTTCCGGGGCCGGAAAGTCCACGTTGATAAACGCCCTACTCGGTGAAGACAGGCAGGATACCGGCAAAGTCCGTGAAAACGATTCGATGGGCAGGCATACTACCACCAGGCGGGAACTTATCCTTCTGCCGGGCGGCGGGGTGGTCATCGATACCCCGGGGATGCGTGAACTCCAGCTCTGGGCCGTCGAGGACGACCTGAAAAACACTTTCGACGACGTCGATGCCCTGGCAAGAGAGTGCCGTTTCAACGATTGCAGCCATATGAAGGAATCCGGCTGCTCGGTGCGGGCGGCTGTCGACCGGGGGGACCTGGACCCTTCGAGACTGGAAAGCTATCGCAAATTGCAAAAAGAGATCGAATACCTGACTGCGCGGGAAGAACAGGGCGCCCGTCTTATCGAAAAAGGCAAATACAAGAAGATTGCGCTGGCTTCCAAACAGTTGACGAAACAGAAACGGGATATTGCCTGATACCCGAAGGAAGTGGCGGTTAAACGGAGAAGATTATTATAGACCATTCCATGGAAAACAAGGCTGCATGGGAAGAAGCTTTTGCCCGCCGTTCGGCAGACTGGGGAAAGGGTACGGCACCCGTGCTTAAACCCGAATTGACTGCAGAATTGAAAGAGCTGGATATTGCGGGGAAAGATATCGCACAATTCTGCTGTAACGACGGCAGGGAGTTGCGGGCGCTCGTACAGCTTGGTGCGGCTTCAGGAACAGGCTTCGATATCGCGGAAAACATGATCGCTTATGCGAACAAGAAAGCGGTCGAGCTCGGGTTGAATTGCCGTTTCGCGGCTTCGGATATCCTGGAAATAGGCCCGAAATTCAACGATACATTTGATTTCATATTCATCACCATCGGTGCGTTGTGCTGGTTTGCTGACCTCCCCGCTTTCTTCCGGAAGGTTTCGGATTGCCTCAAACCGGGGGGCACCCTGGTGATCCACGAGATGCACCCGGCGGCCAATATGTTCGCCGCCAAAGGCGAAGATAACTATGAGGAAAACACACCCGACCGAGCGGTAAATTCCTACTTTAAAACCGAGCCCTGGATTGAGAACCACGGGATGAAATATATAGCCGGGGAGAATTACCCTTCGAAAACATTTTTCAGTTATTCGCAAACGTTCGACATGATTATCAATGCCGTCATCGGGAGCGGCATCGATATCCGTAAGCTGAAAGAGTTCAACGCAGACCTTTCCGGGTTATTCGGTCAGATAGACCGCAACAGGATCCCTCTTTCGTATTTGTTGATAGGCCGGAAACCGTTATCCGAAAGGTAATTGATACCTGTGGGTCAAATAATCCGACCCCCAGTTCCTTTCAGAGTTAAACATTCAAGCATACAATCCCATATCAAAACTTGATTGCGCCAGAACGTGCGGCCGCAACGGGGGATGGAGAAACATATGGCTCTTATCAAATGGAACGACAGTTTCAGCGTAGGCGTCGTTGAGATAGATTTACAGCACCAGAAACTGGTGGCGCTGATCAATGATCTGAACGAAGCCATGTTGCAGGCCAGGGGCAAAACAGTGTTAACAAGGATACTCAATGAACTCGTGTCCTACACGGTTGTCCATTTTGGGACTGAAGAAAAATATTTCGAAACATATCAATACCCCTATACCATGAGTCATAAAAAAGAACACTGCGCTTTTATCGAAAAGGTCGGTTCTTTTAAGGCGGATTTTCAGTCGGACAAGGTGGGGCTTTCACTGGAAGTCATGTCATTCCTGAGCGAATGGCTGCAAAATCATATCAAGGGCACCGACAAAAAGTACAGCGCTTTCTTTAATAAAAACGGGCTGAAGTAATTACAATCAAAATAGATCTGCCCGGGCATTGATTCGCAGGAAATCAGAGTAATGCCTGCTTTTGGGTTAACCGGAATCGGTCCAAATCCATTTCCTGCCTTGCTGGTGCGTTTAACAATGGCCCAAAAGGGTCAATAACTAAAGCTTTATTATCTTCACAATTCTTGAATGTTGCGTTATCATCGCTGGTTATTGAACCTCAAAGGGGGTAATCCGGTCAATAAAACTGAGGCATCTCGATTTGGCCACTACAGATAATTCACAAAGCGGCACCGCCAGGCTGCGACGGCAGGCGGAGGGGAACTTTTCCGCAGAGGCGGGCCTGCCGCAAAAGCCGACCAATCCGCTCGGCTTGCTTCGATTGATGTACTTTCGAGAGGCCGGAGAAGGCTTCATGTCGATATATTGCTGTTTAGTGCGAAAACCTGAGTAGGACATATAGTGGCTAAAAATAGAAGTTATTCGGCACAAAAGGCAACTTAGAAGTGGTAAAACACACTCAACTTTTCGCTTTTCGCTTCAGCCTCGGGTTCCAGCTGCTCAGTTTGGTGGTGATTTTGGTTTTGCTGACTGGCGGTATTCAGGCTATCACAACAATCAATCTCAGCCGTGATTCCATCCGCCAGGATAATTTTAAAAGTAATCTGTCTCATGCTGAATTGGCAGCCAATTTCACGTTTGAGTATATGGCCTCGGTTCAGGGAGATATACGGGAGTTAGCTGATCACCCGGATCTCACCGCAGCAATTCTTAACGATACTCCTGAGACTCTTCAACCCTTGCTTGCCCAGTCCCTCGCTGTTCAATCAACTCTGGAAAACCTTTCTGTATTCGATGCAAAAGGGATACAGACGGCGGACAGCATAAAAAACGCAGCTGACATCGGCCAGTCGTTTTCTGACCGCGATTGGTTCCAAAAGGTTATCTCTACAGGCCTGCCCTATCTGGGCGTTCCGGTTGTTTCACCGCTCACCGGGGAACCCACCATACCATATTCTGTCCCGATTCTGGGCATCGATGGGCAGGTCGTGGGTGTGCTAACCGGTATTATTTCTCTCTCCAGGTTGTCTGAGATGATTGTGAACGTAGATTACGGGAATTCCGCCCGTACTGCACTGGTAGATACCCGTGGGGGCGGTGTGATTATCGCACATCCCGATCCAACACGAATAATGACGCCAGTCTCAGGGAATAATGAAGCAACTGCCCGGTTATTGGCGGGTGAAAGCGGGGCTATAGAGACTAAAAACAGCAGTGGAGAGATGGTCATAACCGGTTATGCCACTGTCC
Source organism: uncultured Dehalococcoidia bacterium (assembly GCA_903844845.1). Taxonomy (GTDB): domain Bacteria; phylum Chloroflexota; class Dehalococcoidia; order Dehalococcoidales; family UBA1222; genus SURF-27. The sequence goes on along the minus strand of CAIMVG010000008.1, from coordinate 70,813 downwards.
CGGGGTTGCCCTGGGGCGTGATCGTCGTCACACCAAGCGCTGCGGCCTTTTCGTTGCTCAAAACCTTGACGCAAAATTCCGTCATGGCGACTGCTTTAATCATTCTCTCGGCAAGTATTCTTACGTGTTTACTGGTTATCGGCATCACACGCCCGCTTCGCCGATTGCAGAATGCCGCGGTTGAAATCGGCAAAGGTAATCTGGATTACGATGTAAATATCACCAATAAGGGTGAAATAGGCCGGCTGGCCCGTTCGATCGCCGCTATGGCGGGGCAACTAAAGGAAAACCTCGTATCCCGCGACAAACTGGAACAAGAGATAACTATACGCGGGAACGCGGAAGCAGCACTATGGCAAACCCGTCAAAATTACGAAACTTTTTTTAACACCATCGATGAATTCCTCTTTGTTCTTGACGAACATGGCGATATCATCCACACCAATTCTACCGTTATCGAACGTCTCGTATACACCGAACCAGAGCTTGCCGGACAACCGGTTCTGATGGTTCATCCTCCCGAACGCCGCGAAGAATCCGCCGGGATAATCGATGGGATGTTGAACGGTACAACCCGGCATGGTTCCGTTCCTGTCGTTACAAAATCCGGTATGCAGATACCCGTGGAAACCAGGGTGTCGCACGGGACCTGGGACGGCAAGCCGGTCATCTTCTGGGTATCGAAGGATATCTCGCAGATCAAATTATCCGAAGAGAAGTTCTCCAAAGTGTTCTATCTCAACCCTTCTGCCAGCGGGCTGAGCGATATTGTGACCGGGAAATATATCGAGGTGAATGAAGCTTTTCACACCTTGCTCGGTTTTAGCCCCGATGAGGTTATCGGCAAATCAGCCGCCGAGTTGGGCATCCTGAAACCCGAAGATAATCAAGCCCTGCGCCTGAAGATGTCCCCCGATGGCACAATGTCTAACATCGAGGCGGAATTAAGGGCCAAAAACGGTGATATCAAGAGCGTACTGCTGTCGGCAGAGAATATCACTGTTCAGGACAAAAGATACCGTTATACCGTTGTGCACGATATCACCGGACGCAAGAAAGCAGAAGAAGCCATAAAACAAAGCCAAGATCGGTTAGCCAGGGCCGAAAAGGTGGCAAATTTCGGTAACTGGGAACTTGACCTGTCGAAAGCCATTATGACTGCTTCGGAAGGGGCGCAGGATATTTACGGGTTGCATGGCGAAGCGTTGAGCCTGCAGGATGTCCAAAATTGCAGATTGCCTGAATACAGGGAGATGCTTGATAAAGCGTTGAACGCTTTGGTCAAATCCAACGAACCCTTCGACGTCGAGTATAAAATCAGACGTGAGGCTGACGGTATAATCCTGGATATCCGTTCAAAGGCCGAGTTCGATTCGGGCAGGAACGTGGTTTTCGGCGTCATCCATGATGTCACCGCGAACAAACAGGCGGAGGAAGCCAGGCGGAAAAGCGAAGGGAAGTACCGCAGCCTTATCGAACAGTCGGCAGATGGGATTATTCTGTGCGATGGAAACGGTATCGTAACTGAATGGAATCGTGCGCAGACAGGCATCTCGGGTATCAGCGGGGACCATGCTATCGGCCGGCCCCTTTGGGAGATGCAATTTCTTTTGCTTCCTGATAATGCAAAGACTCCAGAGCTTTCCACGTCCATAAGAAACGGGATTTACAAGCTATTGTATGGGGGTTCTACATGGTCAGGTCAGTCATCGGAGCGGCAGATACAGCTCCCTGAAGGTGGTACGAAAACGGTGCAGGAGTCTTCATTCGTTATTCAAACCTCTGACCGCAAAATGCTGGGGATGATAATGCGTGATATCACGCCTCAAAAAGAGGCCCAGGAAGCCATACGGCTCAGCGGTCAGCGATTCCAGGCGTTGTTCGAGCAATCCAACGATGCCATCTTCATCCACGATGACAAGGGCCATATGCTTGATGTGAACCGGCAGGCCATGGCAATGCTCGGATACAGCCGTGAGGAACTGATTGCGATGCCTACCATCAGCTATCATCCCCCGGATTTTGTCGCAGATGCCGAAATCGCCTTTGATACGCTGTCCAGGACAGGTTCAGTCAGGTTTGATTCCAGGTTCAGGAAGAAAGACGGTACGGAGATAGATGTTGAACTCAGCGTGCGTAAAATCGGATCCCCCGATGATATATTTCAGGCCGTGGTTCGCGATATTTCGGATCGCAAGGGAGCTGAACGCAAAATAAAAGCTTCCCTGGCGGAAAAAGAAATCATCCTCAAAGAGATACATCACCGCGTCAAGAACAACATGCAGGTGATATCAAGCCTGCTCCAATTGCAATCAGGATTTATCAAAAATGAAGAAGATGCAGTCATGTTCATGGAAAGCCAGCGGCGCATCCACTCCATGGCACTGGTGTATAACAAGCTTTACCAGTCGGCCGACCTGGCCAATATATCCTTCAACGAGTACGTGAGAGACCTGGTCAACAGCCTGGTCAAGGCCTACAATTCCGGCACTGAAACTATCACGACACTCATTGATGTCACGGACATCGAACTCGGGCTGGATTTTGCCGTGCCGTGCGGGCTTATCATCAACGAAGTGATAACCAACTCGCTGAAATACGCCTTCCCTCCCGGTCAAACAGGCCAGATCCACGTCATCATGCGAAAGATAGAAGACCATATCGAGATGGCGCTGGGGGACAACGGGGTGGGCTTGCCGGAAGGGTTAACTATCGGCAGCACAAATTCATTGGGGATGGTGCTTATCAAGACCCTGGTGGAGAATCAACTGGGCGGAATACTGGAGCTTAACCGGACGAACGGCACGGAGTACCGCTTCTCCTTCCCGTTCAATTAAACAAATCAGATTTTTAAGGTCAGCACAATGGTGATGGAGGGCGAATCTCTGGTCGTGCCTGATATCGGCGAAGCGCTGCCCTGTTTGGGTTACGAAGCACCAAATTATTTAAGTATTATCCCTGCCACTTTTCATAACAAACAAGATCGGCCAGGGGGCGTCGTAATTTGGTTCCGGCAGAATCGGCGGCATAGCCCAATGGTGTGAAAACTATGGGTTCGACGCCGGCGGGCAATGCCAGTATCTCCCGTGCCGCCGCCGGGTCGAAAGCCGCCACCCAGCAGGTGCCGAGGCCCTGTTCGGTGGCCGCCAGGATCAGGTGGTCCATAACGATGGCAGCGTCCACGTCGGCGTAGTTTTTATGGTCGCGCCTCAGCCAGGCGCTATCAGGTGTAACACAGATGCAGATAAGCAGTGGCGCCTGGGTGAACCAGCGTGCAGGATAAAGGCGGCTGAGCTCTTCCTGCCGCCCTTTGGTGTGGATTACGATTATCTTGAAAGGCTGGCGGCTGGCAGCGGTCGGCGCCACCCGGGCCGCTTCCAGAACGGCATCCAATTTCTCTTGCTCCACGGCGTCAGGGCGGTATGCGCGGGCGCTATAGCGTTTTTTGATGATTTCGGAAAAGTCCATGTGGCCTCCGTAAGGTGATTTTCAACTATTTTAGCATGCTGACGTGATCGTCACATCCTAACCGGCCTGTCCCGAACCGCAGCACGCCGGCAGGTCTCCCAAAATGACGATGCCTGTCGCGGGGCCGGCATTCCCCTTGCCGGTTATATTTAATTCGATGTAGGCCACCTGTCCCGTCTTGCCCATGAAGGCGTCGTTGGGCGCCAGGTTTACCAGGGTTCCTTTACCGGTCGAAAATGTAAGATCGCTCAGGTCGAGGTTGTCCCATTTACCGATGAGCGCGCCGGTGGCAGGCGGGTTGGAACTCGTTTTTTCCCACATCTTGACGCTCAGCATCCCGTTCTCGCTGATGATGTTCCCGGCGGTATCGCGCGGCATCAGGTACAGTGAAATTACGGCGTCCTCGGCCCGCGGTGCCACCTGGAACCCCAGGTTCGAGTCGGTCGCCTGGCTTTTACATCCCGGCATGATCGTAAAAAGTAAAGCTGCAAGTACCTGCGACACGAGTATGAAATAGCGCATCGATTTAAACATTTGTTTCCCTTTCTCGTTTATTTATGAGCCACGCCTTTTGTCCTGTCCCCGAACTGGATGAAATAATTGATGCCCGAAATAATGGTGAGCGCCACTGCGGCATAGACGACCCACGGGGCCGCCGATAGTATCCCCGCGACATTGAAACGGGTATTTAGGGAGGACATCGCGCCCAGGGAATTCAAATCATGCCGCATCGATACCCACATGATGGCCGCAAATGACACCATCGTTTTTAGCTTGCCCGGCAGGTCCGGCGATGGGGTGAGCCAGCCGAATCGCTTGAAGCGCAGCCCCGTCACGGCCGCTTCACGTGCGATGATGACTATGGGCACCCACGCGGGGACCGAGCCGAGCGAAGCCAGCGTCACCAGCATGGCTCCCACGTAAACTTTGTCGCTGAAAAAATCCAGGTTGGTGCCCAGTGGGGTAGTTTGCCCCATTTTTCGCGCTACGATGCCGTCGGCGAAATCGGTCAACCCGGCCAGTTGTGTCACGACGGCCGCGATGAAGCCGCCGTCGCGCCACCCCAACGCTAAGGGCAAAACCGCCAGCGGCAGCATCACGAACCTCGATAGGGTCAGCCACAGGGCCAGGTTCAAAGAGAGCCCGGCCCTTCTTTAAAGTCAAGGTAGTTATTTTTGAGCCAGGTCTCTGTTTTCTCCGGTATGCGGCTGCCCTTTGACCTGCGCAGGGCCGCGATTTCGTTTGAGAGCATTTCGAGATTTTTCGGAACGTCCACGTCTCCCATCTCCTCCAGCAGTTCGACGCTCAAACCCGCCTGTTTCGCCCTGTCGAGCGTCACCTTTAATACGCGAGGAGTGCTCCATGGCACGTCTTGAAATAGCGCGCTGACCTGCTTTTGGGCTCCGATGAGGTAGTAGCCGCCGTCGCGGGACGGGCCCAGGCATACATCGGATTTTTCCAGCAGGGCCAGGGAACGCCGCACCGTCTGCGGTTGAAGGGCCGGGATGTCGCTGCCGATAAGAACGACCCGGGGGAAACCCCGCGAGAGCAGGCCGTTTATAATGTTGTCCATCACAGCGCCGAGGCCGTCGCCCCTTTGAGGAAGGAGTTCCATGCCGGGGGGCGCGAGCTGTTCAAAAATGGCAGCGCTCGAGACCGGCGTATAGGCCATGAAAGGGGTAAACTCTTGTATGTATGCGGTCAGGGCGATAGCATCCCCCAGAAACGCCTTGTAAAGGCTGGTGCACTGTGCGGGAGTGAGGGCCGGCTGCAGGCGGGTCTTCACTTTGCCTTCTTCGGGCGCGCGCGCCATCAATACCAGGGCCGCATTATTCATCTCGCGTCATTATACCAGCGGCGGAGTCTGGAAGGCGGGAAATTCACGTAATAAAGCGTGCGCAGCATCCCCATGAGGAATACGGTTTTCAGCACTCCGTGTTTTTCCCAGCGCCGGGAGGAAGTGATGACCCTCTGCCGGAGGCGTAAAACCCCGCCCGCCTGCTGCATCCTCCTCCCGAACTCCAGATCTTCCATAAGAGGTATCTGCGGGTATCCTCCGATGGCATTGAACACGTCTTTGCGCACGAAAATCGCCTGGTCGCCGGTGAACCCGCCCAGGATCCGGTCGCGGGTATTGATGCTCCACCCCACGAGGCGGTAACGCCAGCCCGGGTTGCTGAGTTTTAACCGGAAACGGCCGCCGGCCACGAATTCGTCTTTAAGGCTGGTTTCGATCGCTTGCAGCGCATCCGGGGGCAGAAGCGTGTCGGCGTGTAAAAAGAGGAGAACCTCCCCTCTGCCCGCCGCCGCTCCGGCGTTCATTTGGATGGCCCGCCCCCGGTCGCTGTTGAGTACGCGGGAGTATTTTTCGGCTACCGCAACGGTCTTGTCGGAACTGCCCCCGTCCACCACGATGACCTCTTTGTCGCCGGGCAAGGCATCAACTGTTTTCAGGGTTTTGGCCAGTGTCCTGGCTTCGTTGAGAACGGGGATAATCACGCTGATAAGCATTGCGCAGCACTACTTGTCTATGATTTCCGGGCGGGTTTGTTTTCGAGCGAAACTTCCGCACCTTTTTCACGGTCGGCCAATCGCCGGTTCAAAGCTTGTTTAACGCTGAAACCAAGCACGATGAGGGCTGCGATGCCGGTCACGCCGTACCAGGCAAAGCGCACGAGGCTGGTCATATTGTTGCCCAGCACGCAGAAGACTATAGTGCCCGGCAGGATACCGATGGCGGTCGCCCAAAAATAGCCCCAAAAATCGATGGCGGTCACCCCCGAGACATAGCTGATGGCGCTGAAAGAGAAGAGTGGGATAAGCCTCGCCACCAGGACGGAGTTGTTCCCGTAGCGTTTGAAGAAGCGATCCACCGAGTTCATGGCGCGGCGGCTCACCAGCCTTTCCACGGCCGGGCGTCCCAGCGCACGGGCTATGTAAAAGCATATCAGGCCGCCGGTTATGGAGGTGGCCCATGTAAGCAGCGTCCCCCAGAAGGCACCGAACAGGAGTCCGTTGGCCATGGCGGGCACAAAGGCGGGCAGGGGCGCCACCACGGCCTGGAGCACCATGACGAGTCCGGCAACCACGGGTGCCCAGGCGCCGAAGGACAGCAGGTAAGTTTTAAGGCCTTGAAGGTCGCCGTGCACGATTTCGGAGGTCACGTGGCGCACTCCCCAGCCGAAATCCCCCCACAAAAAGTAAAGCAATACAAAAGCCAGGGTGAAACCGGCCAGAACAGAAAGGTTTAACCTGAAATGAAACCTCGACTCGTCGGCCCGGGGATGGTCTGCCTCCCCCCCGCTTTTACTGTTTGACACATGAATCATGCCTGTATCATTTTGAGTTTCAGGCCGCGGGGCCTGTCTCGGTCACGCCGGCTGAAGTTGTCTCTTTTTTCTGTTTGTTGGCTATGCGGGTATCGATGGCTTTCTTCACTGTTAGCGTCAGCACGACAAGGGATAATACCCCGAGGATGGCCCAGAACCAGAACTTGATGATTGTGGGCATATTCTGGCCGAATACGGAATATACTATCGTGGCAGGCAGTTCCCCGATGGCGCTGGCCCAGAAGAATCCCCAGAATGACATAGAGGTAAGGCCTGCCGCATAGCTGACGGCATCGAAAGAGACGAACGGCATGAGCCTGGTGAGTATGATCGCATTGTTGCCGTAGCGTTTAAAAAACCGGTCGACATAATTGAGCGCGCGTTTGCTGACGATACGTTCGGCGGCGGGGCGGCCGGCCCAGCGTGCGATATAAAAGCACAAAACCGCACCGGCCATCGAGGAACTCCAGGAAAGCAGCGTGCCCCAGAATGCGCCGAAGAGCAGGCCGTTGGTCAGCGTTACCACGAAGGCGGGCAGTGGCGCGGCGACAGATTGGAACATCATGATGAGGGCGGATATGACCGGGGCCCATACGCCGAAATGCAGCAGGTAAAACTTCAGGCGCTGCAGGTCCAGGTGCGACAGGATATCGGCGATCTGGTGTATATTGAATCTAAATTCGGCATTGTTGTAATAAACGATCAGATAAATGCCTGCCAGCACCCCGATTATCGCGATGTTGCGCAGCCACTTTCCATAATCGAATCTGGCTTTGTTATCCGTCGCCTCTGGTTCCGTTGCCGGGGTTTTCTCTTCGTCTGATGCCATTAACTTCCTCCTCCATCATTGGCGACGTCCATCGCCAGCACGCACGAACAGTGGTAAGTGCCGACGTCGTGGGCCGCATCGAGGGTCGTGTAATTCCCCCCGGCGCACCCGGGCAGTTTCGCTTCCATCACCCTGTAAAGCAAAGGCAGGTCTTCGGTCTTCTCTGTCTCTGGCGGCATGGCCGATTGCCACATGGCTTCCAGCAGTTGCGAGCGATACACCTCGCAATAAGGGTCGCCGGCCATGATGCAGCCTGAACCGGTTGTCATCTCATGATTGAAATAGGACTGCGCGAAGCACCCTCCGCCGCAGAAGAATTTCAGATAGCAAGAACTGCAGCCCGCTTTCTTCTGCACCGAGTTGCTGCGGATCCAGTTGGTTTTAGGCGACCTGAGCCAGATATTCTTCAGCCCCTCGTCTTTGACCGAACCGCAGTCGAACTCCGGCGTGCCTACCAGCGAGGCACAGGGATAAACATGCCCCTCCGTGCCCACCGCCAGCACTCCGTAGCAGGAATTGCAAAGGTCGTTCTTGTGGCCTCGGCCCTTGATGCGCGCCGCCAGCGATTCCAGATTGTCTACTACCATGCCCGTTTCCAGGGCGGCTTCACGCAGCAGGCCCATGATATGCGCTATTTCCTCCCCGCTGAGGATCAGTTCGGCGTTGGACGTGCGCATGCGCCCGCACTGGTGCAGCCAGAGGATATGGTGGTCTTTGACTCCCAGTGTCGCCAGGAACCGCGTCGTTTCCGGGGCTTTCAAATAGTTCAGCCGCGTTAGTGTTGTGGTCACTACCGGCACGATTCCGGTGCGGATGAGTGACGTGATTCCGCTCACCGCCCGCGCAAAACTGCCTGTGCCGCGTATGGCGTCGTTGGTTTCCGTGTCGGGCCCCTCCAGGCTGACCTGTATTATCAGGTTGCCGCGGGACAGCGATTTCAGACTGGCAGCCAGTTCGTCGTTGATAAGCACCCCGCTGGTCAGTATGACGAGCTGGGCGCGTGCCGTGACATAATCGGCGAGCTTGAGGATATCTCCCCGCATGAAGGGCTCGCCGCCGGTGAAATAGATACGCCCGCAGCCCAGTGCGACGGCGTCATCCACCAGTTTTATAATTTCGTCCGCACCCATAATCGATGCGGATCCCTCCCCGCCGTCCACCAGGCAGTGGCGGCAGCGCAAAGGGCAGGAGGTGTTGGTATAGATCCATAATTCTTCAAGGGCTGACGGGGCGATGACGCCGGCGCGGCCGGCATAAGCCGGGGAGGTATCCGGGCTTTCCGACACAAAGCCGGCCTGCGCTGCCTGCTCGATAAAAGAAACTACGGTGTGTTCCGGCAGTCCGTACTCCAGGCTGGCGCGCTCTGCGATCTCACGCAAGGTGTGTTTCGCGTCGCAGCTGCGGATGATGGCCGATCCCAATTTGTTGGCGCTGGCCCAGTTGGGAGAGGCCGGATCGATTAGCAGGAATACGCTGTCCCTCTCGTGCTGCACCAGTGCCGGGGAATATAATATGCTCCCCTGCCCCAGGCGGCGGCGGGAGTCTGCCTTGTTATCGCAGGTAATATTGTTCATTCAGGGCTGCTGCAATCCTAATGTATTTTGGCCAGCCGGTGCGTCAGGCTGTCCTGCGCTTTCCGGCTCATCTGGGCCAGTTTGCTCATTTTAGACGGGAGTTCCATAAATTGCGAATAAGGCAACGATAAGACCATTTCGTCGTTATTGAGACCGCCCGATGTGCGCGAGCCGACGCACAGGAAGGTGATGCGGGGCTTACCGCTGTTGAAAACCTCGGTCATACTGTCTCCGCACACCGCACGGTTGCGCCGGAAACGCATCTGGATGTCCTCGATAATCAGGGATGCCGTCATCACATGCCCCGGCTGCAGCACCATCATGACCACGTCCGACCCTTCCAGCGGGCCGATGCGCAGTGCGGCTACCTTGCCGGGGATGCGCAGTTCTACTTCGCCGTAGTGCGGTTCGCGTAAACCCAGCGTGAGTTCCGCGTTATTGCACTTGAGGTCGTTCAGCGCCATGATAAAGTTCTTGCCTTTGGCGGCCTCAGAGACATAGCGGCAAAACGGCGCGCGGGCCGGCAGCTTGTCGAAAAGGGAGGTGTCCGGCAATTCCCCGAAACGCAGAACTTTAACTCCGACCGGGCGGTCGGGCATGCCCAGGTAATCCTGAAGTTTACGGCCGACTGCAATTGCGTCTTCCGACATTTGAAAGTCCTTTTAAGGGATTTAGCAGCCCGCCTCAGGCGGGCTGCTATTTCCTTATTTTACGGAGAAAAATGGAGGCTAGGCAGTTACTTTGAAGGTGAGAACGACGATGGAACCGTCCTTGGGTAAGATGGTACTGTTGCCAAGGAACCCAGCCGTTGATTGTCCTTTCAGGTCTGTACCGTTATAGGATGCGTTGCTGACGATGCCGATGGGGCAGCTGTAGAAGCAGGCGATGCAGCCGGTACCTGCACCCTGGTTGACGGCAAGGTTGCCGCCGAATTTCATCTGGATGGCTTTGGTAGCCGGATTCTTGACCACGTCGTTAAGAGCATAAGTCTTGGCAGCGCCGGCCCATGTTACGCTGATTGATACATTGGAACCTTTTACGTAGGTATCGTTGTAGTTGTCGGTGGGTGCCGGCATGTTATTGCCTGGGATTCCGCCGAAGTAGGTGAGGAACGCATAGAACTGGTCAGGTGTGATGAAGGCCTGGAAAAGGGCGGCTCCGGCCGCCTTGCCGCCGGTGTATACGACGGCATGCCACGTGGGTTGGGTGAAGGCCACGCCATTGACTTTGGCAGCCAGGCGTAATTCTTGTTTTGCGGGATCGAATACCACGGGATTGGCTTCGGTGGGTTGAACGTCGCCGGTGGCGGTGACGGTGACTGTGGCGTTCGCGCCGGTCACGGTAACGGTGTCAGATTTGGAACAGGCGGGCAAAATAGTAACAACCAGTACCAGGGCCAGGGCGGCGGTTAACAGCCATTTGTTTTGGACGAGTTTCATAACGGGATCGTTCCTCCTTCTATTTATTATACCGATCAATATTTTCTTTCGAATGGTGTTGAGATGGCTTTTATTAAAATAGCGGCACCTCCTGCAACGAATCGTAAACCATAGTTAATTTTATATACTCTATAAGATAATAATATAGAATTTGGATTTTTGCAAGTACTTTCTACGAATGGACCAGGCGTTATAACAACAAAAATGTATAATAACATTACACAATAATATATATAGTGGTCCGATTCGTAAGTTCAGGTCCGTTCTGTTTATATTGACATGAGGCCATTTCGATGCTAATTTGTGCGTTATGAATAAAAACGTGAAGTTGTTCTGGGGAATCGTTCAGGGAAGTCTCGTCATATTTGCCCTGCTGACCGCTTTTTACGCTTTGAACACACTGGGGGCTTATGACCGGATGGTCGATCATTACAACATGTTGCCCAACACCCGGCAAGCCCTCACCGAGTTCCTCAAACAGCTGGGGGTCATGGGCGTCATAGGCTCGCTGCTGGACATCGTCATATTGACGGTCAGATGGGTGCGCTACCTTTTTCAACGCCCGTTTTTCAGCTAGAGGACATGGAGATGGTCAAAACAATATTAACGGTCTGCGGTAGTGTCGTTATCGTCGCTGTCCTTGGTTTGTTCGTCTTTTTTGCGGTTTCGCCCAAAAGCTCCCAGTGCTGCGGATGCGGCATGGTGGCGGACAATAGCGGTGATGTATTGCCCCCTTGTTGTGCTACTGCTGAAGTGAACTAAAACGGGAAAATCGGTCCGTTAGGTTGTGGCAGGGCCCACGTTGAAGACCTCGCTCAGGATTGGGGTCATACTTTCGTTGGTCACCATTAGGGCATATCCGTTCCCGGGCAGGTCGATAGACAGGTCGGTAAAAGTGGCGACCCCGTCTACGGCGATTACTGTTGTAGTGCCTTTCAGTTCGGCCCCGGTAGGATCCAGGTTCGATGCTATCGATAAAGTCACAAAGCTGTTGTATTTGACATCGAGTATCCCGTTTTCATCGGTGACATGTACAACCGGTTGGGTGGAAAATTTGGCACCGGCGACTGCCCCGGCCGGTTGCCTGGCGAAAGCGAAAGTGTCTACGGATACGATTGTCATTGTCACCGTCGTTGACTTGCAGCCGCCGATGACAGCCCATGGCAGCACCAGCGAAAGAATGACGCCCGCAAACAATATTTTTTTCATATAACCCCCACTTTCGATTCGCCTGCAAGAAGGAAGCTTTTCACCGTTTTTATTCCAGCGTGATAGTGAACTCGCAGTGCGCGGCTTTCCCGGTGCCGTTATAGATACTCAACTGGTAGAAGCCGGAAGGTATCTGGTAGTAGCTCGACGGCAGTTTGCTGGACGGAAAGATATAGGTTAACTGCCACAGAGTGCCGCTGCTGGTATCCTGGATGACATCGAAATACTCCAGGCTGATATTCGCCGAAGGTTCGTTCTCTTCACTGATGGAGTTCAGACCGGTTTGTATGGAACCTTCCGAATCCGAATAGTTGGCCGACAGCTTAACCGGCGCGTCGCTGGTGATGCGGACTTCGATGGTGTCTCCGGTAAATAGGTAGAAACGCGGGCTTAAGTAATATCCCTCTTCGTTGAACGACCCTGTGGGGATTTCGCTGTCGGCGTAAATTTCCGGCAGGTCCCCGGTTGCAAGCGTGACGTTGTCGAACATCAGGATTCTGCTGGAGGGCGCGGCGCTTTCATCGTTGGACTTGCATCCCTCTGCTGCAAAAAACGTAGCCAGTATGCCGACGCACACACACATGACCGCAACAGCCGCTTTAAATGTTTTTTGCCGCTGGACCTTGGGTTTGGGTGCTGTTATGGTGCGCATGTTCGGTATATCTCAGTGTTTTATCGTTTGCAGCGGGCAAGGGTAAGGCGTTCCCTTTGTCGTCGGGTCGAAGATGACGGGTGAGCGGGGCAGCTGGGTGAAGTCGAAACAGTCCATCATGTCGAGGGCATTCTGGTCGCGTTTTGTCATCGAGGCGATGCCCCAGCGTTGTTCGATCGTTTTAAGCCAGGAATCGAAGGAATAAACCTTTTTGTCTATATAACCCTGTTTGGCGTACGGGCTGACGACGAAGCTCGGCACCCTGAGGCCGTACCCGTAGATGTCAACTTTGGGTGGCGGCACGTGGTCGTAATAGCCGCCCCAATCGTCCCAAGAGACGAAAATGGCGCTGGACTCCCAGTTGGGGCTCTGCTGCACCGCGTTTATTAATCCGGTGACATAGGCCATGCAGTTGCGGGTGCCGCCCTTGAAAGCCGGATGGTCGCTGAGCGGATTCAGGAAGAATGGGCAAATCCAGCTTACTGAAGGCAGCGTCCCGGCCTTGGCATCGAGATAGAACTGTGCGGTGTCGACCATCCGCACCCTCTGGCTGTCGTCGTTCTGGACTTTGGGGAACGCGGGCAGAGGGTTCCACAACGTGAACTGGTCGGGGTCGTTCGCCTGGTCTGCTGCTGAGCCGATGGCCTGGCCCTGGCTGTCGAGGCTCTTGCCTGATGTCACGTAATAATTCCACGAAATATTCTCATTCGCCAGAAGTTCTGTTATCTCGGGGAAATCGAACTCTGTGGGATAAGGCTGCGGTGTCCCCAGGTAGCCTCCTGCCTGGGCCGCCATCATGTAAAGGTGTGAAGGCAGGCTGTAGGCCGCAACCGATTCGAACATATGGTCCTGAAGCGTGTAAAGGCGCGCGTAGTTCCAGAAGTTGGGGATGTCGCTGCCGTCGTAATATCCCATGATTTCCTTGGGATTGTACCCTGGTTGAGTGCTGTAGGAAGGAACTGTCAGAGCATACCGAGTGTAAGCCTGGGCCAGGAAACCGTCCATCTTGCCGCCATTGATGTCCGCCTGGGCGTTGAACCAATCATGCGGCGCATCAAAATCTACGTCAGAGGTCAGGTGGTAAAAGGGAACCATGGTGTTGTCGGTAGGATCGAGGAGTGCGGTGCCGGGAGGGGGGCCGTCGGCGCCGGGGTAAGTGCCGAAGTAGTGGTCGAAACTCTGGTTCTCCTGCATGATGAATATGAAGTGGTCGATTTTTTCCAGGCCCTTGGGGATGGCCGGGGCTTTTTTACAGGATCCCTGAAACGTCAGGCTTCCCCCTGCAGCAGCTGCAACTGCCGCAGCCGCCATGGCTTTTAAAAAGTCCCTTCTGGTGATCAGGTATGAACGTTTTGCCATCTTAGCTCACCGTCCCTTTACGCAGCTATGCCTTTGGCGCATATCGTTTAAACTGATGTTCCTGCCAGATGATTCGATGTCGGCTCAGGAAACTATCGACACATAGGCCAGGCTCGGGTTTCCGTTTAGTGAAATCCCCTGGCAGATACCCTGGGCAGTTACTGTCTTCCCTTTAACTGCTTTGACAAATGCTGTTATCGAACTGGCGAAAAATTCTATCGACCCGCCGTTTACACCCATTGAGAATTCCTGGTGGCTTGCATCGGAAACTTCGGTTATCACGCCGGTCACCTGGATGGTTTTCTCCTTATATCGCAGGTCGGCCTGCGCTTTGTCGGAATGATATTCGTCATACAACTGTTGGGCAGGGATGCGGACGATAGAGGTCGTTGCCGGCGGTGATGTCGATGCGGTGTTGTTAGACGTCGTTGTGGAATGCTGGCAACCGGCATTGAGACCTGGCACGACCAGTATGCATCCGGCAATCGCTATGGAAAGCAGCCATTTGGTTTTACAGCAATACATCATTTATAAATCCGGTCCAATCATTCGGAACAAGACTTGCCTCCTCTATTCTTTCCGCCGGGTAAACACCTTAAAATAAACGCCCGGCTCTCATCCCAGGTTATGAATCCAAACCCGGTTGAGAACAGACCGAATACCCCGAATATGATTAACCAACCGGAGGGATTGTAATGCAGTACCCCGGTAAATCCATAGTCTCCTTGCTTGGTGTCGGAGAAATCATAATATAAAGACGCAGTATCGGTTGCTTTGTCGAAAGTGACTATCTGGTTTCCGCGTTCAGCCTCGATCTGGAGCGCTTTCTCTACTGTGACTACCGCAAAGCCTTTGTAGTCGTACAGAGCTGTCGGGTGCCGTATAAAAACGGCGGCTGTTATCAGTAAAGCCGCTCCTATCGTCCAAAATACCCAGCGCATTTTCCCCTCCGGTCGCGTTATCCCAAATCAAAAATCAGCAGGTTTTCAAGATGCGGCCTGTCGATTTTCTCGCATCTTTGGACAACTTATTTTAATCAGCGTTTACCAGGGCTATGCGATAACCGTGATCGTACATACAAAGCTTTGGCCCTCCGCGGAAATCACGTAAACACCTGGAGAACTGAATGTGTACTGATAAGTTCCCCCGGTCTGCATCATCATCCCGCCGAAGGTCCCCATCATAAAACCGCTGTTCCCTATAAGGGTAAGCGGGCCCATCTTATTGTTAAAGGTGACCGTAGTGCCGACTCTGGCTGTCATCATCTGGGGTTGAAATGCGTTGTTCATGATGTTAACAGTAGCGCTGCCTGCGGTTGTAAGGCACACGCTGGCGCTGATCGGAGCAGTGCTGGTCGACACCGTCGTCGCGTTTGCGTTACAGGCATTGGTAAAGAACACCGCGCAAAACATGGCGGCCGTCAAAATCGGCCAGTTCACCTTTTTCATATTTCTGCCTCAAAGTCCTAAGGGACTATCACTTAACGGTCACTGTCCCGATCATCTCCGGGTGGATGCCGCAATGGTAGTTAAACACTCCAGCGGTTGTAAACGTGTAGCTGAAAGTTTTCCCCGGGCTTATAACGCCTGAAAATATACCGGTGTCACTCGACACAGTATGCTCTTCGGAGCCGTCGTTGATCCATGTGATTGTTGTGCCAACGGCAACGGTTATGGTTTGCGGGATGAAAGAAAATTCCTTTGCGACAATTTGAGGCGATGTTGAGGAGGGAGTTGAAGTAGGGGGCTTACTGCTGCTCGTCGCCGGATTGGTGATACTGGTAGTTGGGGTGTTGATCTTGGTGGTTGCAGGACTGGTGGTACTTTGTGTGCTGCTTGTCGCAGGGGCTGCGCTGGTGGTATTAGATTGCGTTGTTGGAGTTGAAGAAGTCGAGGTCTTCGAAGGCCCGGCGTTCGAACAGCCGCCGATAATTAATGTTCCTGACACAATCAAACACACCAAACTCAGAACCAATCCTTTAAACAATTTTTGACCAAATCTGTTTTTCATCCAGCACCTTCTTTTCCTCATTTTTTCAAATAAGTTTGGATAAATAATATGCCCGGGTGTATCAAGGAGTCATAACAATAGTTCAGTAATTATGACATTTTTATAAATTATTACGGATAAAAGTCCTCGGGTGGGTCGGGCAGTATGGGGGGCGCTTGGTATAACGGTGAGGTAATACAGGATGCTGCGAACCTATAGATTGTAACCATTGACTATCCGGATACTCATAAGTAATATAATGATGCAAAAACATCCTTGAAGGGGGCTTGGAGATATGGGTTTTTTTAAAACACTCGTGTTATATTTCTCCACACTCGCGGTTTGTTTCGGCATCGACTTGATATGGCTCAGCGTGATGAATTCACGTTTTTACAAGCCCCGTTTGGCAGGATTGATGAGCGACAAAGTAAACTGGGCGCCGGCGATATTATTTTATTTTATCTTTATAGTCGGGATGCTGGTGCTGGTCGTTCTTCCGGCCGTCGATAAAGGCTCATGGCTGCGCGCCATGCTGGCCGGAGGGCTCCTCGGGATGGTGGCCTATGCCACCTATGACCTCAGCAATCTGGCAACCCTTAATAACTGGCCGGCTATACTGACCGTCGTTGATATCGCGTGGGGCACCGTACTTTCAGCCGCGGTCGCATCGGCAGGCTATTTTATCGCCAGGGCAATATCATAGTTCCGATATAAAATGTTTCAATGTGTGGTAGAGTTTCGTCAAAAGGAGGGAAAAGTATGGATGTTGATCAATCTGTAGAAAAGCAAGTCAAGAAGTTGCGTGTCTGGAACATCGTGGTCGGTTTGATACTCGCCGTTCAAGCGGTCATGATCGCCGTACTCACCAACAATTTCTCCCTGCCGGTGACCGCCACCTTCATGGCCGGGCCTCCCGGCACTGCTCCTGCGCTTCACCAGTTATTCAATATCGCCACCGGCTGGGGCGTTTTCGCCTTCCTGACCATATCGGCCCTGGCCTTATTGAGCATCGCCTCTCCCTGGGTTTTCCCCTGGTACAAGCGAAACCTGCTGGAGAGCCGCAACTACGGGCGCTGGATAGAGTATTTCTTCAGTTCGTCTTTGATGATAGTGCTCATCTCCCAGATCGTGGGCATCAGCGATATCGCCGCCCTGCTGGGCATCTTCGGAGTCAACGCCAGCATGATACTCTTTGGCGCTCTGCAGGAGAAATATGAGAAGCCGGGCAACAAAAACCTTCTGCCCTTCTGGATGGGCTGCTTCGCCGGGGCCATCCCCTGGGTGGCGGTCGTCATCTACACTATCGCTCCGGGCCTGAACGTATCGCCTCCCGGATTCGTCTACGGCATCATCATCTCGCTCTTCATCTTCTTCAACTGCTTCGCCGTCAATATGATCTTGCAGTACAAAAAGGTGGGGCCTTGGCGCGATTATCTCTTCGGTGAAAAGGTGTATATCATCCTCAGCCTGACCGCCAAGGCGCTATTGGCCTGGCAGATCTTTTTCCCCGTGCTGGTTATCAAGTAGGCTGAACAATAAGTCCAGGTAAGAAGCAGGCCGGCTTCCGTAAAAGGAGCCGGCCTTGTTTTATGGTGAAATTGAGAGCGTCCGGTGCGGGCTAACGGAACAGCGCCGGCCAGGTCAAAGCGTCTAAAACCAGGGTATGGAAGGCAAAATAGGCTGCGCCGCTAACCGCCAGCCAGTATGTATAACCCTCTCCGTTTTTAAGGTTGAGCAGCGCCCAGACCAGGGCGCAGGATGATATCCCCACTGTCAAAAGGACGATGCGGATTCCGACCCATAATGCCGCTGTGGAATGCCCGATATAAACATATGTCAGGGGCATCCACAACGCCGAGGCGGACAGGATCAACACGAAAAGAAGGGGGAAAATGCCATAATCCGTTTTTCCCGCTATCAGGGTATTGGCGGGGTCAAGCCTGAAGATGATGAAATAGGCAAAAGCAAGGTATCCGACGGCGGACAGTATCATCGAGAAACCGTAGGCGGAACGTATGCGTTGGGGTGTACCCCCCCAGAGCACATCGGCGCCTCCGGAGTGGGTCTTTAGGCCCAGTATATAGCTTCCCAATACCGCGGCTCCGCCGATGATATTGATTATCAGCAGGACCAGCCTTGTAGCGTTCATGCTCCCTCCTTAAACCTGAAGTCTTTTACAGCGCTCAACTGGATAAAAAGCCCCCGTCTGCAGGGATCAATGCCCCCTGGACGTAAGACGATAGGTCGCATGCCAGGAAAAGCGCTATGCGTGCCACCTCATCCGCCTGGCCGCGCCTGCCTAACGGTATCCTGCTCAGGTATTTTATACCGCTTGGGATAAGGCCGACGTCAAATTTGGTCAGTATGCGGGCTGCCACCGCCTGGGTGCCCGGGGTATCGATCCCTCCGGGCAGGATGGCATTGATCTTAAAGCCTTTTTTGCCGAATTCCTTGGCCAGTGCCCTGGTTAAAGCGATGATGCCAGCCTTGCTTACGTCGTAATGTGCCAGGTCATCGGCAAAGGGCAGGATGGCTTCGATGGATCCCAGGTTGATTATCACCCCGCCTTTATTTCCCCTGGATTTGAGCATGTAACGGCACATGTGCTGGGTTGAGTTCAGGTTGGTGTCCATCACTTTTTGCCACACGCTGTGTTCCAGCGTCAGAAAATCCTGGGGCGGATATATGCCCACGTTGTTTACCAGGATATCAGGTGGTGCGTCTTGCCATTTTTGCCAGAGCGCAGTTATGTTTTCACTGACAGACATATCGAATTGGTAGAGGTTGATGCTGCGGCCCATTTTCGACAATTCCTGCTTCAGGTTTTCAAGCCCTTTCAGGTTGATATCCACCAGTTCCAGGTCCGCGCCTGCCTCGGCAAATCTGGTGGCTATAGCCCGTCCTATCCCTGCGGCCGCGCCGGTAACTATAGCGGTTCTGCCTTGCAATGATATTAGTTTTTCCAGGGGTGTTGCTTCTTTCATTTTGAACCTCAAACGTCTGATTCCATAATCACTTTGTTCTTGCCTGGATATGCCGCGCCTTTTCTGCAATGATGATAGATCAGATGTTGACCATGACCTCGTTTGTTCTGAAAGGGCCGGGTATCCACGGAGGATTATACTGGCATGAAGCTACGGTTGACTTGGGATGCAGGTTTTTCTGTTTCAGCCATTCCGTCAATTCAGAGGTTTTCTTTGTTACCAGTCTCTCGTTCAGGCTGCCGGAAAACCTCAGGGCAGCCACCCTGGCGGCAGGGACCTCCCTGAGACGGATATTTGCGTCATTCGGTTGCGGCAGGGTATCCAGCGAGTATTTACGGGGCATACTGAAGCTGATTGTATAGACCTGCCCCTGCTTGTGATAGGCTGAAACCGGCTTGGTCATCGGGATTTTCTCCGATTTTTCTGTTACCGGAGCAGTCATGGCGATGCTGGCCCTGGCGCTGTTGCCCCCGAAGATGTAACCTGCCAGTATCCCGAATCCCGTATTCAGAGCGTCGTTGTATCCGGCCTCCACATCGACTTCTGCCGCGATATATTTTGAATAATCCCGGATCTCGAATTTGTTATCGCGCTCGACTACTTTGTATTTCGGGCTTTCGATGGACATTGGGTTACCTCCTTATATCCCGGTTAATCCTTGCGCAAAGCCACCAGGAGCACGCCCGGGCCGCCGTGTACGCCCAGTGCAGGCCCGAGTTCGGTGACAAGGATGTTATCCGCCGGAAACAATTCTCCCAGCCTGGATTTCAATTCTGCTGCCCTTTCCGGCACCATGCTATGGGCTATGGCCAGGTCCAGGATTTTCCCCTGATTTCTGACGAAGTCGACTATCTTGCTGATCCCCTTGTCGTAGGAACGCACCAGCCCTGCCTGGGCCACCTCGCCGTCACGGAACGTGAGCATAGGTTTAACATTTAAGATTCGGGCCGCGCTCGCCCTGATAAGGCTCACCCTTCCGCCCCGGACCAGGTATTTCATGGTGTCGAAGATGCCCAGCATCCTTATCTTTTCGATATCCGACTTGACCGCGTCGACTATTTGCGGCAGGCTGGCTCCGCTTCTGGCCAGTTTCGCTGCCTTGATAACGATGATCCCCAAACCGATGGAGTTAAAACGGGAGTCGACGACCTCGATTGGGCATTTGCCTTCTGCCAGTATTTTCCCCTGGTTGGCCGAATTGACTGCGCCCGACAATTTGGCAGATATGTTGACGCAGATTATACCTTCGCAATCGGGGCCTGGTTCCCGGAATACCTTTGCAAAATCCTCGGGTGCGGGCTGTGAAGTATGCGGATGTATCTCTGACGCCAGCCTTGTGTAAAACTCCTGCGGGGTCAGGTCGATCCCGGACCGGAATTCCTGTTTGCCAAAACGTACGATGACCGGGACCACCTTGATGCCCAGTTCCCCGATCAAAGACGATGGTATGTCTGAAGTGCTGTCGGTTACGATTCTGACCGTCATTTAATGTCCCGCCATAATGATATTTGGGATCCGGTTGTCATAACGTTTCCTTTCAACCTGGTTACTCTGAACGTACGCATACCTTTATTGGAGGTGGCTTTCAAAAAAATCAGCTGCGTTTGCGGTTATTTCTGTCCGGGTAGGCGATATCGGGCCCCCTACCGGCCCAAAACCATGATCTCCGTTTTTCACCACCACCAGGGTTGCCGGGACACCGGCCGCTATCAGGCTTTGATAGAGCAACTGCGATTGGCTTAGTGGCACTACGGTGTCCTTGTCTCCATGCAGGATCAGGAAAGGCGGATCATCGGTGGAAACATAATTCAAGGGGTTGATTTTGTCCAGGATCCCTGATTTGGGGTCAGAAACGCCGACCAACTCTTGAAGGACGATGGCCGGGTATCCGTTGAACAGGGCTCTCAGGTCCGTTGGGCCATAGAAGTCCACCACACACTGAACGCGGCTGGATTGGCCCAGAAAACCGCCTGCAACATCCATCCCTGCACTTTTATCGGAAGTCCCAAGCAAGGAGGCCAGGTGCCCGCCGGCGCTGTCACCGAAGGCGCCTATTTTGTCCGGGTTGATGCCAAAATATGCAGAGTTGGCCCGCAGAAAACGCACCGCGCATTTAGCGTTTTCTACCTGGCCTGTTATCGTATATTGCGGCGCCAGACCGTAGTTAACGGCTGCAACGAGAAAACCTCTTTTGACCATTTCGGCTATTTCAGGAGAGGCGGCCGCATCCGACTTGTCGCCTCCGATCCAGGCGCCTCCGTGAAGGTATATCACAACTGGCATGGGCCCCGGGGCTGTCTGTGGATAATATATATCCAACTTGAGGTTGATAAAGTCCGTATTGCTATAGGACAAGTTTTTTTCAATGCTTCCCAGTTTAGAAATATACGCGGGTGCAGTTGTCGAAGGCGTATTTGGGCCCGTGTTGGTTGTGGCTCTGCATGCGCCCATAGATATTACGATGCAAAGAATCGCCAGGAAAGCAGTTTTTAATTTTATCGTCATAACCATCCCATTCAATTAACATCATACAGCATCCGATTTTGCTACTTTTAGCCAGGTGCCGTTTTGGCTGGCTGGAGTACGGTAGGCCGCAGGTACCAAACCCTGCGGGTACATCCAAAAGCCGTTTAATGACGCCATCCTTTGGAATTGCCTGGAGGAGGTCCTGCTTGGCGCCGCTGTTGAAACTGAAAACATGAACTGATCTCCACCGTTGTCATTGCGGGCGTAGCGCGGCAATCCCGTTCCCCATCGTCGTTGTCATTGTCGGACTTGGCCCGGCAATCCCGTCCCTTATCGTCGTTGTCATTGTCGGACTTGACCCGACAATCCCGGTCCTCATCGTCGTTGTCATTGCGAGCGTAGCGCGGCAATCCCGTTCCCCATCCACCTTACACGTCAGGTTAGCCTTTACGGGCTTGTCGCCCACGGGGCCATGTATTTAGCGGGGCCCGTCACTGTTATCGGATTGCGACAGAAAAACCCGCTTGGCATACTCGTTCCTTTTTACGATGAAATTGCAAGGCACGAAAGCGCAAGGGTTGAAACTCGAGGGTGTTTTATTACCCGGATTTGCCACTGGCAATCATAGACATCGTCAGCCCGACCTGCAGGGGATTGCCGTTGGTAATTCAGTTGATACGGATCTCGTGTTTGGATTTTCAGGAATTATGTTTTTTCATACTATCAGGCTTCGGGTAAACATATAGACAGCGCCCACTACATTAGCAGTGGGCGCTGTGTTGTTTAGCTGGGATTCTTTGTGTGTTTGTCGATAAGTGGTATTCTAGCCGCGTCTCCGGCTTGATCCGATAATTGTTGCCGCCACCGCCTGGTCAAAGGTCTGTTTCGGCATAGATCCATTACGGTTCAGGTCTGTTATTTTTTGTTCGAGCGTTTCAGAATAAGCCGAGTTGATACTGCAAATGCCAATATCAGAAGAATAATTGCTATAGAAAGAAATGGCGTCAGTGAAGTTCCATTATTGGGCTTGGATGTGATCGTCGTAACTTCGGTCATGACCTTTGTTACGGGCAGTGTCACAACGGCCGTCACCGGTGTGTAAATAGTTGATGTGGAAATCACGGTGGTTGTGGTCGTCACAGACATAGTTGTCGTCTGTGTCGCCATCGCAGTGGTTGTCACGGGCATAGTTACGGTCAGTGTCACCGTCGCAGTGGTTGTAACAGGTATTGTTATGGTCTGGGTTACCGTCGCAGCGGTTGGCACCGCAGTTGTAGTGGGAGCAGCCGTTGTAGCGGGAGCAGCGGTTGTAGTTGTAGCGGGAGGCGGCACTGTCGATGACGGCGGGGGCGTTGTATCGGTGGGTGTCGTAAACCCGGCAGCGCCATGCTGGCTGGTGATAGGTGGCCCTGTCGAAGTCGTGAATGTGACGGCAGAAAGATTGATGCTGCTCAACAGAAGTGTGCCAATTGCGATTGCGCCAAATACCGAAATTTGTACTCGTTTACTCATTTACCGCTCCTGTTGTCCCTGATGAATGTAGGACAGTATAACTGGTGTTGGTATAATATAGCTATCAGGGTAAGTATTCGGACTGTTCGGTATCCTGGAGGTTGATATGAATAAAAAGTGGAGTATCAGCTGGTGGGAAGAACATACCGGGGGTTTTGTCGGGAGGAGAGGGATGTGTGAGGGCAATAAGCGGTCAGGTTTCAGAACTAGGGGGAGGGCGGTGGGAAAGGAAATCAGCAGTCAGTCCCCATCTGCCAGAAACTGAACCGGGGCGCAAACGACCTAGACCGCTGAGAAGGTTGTATTTTTTATCGTGACAGTTGGATTGGGGCTTCTCGTCGGTACCGGTATTTTGCGTGATTTAAGTAGAGTGATGTGTTCTTCCATCCCCCATTTAGCTTTATAGAGGCAATCTTCAACAGAGCTACCGACTCCGGTAAATCCTTCTAGATCCGGCGAATAGAAAGAAAAGAATGAAGGATCTTCAGTGGCTTCAACTATCAGGGAATATTTTATATCAATCATTCGCTTTCTCTCCACCTTCACGTTTCAAGCCTGCAGCCTTCAATATCGCGTTCGAAGTCCCGGTCGGTATTTTTTTAGAACCATGATAATCTATACGAACCAGCTTATCACAATCGCTTTTCCCGTAGTAACGAATCGAGCCTTTCTCTTTAACGATCTCAAATCCATTACGTTCGAGAAGCCGAACCAATTCGCTAAATTTCATTACTTTTCAATGCTTCTTCCAGATCTGGTACCACTAAACAATCAGAGTATAACATCACAAAAGCTTCGTGACTATAACCTGGAATAAAGCATCAGAATATCTGCCGTTACATGTCTGTCAATTTTATTGGAAGATAGCTCGCAGCACTCACGGTCAGCTTTGAAGGAATCCCCTCTTCCTGACCGAATGCGTTTGATTCGGAAGTTTGGACAATGTCCTACCCCTCAAATACCAGCGGGAAATTGATGCAGTACTCCGTGCCTTTCTCCCGCTTTAATTCAAGTGTCCCGCCCAACTGATGCACGGCAAGGGTCTGAATGAGCACCATACCCAGCGATTTGGTACTGCCGATGGTTAAACCCTCGGGCAGACCTATGCCGTCATCCCCAAGAGACATCTCGATGCGGTCTTCTTTCTGACGGATGATGATGTGGATCTGGCCCACCTGTCCCTGCGGGAAAGCGTATTTCAGAGCGTTGGTGACAACCTCGTTGATGATGAGACCGCAGGGTATGGCGAAGTCCAGAGAAAGCTCGATACCATCAATATCTATAAGCACACGGGGAGGCACATCCCTGGAATTATGGGACTTTATCAGGTTGCCCACCAGGTCATCGACGTATCCTCCGAAGCTGATGCTGGCAAGGTTTTCAGACTGGTAGAGCTTGTTATAAACGAGAGACATGGACTGGATGCGTTCCTGGCTTTCCTGGAACATGCGTTTATCGTCTGCGTCCTTGAGGAAACCGGACTGCATACGTAGCAAACTCGAGATGACCTGCATGTTGTTCTTGACGCGGTGGTGGATTTCCTTGAGGAGCACTTCCTTTTCGGCCAACGAAGCCTTGATTTTCTCCTCGGACTGCTTGCGCACTGTGATGTCGCTTACGCTCCCGATAAGCGCCAAGGGCTTTCCATTCGCATCTCCCATAACAGTAAAGCTATCCTGAAGCCAGCAGTATTGCCCGTCTTTGCGCTTGAAACGATACTCGGTTGTGTATGCTGTGCCATGGGCATTGGCAATGGCATGGCCGAGTGAGCTTTCGACATTCGCCCGGTCATCAGGGTGCATTAACTCCACTACCGATTCAACCGGCAGAACATTCATCTCGTTCGGCGTAAAGCCGGTGATTTTGGCGAAAACAGGGCTTAAATATTCATAAGAGTTGCTCGTCAGGCTGCGTTTATAAGCCGCATCCTGCGAATTATCCAGCACCTCTTGAAAGCGTTCCTGGCTCGTTCGCAGTATATCTTCGGCCTGCTTGCGTTTGGTGATGTCCGATACAATGCCAGCCATTCCCGATGGTTCTCCGCGTGTGTTTCGAACAAGAGTTTTACGATCAAGGATCCATTTTACCGTACCGCCCGGAAGAATGATGCGATATTCAATTTCAACGCGACCATCCCTAAAAAGAGCCTTGGCGGAAGGGGAAACTAAAGCTTTATCCTCCGGGTAGACGGCCTCGAGCCAGAAGTTCGAATTATTTGTCATCTCCGTTATCGGTAGACCGTAGATATCCGCCATACGCGGGCTCAAAAACTCGTATCGCCCCGATAGATTGGCAGACCAGACAGCATCCAGAACGTTTTCCAAAACGTAGCGAAAGCGTTCTTGGCTATCCCGTAACATTTCTTCGGTATGCTTGCTGCCGGTGATGTCCCAGGCGATGCCACTAATGCTTCGAGGAACCCCCTCTTTGTCACGCACTGGGCGTCCGCGGGAAGATATATAATGTATGCTGCCGTCGGGCCAGACCGCGCGATAGTCAGACTCGTACATCACTCCCTCTTTGATGGCGCGTTCCAGAGCAGCTTTGATATTTTGACGATCATCCGGATGAATTACCGCAAAAAATTCAGCAGCTTCACCGCTGAATTTCGCAGGATCCAGTCCCAACATAGCACAGGTATGGACATCGAAAGTGCGCTTTCCGGTAACAATATCCCATTGCCACACACCCATGTGGGCAGAATGCAATGCAAGATCAAGTTTTGCATTACTCTGACGCAACCAATCGTTGCTCTCATTCAGTTTTTCGATAGCTTGATTCTTGTCTTTGAAGAGCGTATCGATGGGCGTCTGGAAACCGGTGACCAATATGGCTTCGTAAAACAGATAAAAGGCCACGATATTCAACAGGTGCCCAATCAGATTCGCAGAACTGTAAACCCCGACATAACGGGTGAAAGCTATTTCGGAAGATATGGTAACGAATATGGCAGTCACTATCAGCCAGAATATGCTTGTTTCAAAAATGGTGCGTTTCCTGAACAAGGCCAGGATAGAGAGAAGGAAAACAGCCGAGATAATATACTCGCTGTAGATCTTGAACTGCGTCAAACCTTTTCCATCGACATAACAGGCAGGGAATATGTGCCAGTGAAAAATCGACAAAAACACCAGCGAAGTAACGATGGAATATACTGCAAAGATGGCCCAGGGCTTGACAGATTTTCCTGCAACAGAGGGGGCTGCCAGGAAGCTGACAGCCAGCAGATAACGCCCGGCTATCCAAAGCTGTGTCGGCAGGTTGGCGGAATTGGCCGGGAATACGCCCATGCCCTTGAATGACAAAGTGTGAACCAGCGCGATTAGGCTGTAGCATACAAACGAAATACCGATTACCATAAGATAACTGTTGTGCAGAAGTTTGCGGGCATTCCACGCATAGATGAAAACGGCACAGGCGATTACGATGCTGAATACTTCCGCGACGCCGTGAAACAACAGGTAACCTTGGAGTCTGGTAAGCAAGATGCCACCCAGGACTAATATCCCCGCGCCTGAAGTTAAAAATACCTTGCGCACGGTTTTTGAACCGGGCCTTTGATTTACATCTGTATTCGAAGGTTCAGCCAACGGATACACCTCACCTGGATATAACTCAATGACCAGTCTGAGGTAAAGCGCAGGTTTTGTTAAGATATAGCAGGTTCACGTTACTGATACTGGAGGGTCATGGTTTTATACGGCCATCACTGCCCCTAACAAACTGCCGCAGGGTTTCGGTATGTCCGGTGGCGAGACCAACGTGAATCCCGGCGTGGTCCACGCTTTCATTACGCTGGGAGTTTATTCACTGGTTTTCATCGCACTGGGTTACTACTTATTCCATAAGAGAGATGTGACAGGCCAAAATCAGAAGACTTAAAAACTGATCTTTTGCACACGGAAGGACGGGGATAGCTCCGTCCTTCTGTGGTATTTATGAAAACACCGGTTCAACTAATCAGTTTTGCAGCGGCCAATAGTGCGTGAATTCGCGTAGTATCAAACACGGGCAATGAGACATTCGCTTGATGAATCAATAAACCAATTTCGGTACAACCAAGAATAACGCCTTCCGCACCGCATGCCTTCAATGTTTCGATGATATGTACGAACTGCTTTCGAGATTCGTCTGATATAATTCCAAGACAGAGTTCATCGTAAATAACGTGATTTATAAACTCAACACTTTCTGCATCCGGAATGATAACTGAAATTCCTCTGGCTACGAGCCTCTCTTTATAAAAGTCCTGCGTCATCGTGTACTTTGTGCCAAGGAGCGCTACTTTTTTAATATTGTTCTTCACCAATTCATCTGCCGTTGAATCTGCAATATGCATAATTGGAACGTTGATTCGCTGTTGAATTTGTGGAGCGACTTTATGCATAGTATTTGTGCAAATCAAAATAAAATCAGCGCCGGCTTTTTCCAGTTGTTGTGCAGCATCCGCCAAAATATCTGCGCTCTTATCCCAATCACCAATGGCCTGGCATTCTTGAATCTCTGCAAAATCAACACTACAAAGTATTATCTTTGCAGAATGAAAGCCCCCCAGCCTTTTATTTACTGTATCGTTTATGACTTGATAATAAGTCACTGTGCTTTCCCAGCTCATACCGCCGATTAGTCCAACGGTTTTCATCTTGTTTATTCCCAATGAATCCATTCTTCCTGTTATTGTATTTTGTTCAACTCTAAGCACCATGGCCTCGTCTTAAGCTGATCCCTGCCAGGAGCATCAAGCCGACAGCATAAGCGCCCAAGACTCCGATATCTTTGCCTATATTGGTCAGACTTTTTCCCTGCAACATCATAGCCCGGAGGCCATCCACACCATAAGTCAGGGGCAGAAATCTGGATACCCACTGCAGGAAAATCGGCATCTGGTCCACCGGGAACAATAATCCGCAAACAAATATCTGAGGCACGATTATAAGAGGTATGAACTGTATCATCTGGAATTCATTTCCGGCAAAGGCAGAAATGAAGATTCCCAGGCAAACTGCCAGTATGCCTATCAAGATCTGGAAGACGATAATCTGCCACAGGCTGCCGGTGAAATCGGCTTTGAGCACCCATATGGAAAAGAAAAAGAGTATCAGGGTTTGAATCATGGTAAAAAGCAGGAAACCAAGAAGATAACCTATAAGGATGTCTTGCCTGGATACCGGTGAAGCCATTAACCGTTCGCGGGTCCCTTGAGAACGTTCTCTTAGAAAGGCGATGCCGCTGAGAAGAAACCCAAAAAACAGAACCAACATCGCCAGGATGGCTGGTAACGTGGAATTCAGCAGGTCCTTGGAAGGCATAGAATAGCCTATCAGGCTGGAAATCACCAGTGGAACGATCAATATCAGGGCCAGGGTTCGTGGATCGCGCAGCAGTTGTGTAATCGTCCTTTGGGCGATCGTCAACATGTTATACATTGGCCGTCACCTCCCCGAGTCTCACAAAATAGAGAAATGCATCTTCCAGATTAGCATCCGGTTTTCCGGTTGATGCTTTGAGTTCGGATGGTGACCCCATAGCAATTATCTTCCCCTCACGCATGAAAGCCAGTTTTTCGCAGTGTGCGGCATCATCCATGGTGTGGCTGGATATGATTAAAGTAGCACCCGCGCTGGTGAGGCGTGCGAAATATTCCCAGAAATGGGCCCTGAGTTCCGGGTCAAGACCAACGGTTGGTTCATCCAGAAACAATAAAGGAGGCTGATGCACAATGGCGCAGGCCAGGCTGGCCCGCTGTTTCATGCCGCCGCTTAACTGGGTTATTGAGATGTTGCGTTTGGCCCATAGTTCAACCAGTTTGATAACTTCATCAACTCTCTGAAATCGCTGGTGTTTTTCCCTCATGCCATAGATGCGTGCAAAGAAATCAATATTTTGTTTAACTGTCAGTTCTGAGTACAGTGATGGCATCTGGGGCATATAACCGATGTTTTTGGCGTTGGCTGGCGAAGGAGGATTACCCGAGCATGAAATGCTGCCGCTGGAGGGTTTCAATAACCCTGTCAGGAGCCTGATCAGAGTGGTTTTGCCTGCGCCGTTGGGACCTAATAATCCGAAACTGCTTCCCTTGGGAATTTCCAGGGAGATGTCGTTAATTACCTTGAGACGGCCATAATTGAAAGTGAGTTTCTCTATACTTATAGCTTGGTCAGGCATAGGCGCCACCCCTTTTTATGGCTTATTTGTTATTCATCAAACCATATAGAACGTAGTTCACGATTGTTTCTGACACTTTTCCATGAGGAAGCGGGTTTAATTCTTAAATGCTGATAATCAATCGCACTGGCTAAGTTTTTAATTTGCCCCCGCAAGCTGCGCAGAAGGCGTTACCCTCTACTATTTTGGCCCCGCATTTTGGGCACGTTGTGGCTTGCGCCGCCCTTGTTTGCATCACCGATGATAATATTCCTCTTGCCCCCGCAGTGTTTCTGGGATGTAGCCTGGCGCTTTGTTCCAGCAGGTTACCAAGTCTGGCCGTTTCATGCACTTGTGTTAATTTCGCTTTGGCCGTGCTATCCATCGCGGCAGCTCTTTTTATCGTTTTACCGTGAAGGTTATACAGCTTCTCTCTGATGTGTTTCGTTTGCAGGAGTAGCTTGATGATTTCCTGGTCCGAGCTATTTCCCATTGTTTTTACCTCCCTTAAAAATGTCGAAGGGGTTGACGACTCCCGGGTTGTCTTTGACTGCCTGTGCCGTCATCTGCCCAACATCGTCGGCGGTATAGTGTGTTACTTTCCCGCTGGAGTCTTTAACGTCCAGCGACCCGTCTTTGCCCATGTCGATCCTGTTGCCTTTCTTGTCGGTGATGAAACCGGAGCCGTCTTTCGGCGCAACCCACTTGACGCCGTCTTTAGTAGTTAAAGACGCGTTTCCGTCCTTATCCTGTTCGGCAACGTTTCCGTCGGCGTCTTTGGTTTGGCCGGAGCCGTCCTTGTTGACGTCCATCGTGTTGCCCTTGTCGTCTTTTACGTGTACCCCGCCCTTATCGTCGGTATTGATGTCAACGGTGCCCTGCTCGTCTTTGATATGTGCGCCGCTGGCGGCGCCGTCCTTTACATCGACCCAGTTGCCCTTGTCGTCTTTGATGTGGGTGACACCCTGCCCGTCCGTGTTGACGTCGATGGTACCCTCGGGGGTATTGACGTGGGCACTTGTGATATTGCCGTCGGCATCGCCGTTGATGTACGAACCGTCATGGAAATTGGCTTTTATGCCGTCTTGATTGGAGATGATATTGTCGCCATCCGCAGTATGGATCTCTTCGGAGCCGTCTTTCCCCCAGGTCGCCGTGGTGCCCTTACCGTCATCGTAGGTTCCGGACACATTCCCGTCTTTGTCTATATCCAGCTTGCCATTGGAGGAAGTCACGCTTCCCGTGCCGTCCCCATTCATAGAGATGACGTCTCCATCTTTGGTGGTGAGGGTGCCTTCGGGATTGCCTTCTTTCGGGCAATGAAGAGTGCCGCCGAAAGGAGAGGTAACATCTGTACTGCCGTCTTCGTTTTGCTTGACGCCGCCGGTTTTGCCGTCTGCGGTGGTGATTTCATAATCACCATTGGGCTTTTCGACGGTTAGGGTCCCATCGGGGGTCCAATCCTTCTTGGTGCCGTCGGGGTACTCGACGTACTTTTCCCCATCGGTGCCTTCTACGTAAACAGTTCCGTCGGTATACTGTGTTTGCTTGGTTCCGTCGGGGAGCGTGAAAACCGCGGCCCCGTCATTGCTCAGGACGCCTTTGGTGCCGTCCGGGAGTGTCGCCACGCCTGTTCCATCAGGGAAGAGAGTTGAAGTAGTGCCGTCGGGCCTTACCTTCGTGATGCTGCCGTCGGGATGCTCCTGGACGGTGGTTCCCGGCGGGTCATTGGGATTGGTGGAGATCGACGGGCCATAGTCTTCAGGCGCCTGGTAGGGAGGGGCCGAATCTTCAGAATCGGACGAATCATCTGAATCGCCGGAATCATCCCCTTCATCGGCCCCGTCCACGATGGCGGATGAGCTGAAGCCGGAAACGCCGGCAGATATAAAAGACGCCCACATATGATGCTCGCTTTCAAAATCGAACATCGCGAACAAGGAAGAATGCCCGGACGGGCCGTGCATGAAGTGGCTCAATGCGCCCAGGGCTACCACGGGAGGTAAAAGGTTCAGCACGCCGGCCATTTTTGCGGGGGCGTGCCTGACCTTAAGGAAGCGCTTCAGTATTTTGGAAGCGAGAATCAGCAGTATGGCTATCCATGCGAAATAGTAGCCGATCCCGAAAAATGCGCCGATGATGCGCAGGCGCGCGTCGCCGTTGATCGTCGATGTGATCGTCGGGGACATCGTGTAAAGCAGCAGGCCCAGCAATGCCAGGATCAGGCCCTTCACCTTGCCGAGGTTCAGGCTGCCCCAGTACATGAGGACCACGGCGATTATGACGATGAAAACGAAACCCGGGAATATATCCCCTGTCGGTTTCAGAAAGAGGTTCTTGGGTATCACGAAGATGATGCTGAGGTATTTGGGCAGGGTATTGGGGTTATGGATGTTGTCCGGCAGCATCATGTAGTCGGCGAACGGTAAAAGAAACGCCAGTGAAAAACACAGCTTCGCCAGTACAGGTGACCAATCGATCACCACCGCCTGCCAGGGCGAAAAACGTAAAGGCAGGCGCTTGAAAAGTTTCAACACGGCCAGGCCGGTAAGAGTTCCCACCACAAGCCCCACGATACCGTTGAGGAAATACCCGATGACGATACCCAGGATCAGGGAGATTAATGCGGGGAGTCCGTCCATGGTGAAAAGCCACTTGACGCGTCCTGCGAGTGATTTAGGCCTTGTCCGCATAGCTGCCATGATGCACCTCTCATAAAACCGGAGAATTTCCGCTCTTTCAAGGCGAGCCGGGATGGAATTGGGCAATTATATAGGGAATCACATCGCAGTTCAATAGGATCCCCGACTGGCGTATCAGTTGGTGTGAACTTTCCAATTTATCCGCAAAAGTCTATGGTCCTTGCTCTGGGCACGTGCTATATTCTTATGCGGTTAACTTATGCTTGCCGTTTAACTGGAGGTGTGATTTATGCCTAAAGCCAAAACCTCTGCCAATTCCACCGCTCTGCCAAAATCCCCCACCGGTATTTATGGGCTGGACGATGTCACTCAAGGCGGCTTGCCCAAAGGCAGGCCGACCCTCCTGTGCGGAGCGGCGGGCACCGGTAAAACGATGTTCGCGATGGAGTTTCTCTACCACGGAGCGGCGGACTACAACGAACCCGGTGTATTAGGGGAGCGGCTTCGAGCAGATATCGTCAAGCTGGCATCACAATACCTGCGGCCGGAAATAAAGAGACCAACAATCAGAGCGATGGAGACAAAAACGTCAACCATTGAGTGAATAGAGTCAGCGCGGAGCGCCAGGCTGCCTGTCGCGAAAGACAGGGTGAGTTTAACGGCAACTAATCCTATATTTACGCCTAGGGAAAGCCACCCAACTCTGATTATTGCAATTGGTATTTGGTGGGCACTATCTTTTTCTGTCATCTTGCTAGGCCTGTCGTTCGACGCTGGTTTTGTCTCATCCGGTAGCCTCATAATCTAATGTGATCCAATTTATTTATTCCAGATATGCCCCCGCTGCCAATCTGAAATAATAGATCAATCCCTGAAGCCATTTTACAGGTTATCGACTGCGGCTTCGGATTGTTCGAAGTCAAATTTATAAAGCTTATTCGGGCTTTCCAGATGATCGATATAAAGGATGCCATCAAGATGGTCAATCTCATGCTCTAATGCCTGGGAAAGCATCCCCGTGGCCTTTGTTCTCTGCGGTTTACCCTGGATGTCCAGTCCTTTGACTGTTACTGAAACTGCGCGTTTTATCCTACCCTGGTAACCGGGTATGCTGAGACAACCCTCCACCAACTCTCGCTCACCGATGCGCTTCACAATGGCTGGATTGATCACGGCAAATGGCACTTCATCAGGCATGGACAGGACTATTACCCGTAGAGTTACCCCAATCTGCGGAGCTGCCAGACCAACACCATTTCTATCTTTCAATGTGTCTATCATATCCTCAATGAGGTTAAGGACCGATTTGTCAACCACCGCAATCCGCCTTGCTTTTTTGCGCAATACGGGATCGGGCAAGCATCTGATAAGTCTAACAACCATATTCTAATCACCCGAGGTTATTGAAAAGTTTGTAATGGACTCCGTCGGCATAGATTAGAACGAGATAACTTTATCCGCTTCTTGAAGCCAGACTACTAATTCAGGCATTTTGGCCTGGATAGCTCCACGCATCAGCGGCAGATTTCTGGCCGTTCCGCAACGAGTCAGACACGTGCCGCACACTTTGACCGGGACACCTTTAGCTATCAACTCAGCCAGCATACCTCCAAGATTGGTATCATACGCTCCTGGTAAGACGCCTTCCCTTGCCAGGTCCACCGCATCATTCATCAAGAAGAGAGACACGTTATCTAATGCTTTGAGGGTGAAGTCAGCAAGTCGAAGAGCATTCCGGGTTACATCCGAACCGTCGTAGGGATTCCCATTCAGAATAATAAGCAGCTTCATGGTTTAAATTCCTCCATCGTTATTTTCAGGGAACCAAAGGTTGACATTGGACCTGATTCAGCTTATTATAATGAGCATATGTTCATTAGTCAAGGCTAATATATGGTTAAATCTAAGAAATGCCGCATGGTGTCTGCATTACCCGATGTCACTTATTTTAAGCCAGCGGGGATACCTCTGCATTTTTTAACTGAAATCCACCTTTCCATTGAAGAAGCCGAAGCGCTTAGGTTGAAAGACCTCGAGGGGTTGGAGCAGGTTGAAGGCGCCGCCAGTATGGAAATCTCCCGTTCCACATTCCAGCGGGTTCTATCCTCGGCAAGGACAAAAGTAGCTGATGCGCTCCTGAACGGCAAGGCAATACGGATAGAGGGGGGCAGCTTCCAGATAATCAGCACAAGCCCTGGTTGCCTGGAGAAACATCTCCCGCAAATCGATGCTCCCCGCAAACAGAGTGCTAAATGCCCCTTTTGCGCCAAAACCGAAGCACTCGACCAACCATCCGATGTCCCCCTCCGAGATACGGCAGAAAATAATGGGTCATAATGCAGATTGTGGATATAAATTTATTTCCATCCAATAAATTCAAGTATTAACCGGCTGAATAGCGGCCGTTAGTAAAATAATATATCCAGAAGGAGAGAGAACATGAAATACGCCATTCCTACCAGCAACGGTAAATTATCACAACACTTCGGGCAGTCGACCGAATTCATGATCATCGATACCGACAAAAACGGGGAAATATCCGGCAAGAAGACGGTGTCCACCATAGCTCACAACTGCGGGAGCCTGCCTCAATTGCTTTCGGAACTCGGTGTGAAAACAGTCTTGGCAGGTGGCATGGGAATGGGGCCGAGGATGGCTTTCGAAAGCAAGGGGATAGACGTAGTACTGGGGGTCGCCGAAATGGACCCTGAAAAAGCAGTGCTGGCCAACATAAATCATACGCTTGTCATTGGACAGAACGTCTGCGGACACCCAGACGAAATTTGCGACCACGCGGGCGAGCACCATGCAGAACAACACGGTAGTTGTCATTAATCCCTGAGCAGAGCGCAGCATGTCAAGCGAAGGGGAAGTGCGCCGGGCATTGGGAGCCATTGTCCTGCCCGCGTTTGGACGCTGCGTGAGCAGCCTGAATCTGATTCGTGCAGTGCGGCTTAGCGACAGCGGGGTCGAACTTCAAATGGCTGCTGTTGCCATGAACGAACCCGAGCAACACGCTTTGAAAACCCGGATCGTTAAAGAACTTAAAAAACTGCCCGGGATAGACAAGGTTGAGTTGACTTTCGTCCCGGGGAGGCCATCCGAACTCAATGAAATCAGTCACGTCGTTGCCGTGATGAGCGGCAAAGGCGGAGTGGGGAAGTCCCTGGTGAGCGGATTGATAGCGATCGGTTTGAAGCGAAAAGGCTATAGCGTTGGCATACTGGATGCCGACATCACCGGTCCCAGCATCCCCAGGATGTTTGGTCTAACCCAAAAACCCTCAGCCTGTGCGGAAGGGCTTTTCCCTGTGCTGTCGGCTTCAGGTATCGCAGTGATGTCCGTCAACCTCTTGCTGGGTAACGAGGGCGACGCGGTCATTTGGCGCGGTCCGCTTATCGGCAAGGCTATCAAACAATTCTGGGAAGAGGTATTCTGGGGTAAACTGGATTACCTCATAGTAGATCTGCCGCCCGGTACGGCCGATGCGCCTCTCACTGTGATTCAATCTCTTCCGCTCAATGGTATTGTGATAGTTTCCACACCCCAGGAACTGGCTTCCATGATTGTCAGGAAGGCGATAAGCATGGCTCAGCAAGCTCACAGCCGCATCCTCGGAGTAGTTGAGAATATGAGTTACCTCTATCTGGGCGATATCGACCGCAAGATTGCAGTCTTTGGCCCAAGCCGCGGAGCGGAGCTTGCCCGGGATGCAGGCGCCCCGTTACTGGCACAGATCCCCATCGATCCTAACCTGGCCGCGCTCTGCGATTCGGGCCATATCGAGGATTGTCAACTTGATGCCGTAAAGAAACTCGCTTTGGTTGCAGATCTTTTGGAAAAATAACGTAATATGGAGAGAAAATCATGACTGATGCTTCCCTGCCTGGCAGTGCTGTTAATGCCGAGGGGTTCAAGTACTCTGCCATACTCATAGATCATGCCCGTAACCCGCGCAATATGAAACTCCCTGAAGCCTACAATGGTTTTGCTATCAATGACGGCTACTGCGGGGACATGATGAGCATGTGGATTTTGATTGAGCAGAATATTGTAAAAGATGTCACTTTCCATACAGATGGCTGTGGCCCAAGCATAGCCAGCGGAAGCATGGCGACTGAAATTGCCAGGGGTAAAACAGTAGAAGAGGTTCGCGGCATTGTTCCTGAGAACATTTCTCAGGCCCTGGGCGGATTGCCTGTAGACCATGAGCACTGCGCCTCGCTGGCGGTCGGGACACTGCAACTCGCCCTGGCTGATTATTTACATCCGCGTTCAGATTGACAAAATGATGGTTTCTCAGCTTCGGATTACAACTTTAAGCGATAATATCGCCGGCGAAGGTTTTCACGCCGAGTGGGGTCTCAGCCTGCTTATCGAAGCAGATGGGAAACGTATTCTATTCGACACGGGTGCCAGTGATATTGTGGCCAAGAACGCCAAACTGCTCAATATCGAGCTTAAACGACTGGATGCCATAGTGTTAAGCCACGGGCATGCTGACCACACAGGGGGGCTGCTCGATGTGCTCAGGGATGCCGGGCCGACAACAATCATCGCCCATCCTGATATATTTAAACCCAGGTACGTGCATCGCCCCGGTGAAGAAAACTGCCGCTCGATCGGCTTGCCATATTCGAGGTCAGAGCTTGAAAAATGCGGCGCAAGCTTCATATTGGACAGAGAATCGTTTGGAATAGCCTCAGGTATTTTCACCAGCGGGACGATTCCCCTGATGACAACTTATGAAGATGTTGATGAGAACCTCCTTGTCAAAAACGATGGGTTTTTTGAACAAGATAAAATATTTGATGATACGTCTTTAATGATTGATACGTGTGAAGGTCTCGTAGTTGTCCTTGGTTGTGCCCACCGCGGTGTGGTTAACACGCTGCTCCATGCCCGCAGATTGACCGGGATTCAACAAGTTGCGATGGTTATCGGAGGCATGCACCTCGGTCGAGCTGCTGAAGAACGAATTGAAAGCACAATTAACGGGCTAAAGGAAATAGGCGTTCAGCGAATTATTGTCTCCCATTGCACCGGATTGCCGGCCTCGGAGCGATTGAAACGGGCGTTTGGCGAACACTGTTTATTGAACTCGGCTGGATCGCATTTCACGCTACCCATATAGGGCAATAATATGGCTGGTGTGAGAATTTGACATTGTTAGAACACATCCACGCCTGGGGGTGAACAAACATGGTTATACCTCTATCACAACTGACCCATAAAATACCAACTTAACATAATCGTTAGTTTTTTTATCGAAATAGATAGGAGAGCGAAATGACCGTCAAAAACCTGACAGTACTGATACGGGGAGGGGGCGAGTTGGCAAGCGCCGTGGCTTGCCGTATGGCGGAAGGCCATTTTAACGTTATTCTGACTGAAGTTGGCCAACCCCAAGCGGTGAGGCGTAACGTCGCTTTCTGTGAGGCGGTATACGAAGGGAAAAAAACGGTTGAAGGTAAAACTGCCAGGCTGGTTACTTCGGCGTATGAAGCCAGGATTGCCTGGGAAGCGGGCGATCTCGCAATTATTGTGGATCCGGAAAACAATATTCTCACTGAATTGAAACCTGATATAGAAATTGATGCGATGATTGCCAAAAAAAACTTAGGCACGCGTATTACGGATGCTGGATTGGTCATTGGACTGGGCATCGGTTTCGAAGCAGGGAAAGACTCGCATGTCGTTATTGAAACCAACCGCGGCCATAATCTGGGGCGAGTGCTGCGTGAAGGCATAGCTGAAGCAGATACGGGAAACCCCGGCAACATCGGCGGGTATACTACCGAGCGGGTAATGCGCTCGCCCTGTGAAGGCATATTCAGGGCAGAGAAAAAAATCGGCGACATGGTCAAAGCCGGCGATGTTGTAGCTTACGTCGAAGGCCAGCCCGTTAAGGCTACAATACCAGGCATCATACGAGGGTTATTGCGCGACGGCACCCCCGTTACCAAAGGTTTCAAATCCGGCGATGTTGATCCGAGGGGGAATAAAGAGTATTGCAACACAATTTCAGATAAAGGCAGGACTATCTCCGGGGGAGTATTAGAAGCCATTTTAGCCTATTACAACAAGACTTGACCTGCGATCAAAAAGCGGCGGGAATTGTGTCTGCGGCGGTGGGGCCTAGTTTCGTATACTTCGGTAATAATTAAAAGGAGATTTTCATGGCGCCTGGTGATGAAATGCTTAATGGACAACTTTTTGAAAACGTCTGGCAGAAAGCCTGTGCGAAAATCGATAAGCTTTCGGAGAATGTTGACGAACGCCGTTTTTTGAAATCGCTATCCATGGCAGGAAGCGTTGTCGCCGAGTCGGTGATTTCCACTTGCGATGGTGTCCGGACGTACTGGGGAGAAGGCAGCGATTCTGCGGCGAGACAACTCACCCAGCTGTTTTCGCTCATCATGCTGAGCCAGCTTTACCGATGGGTCAGGGAAAACCCTCCTGAAGATATGACCGCCACGATTCCCCCGGCAGTTAACGTCAATCTTATTGCTAGTATTTTCGCTGGGGATCAAAAACAAGGCATGGACGACTACCTGCATTTTGAACAGCAGTTCGCCTGTGACCTGGCAAAACATTCGCATCTTACACACGTAAGCAGCCTTTTATTGGCCAGGGCAAGCGAGATCTGCGGGCATCCATGCATAGATTGGAGCAAAGTGAAGTTCCCTGTGGCAGAGATGACACATCTAGTAAAAGGTGCCATCACCGATGGGGCTCCAATGCGAGGGGTACTTGATATACGTGCCATGCAACATAGCCTGGATGCCGGCACGCAAGCCCTGATGACCTATTACAGCAAAGACTGACCTATGAACACTCGGACCGGTAAACAGGCAGAATTAATACGAGAAGCATCATATTGACCTCGTCGATGCCGGATGTATAACTGCCTGCTTCCAAATAAGTTTAGAATTTCGCAGGTGGAGATTTTAATATGTTTCAGAAAATACGAGTAGAACAAGCGGTTGGTATGACGCTTGGGCACGATATGACACGCGTCGTTCCGGGTAAGTGCAAGGAAGTTGCTTTCCGCCGAGGGCATGTTATCAAAGGGGATGATATCCCTGAATTCCTCAAGATAGGCAAAGAGCATATCTATGTTATCGAGGACACGGGCACCGATGTGCATGAGGAAGATGCGGCAAGAAGGCTGGCGGCGGCTTTTACCGGGCCTGAGTTCAGTCA
This sequence comes from uncultured Dehalococcoidia bacterium, assembly GCA_903844845.1. Lineage (GTDB taxonomy): Bacteria > Chloroflexota > Dehalococcoidia > Dehalococcoidales > UBA1222 > SURF-27. Next base: position 32,011 of record CAIMVG010000008.1, on the reverse strand, counting down.
ATCGGGCGTCAAAGAAGGGCGCATAGACCTTATCTCCACAATCAGCGGTCTTTTTAAGGTCAATGTTCCCTTACTTAACGAAATCAATTCCATCGATGGCATTGCGCTGTCCACAAGGCATAATAATACGGTTTGTCAACCCGGTACGCTGTTGGCTGGCACCAAGATTGTGCCTCTGTATATAGCGGAGGGTGAATTAGTCAGGGTTGAAGATCTATGCCGGCGCAAGGGCAAAGTGCTTGAAATCTTGCCATTCATCCTCAAGAAGGTTGGCGTAGTGGTCACCGGCAGCGAGGTGTACAAGGGGTTGATTGAAGATAAGTTTACTGATGCTATCCGCGCCAAGGTAGAAGCGCTGGGTGCGCATATCATACACAGCGCTATTGTGCCGGACGATGAGAAGATGATTGCCGATGCTGTGCTGGATATGAAGGCACGAGGGGCGGAGATGATTTTCGCATGCGGCGGCTTTTCGGTTGATCCGGATGACGTAACCGTCGAGGGTGTGGAGCAGAGCGGTGCCAGAATCATTTCCTACGGAGTCCCTGTTATGCCTGGCACGATGTGTTTGGTGGGCGACCTGGATGGCATTCCAATACTGGGTGCGCCTGCTTGTGCCATCTGGAACAAGGCTACTTTTGTAGAAGCGCTGTTGCCGCGCATGCTGGCCGGCGAAAATATCACCCGGGCGGATACGGTGGCGCTGGGGCATGGTGGGCTATGCCTCGGATGCAAGCCGTGCAATTATCCCATTTGCCCGTTCTGCAAATAGAGATGCTAAATATGGTGGGCTTCGCTTCCGATAGCCAGCCTGACGTTTGATAAAGAGGCCTATGTTCTCTTTGGTTGGATATAAATTGGCCCTATTAAACAAGGCCCCTATTGCTATTTTGGGTTAAAATGATACAAAATAACTGCCCCTTTCAATCGCTCGGTTTACTCCGGGCTTGATACCGATAAACCTTCATTCTAAAGCTAAAGCTAAAATATTATATCCATCATACTTAGTCTATTGGATGCTTTTTCCTGTTGACAGACTACGGGATTAGTATTATGATAAATAAATGAGAAAGAGAATCATTCGCAAAGCAAACGAAATGCAAGGACATCCTCAAACTAGACAGAGAGATTTGTTGCTGCAAATTATTCGCGAAGCCGATGGTCATCTTGATGCCAAGAAATTATTCACACTGGCCAATGATAGGGATAATAGCATCAGCACTGCCACGGTTTATCGTAACCTTCATCTCTTTAGCAAGTTAGGCCTCATAGATGAGAAGAGGTTGGGACAGGCGCGTTGCTCCTATGAGATCAAGCATGCTAAACAGCACCAGCATCTGGTTTGCGGAGGTTGCGGTAAAGTGGTTGATTTTGAATGCCCGCTGAGCGAACTTGTTGATAAAGTGAAAGAAGAACAAGGCTTTTCTGTAACCAAAGCCGAGCTTTACCTTGAAGGTTATTGCACGAAATGCTCGAAGGATAAACCAGGGAAAGACAGTGCCTGGTAAGGTGGCTTTATTAGATTATAGTAAATGCCACCCTGATCAATGCGAAGGCGGCATATGCAAGGCGAGTTTGGCTTGCAGTTACAGGCTGATTAAACAAGATAACTTGTATGAGATACCTACAACTGGATTATTTACCTGCAGGGGTTGTGGAGAGTGTTTGCGAGCGTGTCCTTTGTTTGCGATAAGAATATCCAAAACGTAAAAGGTGATCGGATGGTTGATTGAAAATTATTAAGCGTATTACTCGGCAGTTATTGAAATTGAAATTAAAACTAAAGGAGAAATAAATGGTACTGGAAATCAACGATCAGAACTTTGAAACTGAGGTAATAAAATCAACTACTCCCGTAGTCGTCGACTTCTGGGCGCCCTGGTGCGGCCCCTGCCGCATGCTTGCGCCTGTAACCGAAAAGCTGGCAGGCGAATATAGCGGTAAAGTGAAATTCTGCAAAATAAATGTCGATGACAATCCTGCAATGTCACAGAAATACGGGGTAAGGAGCATACCGACCATGGTCTTCTTCAAGAACGGGATTAAGAAAGACACGACTGTCGGCGCACTCCCTGAAAGTACCCTGAAACCCAAGATTGAAGCCCTGGTCTAGTAACACCTTCCTCTAGTAAATTCGAATAAATTGATAAAGGAGCAAAACATGAAAAAGAATATGGGAACGACTGACCGGGTAATAAGAGCTATCGTTGGCATTGCAGCACTGGTGGTTTCATTCTTGGTCCCGTCTTTAGCCTGGCAAATAGTACTCTGGGTGGTGAGTGCGTTAATGCTCATTACATCAGCAATAGGCGTTTGTCCGGCTTACATGCCATTTCATATTTCTACCAAGAAATAACACCACCTGCGGCTAGCATGGTTTTTATACAAACTGCCGAATAGCAAATATTAAACGCGGCAGTACTGACAGGTAGAAAATAGCTGTGGACTTGGGCAAGGCAGATTTTATTTATTACAAAATCTGCCTTGCCATATTGCCGGGGCTGCACCGCAGATAAAGCTGCTGAGTAGCTAATGAATAATTTACGCTTTGACAACAGTTGGATGGGAGTGAGCTTTTGAATAATTTGGAAACCCAAACAGGATTAGAAGATACGGATCTGGAAAATGGTTTAACAACTCAGGAAGTCCAAAAGAGACTTGCCGGTCATGGTTACAACGAGGTACCTGAAAAGAAAGAAAGCTTCCTCTCAAGACTTAAAAAGCGGTTCTGGGGCATTGTGCCCTGGATGCTCGAGGCCACAACAATTGTCACACTGATACTCGGTAAGTATGTAGACGCGCTGGTTATTCTGGGGCTTCTATTGTTCAACGCCGGGATGTCCCTCTGGCGCGAAGGTAAAGCAAAAGCAGCAATGGGCCTATTAAAGCAAAAACTGCGCATCCAAAGCCGCGTGAAAAGAGATGGGAAGTGGGTGACTGTCCCGGCCAGAGAACTCGTCCCCGGAGACGTCGTCCGCGTCAGGATAGGTGACTTCCTGCCGGCGGATATAAAGATAATGGACGGTTTCCTTGGGCTCGACCAGTCGGCCCTCACCGGTGAATCCATAAACGTGGAGAAATCGGTTGGTGAGATAGCCTATTCGGGGTCAGCCATCAAGAACGGAGAAGCCACTGGAGTCGTCCATGCCATCGGAACCAAGACATATTTCGGGAAGACGATCTCGCTGCTTCAACAGGCCAAACCAAAACTCCACATGGAGGAGATAACGGCTCGGGTTGCGCGTCGGCTAGCCATGATAGTGCTTGCATCGATCTTGGTAGTGTTCATATTTGCGCTGTTTGCAGGCTTCAAAATGACTTTGCTGTTACCCCTGGCAGGGGTATTGCTCGTAGCGTCCGTGCCGGTAGCCATGCCGACCATGTTTACCGTTAACATGGCGCTGGGTTCAGGCGTGCTTGCCAAACGTGGTGTACTGGTGACAAGACTCAGCGCCAGTGAAGACGCGGCCACCATGGACGTGCTATGCGTAGACAAGACCGGTACTGTCACGATGAACAAGCTTTTTGTAGAAGAGACCGTCCCACTGAATGGGTTCACCAATTCCGATGTGTTACTCTTCGGCTCACTATCTTCGAAAGAGGCAAATCACGACCCCATCGATATCGCGTTTCTTAAAGCTGCGAAAGAGTCCGGTGTCTCTCTGGAACCTTACGTTCAAACCGGATTCGTGCCTTTTAACCCCAAGAACAGGATGACCGAAGCCAAAATCGAAAACAATGGCAAAACCTTCTACGTAGGTAAGGGTTCGGTCGATAGTCTGTGCGTTGTCTGCCATGTTGCGGAAAAGGATGCGGAAGCACTCACCAAACAGGCTGAAGCGCTTTCCGAAAATGGTCTACGGGTCATTGCAGTGGCCAGAGGCGATGAAAGGGCCAGTCTTGAGATTGTCGGCTTGGTGGGGGTGGCGGACAGAATAAGACCCGATACACGCGAAACACTCGATAAGCTTCGGGAACTCGGGATATCCGTTAAAATGCTTACCGGCGACGCGCTACCCATCGCAAAAAACATCGCGCGCCAAATAGGATTAGGCGACAATATCACAACGATGCCGAAAGTCGTGGAAGGTGAAGGGCTGGCCAAAAGAGTCGACTTGATGATTGAAGACACCCATGGGATCGCACAGATTTACCCGGAGGATAAGTTCACAATAGTCAAGGCTCTCCAGCGCCTGGGGCACATCGTCGGTATGACGGGCGACGGGGTGAATGACGCTCCCGCTCTGGGTCAGGCGGAAGTCGGCATAGCCGTTAAGAACTCTGCAGACGTGGCCAAAGACTCCGCGAGCGCCATTCTAACCGCAGACGGGCTCGGCGGGATAATTACGATGGTCAACATATCCAGAACTATCTACCAGCGGATATACAGCTGGGCATTGATGATGGTCGCCCGAAAGTCGAACATCATCGGGTACATCGTCATAATGCTGCTATTGACCCGCTCGTTCATGCTATCGATAACCGGCACGGTTATAATGTTATTCTTGGGAGACTTCGGCTCGATGGCGATATCGTCCGATAAGGTGAGGCTTTCTGCGAAGCCCGATTCATTTAAAGTCGCGAGATTGTTCGGAGTTGGCGGATGGCTCGGCGTTCTGATGATCATCGAAGGGGTTATTCTAACGATGGCATCACTGGCAATGTTCCACTTGAAGGGGAACGCTGACAAAATCTACACTTTCGGGTTCACTTATCTTAACCTGGCGGGAATATTTACTATCATGGTCGTGCGCGAACGCGGCCATTTCTGGGAGTCACGTCCCAGCAGGATGCTCGGCATCACGGTTTTGACCGAAGTCTTGCTGGTGCTGTTAATATCACTCGTAGGCGTTCTGGAACTCGCGCCGTTGGGCTTTGCGCCTACGTTTACGATACTCGCTTATACACTGTTAGTGACTTTCCTGATCAACGACCAGGTTAAGGTACTTTTAATACGCAAATTTAAGACCGATTAAATGCAGACTAAAAACAGTGTTTCGTTGGGATATTGCATAGATGGATAACATCACCGTCTGGGCCGCATTCGCTGCAGGCATTGCCTCTTTTATAACGCCTTGCGTTCTCCCCATGGTGCCGATATACCTCGCCAGTCTGGCCGGCCCCGACGTTTTGGAGAGGAAAGATGAAAGCCGCTGGCCTCTCTTCTTACACGCCCTCAGTTTCGTTGTCGGAATGAGCCTGGTGTTCACTTTAACAGGCGCATTGGCTGGGCTGGCTGGCATTAGCATCAATCCAAATTCAGCGGTGGTGAAGAAGATATCTGGAGGTCTGTTAATCTTCTTTGGGCTTTTCATGCTGGGAGCTGGTTTTATCCCGTGGCTCAATTTCGAAAAACGCCTTTCACCGGAAACGGGCCGTAGGAGCGGTTATATCCGTTCTTTCATTGTAGGAGCAGCTTTCACCGTGGCCTGGACACCATGCCTGAGCCCCTTACTGGGCAGCGTGCTTACCCTGGCCTTAAATTCCAGTACGGCAGGGCGAGGAGCTTTGCTCCTCGCGGCCTATTCCTTGGGAATGGGGCTGCCATTTTTATTGATAGGAGCATTTTTCAGCAGATTAACACCCATGCTAAAACGCATCGGCCGCTATAGCCGCTGGATTTATTTTGGCAGTGGAGGGTTGCTGGTGGTTGCTGGGGTACTAATATCACTCGGCAAGCTCAGCTTCCTCTACCTGAAAGGTTAGGATAATAATGAGAAAAATAGTTGCTGCATTGATAGGAGTATCGATTTTAATTTCGCTTATTCCGGGGTGTGCCACCACAGGAAGCAGCACGGAATTCGGAAACCGCGTTGGCAACAAGGCCAGCGATTTCACGCTCAAGGATTTGGATGGAAACACGCTAACGCTATCAGCCCTGCTCGGGCAACCCGTAATGATAAACTTCTGGTCCACAACGTGAGGGTACTGCATAGGGGAGTTTCCCCTTATTCAAACCGCATACGATCAGGAAGCATCCAAAGCCGATGGGGTAGTTATACTCACCGTTGGTATTAATGATTCGAGTAAGGTCATTTCGGCTTTTATGCAGTCCCACAAATATGACGTGCCTGTTCTGTTGGACACCGCTTCCTCGGTGGCGCTGGAATATGGCGTCTCTGCCATCCCCACTGCTATTTTCATCAACCGAGATGGGATTATCCAGTACATCGGACGCGGCGCGTTCCAAACTCAGAACGAGCTTCAGAACGCACTGAACAAGATAAAGTGATAAAGGGGAATATCGTTTACGTATAAAAAGAGAAATGAAAATTCCCGTTAACCAAATCTCTACTGTTTTCGACATGAGCCAACATGACTCATATATGCATATATTCTAAATATATAATAAGTATCTGGTCGGGCTTGATAAACATCTAGGAGGAGAACAACTTTGAAATTAAAAGAAATGGCACCCATGATGAAAGAGTTCTTTTCCGGATACATTGACTACCATAAGGAAATCAAGAAACATGATGTGTGGATAAAGAAATATGCAGCTACCAAAGGGTTAAAGGTAAACCCGCACTGGATGTTTTATACCAACCTGAAGATATGGATCGCAGAAAGTGAAAGTATGTTTGGCAAACGCTATTGCCCATGCTTCGAGCCTGGCGAAAATGCCGAGGTAAATAAACGGCTGCTGTGCCCTTGTAAATTTGCCCAAGAGGATATTCAAAAGCACGGCTCATGCCATTGTGTGCTGTTCGGTAGAGGAGATTTAACCGATGAGGGGTTCAAGGAAGGCGAAACACGCCTGATGCAAGAATATCGGGGAACCCCGCTCAACCTGGAAAACGGGATACTGGATACCCGCGGTGCCCATATCGATCCGGCGCGAGGACTGCCGGTACCGGACAGTCTACACCAGGTCAAACGTGCCTTGAACAAAGCGAGAGGCCAAACGCTTGAAGTGATAGTAGAAACCAATGTTGAAGTTGAAAACCTCGGTAAGTTCGCCGGAAAACAGGGGCTAAATTTTCGTAGTTCCAAGGTGGGTGACACCTGGCATGTCGAATTAATTCCAAGGGCCACAGCTTGATAGCGGATTAGCGCGTCGTTGACGCGCATCAATTGCACATTTAATTTACTTGATTTTAAATATTTTGGTATCTGCATAACTTCGGAGGCTTAACATGTTAGAGGTAAATGTCAGGGGCTATTCCAGGGGCATTCCAATCGTCAGGACTCAAAAAGCTATGAGACAACATCCTGGAGAATCACTGCTGGTGCTGGTAGATACGGGATGGGCCAAAGATGATATAACCATGAAACAGTACGGGAAATAACATGATAGGTAGGGGGGAATGGTGGATATATTTGAAACGCTAGACATCGAGCCTTCGCAAACCCCTTCGATCTGTAATTGGATAACGTATAGTGTAAGAAGCTAGATTGTTACACATCAACTACGCCACCATAATAGATCCGATTCTAAGGGATGCGCGAAAACTTCTGCCGGAGTTCGGTGGGATGCGTCCTGATGATCGCGTGCTGGACGTGTGCTGCGGCACCGGGGCGCAAGTATATGAATACCTCCGCAAAGGGATCATAGCCATTGGAGTGGACATCGATCCGCATATGCTCGACTTAGCGCGTCGATATTATGCACATTCTGATGCGGCCTCGGAAACATTCATATTAGGGGACGCATCCCATATGCCCTTTGATGACGCTAGCTTCGATTTCACCTCTGTCTCCCTGGCCTTGCATGATAAGGAGTTGACGTTGGTGGATGCGATTGTAAGCGAGATGAAACGAGTAACTTGCCCGGATGGATTTCTTGTTTTCATGGATTACAGCGTCCCCTTACCTCGAAGGCTGACTGGTTTCCTAATCCGTATCATTGAGCGAATAGCCGGAGTCGCGCATTTCCGTAATTTCAAAGGTTTTTTGAACAACGGAGGGTTGATGCGTATATTGGATAAAAACGGATTGACTATGCTGAAATCCACGCTAGTTTCAGATGGAAATATCACTTTGATTCTAGCCCGGAAGACGTTACCCCCTAAAATGGTATAACCTTGAAGTAGAATCCTCAGTTACAGCAAAGCGTTGAAAGACGTGCTCATATTGCCGGCCGATTAAATCACATGCATCAATTATTTTAAAATGATATTTTTCAGCTGGTTCTCGACAAATGTGTCCATCGGCTGAACATCCGCAGATTGAATCAAAAGAAAACAAGTCACATTGATGTAATCACTGCGCGACAGGCTGCCCGGGGCATACAGCGGCATGAAATATGAAATAAAATCCAGCATGTCCGCCGCGTTATTGGCGAAGAAGACCGCGTTGTCGCTTCGCCCCAGGGTGCCGCCGGGCTTCCATAGGGCCGGCCCGTTCGCTCCCTGCCCTGTGCTCCCATGGCAAGGTGCGCAGTAGTTGTAATAGACTGTCGTGCCCTTGGTCGAAAGCGTGGAGTAAGTTGAAAATTCGATTGATGAAACCGGCGGTGTTGTCGAGGGGGTGGCAGTTGGGATGGGTTCGGAACTGGACGGGACCGGAGTCACATTCGCCACTGTTTCTGAAAGAGTCGAAGGCGAAGCGGATTTTGTAGTAATTGATGTCGTCGTACCGGTTTTGGCGGTCGGTTGGGGCGTAGTGGGGGCAATGGAAGTATTCGCACCGCAAGCCTCACTTGTTAAAACAGTTGCAAGCATTATAACTACTACCGTGAAAAATTTTCGAAATTGCATAATTCTCTCTCTTGATTCTGATTCCACATTCTATCCAGCGACGATTGGAAGTTTCAACTAAGCTGGTCAAATATACATAGGGCGTACTTACCTGCGCCTTTAACTGATCAGCGGCATATTGTAAATTGCTCGCACTAATGGTCTCCTTGTTTTGAAGGGAGCCCCCTCCGCAACTGAGGTATTTTTCGGATTTAATATTGAAATATGCATATATACTAATATATACTTAGGTCGTTAGTCAAACCTCGATAAGCATCTGAAAGGGGACGTAAGACCGATAATCTGCGATAATACAGGACCGGCGGAATAAACTTGAATAAATACCATTCGAGCATCAGCAGACGGGATTTCCTCAAATCGCTCGGTTTGGGAGCATTGGCATGCGGTGCTGCGCCGGTGCTTTTCCCTGCCCGGGCGGTACATGACCTTGACGAAATCATGGCATCCCCGGCGGCTGTTTCCATGCGGCCCTCTTATATACGAGAGGTAGAAAAGCCGACGGTAGATATTGACTGGACTGCAATGAACCGCTTCGACTACAGCAAGGTAGTCTGGGCCAGCGGCCTGCAGAAAGCCCTGGGAACTTCACAATATCTCCACGTCATGGAGGCCCAGAGAAACAACCGGTTAAGTCGTCTCAAGGCAAATACGCCTGGCTATACTCTGAAAGACGATGCTTTCGTCAATGCGACATACTTCGCGCCGACCAGCTTCATCGGGCCAACGACAAACCAGACACCAGGGGACCTCGGAGTCCCCGTCTACGAAGGAAAACCGGAGGAAAACGCCAGGATGATTCGCGCTTTTATGCGTTTTCACGGGGCGGCCGAAGTCGGTTTCGTGGAACTTGACTCGCTTACCACGGAAAAGCTGGTATATTCGTATGACACAGGCACCGGCGCGTCGCAGGGCTTGAAGCTGACCTTCTCGGATGCGACACAGGCGTCGGAAACAAAAACCGAACGGATCATACCCAGGAAGGCACGATGGGTAATAGTCTACACGATACGCATGGCCGATCAGCTAGTACAAAGCGCCCCCACGCAGATGATTATGGCGCCGACCGAAAATGCATATAACCTTAAAAGCATCATCCAGGGCCAGTTGCAACTTTTTCTTCGGGGGCTTGGTTATATGGGTTTGGGAGAAGCCAATCCTTATGACTCCCTCGGTTCCTCTGTTGGGTTCGGTATTATGGCCGGACTTGGAGAGCATAGCCGAACGATGCACATGGTGACCCCTGTGTATGGAGTCAGACAGAGGGTGTTCAAACTTATCACCGACCTCCCGCTCGCTCCGGGTAAACCGGTTGATTTCGGAGTCATGCGTTTTTGCCGCATATGTAAGAAATGCGCCGATCATTGCCCGTCTGGGGCGATTCCCAAAGACACGGAAACATCGTGGAATATCCGGGGGGATTATCAGCAAACAGGCATCAAGAGCTGGCATCGCGATGAAGCAGCGTGTTTAACCAATATAAAGATCATGGGCTATTCCGAGGGCTGTAGTACCTGTTTCGCAGTTTGCCCGCTTTCCCGGGGTATAAACGGGACCATTTTCAGGAATATCTTGAATAATGCAATCGCGACCGCACCGTCTCTCGACAAAGCTGTCAAAATGTTAGATGGCTTGATGGGAAATGGCCTGAATAAAAACCCTGATGAATTCTGGGACCTGGATCTCCCGCCGTTCGGCTGGGAATAACGCAGGGTCCGCCGCATCCTGGCGCATTCTTTCCACAATGCCTCATGGCGGCTGGATCGCCGCCGGCCTCAATGGGATGCCCTTTTCCTTGTAGTTTAAACTCGCTTGACCTGCTAAATAGCCCGGTCAACGCTTTTGGATATTGCATTTACAGGGTAAAATTGTCAGGTTATTAACTTCGAGATAATGCTCACTATATTTGTAGTCACCAGGAAAAAGTAGACTATGCCTGTGTAAAAACCCAGCAAATATAAAAGGCTGGTTGTACTGCCTGTTGCTGCTGCTACATGTTGCCTGAATGGACAGCCATCAGCCAGCGTAGAAAAATATGCCATCCCGATTGCGGCAATGGCGATTACTGCGGCTCCCCCTGCGGTACCTATATCCATTCCAAGGGGGTAATTGAGTATTTTCCCGCCTATAAGTTTAAAAAATGCATACCCTAGCACTCCGCCGGCTAAAAGCGCCCCATATCCTTTAAGCAGGCGAGTATCACGGATTAAAAACCAATCCCGGAAACCGCTTACTGCGCAAAAACGAGACCTTTGCCCGAGATATCCCAGAACCAAACCTATCACCAAAGTCGCTATAAAAGCCAACATAATAATTGGTCCTTTCTATGATCGACGTAAACGGAGTGTTGCCAGAAAAACCCCAAAAATGATAGCTGCCAGCATTATGCCCCCTAATACGCTTCCGTAACTTACCAGGAGCGCGGTTCGTATGGGACAGGCGCCGACGATCAATCCAAAGTTAGCCACAAGAAAACCAAAAAGTATGGCATTGAACTTGCTGCGTGTGCTGGCAGGTTTCATCTTTAATGTTGTCTTGAATTCCCCGCTCTTTATAGATGAAAATAGAGCTCCACCTGTTATGCCTGCTACCAGCAAAGACGGATAAACTAAAAATGCCGTGCTTATTGGCAAATGCATTCCGAAGATGTGGTTCATAAACCATTTGACCAGTATTGATGGATGACCGATCAAACAGACTCCATATGCCTGCGGAGGTTGTACATCAAAGAAAGCCTGGGCTGCCGCCGCAGCAATTCCGATTGTGAACCCTGTGATGACAATATAGTTAGGGTTTATCTTGAGTTTCATCTGATATGGGCCTCTAACCAGCTATAAAAAGGCAGCTTGCCTGTCCCGTTGCACAATGGACAGGCGTTCTTTGTTTCTACGTTTCCGGATTGGACCGTCACTCTATGCGGCTGGTTCAATATATCAGATACGGAGATGAATGTAAGTTGCTGGTCAACTGTTACAGTTGTGCCTCCGGGTACATCAACTTGTACCGGGAAAACACCTTCCGCGGCTGTATTTACATCCTTGCTTGAAGTGAGTGCTGGCTCGATATCATAAAAACTCACGGTTACGGTGCCGTTAATAGTTTTCGCTCCATCGTTCTCTATCAAAAGACTGACATCATAAGCGTATTGGACCTGCGGGTGGTCGCAACATGTCAAGGGGATGTAGCTTTCGATCAAATTACAGGCGGCTACCGTGGCTTTTAAACCCTGGGATGAAGCCAGTATCCCTGTGCCGTCGCAAGTCGGGCAAGGGAATTTGGGGAAGCTGATCAGACCCAATATCAAGGCAAAAGCGCTGACAAGAATGAAAGGGGTTGGCATCGTGTTTTTGCTGGTATGTATCTTTTTGGGAGCCGAAGGGGTGGGGTCTTTTTTCGATAACCATCTGGCCATCTATTTCCCTCCTTTATCAAAAATACTAAAGTATTTTTACATTTTTGTTCCATGCATCGTAATAGTCCCTGCAGACCACCGGGAACTGGTCTATTATATCCTTCACTTTGGTGGCGGGAGTCGGTCGGGCCAAAATCCCTGCCGTGCGGTTGGTGCGGCAGGCAAAAATCGCAGCGTTCTTGGGTTCCATCCCGGCATATACCAGGCCGGAAACCAGGCCGGTGATGGTGTCCCCCGTGCCGCCTATAGGTTCCAGGGTAGGAACGTTGGGCTCATCGATGGTAGCCAGTATTTCTCTGGCCTGCGCCACGTAATCCGTCTTGCCTTTCACCAGAAGCAATTTGGCTGCGCTATTGTTCTTGAAGGCATCTGCAATCTGGCCTGGAATTTTATCTGCATCGCAAGCAAGAAGATGATGCGAGATATAGGCCGGATGTGTAGCTTGCGGATCAGCCAGGAAAGCAATTTCGGACGTGTCAGGTGTAAAGATATCGAATTCCGTTGCCAACCCGGCGCCCTTGGCAGCGTACATCGCCCCGGCGTCGGCGATCATGAATGGACGCTTTTCGCAACCTTTTATGGTGTCGCACAATTTTTTCAGCAGTGCCATGATAGGCAGGCTGTAATGCATGGTGATCACTGCGGGTGCCAGTTCGACCACATGTTCGGTCAGGTATTTGTAGATGTCCCGTGTGCCTTTGCCGTCTCCGATGTCGCCTGCCACCAGCACATGCGGGGGATCCAGTTTGAAATAGTTGCATATGGCCAGCGCCGCGCTGATCATGGCGCCTGTGCCCTGGGTGCGAGAAAAACGTTGGCCGTCCGCGTAGAGGTAATCGCCTTCCTGGCGCACCTGGCCATAAGTCATCGGCAGGTTTTTATCCGGGATGGTTCCGAAAAGCAGCATCATGAGCGGGTATCTCCATTATAGATGTTCAGAGCTTCTTCGTAGGCACGCTCAAGCATGGTGGCGCACAGGGTATAACCCAGTTCGTTGGGATGCGGCGCAGCGGTAAGGGTCTTGTCAACCATTTCGGCGTTGAGGTAGGGTATGTCGGGGCAGCCGCCGCCCGAGACGTTCACGATTTTCCCGGTGGCTTTCTCAAAAGAGAGCTTCATATTGCCGCACTTAATCATCACCCACTGGCCGAAATCGGTCACCTTGACGATGTCGCACATCGGTGAGGAATGAGTGGAAAGGGGTGTGAAACTTACAAAGGTTACATCCTCATCTGTGAAGACCCTCTCGATGCCCGCCTGCTCGACCAGGTTGACCTCCAGCGCCAGGTCGCAGCCCAGGCGCAGTTCAGCGGGAGGTGCTACCAGTTTGACCTCGTAGCCTGAACTTCTTAGGACACGCTCGCCCTTCATCGCACTGGCGACGTCGCGGAACGTAACGAGACCATCGCCAACCGAATCGCTATTTTTCGATTTGATAGCCATGGATGTCCTTTTAAGTGGTTTAACTTAAATAAGCCTAAATGCGCTATTAAGCATTTTAATGATAAGATAAACCTTCTTATAAGGCAAGTCAATGTCAATGCTCTTATGGAACTTAAAGAGTATTTTGATATTATGAAATATATGATATCGACCAGAGGGAAAAGAGCGCTCGGGTTGGTTTTCGTGGCTCTCTTTTTACGGGTTTGGGTAGGTTAAACTACTTGATGTTGAATCCTTTGATGGCTATAATGAGCATATGTTCATAAAACAAGTGGGGATTGCGTAGGAAGATTGCGATCTGTGTATGGTAGTATCGCGTCCGGCTTTTCAAAGTGTGGCAATCTGTGAAAATGTCGGTTTCTTAAAGGAGAAATTATGGCCGCTAAGATTGGTTTATTCATATTTGCCTCAGCGCTGCTTATTCTCAGCGCCTGTGGCGGGTCCTCAAACACCACTGGAATTACTGAAATTACCAGCCAACCCGCGACGACTGTGACCCCAAAAAATATTTATGTTGATTGCATCCCGGTTTATGGTTCTAACGATTATTATCATGAAATCGCGACCTTCACGATCAACGTGGAGTTAGAGCCTGGTTCATTGGCCAAAGCAGGCATCGTTTATCAAGTCGATCTATATGAAAATGGAAGTAAGAGGAGCGATACCGTCATTTCGTGGACGCCGGCGCAGTTAAGCTCATCGGAGATACAAACCCTAAAGTTCAATTCGACTGAACAGGAATTCAATAATTACTTTAACAAAGACCTTCACTCGATATTTATGATCGATATAAACATCGCGCCTGTTGGTACCATTCCGGTTGCTTCTTAGATCGGTATGGGGTTAGTCGCAACCGGCCCGTACCTAAACGGTCAGCGCCGGTTAACCGGATTTATTTGATTTGAGTTTGTTATGCCGTGACGCGTGTCAATGTTTCTTGCCCGGTATATGTTCCCGAACTATCGAGGCGCGCGGCTGTATAGGTGATGGTTACCGTATTGCCCTGGATCGTTCCCTGTGATTGATAAGCGCGGTTGCTGGTTGAGCCGCTGAATTGAAAACTCGTTTGCGTCAGCCATTTACCCGTGATATTTATCGAACCGGACCAAATCCCTTGAAAATTGCCGGATAGGCCATCCGTTATTACCAAAGTATCATTGCCGGACTCTCCCAGGGAATTTGACCATGGGCCTGCCCATCGCCCGGCCAGGTTGCTGACGGTAGCTGTCGGTGTGACAGTTGGGGGTTGTGAAGTCGATGGCGTTGTTGTGGATGCAGGAGGGAATGTTGTCGTGATAACGGTTATTGAAGATGATATTTGTGTCGTGGTCGCAGGCGCTTGAGTTGTTGTGGGTATAGCCTGTGTGGTTGTCAGCGGGGCAGGGGTGGTTGTAGCGGGTAAGTTGCTGTTTGAAGTTGTCGCCGGCGCTGTTGTTGCCGGCGGCTGCGTCGTAGTCTTTGATGCCTGAGTGGTGGTAGTTGGTACCTGTGTGGTTCTGGCGGTGCTGTCGCCGCATGTGCAGCTGCTGGAGGATACACTCACTGCAATAATTAACATAGCCGATGCGATTGCCAGTTTATTCATTCTCAGCCTCTTCAATCTGTCTCAGGATGTGCCAAAATATTATTCAAATTATACGATGCATGTCAATGGGCAAACCACATGATGGCGTTTATTTATCTTGTTGCTTTAGGGATGTTTCGTTTAAGAAAAATTGAGCAAATATACACCATCTAAAATATCAGAAAAATTCAGGATTTAACAAAAACGGCTGTATTTTGACATCATAAATCAGTCTCAGATGCCTCTATTATCCCGTAAACTGCTCCAAACAATTTTAAATGAACTTGCCACAAAAATAATTCGGTGATATAAAATAATTAGCAATCTAACGATGGGATTGCTAATTTAAACTGAATTATATAAGGAGGTTAAAAGTGGAACTTCAAATTTGGGACCCCTATCGTGACATGCGGCAGATGGAACAGGCCATGAATCGGATGTGGCGCGGCATGGGCACCTGGCCCGGAGAAACGGAGCAATGGAATATCCCGATAGACGTTGTTCAAAAACCGGAAGAAATCGTCGTCAAGGCTTCCCTTCCCGGTGTTAAACCGGAGGAGATCGAAATTACGGTTGAGGACAATGTGCTGACTCTCAAAGCCGAAAGTGTTAAAGAGAGCGAGTCCCAGGAATCGGGATATCTCATTCGGGAACGTTCGGCAGGTACCTTCTATAGAGCTCTAAGGCTGCCGGACAGCGTGGATACCGACAAAATCACTCCTGTTTACGAGCACGGGGTATTGACCATCGCGTTGCCCAAGGCAGAGGAGAAAAAGAAGAAACAAATCAAAGTCCATGTTCAGGACACCATGCAGGCGATTGAAACTTCGGAATCGAAGAAGAGATAAAACCGCGATCGTATCAGGCCGATGGATAAGAGGGGAGCACGCGTGCTCCCCTCTTGATAATATCGATTGTGATGGCCGTGTAAGATGAAAGATATCTAAAAAGATTCACATGCGTTAATATTGAGGTGGTAGTTCAATTATTGTGGAGAAATGCTATGGCATTTCGTTCCTGGTATAAGGTATCGATAAATGTTTAAGAAACTGCTGGTTGGATTTTTTATTTGCCCGTTTATCGGAACGGGCTTGCTGTTATTGGAGATATTCAGGTTTATCCGGTTAAACTGGATCTGGATAGCTTTGCCTTTTGTTTTTCAAATTGTTCTCATGCTGGTTCTTTTACTGGTTATCATATTCGCCGTAAAAATCTTGAAACGTATTTTATAAATATCTGTGATTGCCCCTGTTGTCATACCCGGCCCGCGGGCCGGGTGCCTGAGTTCTTGTCCTCGACGGATCAAAATTTCAGCGACTGTCATTGTCGGGCTTGCCTCGGGCTGTTCCCCGAGGTTCTCGCACTCGAGGCTCGGGTGACCCGACAATCCATTTCCATGACTTTGCAGGGACACCTGCAAACAAAACGAGTCATTCCGGCGCCAGAGCAGAGAGTCAAAGTATCATCGCCTGTCATTGTCTGGCTCGCCTCGGGATGTCCCCCGAGGTTCTTGCACTCGAGGCTCGAGTGTTCTTGTCCTCTACAGTGTCCTCGAGGGTGCATCGCTTCATTTGTCATTCCGGCGCGATAGCCGGAATCCAGAGTCGATACGGTTCCATTCGTCTGTAATCTCCCCTCTCACCCTGTTATCCCCGCTCGCGGGTCGGGCTTCGGGGTATTCCCCGGGGTCTCCTCCCCGGGGAAATGGGGTGGTTGCTGTTTGAGCATGGACGGGTTTAGCTAGAGAAGCTTATTCACTTTATCGAGGAGTGATTGTTTATCAAAGGGTTTGAGCAGGCTGGGCACGTTATTCTTCTCGAGAAATTCTTTCGTATTGGCATCTGACGTGTCGCCGGTGATGAAGATGATTTTGTCCTTCATTTCCGGCCAATTCGTCTTGATCCTGGTATACATCTCCATACCGCCCATCCCGGGCATGCGTATGTCCAAAAGGATAACGTCGTAATTATTTTCCTTCAGCCAGTTTAAAGCCTCACCCGGGTTTCCGGTTGCGTTAATAACATGCCCTGCACTTGAGAGTATCGATGTGAGATATTTCCTCACGCCTTCCTCATCGTCGACGACCATGATTTTCGCAGTTCTGGCAGGTTTCATTGAGGGGCGGGCATCATAGCCTGATTGAGGCGGCATCACTTCCTCGGTAGGGCTTAGAGGCAGCTTGATGATAAAAGAAGCCCCGTCGCCGGGTTGGCTCTCGACGTCGATCGTACCGCCGTGTTCCAGTATGATCGCTCTGGACAGGGCCAACCCCAGGCCGGTGCCTTCACCCTCGGCTTTAGTGGTGAAAAACGGGTTGAAGAGCCTTGCTCTGACTTCTTCGCTCATCCCCGTTCCATCGTCCGTTATCGTGATGTCCACGGATCCGTTATTTGCCGTGGTAGAGATAGACAATACGCCCTTGCCGTGGGCTTGTTTCATTGAATATTCAGCGTTCACGATGAGGTTGAGGAATACCTGGTGCATCTGCCCCGGGTCGGCGGTTATCATTGGCTGGGCTGGGGATAGGTTTTTATTGACCCTTACGTTGGCGGTCCTCAGCACGTAAGACCTCAGGCTGAGAGTATTTTCGATTAGCTCATTGACGCTGACGCTGGTTTTTACGGCGTCGGTCTGCCGCGCGAACGTGAGCATCCGTTTGACGATGTCTTTCACCCTCTGGCTTCCATCGTAAATTATCTTTAGACTTCCCAGGAGTTCTTCGGGGAGGCTTTTATTATCCATCAACAGCTCGGAATAACCGATTACCGAAGTCAGCGGATTGTTGATTTCGTGGGCTATCCCCGCTGCCATCTCTCCAACTGCCGCCAGTCTGCTGGACATCTCGGCTTTCTCTCTGAGCCGCAGGCTTTCTGCTTCAGCTTGCTTGCGTTCAGTGATGTCCCTGATTATCCCCAAAATATGATCCTTGCCATATAGAGCCAGGGTACTGATAGAAATCGAGATGGTTATTATTTCGCCGCATTTTTTCCGTGCTTTGAGTTCCAGGTCTTTCACGAAACCTTTGGTTTTGAGTTCTGAAACCATTTTGGTACGGTCAGCGGGATTAACGTAAAGGTTAAGCTGCAAGGAGGTTTTGCCGATTACTTCTTTTCTGGGATAATCAAAAACTTGTTCAAAATTATCGTTGACCTCAAGTATCAAACCCTCTTCGAGTGTTGCGAGGTAAAAAGCGTCCGGTCCGGTCATGAACGCTGATCTGAATTTTGCCTCGTTCTCTTTTAACATTTCGTTGACCAGTTTGATTTTTGTGGTATCTTCGATCGCGCCCAATATCATCGGTTCTCCGGGTATCGCCAGTTCGCTTGCGGAGTATAATACCCAAAACGTTTCCCCTGATTTTTTCCGTGCCAGCAGTTCGAAGTGCCTTGCGATTCCTGTTTTGCGGAGTTCCTTTAAAAAGTCCTGTCGTGCCTCGGGAAACGCCCACATTCCGAGTTCGATCCCCGTTCGCCCGACCATCTCTTCGCGCTTGTAGCCATATAATTCCAATAAACTGTCATTGACTTCAACTATTCGGCCTTCGTCTCTCGTGGCGATAAGGTATGCGTCCGTACCGGTCATAAATGCAGCTCGGAACCAGATGTTGCTTTTTTCTAACTCTGCCTCAACCCGTTTTCGGTCGGTAACGTCTATCAATGTCCCTATCAGAGCCGGCTTGCCGTTGATTGTTGTTCCTGAGCCGTAAACCTCGACGAACCCTGGCGAACCATTTTTACGCTTGACCCTGACTTGGTATTGCGTGGATTTCACTTCGCCGGAGAACTGCTCTTTTATCTTGTCGGTCACCATTGCTTGATCGTCCGGGACTACTATCTGGTTGGGGGTTAAACCGATAAATTCTTCGACGGAATATCCGAATATCGCCGCCATCGCAGGGTTGGCATAGGTGTATTTTCCGTCCTGCAGTATGTAGAATCCAACCAGTGAGCTCTCGGCAAGGAGCCGGAAACGCTCCTCGCTGAATTCCATTTTGGCCGCAGCATTTTTACGGTCGGTGATATCGATATGGGTAGCCTGATATCGCAAAAGGCTGCCGTCCGGCGCCTTGATCGGCTGTGCCGAAACCAGGACCCAAAATGTTGTTCCATCCCGCCGCCGGACTTCAAACTCCGCAGGTCCAAAACATCCATTGACTTGAAGTTCCCTGATTACTTTTTCGCGAGATTCGGGGTGAACATAAAGGGACTGCACGTATTGAACTTCGGTCATCATCTGCTGGAGGCTGTTGTAACCGTACATACGGACGTATGCGTCGTTGGCATTCACGAGTCTCCCGTCAGGTTCGGCTTCGGAAATCCCGAGAACCGAATTTTCGAACAATCTTCGGAAATTACGCTCGGATTCGATCAGTTCGTCTATCGCATTTTTGCGCTCGGTGATGTCACGGACACTGGAGATTAAAGCTTCAGAGCTTAGCGGATCAAACCGGCAGAGATTGATTTCCACAGGAAGCATGGTCCCGTCTTTTCTTTTATGGCGGGCCTCGAATTGAACAAACCGCCGGTTCGCCAAGCTGGAATGTAGGGTCTGTATCTCATCTCGGCTAAGATGCGATTCGATATCTTCAACGGTGAGCTTTAATATTTCTTCTCTTGTGTACCCGAGCATTGATGTGGCTGTCAGGTTGCAATCGATTATTCTATGTGATGCCGAATCGATGATATAGATAGCGTCGCCGACATTATCTATGACTTGCTTGAAATGTACCTCACTTTTACGCAGGGCTTCTTCTGCTCGTTTGAGTTGGTTGATTTCCTCGGTACGGGTGTCCACGGTTTGTTCCAGCGCGCGGATATTTCTGTGCAGGTTTGTCGTTAGTAGGGAGATGGCGACACCCACAACCGCCAGGAGCACAGCTGCCAGGATGAAATCGGGCCATCCCGGTTTCCCTGAAAGCTGAATGGGGGTATACCACCCGTATTTCTCTCCGAAAGCCAGCCAGGCGATTGAAACGATGCTCAAGGCGATTGTTATACGAAAAACCCAGCGATTTAAACTTAGCCCTGCGAAGATGTAAATAACAGGGAAAACCACTATCGCGATGTCCCGGATGCCCTGGCCTATCGTAGCGAAAACAGTCACTGCACCCAGCGTGAGCACCATCAGGATGATGCTTCCCGCAAAAACATTTCCCTTTTTAATTACACCGAATGGCAATACCTGGAGCACAATGGCGGTCCCCGCGGTAACAGCCAAGCGCGTGTCTCCAGCATAGATAGCGGACATCAAAAGGATAAAGTAAACTGCGAGAGATGACAGGATGATCTTGGACAGGACGCCGGCCGTCTGGTAGTCTTCGGCGTTCTTGAAAGGCGGGTTTTGACGTCGCTCATCTGTCATAACTCCCCCTTTGATATGAAACGTAAACTGATGTCAACTTGGAGTGATATCAAAAATAAGACTTCTTACGTATTATTCTACTCCAGCTAGTCAATCGGTGAAGCCGATCGAAATGGAAAGCTTGTGTTGGATGAGCTGAGACTTTGGGCCTGAGTCGGTTGCCGGGGCGGTTTAGCCCGATTGCGCTTCCCCAAGCTGCCGATCGCTGACTGCTGACCGCTCGTTTACTTCCTGACAGGCAGCAGGAAGCCCCAGAGCGCGGCCGATTCTGGATTGGTGATAGCCCGGAAATCCTCTTTTTCACCGAACCAGCGCACGAGGCCGGCCAGCTCGGGCGCCTTCGCCATTTGCGCCATCGTAATGGGCGTGCGCACCAGGTTGCCGTTTATCAGGATGTCGGATACCCATTGCGCAGGCGTGTAAACGCCTGCGGCGGAAAGCGGATTGCCTGCCGGGTTGTTGACGCAAACGGGCGCGGTGAGGATGGAGGATACTGCATAGATTCCGGCGTTGGGCCCGGACGTGCCGAGGAACAAAAACGAACCCTGCTGGGCCTCTTTCCCAACGGCCCAGGGCCTTTTTTTCGGGGGCGAGGACCCCAATTCCAGCAGCAACCCGATCAGGTTGAATTCGGCCGGGTCGCATTTTGAGATGAAGCGCATAAAACTGCTCCTGATTTACTGGTATCAGATGTGCAGTATAACATACTTAACATAACACATAGAATTGAGCGGAGCCCCCCCAGATCTCGACCATACTTTTGTCATTCCGGCGCGACAGCCGGAATCCAGAGTCGATCACCCGATTGAACATCCGATATTGATGATGGGGCATTACTTCTCTTGTCGTACCGGGCCGCGACCCGGCATCCGGAACAATAAGCCCCGGTGTTCATGGGCCGCAAATTCATGCGGTTCCCACCCTTTTTATAGAGCCGGAATGATATTGGCGAATATAGCCCGGGCGGTTATATCCCGAGGTACCTTTCCATCTCCCAGGGGGTTACATTCCTGCAGAAGTCGAACCATTCCCTGTTCTTGGCTTCGATAAGTTTTGATGCCATCTGCTCGCCTAAGGCTTCCCTGACCACTTCGTCGTTCTCGAACTCAAGGATGGCCTGCCCGAGGGTCTCAGGTAAGTGCACGATGCGCCGCCTCTCCAGCCTTCCGATGTCGGTAGCGAAAAGGTTTTCTTCGACTGGCTGGGGCAGCGGGAGCTTTTCGGCGATCCCTGCCAGCCCTGCTTTCAGCATGACCGCATAAGCCAGGTAGGGATTGCAGGCAGGGTCGGGGTTCCGTATTTCGATACGCGTCGTTTCCAGCTTTTGAGGGTTGACCCTCGGTACGCGTATTAAGCTTGAGCGGTTGACCCGGGCCCAGGTGATATATACCGGGGCTTCGAACCCCCGGATTAGCCTTTTATAGGAATTGACCAAAGGGTTCAGTACCAGGCTCATGCCCTTGGCATGCTGGAGCAGCCCGGCGAGGAACTGCTGTGCGACTGCGGAAAGCCCGTATTCATTGGATGCGTCCACGAAAGCATTGTCGCCGTTCAGCCTGGCCAGGCTCTGGTGGATATGCAGGCCGCTCCCCTCCATGTTTTGCGCCGGTTTGGGCATGAACGTCACCCCCAAACCGTGTTTCTGCGCCACGGCCTTCAGTGTATAGCGCGCCGTGATGAGGTTGTCGGCGCTGGTAAGTGCGTCTTCGCGTGTGAAATCTATCTCATGCTGCCCGATGCCAAGTTCGTGATGGGTGGTCTCAACCTTTATCCCCATTTCCTGGAGGCGCCATACCATCTCCTTGCGAACTGAGGATGATACGCCGGTGGAAAGGTCGAAATAGCCTCCCGATTCTTGGGGCAGGGTCTGCATGCAGCCGTTTTCCTTGGGCGAATATAGATAAAACTCCATCTCGGGAGCGACGAAGTAGCGGTACCCTGCAGCGGCGGCTTCGTCGAGCACCTGTTTGAGCGCGGTGCGGGGGTCTCCGGGGAACAACTCGCCCTCGGGGGTATTGACCCAGCAGATGACGCGCGCGGCGGGCTGCCCGTCGTCTTCCCACGGCAGGGATATCAAAGTGCGGAGGTCCGGCTTGAGGTACATATCGCTCTCGAGCACGCGGGCCAGGCCTTCTACAGACGACCCGTCGAACCACTTGCCCCGTTCGATGCAGTCGGCGAACTGGTCGATGGGTATCGCCACACTCTTGACCATGCCGAGGACGTCGGTGAACTGCAGGTAAACGAACCGGATATCTTTCTGCCGCAGTTCGGCTATTACCTTCGCGGCGTTTTTATCTTCTTTTTCGGGCATATCTTTTTCCTTATCTGTCGATTCGGGCGGCGGTTACTTCTTGGTGAGGATGGACACCAGTACCACCAGTATCGCCAGCAGCAGGAACACCAGTGCGGCGATCCCTGTCGTTATCCATATCTGGCGGTCGGTTAGCATGGCGTGTTGCTCTTTCTGTTCGCCGAAGGCGAATTTGGAGAGATCCAACTCGGTGTGATGCTTTAGGTCGTATTCCAGCAGGTCAGCGGCCTGGTACCTTTCCTCGGGGCTGCGCCTGATACACTTCAGGATGATAGCTTCCATGCCCGCCGGTATCGATGTTTCGATACGGGAGGGCGGGATGGGGTTGGTTGTCATCGCCTGGTTCATGACGGACAGGGGGCTCTCACCGCTGAACGGCACCCTGCCGGTGAGCATTTCGTAGAGTATTATCCCAAGTGCGTAGATGTCTGTCCGTGCGTCGCCGCGTTTTCCCTGTATCTGCTCGGGCGCCATATAGTCGGGTGTCCCCATGGCGTCTGAAAGCACGCTCCACGTGACCCGCCTCGCCCCTTCCATGAGGGCGATGCCGAAATCCAGGATGTGCACGCGGTTGTCTGTGCCGACGATGATGTTTTCGGGTTTCAGGTCGCGGTGGTACACGCCGCGGACATGCAGGAAAGCCAGTGCGTCTGCCAGCTGTGTGCCTATCCTGATGGTTTCTTCCAAGGGCAGGGCCCCGTGTTCTGACAGGTAACACCTCAGGGAAACGCCCTCGATGTATTCAGCCACCAGGTACGGCCCGGTAGGGCCTTCGTTCATGGCTATGGCATGAGGGATGGCCGGGTGGTTCATCTTTTTTTCGATGTTGAATTCACGCTGGAAACGTTCGTACGTGGCGACATCGCCAATGAGAGCGGTCATGGGGAATTTCAGCACCACCAACTGGCCCGATGCGTCGCGCGCTTTGTAGATATTGCTGAATCCGCCCTGTCCGAGGGATTCTATTATCGTATATTCTGCGATAACTTCGCCTGGTTCAAACATGCTTCCCTCGTTGTTGTATCCTGTTTTTGCCCTGCGCCTCTTTGTTCGCCCTGGTCCGGATGCGATGGCGCCTGCCCGAGGCCTGCCCGTATTATACCCAAATCCATTTAAATGACCAACCCGCGGTGCGCCGCCTGCTCTCCGCCTGATTGGTTTGATGTTGGGATGCGCCCCTTTAAATCGCCTTGTGAGCGTTTTCGTGACACCCCACTATATACCGCCTGCCTCGTAATTCAGGATTACGCGGCAGGGTGCGTTTTTCAGGATATGCGGTACTACGTTCCCGAGGTAGAACTCGCCGAAAGCTGTTTTAGAGTTCAGGCTGATTAAGATCAGGTCGGCCAGGTGTTCTATCGAAGCCTCGATAAGGGCTGGCCCTATCTCTCTGGCCTGGAGGATGTCGCTCATCGCAATGTGCCCGAGCTTCTCTATGCGCTGCTCGACTCCGGTTATCACAGATTCAGCGTTCATGAGCGCGGCTTCCAGTTCTGCGTCGAGGGGCAGGCACCTTTCCACGGGTATCACATGCACGGCGATGATCGTTTTCTTCGACCTGGAGCCCGCGAGGCCGCAGGCGAGCGCGATGGCCCCATCGTCTGTTTGTTTGCCGCAGACAGGGACCAGTATCCGCTTGAAATCATGTTGGCCCTGGTTTTCTTTTTTCTTGGGTTTCAGGATGGGTTTGATCATGACGCAATAATCCTTTTTTAATTACTCTTGCGGCGGCCCAGCGAACGCCAGAACGAGGTCGGCTGAACGGCCGGGGTTTCGACTGAATCGATGCGGAACATGACGGCCGTAAGATTGTCGGGGGCCCCGCTTGCAAGGGCCATCTGTTTTAGGTTCTCGCAAGCCGCTGCCAGGTCCGTTTCCTGCATCGTTTTTTCAAGTTCTTCGGGCGGTACCTGGGCCCACAGCCCGTCGCTGCAAAGCAGAAAAGTGTCTCCGGCCATTACCTTTTCCTTGGATGTATCTATGCGCAGGAAAGGCTCGCCGCCGACCGCACGCGTCAGCTGGTAGCGCCCGGGGTGTTCGGCGGCATCTTCCGGAGAGATAAGGTGCAGGTTCATCAGTTCCATGGCCATGGTGTGGTCCCGCGTCAGCAGGTCGGCACGATTGTTTCTCATTCGATACAGGCGGCAGTCGCCGACATGCCCTATCGCCATGGTGTCGCCTTCGAGGGCGACGCAGGTGAGGGTGGTCTGCATGTTATGCCACTCCGGTTTCTCGTGTGTGGCAGAAAACACTTCGTCATTGGCGCGGCGTACCGCGCGCGAAACGAAACGTTCCGGGGCTCCCCCCGTCCACGAAGCGAACTCGTTTGATGCCGCTTCCAGTGCCGTTCGGCTGGCGACCTCGCCGGATTCGTGCCCGCCCAGCCCGTCGGCGATGGCGAGCAAGTAGCGCGCAGGGAGAAGTTCGGTCACAGCTTCGAGGACGCATGACGCATCTTCATTTTGAGTGCGCACCAGTCCGCAGTGCGTCATTGAATGGTACGCCAGGCAGCCACCCGGCCCTTGCGGGCCGAATGGCTGGATTTCAGACTGTGTTCTGTTATCTATCGCTGCGACTACCATGCGCTTCCTCGGAAATTACTTTCAGTGTTATATCTTCTCAGGGATCCCCTGGGGGGCCTGTTTTGTCAGGACTGCGTGGCCTTGGCGGCGGGTGTTGGTTACGAACCATACCACTCCGGCGGCGAGCCAGACACCAACCATGGCAAGCGCGATCATGGCGTCTTTGGAGGTAGAACCTCCGCCTTTGACGCTCAGGAAGAGGATGGCTAGAAGCATCAAAACGTTAGCCAGGAAGCCCATCACGGGTACCAGCTTGTGCTGAAGGAATTTCGACCCGGGCCTCCCGATGAATGCGACCAGTGCGATGAGGTTGGTGAGGCCGTATACCAGAAACGTTCCGGTGTTCGAAGCCAGCGTTATCTGGGTAAGGTTATCGACGCTCAGCACGCCGTAAGCTCCGAAGATGGCCGATACAAGCACGAGTATCCAGACTCCCCAGTGAGGGGTGGCGAATCTGCCGTGCAGGAAACCCAGCACCGAAGGCATCTCTTTGTCTTTGGCCATGGCGTAAGTTACGCGGACGCCCGTGTTGAGGCAGGCGAGTGTTGTGCCTATCAAGGCCAGCACCACCGTGGCGGCGAAGATGAGGACCAGGATCAGTCCGCTTCCGTGGAACATGGTGTCGCCCATCATACGGATCATGTCTCCGATGGGTGCACCGGAAGATGCGGCTGCGGCGAAGCCGGTGATTGTGTTTCCGGCTGCGTCGACGGTAGTCATCTGGTTGCCTACGAAATACGTGGCGGCGAAGTACTCGAAGAGGTAGGCGAAGACACCCTGGATGAGCAGGGAAAGCAGTATGGCCTTGCGGATGTCCTTTTTAGGATTGATGGCTTCGGCGCCGAGCGCGGTCACGGATTCGAACCCGACAAGCAGCAGGATGGCGATGGTGGACTGGAAGATGATATTGGTGAAGTTATGCGGCAGAAGTATAGAGGGGACTGTCTGCGCGTACTGGATGGCAGGGTGCGTCTGCCTGAATACGATGGCAAGCACGGTAAAGGCTACCAGCGCCACGAGTTGGACGGCGTTGATCACTACGGCAGTGATGGTGGAGCCGCTAATCCCGCGGTATGCCACGTAGCCGTTGACTCCGGCGAAAAGGAACGCGATGAGGATCTTGGCGGGAACGGCCACGGCGATGCCGTACAGCCCGAAGATGTAAACGATGAGTGTGGCGGAGAAGGCCACCATGATGCCGGGGTATATCCAGTAATAAAGGTGGGAGATCCAGCCTACGCCTACTTTGGCGATGCGGGACCACTGGCGGTGGCTGGCTTTCTCTTTGTCCAGGAGGGCGGCTTCGGCGAAATAGTACGAAGAGCCGGCGCCGGCCTTGGGATATATATTCGATAGTTCGGCGTATGAAATGGCCGTCAGGAACGCCAGTATGAGGGCCGCCACCAGGCCTGTCCACATGGCGCTTGCGGTTGACGCCCCGTTATTGGACTGCGCGGCATTCATCTGGAAAGTGGTCCAGAGGAACGCCCCGGGGGCGATCAGCGCCATGGCGTTTACCAGGAGCGCTGTCAGGGTGAGTGTCTGTTTCATGGTTGTCGGCTTTTGGCCGGACGACTGTGTGGCAGACATTTGCTTTTCTCCTTCTTGGACGGTCGGGATTCAACCGCCGATGTGAATTTATATGTCCATTCTATCGGAGGTCTGTTTCGCTGGTGTGTCGCGGAGGTTTCGCGAAAGTTAAATCCATGTTTCGGGTATGTTTCACGGTGATTCAGGTGTAATCGTGTATATCTGTCGTGGTTCTCGACATCCTTCATCACGGTTGACCATCCGATATTGATTATGGGGCATTACTTCTCTTGTCATGCCGGGCCGCGACCCGGCATCCAGAACAATATGTCCCGGTGTTCATGGGCCGCAACTTCAAGCTGCCCACCTTTTTATAGTGTCGGAATGATATTGGCGAATGTCGCCCCGGGCGGTTATATTCCGGGTTGCCTTTCCATCTCCTGGCGATCACGTTCCTGAGGAAATCGAGGTATTCGCTATTTTTCGCTTCGTGGATTTTGACGATTATCGGTGGGGTTTTATTATTTCTTGGTTCGAAATGCTAAAATCATGGTAATAAAGAGGAGTTTCCGCCATGGATTTCCGACGTACTGCCGTAACCATATTTGCGATATCAAGCATTGTGCTGGTTCCGGCGGGGTGTGCCGGAAAAGCAGGCGCTCGGATCGCCGGGGTTACAATCGACGGTTCGGGTAATCTGGTAGTCTCGATGTCTGACGGGTCGGCTACGAATGTTGGGCATGCCGTGGGGCCTGCAGGGCCAAACGGCGCGATGGGAGCAACCGGACCTGCCGGGTCGGCAGGGGCTTCGGCAGGCGCAGGTGGTATAGCTGTCGGAGCAATTGTTCAGGCCATCACGCCGTCGATCGCCTATCTGGACGTTTTCAAAGGAACGGCTGAAAACATAGGCAGCGGGATTGTTATCGGCAAACAGGGATACATACTGACGGCGTTCCATACGGTGACGGGCGCAACCCGCATCAGCGTCACTATCAACGGGGGCGTGCCCATATCAGCCGCAATGGTAAGCGGGGCGGAGGGTCGGGACTGGGCGGTGATAAAGCTCGATTCCTTACCCGCCGGGCTGCAGACCGCTGCCCTTGGTTCCTCCGGGGCATCGGCGGTTGGGGACCCCGTGGTTCTTGGCGGATTCGCCCTGGGTTATACCCCCAATCCTTCGTTCAGTTATGGTGTCATATCTGCTTTCAGAAAATATGCCGATGGGTTCAACTATATCCAGACCGACGCAGCCATGAATATCAGCGACGGGGGAGGCCCCCTTCTCAATGCCGCCGGCAAGGTCATCGGCATCAATTCACAGGCAGACATCTCCGACGCGTCGGGGGACCCGGCCATGCAGGTGGGTTACTGCGTTCCGATTGATGAAATAATGGGCCTGATAAGTTCTTATGTGGGTTGATACGGACGGGACAGACTGCTTGAATCACTCCGGAGGCGCAACCTTCAGGAAGACGCAATCAGCGTTCTCAAGGATTTTGAGCCTTTTAGGTCAAACTACGTGTCAGAAGTACTATCTAAATTGCCTGTTTCCCGCCAAAATATTTTGGGAAGCAACACGGGGTTATTAAATTCGATATTCTTGGGGTGAAGCATGGATACAGGAAGAAAAGACACAATAATAGTGGTGGAAGACGAGGCGCTTGTAGCTTTGGATTTACAGGCGAGACTGCGGCGGCTCGGCTACGAAGTTCCGGCCGTTGTTTCAACCGGTGAACAAGCTATCCTCATGGCTGAAAAATTTAAGCCGGGGCTTATGATAATGGATATCGTGCTTAAAGGCGGGATGGATGGCCTTAAGGCCGCCGAAATAATTCATTCAACCCTGGATATTCCTATCGTGTTTCTCACCGCCTATTGTGACGATAAGACGTTGGAAAGAGCTAAGGCGGCCGAGCCTTTCGGCTATATCAATAAACCGTTTGAAGAGATTGATTTGCGCGTTGTACTGGGTATTGCGTTCCACAAAGCGGCGATGGAATCAGAGAGAAAAGAACTGACCAACAAACTAAAAAAAGCGCTCGATGAGGTAAAAACACTTCGTGGTTTGATTCCGATTTGCGCGTCGTGTAAGAAAATCCGCAACGACTCGGGATTCTGGCAGGCGGTGGAACAGTACGTAGAAGAACGCTCTGATGCTCAATTCACGCATGGTATCTGCGCTGATTGTGCTGCAAAACTTTATCCGGAAACGTATAAAGGAAATTGACGTTATAAATACTGATGTTTTCGAATATTTACCCATTGACAAACGTAGGATTGGAGTATAAATTATGAGCACGTATTTTTAAATTTGTCTGAATCTACGCCCCTTTATAATAGAAACTCGCTTGAATATTTAAAGAGGCACAGATGTTCAGCAGAAAAACAACTCCCGCCCCGCAAAGAGACCTCCCCAAGTTTTCCGTCTTAGCTGATATTTCCCGTGGCTTGAACCTCATCGAGACCCCCGACCAGTTGTGCTCATACCTTTGCAGGCAGATCAAAACTATCGTCGGCAAAGGTTATTTTATAGTCAGCCTGATGGATGAATCCGGGCGAAGCCAAACTATCAAGGCTATCGAAGGGTTGAACGACCAAGGACTGATCGGGTCCATATTAACCACTCTTGGCGCGGACCCGCGCTCGATGGAATTCGACGTCAAACACGCCACCGAAAACGAACTGGCGGTATTTCGAAGCGGAAACCTCACGCCCGTGCCGAACGGGATTTATATCCTGGTAACCCGCAGATTCCCTCAAGCCGCTTGCAGGGCCGTCGAAAAGCTCCTGGGAGTCAAATACGTTTATACCGTGGGGTTCATGCATGATTCACGGCACTTCGGAGGCTTGACTCTTCTGACTGCATCTTCAGAGGAGATTGAATCGAACCGCGACCTCATTGAGGCCGTGATGTCCCAGTGTTCATTGATATTGAACCGCATGTTTACAGAAAATCAGCTCCGCGCCAGCCAGAAAACACTGGCGGAATCCGAGATGGCAATAAAAGCGATAATGGACAGCACCCCAAATTTGATCTGGTCTGTCGAACCGGTAAATTTTGGTCTTCTTAAATTTAATCACGGGTTGAGCGAGTATTTTCTGGATCAGCGCGGCATGGTCATAAGTCCCGGCATGCGCCCGGAGGACCTTTTCCCGACTCGGGATTATATAGATAACTGGCGCCGTTTCTATCTGCGGGCATTGGGGGAAGGTACCTTCACAAGCGAATATCTGGCATATTCAGGAAGAACGATCCTGAAGTTGGCTTTTAATCTCCTTGAAAGTGACGGAAAGGTGTTCGGGGTATCTGTCTTCGGGGAGGATATTACCAAACGTAAAAAGGCTGAAGAAGCGCTGCTCAAATCGGAGAACGAGCTCAAGATGGCCCAGAGGTTTTCCGGAATCGGTGGATGGGAATGGAATATAAAAGACGATACCCTGACCTGGACCGACCAAATGTATACTATCTTCGGGCTGACAAAGGAAAAGGTATCGGGAGGCCTTGGGGATGTTCTGGCGAAAGCTATTCATCCGGAAGACCGCAAGAAGATAGAAAAGGCAAGTCTGTCTGTCATCAATGAGAGCAAACCGGTTCCCATGGAATACAGGGTGATCTGGCCCGACAAATCGGTCCATTGGGTCTGGGCGCAAGGTGTTCACGCTGTGTTTGAAGGCCAGACTCCCCTGGCTCCTTCGATTGCCCGGAAACTCATCACCGATTTAAACCAGCGGGCCGACTATAACAAGCTTTCACTCACCGACCGGCAGATCGAGATGCTGCAACTTATCGCCGATGGCTTTACCAGCAAAGAAATCGCAGAGAAGTATTTCATCAGCCAATCCACGTTCAAGAGAGAAGTATTATATATTTTTAATAAGCTGGGAGCCACCAGTCGCGCCAATGCCGTGTCCATCGGCCTTAAAATGAAACTCATAAAAAGCCCCCGGTAGGCGGGCTCTTGTTCCATCCGCATCTATTTTACCGGTTTTCCCACGGGTTTTCGTCCGGTCCCGGGTGGGTAAGACCTTTATTGCCGTCGGTGAAATCAACGACAGCTCTTAGAAGTATGTTGAACTGGATATAACCGGTGCCAGCCCTGCAATCTCGTTAAAATAGATCTGGGTAAGGAGTCCTGCGATTGAATACAGATGAATTGACCGGGTTGATAACCAGCAGGAGGTCAGTGCGGGCATGGACGGACAAGCCTGTCCCTGAAAGCCTTCTCCTTAAAGCTATTGAACTGGGCACTTATGCCCCCAACGGCGGCAACCAGCAGAACTGGTATTTTTACGTTATCCTCAACAAGCGTATCATCGGTTCCGTGGCTGATGCGGTGCAAGAAGTTGCCGAATACATGGCTTCCTGGCCGGAGGCATCCAAACTGGGCGACGCGGCAGGCAGGATGCTGACGCATGCGAGTTTCTTCCGGAACGCCCCTGCTGCTATCGCTGTCGCGGCCAAACGCTACGTGTCCCCGTTGGAAGAGATGATCTCCGCGAGGGAAAAGACCGATCCGAGGGCCGGGGTCATCGCGAGGGGGCGCAGCATCTCCAATGCGCGGATCCAGTCGGTGTCTTCAGCCGTCGCATATATGCTGCTGGCCTTGCACCAGATGGGGTTGGGCGCGGTGTGGATGACGGGGCCGATGCAGGCCAAAGCCGAGATCGAGGAGATATTGAAAGTGCCGCCTGAGATGGACCTGGTGGCATTTATCCCGGTGGGATATCCGGCTGAGATGCCTCCGCCTAAGCCGAGGAAACCCGTGAGCGAGATAAGCCGTGTTATCAGGGAAGACATAGCCCGTTAGGTCCGGTCTCTATCCATTGGGCGTCAATACGCTTGTACACGCGTTAGAAAGGTGAACGATCTTTGCGGGTGCGGCCATCCCCGTCCCCTTTTACCTCGTGTGATCGCGTGAAGCGCAGTTTGCCGAAGGCGGATGGAAATCTGGTTCCCTTTTTCCCTCGTGTCATTGATTATATGAAAGGGCTGCAAAACCCCCTAAAATATCTTTAGCCAAAAAACACTGAAGGAGGAATTGCAGCCATGAAATATTATATAGGATGCGACGCCCACAAGAAATACTCCGTCTTCTCTGTCGTAAACGA
>CAIMVG010000007.1 GCA_903844845.1 uncultured Dehalococcoidia bacterium | reverse complement strand
GGATTGTCGAGAACATCATTGACGTAATGCATGAAGCGAATATACCCGCTTCGGTAATAACTTTCTAGATAGATCTGCTTCAATCGGGCTCCCTGTCTTCACCCCCCAGAGAGTCCAATATGTTTCTGAACTTTTTCATACCTCCAACGTATCTGAACCTCCTATTATTTTCGTATTAAAGTATGAGCGGACACAGGTCACCGGCAGCAATAATCTCTTGTTTGCCATTGCGGGAGGCCGCAGGCAAAAGTGGCAATTTCATCCCCGTTTTCCGTTATCCGATGACCGTTAATCGCCCTCGTTTGTCACGAGGAGCGTGGCAACGTGGCAATCCCGTTCCCTGTCCGGTTCTCAACTGACTGCTGAAGGCTGATAGCTTTAATTTGTCATTGCGAGGAGCCTAGCGACGTGGCAATCTCGTTCCTGCCCGGTCATTGCCGAGCCGCAGACTTGTAATCCAGCCCAATGCGGCCTGGAAAATTGCAATTACCCCAATCAGGCCACAATTATGGGTGCTGATTTAGTTAAGTGTTGATTTGTGAGGTTCGTTGTTTGACCACATCCCCATCAGGGCCCCTATAACACAAATACGCGCCTTTCACATGTGAAAGGCGCGTATTGATATTGCCGTCGGACTAATCGTTCAGGATTCGCATCCTGGCGTGTCAGGGTTATTTACCGGGTTGTGCCTCCAGGATTACGACCTGTGTGCTGATGGGAAGATTGTTTTTGTTGACGTTCAGCTTCGGTTGGGGAGTCGGTTGGGTCGCGAACTCACGCAGGAAGTGCTCCACCGAGTCCAGTTCAGCTTCGAACAAAGATGTTTTGTAATGCATGGGTAGGACGATTTTGGGGTCCATCTGGCGTACGATGGCGGCTGCTGTGCCGGCATTGATGGTAGTGACTCCCCCGACGGGTATCATCAGGATGTCCACTTTGCCGATTTCCTCTATCTGCGCGTCCGTAAGTGCCTGTCCGAGGTCCCCGAGATGGCAGATGGACAATTCCTCGGTTTCCATGACATAGACGGTATTCTTGCCCCGGTCTGCGCCTTTGTTGGCGTCGTGGAACGTCGCCAGTCCGATGAAAAGAACGCCGGCTATCTCGTATTCGCCCGGGCGTTTGAGCACCTTGGGGCTCCCGCCTACACCGGAGGCGAAGGAATGGTTTGGATGGTCATGGCTGACGGTTACCACATTGGCTGTAACCTTGCCTATCGAAACGCCGTTGGCGGGAGGAAAAGGGTCTGTGATGATGGTTGCCTGCTTACCGCGGATTTTAAAACAAGAATTGCCAAGCCACGTAATTTCCATGACGTTTATTGTATCACGGCTGCGGCGTAGACGGCAATCGCGCTCGAGGGATCCATTTTCTTAACCTCTTGGTTGACTGTCAGCTTTTCTTCGATGCCGTGCTTTCTTCTTGTCATCCCGGCGCGACAGCCGGGATCCAGAGCCGATCTCACTCCTCGGTCATGCCCTGGCTTAGGTTGTTCCCCGAGGCCTCGGGATGTCCCCCGAGGTTCTCGCACTCGAGGCTCGAGGGATCCAGAATAAAAGATCTGTCATTGCGAGGAGCGCAGTCCGCCTGGGCGGACGGCAATCTCGTGCCCCGCCAATCGTCTTCGGCCGATCGCTGCCCGCTGAAAGCTGATAGCTGACTGCTCGTTTTTGTCATCCCGGCCCGCGAGCCGGGATCCATTTCTTTATTCTCGTTGAGTGTAGAGCGATATCCTTATTGAACGACAGAAGATTGTTGTTCTTTGCCTAAAAACATATTGTCATCCCGGGCGACGACCCGGGCCTCGGGCTGTTCCCTGAGGCCTCGGGATGTCCCCCGAGGTTCTCGCACTCGAGGCTCGAGTGTTCTTGTCCTCGAGCGTGTCCTCGAGGGCCTCGGGCTGTTCCCCGAGGTTCTTGTCCTCGAGGCTTGAGGGATCCAGAATAAACGTGGTGGATGAAGGAGGCAATCCCTGATAGCTGACAGCTGACTGTGATATTATATTCACGATATGCGCTGCGCGATTCTTGCCGACATACACTCCAACGCCGCCGCCCTGATGGCTGTCCTCGAGGATGTTGACCGCCGCGGAGGGGCAGACGAACTCTGGCTTCTCGGCGACATCGTGGGCTACGGCCCCGACCCCCACCGCTGCTTCGATATTCTGCGGCGTTTTAAATGCGTCGGCGTCTCCGGCAACCACGATCTCGCTGTTCTGGAAAGGCTCAGTGCCAGCGGTTTCGATCCCGATGCGGCGGAGGCGGTCCGTTGGACCAAACGCCAGATAAGCGCCGAAGATGCTCTATTTCTTACGCGGCTTGAGCCGGTTGTCGAAACAAACGGCTTTACGCTGGTCCACGGCAGCCCCAGGCAGCCTGCCTGGGAATACATAAATTCGCTCGGCGCCGCTGAGGGAAATTATAAGTTTTTTAAAACCCCTTATTGCCTGGTCGGTCACACGCATATTCCTATGAGTTTCAAGCAGGAGGCGGGCGCTACGAGCGCCGCTCCTTTGTCGGAAACCGTGGGTCTCGTGCTGGGCAAGGCTTCGCTGATCCTCAACCCGGGCAGTGTCGGGCAGCCGCGCGACAGTGACCCTAGGGCCGCCTATGCGACGTATGATTCGGGGAGCGGGGTTTTTCGCCTGCATCGCGTGCCTTACGATATCGCGGCCGTTCGGGAACGCATGTGGAATGCGGGGTTGCCGGTGCGCCTGGCGGCCCGTCTTGAGCGCGGGGTCTGACATGGCCAAAGAAAAAAGCCGGTCTCTGACTCAGGCAGCCAAAAGCCTCCTTGGAAGTTTGGATGCCCGGGCTAAAAAAAGCCTGGGCCAGAATTTTCTCATCGATGCGGGCGTGCTTCACAAAATTGTCGAAGCCGCTGAACTTTCCCCCCTGGACAATGTTGTCGAGGTTGGACCGGGGCTGGGAGTCCTGACTGGAGAGCTCGCAAAACGCGCCGGGAAAGTCATAGCAGTCGAGCTTGATGATAATTTTGCCGATGCGCTCAAACGGACCCTGCCGTGGGCGTCCAACCTTACCGTGGTGCACGAAGATATTTTAAAGATAGCCCCTTCGGCCTTGCTGGCCGCCGGGGGTCTGACGGCCGGAAGTCCATACAAAGTAGTTGCCAATCTGCCTTATTACATCACCTCGGCAGTCCTGCGCCATTTTCTCGAAGGGGACGTAAGGCCTTCGTTGCTGGTGGTGATGGTGCAGAAAGAAGTCGCGAAGGCCATTACGGCGGCGCCGGGGCAGATGAGCATCCTCAGCGTTGCCGTTCAGCTTTACGGTGAACCGCATGTCGCTGTAAAAGTGTCCTCTCAAAGCTTTTACCCTGCCCCGAAGGTGGATTCGGCGGTCCTGAAGATACGCCTGCACAAACAGCCGTTCATCGAACCGGGGGAAACGGCGGGCTTTTTCCGTCTTGTACGCGCCGCTTTTTGCGCCAACCGCAAACAGCTTGTGAATTCTATTTCACAGGGGTTGTCATTGCCCAAAGAGGAGGTCCGGCTGTTCCTGGACACCGCGGGCATCGAATCGACCAGGCGAGCTGAAACGCTTTCGATACCCGAATGGGTAAAGCTGTGGAGGGTTTTCGACAAAGGAGTTTCGGCTTGTTGATTCTGACAGCGCCAGCCAAGATAAATCTTGTTTTGGAAGTTCTATCAAAACGCCCGGACGGGTATCACGAAGTCCGCGGCGTATTACAGGCTATCAATCTGTGCGACACTTTGTCCTTCGAA
Organism: uncultured Dehalococcoidia bacterium; assembly: GCA_903844845.1. Classification (GTDB taxonomy): domain Bacteria; phylum Chloroflexota; class Dehalococcoidia; order Dehalococcoidales; family UBA1222; genus SURF-27. Next base: position 28,601 of record CAIMVG010000007.1, on the reverse strand, counting down.
CCCGCCGCTGAACTGCATTTCCTGTGCGAAGACCCGGCGTGGGATGCAGGCAAAAGCCTGGTGGTCCGCGCAGCTGAAAAACTGAGGGAAAAGACCGGGGTTGCTCTCGGTGCGGCGGTGCACATCGTCAAGGATATCCCTTTGTCCTCCGGGCTGGGCGGGGATTCCAGCGATGCGGCGGCGGTCTTGACTGGGCTGGACCGTTTATGGAAGACTGGGGTTCCAAGGGACGAGTTGTCCTCTATTGCCGCAGAACTTGGTTCGGATGTCCCGTTCTTTTTGGGCGGCTCGACCGCCCTCGCCTCTGGGAGGGGCGAAGTCGTGAGCCCGTTGCCCGGCTTGCCGCCGGCCTGGGTGATTGTACTGATGCCGAAGGTCGAGATACCGAAATCGAAAACGGCTGATCTCTATTCCCGTATCAAACCTGCCCATTTTACCGATGGTTCTGCGGCCGAAAAGATGGTTGCCGGGATCAAGCGCGGGAAAACGTTCGATCCCTCGTCACTGTATAACGTGTTCGAGAAAGTGGCTTATGAAGCTTTCCCGGGCTTGAAAAAGTATCGCGATGATTTTCAGGAAGCTGTGGAGTCGCCGGTGCACCTGGCCGGGGCGGGTCCCTCTCTCTTCGCGTTTGTGCATGATTGGGAAGAGTCGGTCAGGGTGGTGTCCTCCATGAGGGAAAAGGGGCTTGAGGCCCTCGTTTCGCGCACACTGAATTCCTCCCTGTTGTGATAGAATCAGGTTATGATGCTTAAGGCTCTTCTGGCCATATTGGCTGGATATATTCTCGGTTCGTTTCCATCGGCTTATCTCGCGGGGTACATCGTCAAGCACGAAGATATCCGCAATGTCGGCGGGGGGAACGTCGGGACCCTTAATACCCTCCGGCAGGTCGGTTTTGTGCCCGGTCTGCTTGTTTTCATTGCCGATGCAGGCAAGGGGGCCCTCGCCGTGCTGGTCGCAAAATGGATAGGGGCAGGGCAGTTTGCTGTTTTCGCGGCCGGGCTGGCCGCCGTTGCGGGGCACAGCTGGCCCGTATTTCTCCGGTTCCGGGGCGGCCGCGGGGGCGCTACGGGTTACGGCATATTTCTTGGTCTTGTTTTGCCTGCTGCCTTGATAGTCTTTGGTATTATGCTTTGTGTGTTGATTCTTACCAGCAATGCCCGCCTGTCTCTAACAGCAGGCTTTGTTGTTCAGCCCTTTCTGATATGGGCTTTCGGAGCGGGTTTTGCTATGATTGCTTATTCGGTGTTGGTCCCTCTTCTGGTGGGCTCGCGTATGTTGTTTGTCGACCTTCGTAAAGTCAGCGACCCGACTGTTCGCAAAAACCTTATTATCGACAGGGATTACAAATGGTGGCAGTCTAAACGTAACTCGCCGCCGGGTAGAAATAAAATAAAACAGGAGGGCAAAGATGAGTAAAACACAGGACAATTTGAAGGCAGCGTTTGCGGGGGAGAGCCAGGCGAGCCGCAAGTACACCTATTTTGCCGAAAAAGCCGAAAAAGAGGGACTGCCTCAAATCGCCAGGCTTTTCAGGGCTGCTGCCGAAGCCGAGACGGTGCATGCCCGCAATCACCTTACCGCTCTGGCTGGTATCGGTTCGACGGCGGATAATCTCAAGGCGGCCGTCAAAGGCGAAAGTTACGAATACACCGAGATGTACCCCCCTTTCATCAAACAGGCCCAGTCAGACAAGGATGCAAAGGCGGAGATGAGTTTCAATCACGCCAACCAGGTTGAAGAGATCCATCATACGCTTTATCAGCAGGCGCTGGCTTCGCTGGAGAAAGGCGGGAAGATGCCCGAGGGCGCCTACTATGTCTGCCCGGTTTGCGGGAACACCGTCTTCGGAGAAGCCCCGGATGTTTGCCCTATTTGCGGCGTCCCGGGCAAGATGTTCAAGAAGATAAGCTGATCTGCCGTAAAAGGCGGATTTCATCTTCGCGGCTGGAGACTTCAGAGTCCAGCCTGGCGTCGAGCAACAGGCCGAGCACCGTTTTGATGCTCGGCCCTTGTTTTACTCCAAACGCAATCAGTTCGTCGCCGTTCAAGGATGTTTTGACATAACGTAATTTATCGAGATAAAGCCGTAAGTTGCGGCAGGTTTTCTCGGAATCGCCTGCTATCAGGTTGGCTCTGACAGCGACTTCGGAGAAGCCATCTAAAACCCTGTAAATCGAGCTGGGCTTTAGCGGTTCAACCGATAGGGCCTCGCGGCGGGATTTGAGTTCCTGGGTTCCGTGCAGGGTTTGAGTCGTCGCCCTGTTTAGTTTGAGCCGTTGAACGATATTGTCCATTGCCCTGTTGTCCAGGTTGAAGGTCAGGAGGGCCGTATAAAGCTGGGCCCCGGGGTTTCCGGGCTGGGACATTCGGCGGGCGGCTTCGAACCAGCCCTCCATCCTGGCGTCGGCGCGTAAACCGGGGGCAAGGTATTCCAGCAGCCCGAGTTGTCCGGCCCTCATTAAGACTTTTTCAGGAAGCTCTTCCCCAAAAACCCGTTCCAATTCGTACCATATTCTTTCCCCGGTGATGGTACCCAGCATGCCGAGGTCGCGTTTGAGCGATGTTTCGGTTCTGGCTTCCAGTTTAAAATCCAGCCTCTGTTCGTAGCGTACTGCGCGCCACATGCGCGTGGCGTCGTCTTTAAAGCTCTTTTCGTGGAGTATACGCACGATTTTGCTGTGAAGATCATCGATGCCGCCGTAATGGTCGATAAGGCGGCCGTTATCCTCGCCGTTCAGGGAGACCGCCATGGCGTTGATGCTGAAGTCCCTCCGCGACAGGTCGTCCTCGAGGCTGCCGGGTGCCACTGTCGGAAGTGCGCCGGGCCGGGCGTATTTTTCGCGTCGCGCGGTCGTCAGGTCAAGGTTAAGGTCGTGCCACCTGAGATTGGCCGTCAGGAAGGGTTTGTGCAGCGTTATTTTTACATCTTCGCCATCTGCAAGGTCAGTGGCGAGCGACATCGCGTCGCCTTCAAGGACCAGGTCGACGTCCCAAACGGGTTTGTCGAGCAGAAGGTCGCGCACGGCCCCTCCCGCCAGGAACAATTTTCCGCCCCGCTTCTCGAGCAGCCCCTGGGCCCTGGATATCGCGATAAGGGCCCTGGGTGGCAATCGCTCTTCGATTTTGTCGGCGAGGTTGATGTTTTCCATAGCCGCTCGCATTATAACACAGCCTGTTTACGAGAGGCGGGCCACATGCTCTCGTGTCATTCCGGCGCGATAGCCGGACCTTGGGCTGTTCCCCGAGGCCTCGGGATGTCCCCCGAGGTTCTCGCACTCGAGGCTCGAGTGTTCTTGTCCTCGAGCGTGTCCTCGAGGGCCTCGGGTTTGTTCCCCGAGGTTCTTGTCCTCGAGCGTGTCCTCGAGGGCCTCGGGTTTGTTCCCCGAGGTTCTTGTCCTCGAGCGTGTCCTCGAGGGATCTAGAGTCGATTTGGGGAGGAGCGTCGGAATCCGCCTGGCTAATTATTATATGATTTTACTCAACAACCTGCGGTGATTGCGAGCGAAGCGCGGCAATTATTTTTTTATTTTCATCCATCTAGTCCCCAGCCCCCTCATTATTCTGTCGCTGAAAGCTGACCGTTGATAACTGACTTCTTGTGCATGTCATTGCTGGGCGTGGAGCCCCGGCAATCCAGAATGACAAACCTTGTTGGCCGCCGGGTCTTTGAGTTGAGAAGAAATCCTTTGTCATCCCGGGCCGCGACCCGGGATCCATTTCTATTATATTTTCGGCTCGGCCGAAAACCTATAAGCTCCCTGTGGTTTTTTACAGAAAGCTGATTGTCTATAGCCGACCGCCTCGCTCATTCATAGTTGATAAACAGTTATAGCTTTGTGTTGTTGCCGTTGCGGCATTTGACCTATAATATGCTATTGTTGTCGATTTTTAAGGAGCTTTATGTTAGTTGTGGCGATCGTCGGAATGGCCGGTGCCGGTAAGTCTGAAGTGTCCCGTGTGTTCGAAAGCAAGGGTTACGCACGCATACGTTTTGGGGACATCACCGACGAAGAGCTGAAAAAACAGGGGCTGGACGTTAATGAAGAAAACGAGCGCCGCATGCGCGAAGCCCTCCGCGAGCTGTACGGCATGGAGGCTTACGCCATGCTTAACCTTACGAAGATAGATCTCGCCATTAAAAATTCGCCGGTGGTCGTGGACGGCCTCTACTCGTGGGAAGAGTATAAGTTCCTCAGCAATTATTACCAGCAGAATTTTCGCGTGGTAGGCGTATGGTCCTCGCCTGCGACGCGCTACGCCCGCCTCTCACAGCGGCCCGTGCGCCCTTTGAAACTAGCAGAAGCTTTCAGCCGCGATGAAGCCGAAATCCTCAAACTGAACAAGGGCGGCCCCATCGCGATGGCCGACTTCACCATCATCAACGAATCATCCATGAAAGACCTTGAGAAAGACACCAAAAAGACCATCTCAGCGATGGAGAAACAATCTTGAGCCGGCCTCATTCCGACGAGTATTTCCTTAAGATAGCAGCGGTGGTTGCCGAACGGTCAACCTGCCTCAGGCACCACGTGGGGGCGGTGGCCGTAAAAGACAAGCAGATACTTTCGACGGGGTACAACGGGGCCCCCGCCGGCCTTGAGGATTGCCTTAGCCTGGGTTGCCTCAGGGACGCGCAGAAAATCCCTTCAGGCACGCGGCACGAGATATGCCGCGCGGTTCATGCGGAGCAGAATGCTATTATCCAGGCTGCCCTGCATGGTGTCAGCCTCGAGGGGGCTACCCTGTATGCCACTCACACGCCCTGCGTGCTTTGCGCGAAGATGCTTACCAACGCCCGCATAAAGCGCTATGTCAGCTTCGGTAAATATGCCGACAAATCGTTCGAGGAGATGTTCAAACAGGCGGGTATCGCCTTCGAACAGCTCCCGAGACCATCGGATTCGATAGTCTTCTTGGACTGAACCGTTGCGGCTTGTGGTATAATATTAACGTCTCCGCCGGGGGAACGAATGGCAAAGATCCACGCAAAAATAATAGTCAACCCCGTGGCGGGCGTCCATAAATCGACGTTCCGCAAATGGCCGCATATCAAAAGCCTGCTCACGGAGCACGGCTTATCTTTCGACTACCAGTACACCGAGGGGGCAGGGCATGCCTCCGAACTGGCTAGCGCAGCGGCCGGCGACGGCTACAGGTTCCTTATCGCCGTCGGCGGCGACGGGACCATCAATGAAGTCGCCAACGGGATCCTCGGCTCCCCGAATGCGGCGACTACCGCTATGGGTATAATCAGCACGGGCACGGGCAACGATTTTATCCGTTCTGCCGGCATCCCCTGCAATTACGCCATGGCCTGCAAACATGTCACGGGCGAGCGCCGTTCTCTCATTGATGTCGGCATCGTCGAATATACCAAAGACGGGAAAAGGGCCTCTCGTTATTTTATCAATGGGGCTGGTGTGGGTTTTGACGCGGAAGTAGCCGAAGCGGGCCGTGGGGTTCCGCGCTTCATGGGAAACACCGTGCCTTTCGTGCTTTCACTCCTGAAGACGCTCCCCGGGTACCGCAACAAGGATATCCGTTTGAATATCGACGGCCGCGTAGAAACGCGCAAGGTGCTCACCCTGGTCGTTTCCAACGGGGCGTATTTCGGAGGCGGCATGCGCATCGCGCCGGAAGCCGAATTGAGCGACCGTCACCTGGATGTGCTGACGATAGGCGATGTGGGCAAGGTGGAATTGTTGCAGGTGTTTCCGCGCGTATACAAGGGGACTCATATCACCCATCCCAAGGTGCGGATGGAAAAAGCCCACTCGGTGACTGTCGAGTGCGACCGGCGTATTTTGCTTCAGGCGGACGGGGAACTTCTCGGGGAAGGGCCCGTCACTTTCCGCATACAGCCCGCCTCGCTCAATGTCGTCGCCTGATTAGCTGGCATTGCCTTTTGTCGGGCATCCCCGCCTTAACCTCTCGGTTGTTTACTCTCCCCTCTGTGGGAGAGGACTAAGGTGAGGGGTCTTCCTTTTTGTCTGTTACAATTGTCATTCCGGCGCGACAGCCGGAATCCAGAGTCGATTTCGTCCGCTTAAGCGAACCGGGATCCTGATCCGATTCTTTACTCCGATGCCCATCCTGTCATCCTCGGGCCGCAGACCCGGGGCCTCGGGCTATTCCCCGAGGTTCTTGTCCTCGAGGCTCGAGGGATCCATTTCCTTTGCCCGCTTTCTCTCAGTTGACTGCCGTTTGTTGGCAGTATGCGTTGATGTTAATTGTCATTGCCGGGCGTCGAGACCCGGCAATCCAGAGTGACTTTCCCGTTGACCGAGGAATCTTTGAATTCGGGGAACTCTTTCTTGTCATCCCGGGCCGAGACCCGGGATCCAGAACTATTCATTACGTACGGATCGTTGAATAATACCCGGTGATGACTGGGCGCGGCGACCCTGTATTGGGGCTAGCCTGTATTCTCCCCCTGGTATCGGCCCTTATAGCCCTGGCTCTCCCCTGTAAGTGTCGAGAACACCAGTTGCAGCACCCTGGCGTTTTTCTCAAGGTCCAGACCCAGCGGGTTATATACCACCAGCAGTGATTCGGACCGTCCCGAATATCCGGCGTCCCAGACAGCCGTGTGGAGGCTGGCCCCGCAGCGGAGCAGGCTGGAGCGTGACAGCCCCAGGGCCATGATGTTTTTGGGCAGGTGCACGATTTCATTATAGGTTATGCTGTAGGACCCGGGGGGAAGGTGCAGCAGTCCTTCTGAGTTGAAATCCAGTTTGTTCTGCTCCGAAATGACGCGGTTTCGGTTGTCGAGCGACAGTTTTCCGGCTGAAACGAGTGCGGAAACGCTGCGCAGGCTCAAATCAAAGCCGTTGGTCTGGAGTTGTGCCCCCATATCGAGGAAGCATTCGATGAGAGGCGGCATGCCCTGCATGAGAGCGAGGATATCGTCGTGCGATAGCGTGCTCATATGTTGCCAGCCGTGAAAGCCGTCACTTCTTCTATGCTTCCCGCATTGCAAAACAGCATTACCAGCCTTTCCATCCCGAGCGCTATGCCTCCGCATTCGGGCATATATCCCACCGCCTCAATAAAAGATTCGGGCATTTTCATTTTCCTTCCCTGTTCGCGTTGTATCTGTTGTATCTCCGCTTCGAAGCGTTTTCTTTGCTCGTCGGCGTCGGTTAGTTCGCTGTACGCGTTGGCGATCTCAAGCCCGCTTATAAATACCTCCGCCCTTTCGGCTACCGCCGGATCGCCCGGTTTCAGGCGGGCCAGGGAGGCTGCGGCAGCCGGGTATTCCACCAGGACGGTCGGCCTGGCGCTTTCGAGTTTGGGCAACACCAGCGTGGCCATGTCATGGTCGAACCGTTCCGGTTCGTAATTCGCCACGGGGTCCCAGCCGGCGTTTTCGATAAATGCTTCCCTTACCGGGAGACGCGGCCAGGGAAGCGAGAGATCGACCTTGTTCCCCTGGTAGTTTATTGTATTTCCGGATTCAAGCTTGCCCGCGATGGCCGTGACCAGTTGCTCCGTGTCGATGATGACGTCCTGAAACCCCGCGGCCGAACGGTACCACTCCAGGAGGCTGAATTCGGGGTTGTGCAGTCGCCCGCGTTCGCCTTTACGGAAGCAGTGGCTTATCTGGAAAATCCTGGGGTAGCCCGCCGCCAGCAGGCGCTTCATGTGCAGTTCGGGGGACGTTATCAGGTACCAGTCCGAACTCTCTTCAGGAACGATGTTTAACTCGGGGGCGATCGCCGGCACCCTGGTTGGTGTTTCCACCTCAAAAAAGCCTCGCCCGCGGAAAAAATCGCGGGCGAGGTCGTAAATCTGAGCGCGGCGCATGAGGTTGGATTTGATCTTTGCCAGGCGCTCCTGTTCGGGGGGCATAGATTACTTCTTGGTGCCCAGTCTTTCAACGTAGTTGCCGGTTCTTGTGTCTATCTTCAGTACGTCGCCTTCCTTGATGAAAGTGGGCACGTCGATAGTGAATCCGGTTTCCAGTTTTGCCGATTTGTTCTGGGCGGTAACCGTGGCGGTTTTTATGGAAGAGCCTGTTTCGACGACGGCGAGCTCCACGAAGGTGGGTATGGTGATGTCTATCGGGAGTTCGTCGAGCAGCTGAACGTTGACCAGCGTGCCTTCCTTGAGGAACTTGATCTTGTCCCCGAGCTGTTTTTCGGTTACGAAGGTCTGTTCGAAATTCTGTGTGTTCATGAACACGTAGTGGTCGGCCTCTTTGTACAGGTACTGCATCTCGGTGTTGGTGATACTGGCTTCATCCACTTTTTCCCCGGAGTGAAAAGTGACGTCCAGAACTCCGCCGTCGAGCAAGTTTTTCAGGCGGAGTTTGTAGATGGCGCGCCCTTTGCCGGGTTTGACGAACTCGGCGCCGTCCACGTTCCAGGGTTTGTTTTGATATAAAAGCTTGGTATTTTTGTGTACTTCTTCGATTTCCATAAGCCGGCGGTTTCTCTCCTGACTCGATTCTAAATCATATTCTTGTAATATGCTATACATTCTGGACTAAAAAATCAATGTTGATGCGCGGCGCGTGTAGAACCGTCGCAAAAAAGTGGGAATCGTCCGCCTGGGCGGACGATTCCCACTCGCTTATACCAGGGAAAGAACTAGGAGGTTTTTCTTCGTTTGCGCCGCAGTAGCCAGATTATCGCGGCTATGACGATGATGACGGGGCTGAATACCGCGATTCCGATGATGGCGGACACGAATACCCGGCCGAACCATAACAGGGCGCTCCATGCCCCGGAGGCTACCCCGCCGACGCTCCAGCCGCCCTGGGTGATATTGACGTAATCCGTGCGTGTCTCGGTGACTGTGTTGGCGCGGTCGTCGGTTACGTTAAGGGTTATGGTGTATTTCCCGGGTTTGCTGAAGGAATGCAGGGGGTTAGAATCGGTGCTTGTTTTTCCGTCCCCGAAGTCCCAGATATAGCTGTAAGGTGTAAAGCCGCCTGTTACCTGGGGATCGAATTCGATGTTGTTCCCCGTTTTGGCATTCACAGCGCTGGCGGTGAATTTTGCTTCGAGTTTAGCCTCGGCGAGGCTGATATTTATCAGGGAAGTAGCGGAGGTTTTTTCAAGGTACTGCATCCTTCCCTTTATCTGTTCTATCTGGGATTGTACCTGCGTGAGCTGCGCCTGTATCGCGAGGATGTCTTCTACCTTGACCGCTTTTCCCATGATGAGAAGGAGTTGGGCTTCGGTGGCTTTGAGGTTGGACAGCTGGGAGCCGAGGTCGACGTATTCCTCGGTCACGTCCTGGCTGGAAGTACTTTGAGAGGTAACGTCAACCGCTATCTGCGTGACAGAAACCGATGCGGCGTCATAGCTTTCTGAAGGGACTCGGATAGTGATGGAACCATAAACGGCTTCGCCGTTTTTCCATGAATTGGAGGACACGACGTACCCCTTGAGGGTGCCGGCTATCTTTGCGATATTTGCCAGCGCCCCGGTGACGTCGTCCACCACCATCGAGATGTTGCCGGTGCGGACTATCATGCGGTCGCTGGGGATAGAGGAATCGGAAGTGAAGCTCGTCGACCCGTTTGCGCTCTGGGTGACCGTTATCGAAGGAACGCTCGCGCTCTCGCCTTTACCGGACAGAGAAACCGATGTGGTCATAGGGTAGCTGGTATAACTGGGTGTCACCGCGTCCCGGATGCTGGTGCTGCCATCGTTATGGCTTCCCGAGCAGGCTGCGGCGGTGATGATGGACAGCAGGGCCGCTGCGACTAGTATTGCTCTTTTCAATTCGGGCCTCCTTTGAAATTTATAAATTGGTTTTAATTGTTGGTTCTCACCAGTATCTAACGTAATTTCCTGGAAAAAGTTAGCGTGAATACTGCCCATTGTCATCGCGGGGAACCTGGCGACGCGGCAATCTCGTTCCTTCGTGGTACCCTCACCTACTCCTTCCTGTCATCCCGGACCGTGACCCGGGGTTCGAGTGAATACAGAAAGCATGTTTGGCGATACGACGTTTGTCATTCCGGCGCGACAGCCGGAATCCAGAGTCGATTATCCTCGTTCGTTTGGTCATTACACCCCCATCTCATCCTGGGCCTCGGGATGTCCCCAGAGGTTCTCGCACTCGAGGCTCGAGTGTTCTTGTCCTCGAGGCTCGAGGGAATCCAGAATAAATCCGTTTGACGAACCACTCATCCTTCCGTTTTGTCATTCCGGCGCGATAGCCGGAATCCAGAGTCGATTTCGAGGCTCTAGGGATCCAGGTTAAACGTGTCCCCGATACCCGGAATCACCTTAACATAAAATCAGTCTAGCCTCGTTATAAACAGTTATAATATTACATGGGTGTCTTTTTTATAGTGTCGGAATGATATTGGTCAATGTCGCCTCTCGCCTAAAAAATTATTTTAAAGAAGCCCGGCGTAAATTATTTATTTTTGACCCTGGATCAGTTTTTTCCCGGCTACCCTGGCATCTCCTTCGCGCCTTGTGATGCCGATACGGTCGAGGTGTGTTAATAGCGGTACACTGTATTTCCGGCTGAACCCGAATAGCTGGTTTATCTCCTGTATCGTAATTTTCCCGTTTTCCTTCAGCCGTCCGGTTATCTGTTCCTTTACGGCCTGGAATTGTTTTGCTTCGAGAAGTATCCCGTCGGGCAATTCGACCAGTTCCCCTTGTTTTATCATATAGTGCACCACCGGCTGGCTTGAAGGCAGCTGGGCTGAAAGTTCTTTAAGATTCGGGGGGCTTGAAGGATTTTTCGCAAAAAGGCCGAGCACCTGGGCTTTTAATGCCTCCTGCTGTTTGGAGAGGACTGGTTTGTTTTGCGGGAGAGTAAGTAATTCCTCTTCACGTGCGATTTTCCCGGAAGAAATCATGTTCAGCACGAGCGTTTCGAATACTTCTTTCGGAAAGCCGAGTCCTTCCTGCAGAACAGCCTGGGGTACGCCATGCTTCAGAGTGTCCGACGCCATTTCTTTTGTAATGGTCGAAAGCAGTTTTCCGCATGCCTCCTCCCAGACGCGGATGTCTATCGAATAAGGCCCTGCTTGAACCAGTTTTTTCTGGTTTGCAAGCTGTTTCACTTTAGCGGCGATTTCAGATGACGAAAAAAGGCTTGCCGCCAGGAGACTGCCGGTTTCGGAGAACCTGTTTTTTTCTATCTCGGCCGATATGAGGTCTTCCAGCTTCAGGCTCAGGCGCCTTTCAAGTAGTACTTTCCTGGCAGGGATTTCCCCCAGTTTGAATTTCGAAGCCAGCGGGTCAAGTACCACTCCTCCGCCGATCGTCACGGCGGGCGATTGTTGCCTGATTATGAAACGTTCCCCCGTGAAAACGGCAACATCCTCGCTGAATCTTAATTGTGCGAGGCTGGTTTCTCCCGGTTTGATCGTTTTCGATCCCATCAATGCCACACGGGCGAGAAGCTCACGTGTCTCCAGGTAGACGAGCACCTCGGACATGCTTTTCAGGGATGCGCCGGCCGAAGCCAGCAGTTGCACGTTTATATCCACCGTGCGGCTGGAGGGAGTATAACCCCGAGAACCTGCGACGATGTCCCCGCGGGCGACTTCCTCCCGTTTTACGCCTGTCAGGTTGACCGCCACGCGGCTTCCCGGCGCAGCCGTTTGTACCATATGCTTGTAACTTTCCAGCCCCCTGATATGTGCAGCGGTGCCGGAAGGGATGATAAATGCATCTTTTCCCGTCGAGAACGTGCCCTGGGAAAGGGTTCCCGTCACAACTACGCCGCTTCCCTTGATGACGAAAACCCGGTCTATCGGGAGGCGCGGTTTTCCGATTTCCTGGCGTGGAGCGAGCTTTGCCGCCAGGTCGGCAATCGTCTTTTTCAATTCCTCGATTCCCGCCCCGCTTCGAGTGCTGACGCGTGCGACAGGAGAGCCTTCGAGGCTGGTCCCTGAAAGGTGCGAGATGATGTCTTTTTCAACCAGCGACACCCACTCCGGGTCACCGGCGAGGTCGATTTTATTGATGACTATTATCCCGTGTTGGATGCCCAGCAGGTCCAGTATCCGCAGGTGTTCCTCGGTCTGGGGCATCCAGCCGTCGTCAGCCGCGACCACCAGGAGGACGGCGTCTATCCCGAAAAGTCCGGGGATAACGTTGTGGATGAATTGTTTGTGCCCTGGAACATCGACGATCCCAACGGTATCACCCGAAGGAAGCGGCATCCAGGCGAATCCCAGGTCGATGGTCATACCGCGTTCTTTTTCTTCTGGGAGGCGGTCGGGGTCGATGGATGTTAACGCTTTGACCAGGCTTGATTTGCCATGGTCGATATGCCCGGCGGTGCCGATGGTCAACATCGTCAGTTTTTCCGGTTCATGGCTCTTTGGACGACTTTTGCAACTGCGTCATCCTGTTCTGGAAAGACCGTGCGCATATCGATGAGGATATGATCGTTTTCTATCCTGGCGATCAGTGGAGGTTGCGAGAGGCGGAGGGAGCGTGCGCATGCTTCGGCTGACCCTGTCGGGGTAAGACTGACCAGTGCGGTTGACAGGCTTTGTTCCGGCAGGGTTCCGCCTCCCACCATACTTAAGCCCTCTTTTATCTCTGCTTTGATATCGCAGGCTTTTAATTTACGCATAATGGCGCGGGCTCGTAATCTCAGGGCTGAAAGGTCATAAGACATCATTCTCCATGATGGGATGTCCAGAGTCGCTGTCCTGTTCAAATAGACCGCAGCAGTGGCTTCCAGCGCGATTGCTGAAAGCTTATCCAGCCGCACCGCTCGCATCAATGGGTGATTCAGCAGAGGTTCGATGAGCTTTCGTTTTCCGGCTATAATTCCGGCCTGGGGGCCACCGAATAGCTTGTCTCCGGAAAAACAAACGAGGTCGGCTCCATCCCGCAATGCCTGCTGGACCGTCGGCTCCGGTTTTAAACCGAATTCCGCGGTGTCAATAACTGCGCCGCTGCCCAGGTCGTAAATCAAGGGAACGTTGTGCTCGGCCGCCAATTCCGATAGTTCGCTTAGGGAAGTTTCGCCCACAAAGCCGTTTTGGACGAAATTGGATTGGTGTATCTTCAGGATCATCGCGGTATGTTCGTTGATTGCCCGCGCGTAGTCCTTCCTCGTTGTGTGGTTGGTGGTCCCTATTTCGCGCAGTTTTACCCCGCTTTGTTCCATTATTTCGGGTACCCTGAAGCCCCCTCCGATCTGGACAAGTTCGCCGCGGGAAACTATGGCTTCGCGGCCGTTCGCCATTGCCACAAGGACGAGGAGGACTGCCGCGGCATTGTTGTTTACAGCGATTGCGTCTTCAGCACCGGTTAGCCGGGATAGCAGTCGTCTCAACTCTGATGCCCGGGTTCCCCGCCCGCCGCTCTTTAGGTCGGCTTCCAGGTTAAAATATTGCCCCCCGAGATTAGAAACCGCTTCCAGCGCTTTTTGGGATAAAGGGGCTCGCCCGAGGTTGGTGTGGAGGATGATGCCTGTGCCGTTTATCACGCCGCTCATAAAACCTGGCCATTCTAACAACAAACGCGTTCTGATTAAAACCGGTAGGTCGGCTTCACCCCGGGGTGCTGTGCCCTCTCTGATCCGATCACGCAGTTCGGAAAGTACATGCCGGGTGGCCTCGATTACCAGTGGGCGTGTGTAAAGCGTTATTTCTGGGATAAGTTCCGGAGATTCAAGCAGTTTTTCGATTGCGGGGAGGCTCCGCAATGCGGTGTTCGTTGTGTGTCGAGTGCGTGGTGCCCTCGATGCTTTCATATTACGATGATCTTGCCGGCGGGGGACGATTCTATTACCTTGCCCATGACCGCGGCTTCGTTTACGCCCTTCTCATGAAGTTTTGCGAGCATAGCGGCAGTTTTTTCTTCGGGGACGCATATCAGGAGCCCTCCTGAAGTCTGCGGGTCGTACAAGACACTCATGGTGTCTTCGTCAATCGGTCCTGTGTTTACCATGGGCGCCCGGTATTCCCAGTTGGCGTACATGCCTTCCGGTATCAGTCCCATGTGTGCGAATTGAAGTGCCTCAGGAATCATAGGAACCTTTTTGGAATCAATCTCAATCGAGGTCCCACTGGCTTCGGCCATCTCGCAGGCATGCCCGATAAGGGCAAACCCTGTTACGTCGGTGCAGGCGTTCGCCCCGATTTCCAGCATGGCGTCGCATGCTTTGTCGTTAAGGCGAGTCATCTGTGCCACCAGTTTTTTAAGAACGTCCGCAGGAAGCATCTCGGCTTTAAGCGCCGTAGTGAGTATGCCGGTGCCTATGGGCTTGGTCATTATAAGCCGGTCACCAACTTTCGCCCCTCCCTTGGTCACGATCCGGTCGGGGTGGATGGTTCCGGTGACGCTTAAACCGAATTTCACTTCGTCGTTACGGATGCTGTGACCGCCGACCAGGATAATGCCCGCCTCGTTCAACTTGGCGAGGGCTCCTTGAAGGATCAGGCTAAGTACCGATATATCCATTGTCTCCGAAGGGAAACCGACGATGTTCATCGCAGTTATGGGCTTGCCCCCCATCGCATATATGTCGCTTATGCCATTCGCTGCGGCAATCATCCCGAAGCTGTAAGGGTCGTCAACGATGGCTGCTATCATATCAACCGTCTCTACAATAGCCAGGTCGTCGCGTAGTTTGTAAACGCCAGCATCGTCCTTAACCCCTGCCAGGACGTTTTCGTTCTGCGGGATCTTTAGACAACCCAGAGCCTTTGCTAAGTCACCCGGACTTAGTTTGGCCCCTCAGCCCGAATAACGGGAGAGGGCGGTTAGCTTTACGTCGCTACCGGTCTCTGTCAATTTATGATCTCCTTCTCTGTGCGGATCTTGGCGGAGGGGGAGGGAATCGAACCCCCCGCGGCGGGTTAACCGTCGCCAACGGATTTGAAGTCCGCAAGGCCCACCAGAGCCTATCCGCCTCCGCCGTGATTATAACATACACGTGTGGTTTGAGGCGGGTCATGAACGATTTAACGAGTATAAATAAGTTTTTGTTATGTGTCAACATGCGCATTCTACGTTTTTATGTGGGTTTCGCATGGTTTGAAAGGATTGATGACAAAGAGAGTCGATTTATTTTATGACCCAGTGAAAGTAGGGAGCCTACAATGAAGTTACTGATTCTCTGATGCTCGGAATTTACCTGGGACACATCCGGACCGAGGAACAAGGGATCTAAACAAAAGCCCCCGATTCATATGAATCCGGGGGCTTTTTACCGAATAAAACTTAAACCTAGGAGAGGTTTAGTCTCAAGGTCTGAAGGGAATGGGCTATTTGATTTTGAGCATCGCCAGCGAGATTGCGACAAACAGGACGACAAGCACAATAGTGATCTGGAAAAGCGTCTTCTCTACCCCTCTCCGGGTGCGATAAACAGTGTCGGCTTGTCCGAAAATACCACCCAGCCCTCCGCCTTTAACCTGTAGCAATAGGGCAGCTGTCAGGGCCACCGACAATATCATTTGAGCGATCGTGAAATAAGTTTTCATTTTACAATTCCCCCAATTTTCGGGTTATTATTTCTGATGCCATATTCGGGTTGGCTCTTCCTTTAGAAAGGCGCATCAACTGGCCGACCATGAATTTTACCGCTTGGGCTTTTCCTGCCTTGAAATCGGCAACCGCCTGCGGATTGTCTCTAATTACTTCGAAAGCGGCGGTTTCCAGTTCGGATGTATCGGAAATCTGTCCCAACCCCTTCTCGTTAATGATAGTTTGGGCCGTCTTGCCGGAATCGAACATTTCTTCGAGCACAACTTTGCCCGTTCCGGAGTTAATCACTGCCTTGCTTACTAACTTTACGAGTGCTGTGAAGTTTTGGGGGTTGACCCGCCTGCCGAAGTCAATAATATCACATCCGGAGGTATTGAGGATACCTGCCGCTGCTCCGACAAGCCAGTTGCTGATCTCTTTAGGCGAAACTTCAGGATCTGAACTGACAAGAAGTTCATAATATTCAGCTGTTTCCCTGTTCTCAGTGAGCAGGTTGGCATCATATACTGGCAACCCAAATTGAGAAACGAAGCGGTTAAAACGCGCCTCGGGTAACTCGGGCAGCATCGCACGGACGTTCTCTACCCACGCGGATGACGGAGTGATAGGCGGCAAATCAGGCTCTGGAAAATATCTGTAGTCGTGAGCGAATTCCTTGGAACGCTGAGAGACTGTTTTGCCTTCTGGTTCAACCCACCCACGTGTTTCCTGGGCGAGACGTCCACCCTGCGAAAGCACCTTGCGCTGTCGTTCTCCTTCGTATTCCAGGGCGCGGAAGACTGCGCGGAAGCTGTTCATGTTTTTGACTTCAACTTTGGCTAATAGCTTGTCTGTTCCCCTGGGTCGGATGCTGATATTGGCGTCGCAACGGAAACTGCCCTCTTCCATATTTGCAGTAGAGACGCCAAGGTAGCGCAATATCGAATGGAGTTTTACAAGATAAGCCCGGGCTTCTTCCGCAGAACGCATGTCGGGTTCGCTGACGATCTCCATTAAAGGAACTCCACTTCGGTTCACATCGACCAGACTATACGCCATCCCGCCTTCGTCGCGGTGCAGCAGCTTTGCGACATCTTCTTCCTGGTGGACACGTGTGATGCCGATTCGTTTGATTTTCTGATTGACCTCGATGTTAAGCCAGCCTCCAAGACCTACAGGTTGGTCGTATTGGGATATCTGGTAGCCCTTCATCAGGTCAGGATACGGATAATTTTTCCTATCGAATTTGGTGTACTGTGAAATGGAGCAGTTGAGTGCCTGTGCAGTCATCATCGCATATTCAACAGCCTGCCGGTTGATGTTGGGAAGGACTCCTGGCATACCGAGGCATACCGGGCAAACATGCGTATTGGGGGGCGCGTTTGCATAGTCCGACGAGCAACTGCAATACATCTTGCTGCGAGTCCGTAATTGCGCGTGAACTTCAAGGCCGATAACGGTCTCGTAATCTAAAGCTGGTATCGGGTTTGTGGTTTCCATAAACAATTTATCAGTATATCAATATCAACCTGGACTGACAAGAATGTCACAGGACCTCATTAATGTGGTCGGAATGCAAAATAAGCTTGAGACATTTTGCCACTGAGTGGAAAAAGACTGAAGGTATGTTATAATCTATCTTGTTTTTGTGGGGCTGTAGCTCAGCTGGTAGAGCATTGCATTCGCATTGCAGGGGTCAGGGGTTCGAATCCCCTCAGCTCCACCATTTGTTTCTTGCGCACACCAGGCACCTTTCCCCATTTTAACTACAGTCTAAACACCGCTTGGGTATTGATCCATCTCTTCAATACTTATACCGATAAATTCCAGGATATCAGCATTTTTATGGCATAAGAATTCTAGTTTTTTATCGTAATACTTCAATCGCCTCAGATGTGGCCGTTTGGCTTTTCGAGAGAAGTTTTTGATTTACACCCTCCCCGGCATGTTTTTTGATCCCAAACGTGTGCAAGTCGGTTTTTACTTCGTGCACCTTTTGGGCCATTTCCATGGTGTATTGAAGTTTCCTTGATTTGGTTTGGATTTCGGTTGCATCCCTGACCGATTTCGATACTTTTAAGTTTGATTTGGCCCTAAAGGGTCATTTTCCTGAACCAACAATTGTTGTTGCAGACCGTAAATCAAACCATAATGTGAAAACTAAAGTGGAATGCATGAGACCACCGGGTCTTTTCCCCGCAAATGCAGACCATTCGAAACAGGATGGTTTGAGAAAAACGGTGGAAACCCGGAATTGTTGGAGGCAAAATGTCGGACACACTACTGCATGGGGTTAATTGCGGATTTGCCTGGTTCATCGTTGCCCTCGCGATTGGCGGTTACTTTCTCACCTATCGTAAAACCGGAGAACGCTGGATGTTCTGGATAGTTCTTTCCAGCGGATGGGGACTTTTCGCAGTTGCTCAAACCGTTGTTTTGGTGGGGACTATACAGAACTCCTCATTACTTGGTGCCCTGTGGATTTCTTCTTTCGTTTTAATCATTTGCTCACTAGCTTTGATTTTTCTTAAACTCACAGGTCGAAAAATAACGGCCGGGCGGTAGGCGGGTATCAAGTGCAACTTCTAGACAAAAAATGGGAATTTAACCAAGGTGTGGAAGAAGAATCCTCATTCCGCAAATTTGCAGCTTCTTTACCTTGTTTTGCTTTTGAACTTGATAACTCGGGAAAGTTGATTTATGCCAATGCGGCATTGCTTTCCTTTACCGGACATAGAATCGAAGAAATCCATTCAGGTTCAAATATTTTGAACATTTTCGACTCATGGGATTTTGAATTGCTTCAAAATGGGGCTCTTAATCGTCCTTCAGAAAGCGCCGGTGGCAAATCTGAGTGTGAAATTATTTCTAAAATCGGGAAACGAATCCCCATCGAGGTATTTGCGAGTACGATTGGAGGGGAATCCGGGAAATCAATCGGCCTCAGATGCATTGCCTTCGACATATCGGAAAGAAAACGTATCGAGAGTAGTATTTTACAAAACGCCCTTGAGTTGGACAGAGTGTTTAATACTGCCTCTGGCGCTATGTGTATTATCAACAAAGATTTCAGTATCAGAAGAATGAACGACGAATTCGCAACGACTTTTGGTATCGATCCGATAAAATCCCTTGGGCGCAAATGCAATGAAGTATTGGCGCGAATTTGTTGCGACAGGGTTCAGTGCCCGTTGACCCAGATACTCGGCGGAGCGAACAGAATCGAACAGGAGACGGAAGCAGAAATCTCACCCGCTGAAAAAGCGAATTTCCACCTCACAGTCGTGCCATATTGTGACAGGGCGGGGACAATCATTGGTATGGTTTCGAATTTCAGAAATATCACTGAGATCAAACTTATTCAGCGGCAATTACAGCAGGCGACCTTACTCGCGACGCTTGGAGAAATGACTGCCGGAATCGCCCATGAAGTAAACAATCCGCTATCAAGTATTTTGCTTTATTCCGAATTGCTCATGGCTGGTGGCGCTAATCCAAAAATTCGCAAAGATCTTAAGCTTATTCATGATGAAGCCGAGAGGGCCAGCAGGACTATGTCAGAGTTGTTAAATTACGCGCGTGGTATCAATACCTCGATGACTACTGTCAACCTTAACACCCTGGTAAAAAAAGTACTTGAAGTACGCAGCTATCAGCAAAATGTCAAAAATATTCATGTAACCCGCAATCTATCTAGGGCGGGATTCTATATTCAGGGCGATAGCAATCAAATTACACAGGTAATCATGAATATCGTGATGAACGCCGAAGATTCGATCAATGAAAAGAAAGGTGGTGATATCAACATCACCACCGAGATCAGTTCCAAATGGGGGAGGCTCTTTATATGCGATTCGGGAAAGGGCATCAAAGAAGAAGATCTGCAAAAAATCTTTTTTCCATTCTTCACTACTAAAAAAAATGCCCAACGCTCAGGCCTCGGTCTTTCGGTATGTTATGGTATCGTAACCCGGCACCATGGATTTATTAAAGCAAAAAATAATCCATCAGGAGGTACGACTTTTATTGTCGAACTCCCGCTTGTACAGCGGGTTTCAAAAAAACCTGGGCGTACCGGCCTCGAATTGGCGCGTGAACATGATTAAGCGTCGCATAAACGTCCTGATCGTGGATGATGAACCCGCGATACGCGATTCTCTCAGTCGCATATTGGACCAAAAGGGATGTATAACGATGGCTGTTCGCGGTGGTAAAGAAGCGCTTGATGTCTTGCCTGCCTTTAGCCCTGACGTGGTGATCCTCGATCTTATTATGCCGGGTATGGATGGATATGAGGTTTGCAGGCGGCTTAGATTAAGCATCCCTAACGTCAAAGTCGTTTATTTTACCGCCAAAGTTGAAGTGGGTGGCGTTAACGAATCTTCTATTGGCCCCGATGCATTGATCGAGAAACCTGCTAGCAGCGATAGGATCTTTTCCTGCATTCAAAAGCTTATGCTTGGTGATTCAAAATCTTGTATCGCGTGAAAGAGACAAAACAATGGTGACTTTAAATCAAGAATCCGGGGTTAATGCTAACGTTGTTTCCAAAACAACAGCTCGCTCCTCTGCAAAAAAGAAAGCAATATTCAATAGCGAGAAGGTGATAGTTGTGGAGCGAGACCAGATTGCGCGGGCAGTGATTGCCAGGGTTCTGCTGAAGATGCATTATCGTGTTGATTGTTTTGCTGATTTCGGCGACGCCATCACCAACGCGCATGGTATCAAAGCCAGGCTGGTTATCATCAGCGTTTACGAGACTGAACTTCTTGATATGATTTTGGCTCAATTTCCCCCCGATACAGGTGTTCTTATCGTAACGGATGCCCAAAATATGCCTGCTGCCGCCCAATCAAAGTGCTGCGCGATCCGATCGTTTTTACTACGGCCTTTTACTTCCAGGCAGCTGGGAGAGTCGGTTCTCCAGACGATCGATGGTGTAAACCAGATATCGGAATCGCTAAGAAACAGTGCTTTCTCCGAGATAGACGAGAAGCAGGTTTTCTGGCGGAAATCGGATGATTCCTTCGTTCAATTGCTGAATTTGCTTAGCAACAGGACCGAGCCCTGCTACGTCTCAGTTTTATTGAAAGATGCGGTAACCGGAAAATATTCCGTCCGTGCTGAAAAAGGGGTTTCAAATCCTTCATGGAATTTTATTTGCGAAAAAATAACGAAAATAGACAATGGTTCCGCCGTGGTTTATTCCCCGACAAACTCTCCACCAGAACTGGCTCGTCTAATGAAGAAGTCTTCGGTTGAATGTATGCTCTGCGCCCCGTTGATTGTTAAAGGGGAAATTGTGGGTGTAATCAACCAGGTAAAAAGCCAAACCAACTCCAGTTTTAAACCCAGTGACGCAGCATTTACCAGTTTGCTCACTCGTCAATTCGGAATGGGGATGGAGAATGATGCGTTATCGGCGGATATGAGGACGCAACAGAACTATGTCGGAAAATTACTTAAAGAAATCGGGAGCGCCCAAACCAATGAACGCCGACGAGTAGCCACAGAGATACACGATGGGGTAGCTCAATGGCTTGTCGGGGCCGCGCTGGACATATCCGCTTGCCACCAGCTCATCAGTTGCAACCAGCTGGACGATGTTGGCGATTCTCTGTTACGAGTAAAAGAAACGCTTCAAAATAGTATCAGGGAGTTGCGTAGAGCAATCGCGGATCTTCGCCCCGAATTACTGATTCGATTGGGACTTGTGAATGCTATAACGCAGTCGATTGAAGCATTGAAAATGGAAGGCATTGAATGTGTACTGAAACTAGACGGTCCTACTCCCAGATTCGACAAAGCCGTGGAAACAAATGTGTACTGGATTCTCCAGGAGATTCTGAGTAACATCCACAAACATGCTCAGGCCACCTCAGTGAGTATTTTGTTACAGAATTCCGAAGATCGGTTCACGGTCGTGATTGAAGATGACGGAATCGGATTCGATCTGGATTCCGTCAATAATTCCGGTGTGATACTGGAGCATGTAGGGATGGTGGGGATGAGGGAACGCGCAGAATTGCTTTGTGCGAAACTAACCATTGTCAGTACAAGAGGCAAGGGCACAAAAGCGTGCCTCACGCTTCCTGCAGTTATTAGTCAGATGGAAGGAGAAACCGTTGGAGAAAACATTTAGTCCTAAGATTAAGATCCTGATTGTCGATGACCACAATGTTGTGAGGGAGGGACTTCGGCGCATACTCGAGCTGGACGATACCCTTGAGGTCATAGGCGAAGCAAAAAGCGGAGTCGAGGCTATCAGTCGGGCGGTTGCATTAATGCCTGATGTTGTAATCATGGATCTGAAAATGCCTGGCATGGATGGAATTACGGCAACCAGGGAGATCAAACAGCGTCTGCCCCGAACGCAGGTGCTCGTTCTGACCCTCTATGCCGAGGATTATGTGGAAGAAGCTCTGGATGCGGGTGCCTCGGGTTACCTTCTAAAAGATAGCGATTCAAAGTTGATTATGATGGCTATTCGCCAGGTATACGATGGCCTCAATCCCATCGCCCCATCGTTGACACGGCAGTTGATAAACGACCTGAACAAGCGTTCTGAATACAATGCCCTTGCGTTGACGTCCCGTCAAGCCGAGATGTTGCAGTTGATCTCCGAGGGAGTCAGCAGCAAGGAGATCGGGGCAAAATTTTTTATCAGCCCATCGACCGTTAAACGGGAAATACGGCATATATTCGATAAACTCGGTGTAAATGATCGAGCACATGCAGTTTCAATCGCCATGAAGAGAAAGTTAATTAAAGCCGCCGTTTAACATCACGTTAATTTCGCTCACTCAAAAAGAGCTCCGCAAACGGGGCTCTTTTTTTATACCGACCTACCACAGGTAACCTAGTCCTCATGTTTTAAACGGTTATCAGCCAGAGTCGTGCCGGAAGGGGCGAAATCAATGCCTGTATCACTGTTTGACCCCTTCTACTATAGGCCAACCCCCTAACCCACTCAGCCCAAAATTTGCAGGCTGGAAAGTCCATCAGCAATGACTCATAAGTCCTTACTCCTCCAGGTCCTGTGTGAGAAGATGTGATATCCGAAGGGGAATTACATCCGGAAGGAAGAGGAAAAAGATGTACAGTGCGGGTTTGTTGACCGATATAAGGACGCAGGCTATTACGGGGGTGCGTTCTGAAAAGAATACAGTTCGTGTTCTCATTGTTGATGACCACCAGGTAGTTCGTGAGGGACTGCGGCGTATGCTCGAGGTCGAGAGGTCGATCAAGATCGTGGACGAAGCTGGCGACGGTGAAGAAGCGGTTAAGAAAGCCATACGGCTGGTGCCGGATGTCGTTCTCATGGATTTGAAGATGCCCAAGATGGACGGTATTGCTGCTACTAGAGAGATTAAACGCGCGGTACCGAGTGTCAATGTCCTTGTTTTGACGCTTTACGCTGAAAACTATGTCAATGACGCTATAGAAGCCGGGGCTTCAGGGTACCTTCTTAAAGATTGCGACTCCGAACAGATCACCCGCGCGGTCTTTCAGGTCTGTGAGGGGCTCTGTCCGATAGCCCCTTCTCTGACCCGTGACCTGGTTGCAAGATTTACCAGTATTTCCCGCACTAACGTCGATCCGGTTCTCACCCACCGGCAGAGGTCAATATTGAAATATACCGCCGAGGGTATCGGAGGAGATGAAATCGCCTCCTTGTTGTCCATAAGCCGCTCTACTCTTAAGAGAGAAATATACCAGATTCTTCAAAAGTTGAATGTTAATGATAGGGCGCAAGCAGTCTCCGAAGCTATCAAGCGGAAGATTATTTCCCCTTGATCTTGAACTCCTGCCGGAGAATAAATGGGGTGGGCAAACCTGAGGAGGCGGGGGATGGATCGCGACGAAATGATCAATGCCAACAGCCAAAAACATCTAATCGATAGGCAGTCAGTCCTTTTGCTTTTAGTATTAACAGTGCCTATATGTCTTATGGCCCTGCTTCTCCTTATTTGGCCCAATTTCTTCTGGAGGGCGGAGGTTCCATTCAGCGTTGTAGATATGCTGGGTTCTTCCGCGATGGTTCTGCTCTCTATCTTTCTACTGGCCCGGTATGGCAGGCACCGGGGTGTCCTGTACTTCAGCGCCGCTCTGGTCACAATGAGCGTCACTGAAGGATTCTTTTTGTTCATAACTCCGGAAGCGTCCCAATTCTTGTGGCTGAAGTTTTTTTCTGGGATGACAGGCGGTCTGCTTGCAACCGGGTATATCCTCGCCCGGCAGAAATGCAATGGGAACACTTCTGGATCTGCCGGGAAAAAAAACGCCGCACCGGTTTTGATTGGAGCTGCTGTTATCTCAGCCTTGATTTGCGGCATTATACTGAAATTTTCAAGTGCATGGCCGGCACTTTCAGCAAATAATATTTTCACAGGATTGGGGTGGTCCGTCTACGGGTTAATCGTGAGTGTTTTATGTTTTGCGGGATCGAGCCTTTTTGTGTACCACCGAAAAACTGGAAGTCTCGATCTGCTTCCGATAGCTGCAGTGCTGATATTTATTTTCCAGGGTAATATAGCGGCACAAATAGCGTCACCATGGGGGATTGTGTGGTGGTTCTGGCAAGGCATGCGCGTTGCCGTTTTCATCTCCGTTTTTATTTTTGTGTCAGGAGAATATATACGTGTTTCGAATTCACTAATGGAAGAGGTCAAGGAGCGGAAACGATTTGCCGCGGAACTCGAAGAAGCTAATTCTGACTGGCGCGGGTCGTTCAATTCTCTCGAAGACGCAATGTTCATCATCGGCTCGGATTTTCGTATACGGAATCTCAATAATAGCGCAGAAAGGCTACTTTCTGGGACGAAACAGGAACTGAAGGGGCAATTCCTTAACAGGGCGGTACATTCCGGGACCCTTTCGCCGGGAGCTCATATTTTCTGTGAATCTCTGGCAATTGGCAAGCCGATCTCCATCGAAGAATACAATAATCGCCTCGGAAGACATTTCGTTATCAAATGTTCCCCTGTCGCAGACCATGAAGGAAGTAAGTCAAGGTTTGTGGTTCTGCTTCATGATGTCACTGTACGGGTACAGGCCGAATTTAAGGAACGCAAGATGCAGCAAGAGCTTGCACAGGCCAGCCGTATGGCGGCGATAGGCGAACTGGCTGCGACTGTTGCTCATGAAATGAACAACCCGCTTACCAGCGTGATAGGTTTCTCGGAACTCTTAAGACAAGCTGAGGTATCTGAAGATATCAAGGAGAATTTGGAGATCATCCACCATAGTGCCCAGCGAGCTGCTGGTGTTGTGCAGAAGTTATTCTCGTTTGCAAGGCATCGAAAAGAAGAGAGAAGGCCTGTTGACATAAATTCCCTGGTTTCTCTCGTGGTAAAAATGCGCTCGCATGAGTTATATCTGAATAATATTGTCGTGAAAACCAATTTGTGCGCCGCCCTACCGCTGGCTGTTTTGGATTCCGCGCAGATAGAACAGGTTCTATTAAATATCATAATCAATGCCGAGCAAGCGATGTTTGAAAAGCACAAGGGAGGGAAGCTTTTTATTAGAACTTCCTCCGAAGGCGATCGAATAGTAATAAGGATCACCGATAATGGCCCGGGCATAGTTGAAGAGAACATCGAAAGGATATTTGATACTTTTTTCACGACTCGAACGGAGGATGGAGGCAACGGCTTGGGCCTCGGTGTTAGCCGGAGCATTATCTCTGACCATGGTGGAAGGATCTTTGCCCGGAGCCTCTATGGACATGGTGCCTGTTTCATCATTGAACTGCCGACAGGCATCCAGAACTCACCAGACTGTACGGTGCCTCTTCAAGCTCTCCCCCTCCCACAACTTGGAGCGAGCGTTCTGGTCATCGATGATGAGTTGTCGATCCGGCTCATGATAAACCGGGTTCTTTCGAGGGAAGGATATTCCGTGGAGGCTGTGGCTGACGCACGGACCGCTCTTGAGGAATGCAGAAAGCGTAAATTCGACCTTATCCTGGCGGATATCCGGATGCCGGAAATCGATGGGATCGATTTATATTACAAGTTGGTAGAGTGCGAGCCCGGGATACGCAGCAAAATCATATTCCTTACCGGTGGGTTATCGGAGAAACGTAACCGTTCTTTCCTCACGGAAAACAATTTGCCTTTTATCGCGAAACCCTTCGGGATTCGGGAACTACGGCAGCAGGTTGAATCGACGATTGCCGGGAATTCGAAAATCAAAACTGAGGAAATGCTTCGAGAAGATATTCTTAAAAGTACTATAACCTATTTGGGCCAGGTCAAATCAGGTAGTGGCAAGGACGCTTGAATTCCAAATCAGCACACCGCAATAAAACGCCGTAATGAACAGGGCCGTCCAGCCTGCCAATCGTGGGAAACGCATCGAAACTTTCCATAAGAGCCCCATGCACAAACCCACCCCGATCACTTTAAACCAGAGGAACTGGTTATCTGCAAGCAATTTGGCCATCATCGGATTACCTTCTCTCACACGGCCTATGCCCACAAGGTAACGTGTCAAAAAAGCGTCGCTCAGGCTAAAAATTGCCGCGGGAAAAGCCAGGATGTTGAATAGTTGGGTTTTGGGATTAAAACGTGGCGAGAGGCCTCCGGTATTATCCTCGGCTAAACAAAAATTGGCTGGATTGGCAGATCTTCTAAACATTTTGGGCCATTCAGGTTGTCTGTATAGACCAATATAATAAGCTTTCCGGGCCAAATCATCAACCAAAAAAGCCCGTTTTAAAAGATCTCGTGAATTCTTCTAGATGAAACCTTAAACCCGGAATATGAATTTTGGGTCAACCGGTAAACCTTAAGTACCATATCGACCAACCTAGAAGTACTGGAACAAAGGCACCATTTCGCCTTATCTGGACCTCTCATGTGCCCCACAATATCAGATAAAACAAATACCAAATCAAAACAAATAAGTATTACGGGGGGTAAGAATGCACTTAGCAGAGAATGATTCCGACCAGCCGAGCTAAGAACGTTGGTATCAATGTAACTGATGCCGAAGGGCTGTGTGCAACGCCTGTACCGGCTTCTATGTAAGTCCAATAATTTCAGGGAAATTGAATAACATTTTCACAAAACTGGTTACCACCGGGACCAGAAGGAGGCCATGAGATAGATGAGTTAGTCCCCAACCTTCGCGTTTGTTATTCAGGAATTAAAATAACATCTAAAAAAAAAGGAGAATAAAAGATGGCTTTCAATAGAACAAATGCTATCAAATTACTGGAATACGAAACAAATCACATGCTGGAAGAGCACAACAGAGGTGAAATCGATGCGTTCATCCCTGTGGAGAAATTCCAGGGTGCCTATGCCAATATTGCTAAATCTATCAATGAAGTAGTTGCCAGCCATATTGCGGTCAAGAAGAAAGCGATGGCTTGTGTCGCTGAATTTGCCAATGGCAATTTTGAAGCGCCTCTCGAGAAATTTCCTGGCAAAAAAGCCTTTATCAATGACAATATCGAGCGTTTGCGCACCAATACCAAGGCTTTAATAGTAGACGCTAATGTGCTCTCCAAGGCCGCCGTCGAGGGCAGGTTGGCCACGCGTGCCGACGCTTCGAAGCATCAGGGTGATTTCCGCAAGATCGTGGAAGGGGTCAACCAGACACTTGATTCTGTTATCGGTCCGCTTAACGTTGCCGCCAAGTATGTAGACGACATCTCGAAAGGGAATATCCCTGCGAAGATAACCGATACCTACAACGGCGACTTCAATACCATTAAGAACAACCTCAACCAGTGCATCGACGCTGTCAACAAGCTGGTCGAAGATGCCGGGATGCTGTCGAAGGCTGCAGTGGAAGGTAAACTGGCGACTCGCGCCGATGCTTCTAAACATCAGGGTGACTTCCGCAAGATCGTGCAGGGCGTGGATGACTGCCTGGACGCGGTGATCGGTCCCCTTAATGTAGCCGCCGACTACGTGGACAAGATCTCCAAAGGCAACATCCCTGCCAAGATCGTTGACAAGTACAACGGCGACTTCAACACCATAAAAAACAACCTCAACCAGTGCATCGACGCTGTCAACAAGATGGTTGGCGACGCCGGGATGCTGTCTAAAGCCGCGGTCGAAGGAAAACTTGCGACGCGCGCCGACGCTTCCAAGCACCAGGGCGACTTCCGCCAGATAGTGGAAGGCGTCAACCAGACACTCGATGCCGTCATCGGTCCTCTTAACGTTGCCGCCAAGTATGTAGACGATATCTCGAAAGGCAATATTCCTGCGAAGATAACTGATACCTACAACGGCGACTTCAATACCATCAAGAACAACCTTAACCAGTGTATCGACGCTGTTAACAAGCTGGTCGAAGATGCCGGGATGCTGTCGAAGGCCGCCGTGGAAGGCAAATTGGCGACGCGCGCCGACGCCTCGAAGCACTATGGCGACTTCCGCAAGGTAGTTGAGGGCGTCAACCAGACACTGGACGCTGTCATCGGTCCCCTGAATGTAGCCGCCAAGTATGTCGACGACATTTCCAAGGGCAATATACCCGCTAAGATCTCCGACACCTACAACGGCGACTTTAATTCCATCAAGAACAACCTTAACCAGTGCATCGACGCGGTGAACAATCTGGTAGCGGACGCCGGTTTGCTGTCCAAAGCAGCTATAGAAGGCAAGCTGGCGACTCGTGCCGACGCCACCAAACACTGGGGTGATTTCCGCAAGGTAGTTGAGGGTGTCAACCAGACACTCGATTCCGTCATCGGGCCTTTAAATGTCGCTGCGAAATATGTGGACGATATCTCCAAGGGCGTTATCCCCGCCAAAATCACCGATAATTACAACGGTGATTTCAATGTCATCAAAAACAATCTCAACAATGTGGTTCAGATGATGTCAGATCTGCTTTCGGAAACGGACAAGATTGTCAAGGCCGCTGCAGACGGGAAGCTTGACGAACGCGCCAACGCGGGCAAATTCGTAGGCGGATGGCACCAGCTGGTGAGTGGTGTTAACGATACTATCACCAACATCGTGAACCCGCTCAACGTTACCGCCGACTATGTCGACAAGGTATCCAAAGGAATCATTCCCCCGGTTATCACGACCGAATACAAGGGGCAGTACAACATCATCAAGACCAACCTCAACAAAATGGTCGAGATGATGGCAGATCTGCTTTCGGAAACGGACAAGATCGTCAAGGCCGCTGCAGACGGCAAGCTTG
>CAIMVG010000006.1 GCA_903844845.1 uncultured Dehalococcoidia bacterium | reverse complement strand
CCCCTCGCCGCTGCGCGTGATGATGCGCCTGGCAATAAGGCTGTTCAAAGCGTCGAAGACATGCCGGCGGTTCATACCGGTTGCTTTCTCGAACTGCGTAAAGCTGATCCTGTCGGTCTTCTTTTCCCAGCCGTAAGTTTTCCGCAAGACAGCCCAAAGCACCCGGCTCTCCGTCGGGCTGAGGTAAGTACGCGCCAGGGCTTCGGCCAGCTCGTTCGCGATGTCGAGGTGTCCGTTTTCCGCTTGGGGGTTGGCCAATCAAACGCCTCTTTTGTCAGGCTCCCCTGACGGATAAAATATTCTGGTAGCATTCGGCCGGCGTGACGCTGATTGACTGCGGGCTGCTTACGCCGAGCTCTTTGAGCACGTCGGATCGGGCCATCTTGAAGTCTTTCAGGCAGGCTGTGAAGAGGTCGCCCAGGGTCTTGATGGCGGAAAGGTCGCGCGTCACTTTAACCGGCACGGGTTCGGGTTCTGGCGGCGCAGGCGGCTCTTCCGGCGCGGATTCTTCAGCTTCCGGGTAAAGCAGGTCCGGCTTCTCTTCGTCGGGTGGCGGCAGCATCACCTGGCTCCCGGGCAATGCCCCAAGCCTCTGGATCTCCGCGAGCGTCACATCCGCGCGGATCTGCAGGATGTTGACGGTCTTTTTCTTGCCGTCCGGCGACACCTCTTTCGGTTCGATGGTGAGTTTGAGCGGGATCATGCTTATTCGCCCACAGATGGAGCGTATCAGCTCGACGGCGCTGTTTACGGCCACGATGGAATGATAAGAGCCCGTGTCGAGCTGCCACACGCCGAGACCCGGCACGGAGGGCAGCAGGAACTGGAGGTTCATGACCTCCTTGCATTTCTTTTGCTGGTACATCGGGCATTCGCGCCCGGGGCAGGGCAGCTCGCGCCGCGCCGTCTCGACGGTGTCGCGGTGCGCGAAGTCCCCGCTCTTGGTATCGATTAGGCGGGAGCAGTTTTCGCCGTCTCCCTTGCACACGAGGCCGCGGAAGCTCGAATAGCACTTGTAGAACTGGCTGGCAAACTTCGTGTCGTCTTCAACCGGGAACATGATCGGGAGTGATTTCGGCTTTTCGTCGAACAACCCCGCGATATCTTCATGCAAAACGAAGTAATCGACGGCTTCCGGATGCTCGCCCGGGCTGTTCTTGTTGGGCACCTTGACGCCGGTTCTTATCTTGCCCAGGCGCGGCATCTGGCGCACGTTGGATAGGTCTTTAATTGTCATAATGTTTTCCTTCGAGGGGCCGGCTGAAACCGGCCCCTCAGCATCCGATTCCGTTAAACCTCAATCCCCCCTTCATTAGATTTTCCTTATGCTCGAGCGCCTTCTTCAATGAAACGAGACCGGTGGGCAACCTTTCTCCTTTTCCAAAATTTGGCGCGTTCGGCCTGATGTCTTCATAGGTCAATGCCCGAGGCCTGCCGCCCAGGACACCGTAGCGGTATCCGAGGGCTATGAAATATTCCTGCCCGTGTTTGGCCTTGGTGGCGAGCCCGCCTTTTCGTCCGGCTGCGGCGCGACGGGGGTTGATAACTTTCATCATTGGCGTACCGCCTTGTGGAAGCGGCAGGCGGAATCGCCGTCTTTCATCATCTCGCGCAGCGCCGTCCTGTCGGCGCCGCATACCGCGCAGATCTCATGTTTCGTCTCGGGCTTCATCGGCTTCTTCCTATGTGAAACATGGCGGCGGCTTTCCCTATCAACCCTGGCGTAACAGGGTTTGGAATGTTACTGATACGAACATCGGCGAGCAAAAAAATATCAGGGTAGGCTTTCCTGGCTCCGGCCATGAACTTCTTGCCGAACTTGGCGTGCCGGTGCTTTATACGCTGCCAGCTTACTCGATGTATGCCTAAACGGGCTGCGAACTCTAGGTCGGTGAGGCATTCTTTTATCTGCCTTTTGGTCAATATGGAGACAATATTCATGGTTACAGATAATAACATAGGTGTATCTCGTTAGTCAAACACTTGTTCTAATGATTTGACAATATACCTTGATACATATTGACTATCGCTCTAGCGCATGTTACAATCTGTGTTACATGTATAAATGGGGACTTAGAATCAGGCAACTACGGGAAGCCCGCGCCATGACGCAGGAAGAATTGGCCACCGCTTCCGGTGTCGCCCGTTCCCATATCACCCGCATGGAATTGGGTTCTTATAAAAACATAACCACCGACATGATGGGCAAACTCGCCAAAGGCCTCAGTATGACAATTCCCGAGTTGAGCCAGGAAGTATACGGAAGAGCAGGCGAAACCGGCGGGGTTCCCGCTAGGTTGCCTCTCGGCAAGGGTCAGGTGGACGTCTATCGCCTGCCGGTACATACAGATTATCCGTTCCATGCCGGCAACCCAGTGGATTCATCGGATTATGTTTACGTAGAACTGCCATTGGGAGCCGAGAACCACATCGAAGCCTACAAAGTGAAAGGCCATTGCCTCGCACCCGTGGTCATTGATGGGGACAGGATCGTCGTTGACCGCGACCGGGCTGTAGATAACGGCGATATCGTTGCCTGCATGATCGATGGCGAACTGCATATCGCCAAGCTCAAAAAGTATGACACTGAACTCTGGCTCGAAACTAATGACAGCAAACGCAAAATTGACGAATGCGGCGCGAGTGCCGTCGTTATTCAAGTGGTAAGGAGGCTGAAATAAAACAGTAAAATCGACGACAAATCCCCAAGGAATTTGATGATATTTTAGGAAATTTTTTAAAGGAGGCATGGTTGCCTCCGGCTTAGGTTTTAGCCTGCGGGACTCTTAATCAGTAGGTTTCGGGTTCGAGTCCCGGGCGGCTCATTCTAAATCAAAGCTAATATGCTCTCGTATGTGGTCTACATAACGAGGGCATTTTTATTTACGCAGATATTTTATTCATTCCCATGTTTAAAGGAAAATGTGGCCCTCCTTCAAAGGAGCTACAATTGAAAGAGATACAATAACATTCGGAGGGGCGGCATGCCGATAGCCTGGGGATTATTCGCTAAACAATGGTTGAAAAGGGCGGAGAGAAGGGACGCAGTCGTCGATGATGCAGACCGTTTTCTCTGTCTCTGGATAGCATTTAACGGCTGGATGAAATCGCAATACGGCGAATCGTCCACCGATGACCGGCTGATAGAGTGTGCCAAGCGGGACACGGGCCTGTTTCAACATTTCAAACAATTACAGGAGAATGACAACGAGTTCAAAGAAAATCTGGACAGTTTATCGGTTTTTCAGATAGCTGATTTGAGATATGTCGGAGATGTGGAGCAACCCGAAAACGCCGCGATACAATACGACGGTTCCTATGATTCCCTCATGGACGCGCTATACCGCGTCAGATGCAACCTGTTCCTGGGCAACAAAGACCCTGCCGAAGAGACGAAAGACAAGGAACTCATCTCCCTGACTTATAATATCCTGTACCCGTTGTTCAAAGGGTATTTCAAAAGCAGTTCTTATGCTTTTTAGACAGCAACTTGAATCATCCAGGAACAGATAAGATTAAATCTTAACGTCGTTGTATTCAGGATAAAGTCTGCTAATACATTCTGGACAAATCCCGTGGCTGAATTGGGCGTCCGTAAATTGTTCTACATATTGTTCAACCGACTGCCAGAATCCGACATCATTTCGTATCTTTTTACATGCCGCACATATAGGGATGATGCCTTTGAGAGTTTTGATCTCATCCAGCGCTTCCTGAAGCTTTTTCGTCAGTTCTTTCCGTTCTGATTCCATCTTGGCTTTATAAAAAGCCATCTCGAGCGTTATCCTCAAGTCATTTTTCTCAATCGGTTTGGCGATATAGCCCATGGGTTCTGACTTTTTAGCGCTTTCCAGTGTCTTGTCATCTGAATAAGCCGTCAGAAAAATCACCGGAATATCATACTTTTCACGTATTATGCAGGCCGCCTCGGTGCCCAGCATCTGGCCCTTGAGGGAAATATCCATCATGATCATGTTCGGTTTAATCTCCCCGGCTTTAACGATGGCCTGCTCGCCAGACGATACGGTGAGCGGAACGTCATATCCGAGGTCCTGTAAACGCATCTGAATGTCTCTTGCCACGATGGCTTCGTCTTCTACAACAAGAACTTTTCTATCTAGCGATTGCGTCTCGGTTTTAATTAATTCCAATTCAGACCATCCTGTTTCGCAAATATGCGACCCTTAGCGGCTTGCGAACGAAACCTCAAAATGCTTGCCCACACATTATTAAATATAAATATTGTGATAATGCTTATCGAAAGGGCCACTTTTAGACCTTTTCGGGTCAGAGGGGGAGCTTCGATGAGGATGCATGAACTGGTTTGGATAGACGGGTGACAATCATAATAAACGAAAATCTATGGGCCAATCGAGTAAAGCAAACGGCCCTCCCGCTTGCAGGGGAGGGCCGTTTTTTAACCGGGAAAGACTAGAATAATTCTTTTTCGCTCGATTTGACCGCTCTTTGCATCTCTTCGTTGAGCATAGCGGGCAGGCCCTGGATATCCACTTTAAGGAACCCCCGAATGATGGCTGCCGTCGATTCATCACGGGTAAGGCCCCTTGCCATCAGGTACTCAACTTCTTCTTCGGCGATCTTGCCCACGGCGGCCTCGTGCGAAAGGTCAACTCCGGCACGTGTGCCCTTGATTTCCGGGATAGCATGAATCGTTCCGCGGTCCCCCAATATCAGGCCACGGCATTCAAGGTGCCCCTTGGTTTCAGGCTCATTGGCTTCGATATATCCGCGGGAGATGATGTCGCCGCCGGTGCTGATCGTCCGGGCGACCATTTCGGTCCTGGCGCCTTTGGCATTGAGAAAAGCGCGCGATCCAAGGTCGATGGTAGAACCGGGGGTGGCGACCACGACTGAATTGAAGCGTACCGTGGCATTTTCCCCGACGCACCGGGCGGACGGATAAGCCTGCAAAGAATGCACCGGCCGCATGATTACGTAGTTGCTCATGAAAAGGCCGTCTTGTTCAATAATCGCAGCTGTGCGGGGACGAACTTCGGTTTCGGGAGACCAGCTGTGTATCATGGTGAAAGTAACTTTCGCACCTTTTTTAATAAAAAATTCAGAGATCCCCAGATGCACCCCGGGCTCCCGCCCGGCAGTGCTACAGCCCGTGATGATGTGCAGCTCCGAGCCCTCTTCAGCGATGATGATGTTATGCACGTCCTGGATGGATTTCCCCCTGGCCAGGTACAGGCACGCCTGTACGGGGAAAACCGATTTCACCCCCGGGAGCGCCCGCATGAAATAACCGTCGGCATTGTGGCTCTCAACATGGGCGGTATATTTATCGGCGTCGACGGCCACAGCTTTCCAGTAGTAGTCCTTGAGCCAGGCATATTTGGTGAGGGCTTCGCTGGTAGCCATGACTTCGATGCCGTCCTGGGTAACCGCGGCATGCATAGGGGCGTTATCTATCTGAACAAAGGTGCCCGACCGCTGGCTGACGTCGTCCAGCGTGACCCCGGTCGCCAGAATCTTATTGCGGTCTCCCTGGGGGATGGATGAAGTGGCGACGTGTTTCGGCTTAGACGTATCCTGGCTTTCGAACTTAGTTAAATCTATGTCGGCGCCTATGGCGGCTTTTTTGCCCTCGGCTGCTTTGGCCTTTTCCTGGCGGATTTTTATTTCTTCAAACATGCGACGCACTCCTGATAGCCTTTTTCTTTGATGGTATTGAGGATGTCCCGCGGGTCCCCGTCGCAGATTATCTGGCCGCCGCAAAGTACGTATCCCGTCCGTGCGTTGACATAATCCAATATATGCCCCGTGTGTGAAATGATCAGTCCGCTCCTGCTTCTCTCCCGGATGGGATGGGTTTTACCCAGCACTTCGTTGATCAGTTCCCCGATGAGGGCAATATTCTCCAGGTCCACGCCGGATTCCGGCTCGTCGAGAAGTGCCAGGTCCGGCCCCTGGGCCAGCAGCTGAAGCATCTCGGAGCGTTTTATCTCGCCTCCGGAAAAACTGCTGTTGATGTCGCGTCCCAGGAACGAGGTCATATGGGCCCTTTCGGCGAGTTCATTCACAAGCGCGTCATTGTCATCCTGTTTGAGGCAGGCCAGCACCATGTCGCGGGTTTTTACGCCCCTGACAACAGGCGGGCGCTGAAAAGAGATGCCGATGCCGAGGCGGGCGCGCTCGTCGACAGGCATTTCGGTGACGTCCTGCCCTTTGAAATAAATCTTGCCGCTCAAAACCTTGTAGCGTGGAAACCCCATGATAGTCATTAAAAGGGTAGTTTTACCGCCACCGTTGGGGCCGAAGATAACGTTGGTTTCACCCGGTTTCACTGCCAGGTTAAGACCGTGAAGGATCTCTCGGTCGTCGACCGACACGAACAGGTTATCGATTTCCAGAAGATTTTCTTTATCCATGGCTGCTCCTCGGTTTCGTGATTTCTTTCCAAGGCCTGTACGAAAATTGAGAACAAAAACGAGTATAACCCATTATAGCATGCGTAGATATGATTTAAATCACTGGCCGGCACCATTCGGGGAAGTATCTACCCGGCGTTCCGGCGAAGGCTCAAAGAAGCCAAAATGGTCGTGAGAATCGTAAAACCCACAAGCACGCTGAAATCCATTCCGACGTCCACAAGCCCCTTGCCGTTCAGCATGATATCGCGCAATCCCTTCACGGCGTAGGTAAGAGGCAAAACATCAGAGAGGTATTGAAGGTACCTCGGCATCTGTTCTACAGGCCACAGGATGCCCCCCAGGAACACCTGGGGCAGGATGATAACAGGTATGAACTGAATCACCTGAAATTCATTGCGGGCGAAGGTGGAAGTGAATATCCCGAGATTCACCGACCCCACGATGATGACAAGTTGGAAGATAAGTATCTGCCAGAGGTCGCCCCGGTAAGTCACTCCGAAGGCATAGATGGTGAAAAAAAAGATAATCAGCGTTTGAAGCAGTGCAAAAACAAATAACCCGAACAGGTAGCCCAGCACTATATCGAGCCTCGAGACAGGAGAGGCCATCAGCCTTTCAAGGCTTCCCTGCGACCGCTCCCGCATGAAGCTGACGCCGGTGATCAAAAAACTGAAGAAAAACGCGATAGCGGCCAGCAGTGCCGGGGCAATGTAATTGAGCTGGCTTTTGTCCGGAAAACTGAGGCCGATAAGCGTCATGACTACAACAGGAGCGGCAATAATCAAAGCCAGGGTCCGTCTGTCACGCCCGATCTGCAGGATGATGCGGCCGGCTATCGGAAGAGCGTACTTAGGCATGGGCGTTGTCCCTCAGGCGGATATAGTACAAAAAAGCATCTTCAAGCGAGGCGGTTTCTTTCCCTGTGCCGAGCCTTAAAGCTTCGGGCGTCCCGTTTGCGATAACCCGCCCGCTCCGGATGAAAGCCAGTTTGTCGCAATGAGCAGCGTCATCCATCGTGTGGCTTGAAATAACCACAGTCGTCCCGCGCGATGTCAGGTCTTTAAAATAGTCCCAGAAAGTTACCCTGAGTTCAGGGTCTAACCCTACGGTAGGTTCATCCAGCAGCAGAAGGGGCGGGTTATGAACAATGGCGCAGGCAAGGCTGACGCGCTGGCGCATGCCGCCGCTGAGGTTCTGCACGGAATCCCCTCGGCGGTCCCAGAGTTCAACCAGTTTGATGACTGAGTCCACCCGCGCCCGTTTATCGTCGCCTTTCAGACCGTAGATAGAAGCGAAGAAACCAACATTTTGACGGATAGAAAGCTCGTTATACAGAGAGTGCAACTGCGGCATGTAACCGGTGATGGGAGCCGTTAAACGCGATGGGGATTTGCCCATGATGCTGACGGTGCCTTTTTGGGGCTTTAACAGGCCCGCGAGTAAACGAATAAGAGTAGTTTTCCCGGCGCCGTTAGGCCCGAGAAGGCCAAAGCTCATGCCTTTCGGTATTTGCAAAGACAGACCGTCAAGCGCTTTGAATCTGCCGTAGTTGAAAGTGACATCCTCGATAGCTACGGCCACGGGTGCGTTTGTGTCCATGTGGCCCAAGCATAAAGGATAAAATGAAAGCCGTCAAGGGAAAGCAACACGGTGGCGGGCGCAGATAAAATAATACTACTTTAAGCCGTTCTATTTTGGCAACAGGCAACATGGAACCAATGATTGAAATCTGCGAAAAGAATGATGGGGGGAGAGATAAAATTGGCTCTCCGACTAGGATTCGGGAATCAAGGTTGATCTACTCAGGGCTACGGTTCTTTCTGTTGAACTTGATCTCTATTTGTTCCCGCCCTTTTCCGGTTTTAAGGAATTTTTCACGGATCACTGCTTCGCTTCTTGTGGAGTATTGCTCGGTGAATTGAAGTTCCCAGGGACCTCGGTTGCGGGTATATGAAGCTAATCCGTTTTGATGCTCTGAGAGACGGCGTTCCAAATCGCAGGTTTGTCCGATGTAAAGGGTTCCCGAAGATTGGCTCTTGAGGACGTAGACGGTGAACATGATTCGAAAGTAGTTGGCTCCCCGACTAGGATTCGAACCTAGAACCTAGCGGTTAACAGCCGCGCGCTCTACCGTTGAGCTATCGGGGAATGCCTTGCCTTATTTTATTTTTAATCCACCGATAGAACCTAGCGGTTAATCCGCCCAGGCGGACGCGCTCTACCGTTGAGCTATCGGGGAATGCCTTGTCTTATTTTATTTTTAATCCACCGATAGAACCTAGCGGTTAATCCGCCCAGGCGGACGCGCTCTATCGTTGAGCTATCGGGGAATGCCACCCTATTTTGTTATTAAGCACCGGTATGAACCGGTTTTACATATGCCTGCCGTAACATTGGCTGCCGAGCCAGGATTCGAACCTGGGCAAAAGGATTCAAAGTCCTTCGTGCTACCACTACACAACTCGGCAACGATACCGGCGTTTCATGGTGCCGAAGGTCGGGGTCGAACCGACACGAGAGTTGCCCCTCAACAGTTTTTGAGACTGTCGCGTCTGCCTATTCCGCCACTCCGGCTCGAAAGCTTCCAGGTTTTCAAGGTACGAATTTCATGGTGCCGAGGCCCAGGATCGAACTGGGGACACGCGGATTTTCAGTCCGCTGCTCTACCTAGCTGAGCTACCTCGGCATGACACGTTATTGTATCTTTTCGTAGACTTAAGTGTCAACATCGCCTGAGCGAAACACTCATTCAGGAAAGAGCTATATTATCAATCAACCGGGTTTTACCTATCCTCACCGCCAGCGAAATCAATGCCTGTGAACGGATTTCTTCGAGTTCCTTCAAACTTACCGTGTCCGCCACAGAAACATACTCGATCTTCGCAAGCGGCTCGGCTTCAATCAGACCGGTGACTGCTGCTCTTATAGAATCGGCACTATGCTCGCCCTCTTGTATCATCTTCCCTGCAAGGCACAGGGACCTGTAAAGCACCGCGGCGGCCGTACGCTCTTTCGGATTCAGATACGAGTTACGGCTGCTCATGGCAAGCCCGTCGGCCTCCCGCAGAGTCGGAACAGCCACAACATCCAATTTCAAGTTGAGGTCCGCTGCCATTTTTTTTATGACAGCGAGCTGCTGTGCGTCTTTCTGGCCGAAATATACCCTGTCGGGGAGGACGATGTTGAATAATTTGTTACAGATAGTAGCGACACCCCTGAAATGCCCCGGCCTCGCCAGGCCTTCGAGTCTTTCCGTGATGCCCAGGACATCGACCCAGGTATTGAACCCGCTCGGGTACATGTCAACGGCCGTGGGAAGGAAAACGACGTCCACACCCGCTTTTTCCAGCATCGATATATCACGACGTTCATCACGCGGATAGCGGTTAAAATCATCTTTCGGACCGAATTGTGTAGGGTTAACAAATATGCTGACGACAGTTGAAGAATTATCCCTTTTCGACCCCTGAACCAGCGACAGGTGCCCTTCATGAAGATAACCCATTGTGGGCACAAACCCCGCCGGGCCTGACATCGCCTGCCTGGCTTCCCGCATCTCCGGGATCGTCCTGATAACTTTCATGTGTTAAACCGCCTTTTCGAGGTCCGCCAGTACAGCCGGGTCCAGGGAAATGCTCTCTTTGGGAGTCGGGAAGGCCCCTGACTTAACTTCCGCTGCGTATTGCGAAACCGCGCTTGACATAACTTCTGCGATATGCGCGAATTGTTTGGCATGCTTCGGCACAAAGTCTGTAAACAACCCCAGCATATCGCTGATAACCTGCACCTGGCCGTCGCAACCTGCTCCAGCCCCGATGCCTATGGTGGGGACGTTTATCCTTTTACTTATAAACGCGGAAAGTTCGGCCGGCATAGTTTCCAGCACGACCGCGAAAGCGCCTGCCTGTTCCAGCGCCACGGCGTCGTCCAGCAGCCTCTTCGCGGCCTGCAGGGTCTTTCCCTGGGCCTTGAACCCACCCAGTTGATAAGTTGATTGGGGTGTCATCCCGATGTGCCCCATAACAGGGATGCCGCTGTCGACGATGCGCCTGACGGTGGCGGCAACGGTCACGCCCCCCTCCAGTTTGACCGCCTGGGCTCCCGCCTCCTGCATGAAACGGGCCGCATTCTCCATGGCTTTCTCAGCATTTACCTGGTAGCTCATAAAAGGCATATCGCCGATTACGATGGCGTTTTTCGCGCCGCGCGACACCGCACTGGTATGGTGCAGCATGACTTCCATGGTAACAGGCAGAGTCGATTCGTAGCCCAGCAACACCATCCCGAGGCTGTCGCCCACAAGTATCAGCGGCACTCCCGCACGGTCCACGACCTGTGCGGTCACATAATCGTATGCGGTAAGCATCGCGATTTTTTCTCCGCGCTGCTTCATATCCTTTATCTGGTTAATGTTGATCCTCATGGCTTCACCTCCTAAAAAGACAGGGCGTCCAATGAAGGATTGAATTTTTTAATAACGTTCTTTTCATCCACGTAAACCACTTTAGGCTCCCAGGAGCGGGCTTCGCTTTCAGCCATAGTTTCATAGGTCAGGATGATGACGATGTCGCCCTTCTGCGCCAGCCTTGCCGCGGCGCCCCTGAGCGATACCTGGCCCGAATCTCCTTCGATGGCATAAGTTGTGAAACGCTCACCGTTATTTACATTCAGCACATGGACCATTTCATGGGGAAGGATATCGGCCGCGCACAGCAGTTCCCGCCCGATGGCGATGCTGCCCTCATAATCCAGCTGCGTCCCCGTCACCCGGGCCCGGTGTATCTTGCTTTTAAGCATGGTCCTCATATCCGGCTCCCTTCATTTCCGCGATTTTTCATGATCTTTTCGATTTCCCGCGCCATCGCCGCATCGATTTTCCCTTTTTCCAAAGCGATTGGGATCGTTTGTAGTCCCAGATCGGCGTAGGTTGAAACGATGTCCGCATGGCATTGCGATAGGGCCGCCAGGTGTTTTCTTATGGTCCCGGTGTCCCCGCGGGAGATGGGCCCAGAAAGGCACCCCGGCAAACCCACGGTCTCCAGGTTGCTTATGGTGCCCTTGATCAGAGGCGCCAGGGCCCTGACCGATTCCTCGCGGGTAACGCCGAAATCGGACCACAGGTCGGCCGAGAGCTTCACCAGTGTGACCAGGTAGTTGCAAACCATCACGGCCGAAGCATGGTATAGCGCGCGGTCTTCAGGGGCAATGACCATGGACTTTCCGCCCAGCACCGAAGCCATCTTTTTAAGAATCGAAAGCAGGGGCTCCCGGGCTTCCAGGGAGAATGTGATACCGAGGAGGCTGTTCTTGGCCTGTTCCATACCCGCAAAAGTCTGCAAAGGGTGCATGACGCCGGTTACGGCGCCCCCTGATGCGGCTTTCTCCAGCAATTCACTGGTATCGGCGCCGCTGCAATGCACGGCATATTTTCCGGTCTGCCATTTAAGTTCGCCGGCAACCGTGGCTATAGCGTCGTCCGGGGTAGTGATGAAGACGATATCGGCATTATCGACAACCTGCTGTTTATCCTCGTAGGCCTGAGCGCAGGGTATGAATACCGAGAGTTTTTGGGCGGAGGAATAGGTCCTGCTGGCAA
The DNA here is from genome assembly GCA_903844845.1 of uncultured Dehalococcoidia bacterium. Classification (GTDB taxonomy): domain Bacteria; phylum Chloroflexota; class Dehalococcoidia; order Dehalococcoidales; family UBA1222; genus SURF-27. The sequence goes on along the minus strand of CAIMVG010000006.1, from coordinate 139,947 downwards.
CCGCAACCACGGGATAGCCTTTTCCGTGAAGAGCGCACGCCAGAGAAGTCGCGACCGTTCCCGCTCCCACAAATCCCAATCTTGGCAAATTTCGTTTCAAACAAAAACCTCCGCCGAGATGCGGCGGAGGTTGTATAGCCCCTTTGCCTGCCGTCTCGGTCTTGCGATCCAAGCGACTAGTTGGTATTTGCCCCGTAAAACAGCTCGACGCCGTATCTCTACGGTCGCCTGCAATATTATTCTAGGTTCGGAGGAATAAATTGTCAAACCATACGTTCAAAGAAGTTCTAATTGCGGCGTGCGTCCCGACATTTTTAATCAGAACTTCTTAAGCGTTAAGTTCTCTGAACAGATCGCCGCAAAAAAACTCGCCCGGCAGCATCTCTGGCCGATGAAACAACGCGGTGTGCAGAGCAGTGATCGAAATATAGCCGTGCTCGACCGCCCATATGTCCGTGTCATCAAGGGAGACTATTTCCAGCTTGCGCCTTACCAGCCAGTAATAATCGCGGCGGCCATCGTTGCCCTCGTTTACACTGTCGATATGAGTTTTGTGCGCCAGGTTAGTGAAACGGATGCCCTTGATTTTGTCCAGAGGCTCGTCAGGCAGGTTCACATTAAGGAAGATGTCCATGGGAAGCTCTCTCCGGTTTATCCTTTCGGCGAGAAGTGCCACAAGACGGGCGGCTGCTTTGAGGTCCGCCGACCCGATAGTCCCGACTGACACGGCGATCGACGGCAAGTTCCTTAAATACCCCTGCAGTGCGGCCCCGACGGTGCCCGAAATCAGGACGTCGTCGCCGAGATTTTGACCGCTGTTGATGCCCGATACGACCATATTGGCAGAGGGCGCCAGTTTTTCCAGGCCAAGTATCACGCTGTCGCCCGGCGTTCCCTCTACGCCGAAGGTCGCTACATTCTCGACCACCGGAGTGACTTTGCGGACACGAAGGGGATTCCTGAGGGTAACGCTGGTCCCTGTGGCGGACTGTTCACGGTCCGGGGCTACAGCGGTAACGGCGCCGATATTCACGAGTTCGGTTACCAGAGCCCAGAGCCCGGGAGCGAATATCCCATCGTCGTTGCTGACCAGTATCATATACCGCAGTCTAGCATAATTCCGCCAGCCGGCTCAAAGACAAGATAGTCGTATTCGATTGGTTTGAAGCGGAAAAAAGACTTATGCTATTATTAGCATTCAGGTTTAACTACTATGGACAATAAACCCGCCTCCGAAGGTTTGGCCAACAGGTTTAAAGATGCCCTCACGGACAGCAGGACTTTCTGCGTCACCTGGGAACAGGTGCCCGGCAGGGGGGCATCGGAAAAAGAACGCGAAAGCATACTTCTGAATTCAGCCGAAGCCGCGCGGGGCGGGCGTGTCCACGCCATAAGCATCACAGATTCACCGGGCGGCAGCCCAACTTTCTCCAGCGCCACGCTGGGGATTGAAATACGCAAGCTCGGCATAGAATCCCTCGTTCACCTTGCCCTTCGCGACCGGAACCGAAACGAACTTGAAGCACAGTTATACGGGCTTTGCGCTGAAAACGTGCGCAATCTTCTCGTCATATCGGGAGACTACCCTGCCCGGGACGGCTTCGAGGGAAGGGCCCATCCCGTATTCGACCTGGACCCGACCCACGTCATGCATCTGATAAAGATCATGAACGGCGGCCTGCAGTACCAGAGCATGGGAAAACCCGTAACACTCGCACCAACCGATTTCTTCGCCGGGGTAGCGGTTTCGCCTTTCAAACAACTTGAATCTGAACTCCTTTGCCAGTATTACAAGCTTGATAAAAAGATCCGGGGAGGGGCCGGTTTCATAATAAGCCAGATAGGCTATGACGCCCGCAAGATGCAGGAACTGATTCTCTGGCTGGAAACGCGGGGCCATTCGGTTCCGGCCCTCGCGAACATCTACGCCCTTACCTACCCTGCCGCGCGCCTGATGCATGACAATAAGATCCCGGGCTGCGTGGTGACCGACAAGCTGCTGGCTGAACTTGAAGAAGAGCGTAAATCCCAGGATAAAGGGAGATCCGCCCGGCTTATGCGTGCCGCCGAGATGTATGCCATCGCCAGGGGCATGGGTTACAAAGGGGCGCATATCGGCGGCTATAACATGACCTATGAGATGGTTGAGTTCGTCATGGATAAGGGTGAGGAACTTTACCCGTTTTGGAAAGAACTGCTGCCCAAATTCGACTATCCGCAAGAGAATGGTTTCTATATGTTCCAAAAAGACCCGGCCAACGGATTGAACACCAAAGTTGCATCCGCCCGGCCTTTCAAGGGTAAGAAAACAGCGCTTTCGGCTTTTTCGAGGTTCATCGACGGGATATTTTTCGTCCCCAGTCATCCGCTTTTTAAACCGTCGAGAAAAGTGTTTCAGGGCATCGACAGCGTCGACTGGCTGAACCGGACTTTTGTTTTCATGGAACACGCCGGCAAAGGTGTATTTTTTGATTGCCTGCACTGCGGGGACTGCTCGCTGGTGGATACAGGCTACCTCTGCACGACCTCCCAATGCCCCAAGGGGGAGCGGCTCGGCCCTTGCGGGGGCAGTTTCCACGGCTGGTGTGAGGTTTACCCTAAAAAACGAAAATGCGTCTGGGTTCGGTCTTATGCGCGCCTTAAAGCGTACCGGGAAGCCGACACCCTAGGAACTTACATCATACCGCCCCGAGACTGGCAGTTATGGCAGACATCGTCCTGGATAAACTTTTACCTCGGGCGCGACCATACCGCAAAACGGCTCGGCGTGAAGCCTCCCTCAGATTCGAAAAAAACAGCGACCGGCGAAAAGGCTGCTTCCACCTGACGCCCGGTTGTATCGGGCTTCCAGAGTTCGCGTACCGCTTCCTTTTGCCCCTTTCGACGCTTCTCGTTATACTTTAGCGTGCAAATGAAAACCAGCGATTTCGATTACGTCCTCCCCCAGGAACTCATCGCGCAGACCCCCGTCGAGCCCAGAGACAGCTCACGTTTGATGGTGCTCGACCGCGCAACCGGAAGCATCGAACATCGAAGTTTCAAGGACATCAGCGGCTTTCTGAAGAGCGGGGACGTACTGGTCATGAACAACAGCCGCGTCATACCCGCCCGTCTTTTTGGCAAAAAAGCAGGAACGAACGCCGCGGTAGAGATACTCCTGCTGCGCCGTTCCGGCTCGGGCGACGTCTGGGAAGCCCTGGTCAAACCCGGAAAGAAGCTGCCGGCCGGAACATTGGTCAACCTGGAAGGCACGCGCAAAGAACATGTCACTGCAGAAATACATGCAGTGCTGGACGACGGTATTAGGGAAGTGAGCTTTTCCGACGAGACACTTTTGCCGGCCCTGGGTCATATTCCCCTGCCACCCTACATCCATGCCCCCCTTGCCGATTCTGAGCGGTATCAGACGGTTTATGCCAGGGAACCCGGAAGCGCTGCTGCGCCTACTGCCGGGCTTCACTTTACTCCCCGGCTCCTGGATGAGTTAAAGCGCCAGGGCGTCGAATGCCTCGAAACGACGCTGCATATCGGACTGGATACTTTCCGGCCGGTCCAGACGGAGGACCCGTCCAGGCACCATATCCACCGCGAATACGGCATAGTCCCGGCTGAAGTGGCTTCAAGCATATCCCGCGCTAAAAAGGAACACAGACGGGTCATCTGCGTAGGAACGACATCGGTGAGGGTGCTGGAATACGCCGCTTTACAAAGCAAGGAGAATCCCCTCGACCCATTTTCGGGCTGGGTGGACCTGCTCATCCTGCCGGGTTACGTTTTCCGCGTAGCCGACGCGATGATTACCAACTTCCACCTGCCGAAATCGACGCTGCTGATGTTGGTGAGCGCTTTCGCAGGCGGGGAATTGATAAAGAAGGCATACGCAGAAGCAGTCGCAGAGAAATACCGTTTTTACAGTTTTGGCGACGCCACGCTCATCCTGTGAGCTTCTTCCGAAGCAAACGCTTTCGGTGAACCCCGTGGTGTTGAACTAGAAAGTGTTTTGCGCCTATAATCAAGGCTGAAATGGCAAAATTAGAAATGCTCTTTCCCCGGCAGGAAATCGATATGGCGGTCAAGCGGCTGGCCGAAGAAATCAGCCGCGATTTCCGGGACAAAACCCCCATTGTGCTCGGGGTACTGAAGGGTTCCTTCATCTTCCTGGCAGACCTCGTACGCCGGCTCGAGTTTCCCCTCGAGATCGATTTTATCACGCTTTCCAGCTACAAAAACGGCGTCTCAAGCTGCGGCGAAGTCAAAATGGCGGGTAGTTTTAACAGGGACATCAAAGGCAGGCATATCATCGTCGTCGAGGACATCGTCGATACCGGCCTGACCCTGCATTATCTCCTCGAATGCCTGCGGTCAGGTTCTCCTGCCAGCGTAAAGCTCTGCGCACTTCTTGAAAAACCTTCGCGCCGCAAAAAGGCGGTGGACATCGATTACCTCGGATTCACCGTTCCTGACAGTTTCATCGTGGGTTATGGTATGGATTGCGCCGAACGGTACCGCAACCTGCCTGATATTTCCTGTCTGAACCAGGAAGATTGCCCATGAATCCGCGTGCAAGGCTCATAAGAGTGGCAAGGGGTTTGGAGCCAGCAGACCTGGTCCTATCCAACGCCAGGGTAGTAAACGTCTTCAATGGAGAGATAGAGAGAGCAAACATAGCCGTCTGCGACGGGCGCATCGCGGGAATAGGGAATTACACGCTCGCAGGCGAAACTATCGACCTAAAGCAACAATATGTTTTACCCGGGCTGATTGATGGCCATACCCATGTCGAAAGTTCGATGCTCAGCATCGGGGAATATGCCCGGGCCGTCGTACCGCACGGCACTCTCGGAGTCGTTACCGATCTGCACGAGATCGCGAACGTTTCAGGTATCAAAGGCATCAATTCTATCTTAAAAGGGGCACGTACCCTTCCATTCGAATTTTTTGTCATGGCACCGCCCTGTGTTCCTGCTACCGGACTCGAAACTTCCGGTGCATCACTGGACGCGGAAGCGCTTTCGCGGTTGCTGAATAACAGGAATGTTATAGGGCTGGGGGAAATGATGAATTACCCCGGCGTACTCGCGAGCGATCCCGCGGTCCTGGAAAAGATAAAAGCCGCCGGACGTTCTCCCGTGGACGGCCATGCGCCCGGACTGGGAGGCTTCGACCTGGCCGGATATGTCGCATCCGGCATCACCTCTGACCATGAATGCACCACGCTAGAAGAAGCTCGGGAAAAACTCGCCCTCGGCATGTATATCATGATCAGGGAAGGTTCGACCGAAAAGAACCTGGAAGACTTGCTCCCGCTGGTCACCGATAAAACCTACAAGCGGTGCCTGTTCGTCGTAGATGACCGTAGCTGTTCCGACCTTTTAAATGACGGCGACATCGATGCGGTCGCGCGCAAAGCTATCAGGCTGGGGCTCGACCCGGTGAGGGCCATCCAACTGGTTACCATCAACGCCGCTGAGCGTTTCGGGTTAAAGGGCATCGGCGCGCTCGCCCCGGGTTACCTCGCCAACATCGTGGTTATGCAAGACCTGCAAAAGTTTGAAGCCTCCCTCGTATTTCACCGCGGGCTGCTGGTCGCCCGCGACGTTAAAGCGTTATTCAACCCGGGAAAAATAACCCGGGCGAGACCGGCCGGCTCTTTCAAGGTAAAACCTTTCAGTGCCGGAGCGCTTGGTTTAAAATCGAAAAGGGACACATTTCCGGTCATCGGTGTGGTACCGGGCCAGATAATTACACGAAAACTGGATGCGGCGATCGCCCGCGATATGGAGGGGTTCGTTCAAGCCGACCCGAAGAGGGACATCTCAAAATTGGTCGTCGTAGAACGGCACGAGGGGACCGGGAACATCGGCAGGGGACTGGTCAAGGGTTTCGGTCTCAAACGGGGGGCATTGGCGTCGTCCGTGGCCCATGATTCTCATAACGTAGTCGCGGTCGGAACAAATGATGCCGATATTTTCGCGGCGGTTTCCGAGGTTATCTATTTGAACGGTGGGATGGCGGTAGTCGAAAATGGTAAAGTTCTCGCACGTTTGAACTTGCCTATCTCCGGGCTGATGTCCGATCAACCGGTTGGAGAAGTAGTAAAGGATTTCGAACGGCTGGAACGTAGTGCGAGAGCTCTCGGAACAAAGCTGGCGGCTCCATTTTCCGTTCTTTCATTCATGGCTTTGCCCGTTATCCCGGAGATCAGGTTGACCGATATGGGGTTGGTAGATGTGGCAAGCTTCAGTTTTATGGATCCGTAAGGAACAATCGGCGGGAAAAATATCCCGCGATAGCTGAGACAAGCCGTCGTCTCTGATCAGAACCTTAATTCGCCCCTTACCCACAGCCAGAGTACCGCGATGCCGATCCCCAGCAAGGCCCCGCTAAAGACCTGGAACGGGGTATGCCCGATAAGTTCCCTGACGTCATGCTCAACGTCTTTCGAACGTCGCTCGCGAAGTTCATGGAGTATCCTGTTCAAGATTATAGATTGTTGCCCTACCGCGCGCCGCACTCCTGCGGCGTCATACATCACGATACCGGAAAAAACCGTTGCTATTGCAAACTCAACTGAATTAAAACCCTGCAGTACCCCAACGGACGTCGCGAGAGAAGTAACCAGGGCGGTATGTGAACTGGGCATGCCCCCGCTGCGGACGAAAAAGCTTATATCGAGTTTTTTTTCCCTGATAAGCCCCCCGATAACTTTCAGCGTCTGGGCGATGAACCATGCTACGAAGGAGATAAGCAGGGTTTCGTTCACGATGGTGTTCAAAACGTGCCTCTGCGGGGTTTTTCTTGAGAGGGCCTTTGTATGGAAATGTTGGCTTCGGTTTGGTGCCGGCGGGCCTGCCAATCCTTGAAACAGCGCACCCCTTCGGCGTCGCTCAGTTCATTCCAGTATCTGAAATAATCAGCGATATAGAATTTCGGAACAATGGCGGTCTCCACAGTAATCACCCTGTTTGCCGATTTTTCCACCTGTTTTACGGCCTTGTCCGAAGCCGCTGGTACAGCAACTATTATACGCGAAGGCTGTCTTCTTTTCACTGATTCTACGGCCGCCATCATCGTATATCCAGAGGCCAGACCGTCGTCAACGATTATCGCGACTTTACCTTTCACGATGGACAGAGCCCTGTTGTTGCGGTAGATCAGACTGCGCTGACGTATATCATTACGCACCTTGTTCACCTGGTAATTGATCTGGGATTCATTCAGATTGATGGCTTTGAGCACCTCTTCGTTGAAAATTGTCGTTCCGTCGTCGGCTACGGCTCCAAAACCGCCCTCTGGTAAAAGTGGGATTGGAAGCTTCCTGGCGACTACGATATCCAGGTCTGCGTCAAGCGCCAGCGCAACTGCGACGGCAACGGGCAATCCTCCGTTCGGGATCGCCAGAACGATAACTCCCTGGTTCTTGTATTCGGCCAGTTTGAGCGCGAGCTGGGCTCCTGCGTCATAGCGATTTTCAAATTTCGGAGAACGGCTGGGTGTATGCAATATTAACTCCTGAGTGCTATGCGGTTATTATAGACCGATATTCTTCAGATGTCCCCGCTTTGTTTGATTATGTCGGTGCCTGCCAGGAGCAGCCGGCCGGCCTGTTCATCCGAATATTCTTTCCGGTTGAAGTCCAGATACATCTTAAGCGCGGCGTAAGGTGACAGCGATTCTACGGATATGTCTCCCAACCGCGGACGGGATTGCCTTTTTACATTTTTCGTAATAGAGAAATAACTAGCTGCGGATGCGGCTTTCCTTATCAGATTCTCCTCAAGTTTGCCTTCATTTTCTTGTGAAAGAGTGATTTCAAGCCTGATAATATTGCCAGGGATTTCCTCGCGCGATTTTTCAAGGATGGAGAGAATACTTGCTGTAGGATCGGAGTCTTCAGGCTCGATGGCGACTTTAATGGTCAAGAAACGCCGCCCGCTGATGGAGCGGAACTCAAATTTGGTTTCCCGTATCCGGGGGGTGTGTTCGATATCTACGACATAAAAACCTTTTTCGTCATCCTCGTCTCCGAAATCGAGGCGTTCGAGGCTCCCGGAATACACCACAGGGGGTTTCTCGTTCAGCACCTGGTGCCTGTGTATATGCCCCAGCGCTACGTAATCGAAACAAGATTTGGCGACGGCACTGGTCAGTAACATGTGTTCCTGGCCTATCGTCATGGTTTCTTCGGACCCAATCCTCGCACCCTGGACCCATACATGTGCCGCCAGGACTGAGGGGAGTGACGATTCCAGTTCTTTCGAAAGTTGATCGATGATACCGGTAAGTATTTCCTGCATTTTCTGGTTGATACCGGCAAAATCGAGGTTTTTTGTCTCGTCCTTGCCCATAAGATTGCTGCGTTTGAGCCAGGGGAGAGCTAACACCTGGATGATGCCGCTGGGGGTAGGGATCCTGACGATACCGGGGCGCCCGGCGACGAAAACGTTTTCGATGCCAAGCGTATCAAAGATTTCGGTTGCTGTCGCTCGCCCGGAAGCATTGGGCAAGTCGTGGTTGCCGACGAGCAAAAAAACAGGAATGCCGCAGGCCGCCAGTTTTTTTACCCGCAAAGCAAATTCGCGCTGCTGCGTCGGGCTCGGATCGCGGCTTTTATAAGCGTCTCCGGTAAAGAGGACTAGATCAGCCTTCTTTTGGAGCGCATAATCAACAAGCTTGTCGAACGATTTGATAAAATCCAGGAAGCGCGAGGGAAGTCCGCTTTCCGCGTCCAAATACCCGTAACTTTCTACACCGAGATGAAGGTCGGCAAAGTGGATAATTTTCATGATTGCTTTCCGGATTTTTAGATTATCAGATGCAGAGCTTTGAAGCCAGCACTCCCTTGAGTTGCGAAATGGGGACGCGGACCTGCACCATACTGTCGCGTTCCCGGATAGTAACCATTTTATCTTCCAGTGACTGGAAATCGACTGTCACACAAAACGGCGTGCCGATTTCGTCCTGGCGTCTGTAGCGCCTGCCGATGCTTTGCGCATCATCATAAACTACAGACCAGTTTCCGCGAAGTTCCGAATATATCTCCTGGGAAACCTTGGCCAGCGGCTCTTTTTTGCTGAGCGGAAGGATAGCGACTTTGACCGGTGCGATGCGCGGATTGAGATGAAGCACAACGCGGATCTCGTCCTTGTCCGGTTCTTCGGCATACGCATCGCAAAGAAACGCCAGCATGGAACGGTCAACCCCGGCCGACGGTTCAATAACGTAAGGGACGATCGTTTCTTTGCTTTCTTCATCAAAATAACTCAACCCCTTGCCGCTAACCTTTGAGTGTGCCTTAAGATCGAAATCCCCACGGTTGGCGATCCCTTCGAGTTCGCCCCAATTCCATGGGAACTGATATTCGACGTCGGTACAGCAGCGGGCGTAATGCGCAAGATCTTCTTTAGGGTGCGGCGCAAGCCGCAAGTTTTCCGGTTTAATTCCAAGATTGATATACCATGCTAGCCTCGCTTCAGTCCAGTATTCGAACCACTCCATATCGGTTCCAGGTTTTACGAAAAACTCCAGCTCCATCTGTTCGAATTCCCGGCTCCTGAAAATGAAGTTTCCGGTGGTGATCTCGTTGCGGAAGCTCTTGCCCTGCTGGGCAATCCCGAGGGGCAATTTCTTCCGAGTGCTTGTCATCACGTTCTCGAAATTCACAAAAATCCCCTGAGCAGTTTCGGGCCTCAGGTAAACTATATTGGCCTGTTCTTCGACGGGCCCCATAAATGTCTTGAACATCAGATTGAACTGGCGCGGTTCTGAAAGCGGGCTTCCGCAAACCGTGCACGCCTGAGCTTTCAGCTCATCGGCACGGAATCTCAGGTTGCATTTCTTGCACTCGACCAGCGGATCCGAGAAACCGGTTATGTGCCCGCTGGCTTCCCAGACACGGGGGTGCATCAGGATACTGGTATCCAGTCCCACCACATCGTCGCGACTCTGTACTATAGTTTGCCACCAGGCCTGTTTGATATTACGTTTCATCTCGACGCCCAACGGGCCGTAGTCCCAGCAACTGGAGAGTCCTCCGTATATTTCACTGCTTGGAAATATGAAACCCCGCCTTTTGCAAAGCGAGACCAGTTTTTCCATCTTATCCATGATTTGTTCAGCCAATTTAGATACTCCTTACCGTTTGTTGAATGCATCGCGCGCTTTAGTCAAAACTCTTATAAAAACCGTTATAATCACCCCGCTGCCGATGGCGATCGTCAATATAGAAAAAACCCCCACAGGAAACACGTGCCGTGACCAGGTACCATAAATAAAAGCATCCGCCATGATACAGGCCAGGATGAGCTGAGGCAAAAGTATCATATTGCACATCAGGGATACCATGCCCCCCAGGGGGAATTGCGGGATGCCCGTTCTAAAGGACGATTTTTCCATGCGTACGACGATGCCGGCGATACCACAGGCGGCCGCGGCGCACAGGGCTTGCGCGGTGACCATGATGATGATAAAAGCGTATTTGCTCATGTACATCGCAGGGATGCCGTTGGAATCAAAACGGAAAGCGATCTGAGAAGGCAGGTACGCGGCAAAGGCAACAGATGCAACAATGCTCGCTGCACTCAAAATAACCGGCATAATGACATAACTAATCCTGAAAACAAGCCCTTGCGGCTTGCCGGAGTCCCGGGAAAGAACTGCCGGCGTTGGGGTTTGAACAAGGTTGCGTCGGCGCAGCGTCCAGGATATAAATAACCCACCAGACACCAAACCGGCAACAAAAACAATAACGATGACGATGATAGAAGCGGTGGGCATAAGTTATTCGTTCACAGACACTAAAAGTTACCAGCTTTGGCTTGCTATGTCAAAATAATAAGAACGATTCAACCGCCTCTTGTGGCCTTTCTGCAGATGATGTTAGAATGCCGGTTATGATAGTTGAAACCATGTCACTTGGAGAGTATCAGGCAAACTGCTATATATACGCTTCAGAAACCTCACGAGCTGGATTTATCATCGATCCAGGGGACGAGGCTGAATTCATACTTGAGAGTGTGAACAATCTGGGGCTGAATATCGGATATATCATCCTTACTCACGGGCACCCGGACCACACGGGAGCCTTGGCACGTGTCATGGAAAAGACAAAAGCCCGGCTCGCGATGCATCCACTTGACGCAGGGATGTTGAAAGACAAATTTATACACTCACTGCTGGGATTCTCACCCGCGGAAATCACCCCTGACCGGTTGATAGTCCAGGGTGAAACCGTAACACAGGAAGATGTCTTTTTGAAAGTTATTCACACCCCGGGGCATACGCCGGGGTGCATATGCCTGCTGGGAGATGGGTTAGTTTTTAGCGGTGATACGCTCTTTCGCCTGAATATCGGCCGGACAGATCTCCCGGGCGGAAACTCGTCCCAAATAATTACCAGTATCAACGACAAATTGCTGACCCTGCCAGACGTCACCACGGTGTACCCGGGGCACGGTCCCTCCAGCACGATAAGTTATGAGCGCCAGTATAACCCTTATCTAAACCGCGGTTATTAAGCGGGATTGAGGCGGCTCAACTTCTCTTCCAACCTCTTTTGCTGGACCGAAAGCGTCAGGTCGCTCCGTGTCTTTTCAAGGACACCGCGCAGGGCGTCGGTGGTGCGGCGCAAACCACCTGTTATGCTATCGGGAAAATCCATCGTCACGAGCACGCTATAAATCCCGTCCATATCGCCCAGAAGTTCTTCCCCGCGGCTGTAATCACCTTTCCTCATACTGTCGAGGAGGTAGCGCCGAAGCTCGCTTGCTCCTTCCGCCATACCGTTAAGGTAGGCCGCGTTATCGACATTCAGGTCGCCTGGAGAAGGTATCTCCTCATTCATCACCAGTGACAGCGTTATGCTTGCCTCGGCAAACTCTTTTTCAGCATCCCATACGAAATGCGTGTTAGGCAGTTCCTCGCAATTTTTGAGCGAATTTCTGGCATCGGATAAAAGCCGCCGAGCTTCTGAAAGCGTGTTGCGGGCAGTATCGAGTTCGTGGCGATGGATGGAACGGATAGTATGCCCGGATAGCCTGATCACTTCGCGGCTAAGAGGCATAGCTTTTTCCCTGGCTGCGTCCTGGGCCGCGAAATCAAGCCTGATACGTTCAGAAATCGTCTCGATATTTTCGTTAAGCTTGCTCATGGCATACCTCTATCCTTTGCAGCATTTCTTGTGCAGCGAGTGTCGGAGAATGGGCCAGCACGAGAGCACTCACAACCACAACCGAATCGACTCCGGCCGCAAGTACTTCTGCAACATTGTCGATATTAATCCCGCCAATGGCTACCAGAGGCAGATCGGCTGCCTGTTTGATTTCTCCCACGGCCGCCAACCCAATGACGGGACAATCCGTTTTTGTGCCCGTGGGATACATTGCACCGCATGCGAGATAATCCGCGCCTTCGCTTTTGGCTATTCTAGCTTCCGCTGCAGTGGTAACTGAACATCCGATTAATTTGTCTATCGGTAAAAACTTTCTGGCGATTTTTACCGAAAGATCTTCCTGCCCGAGATGCAGCCCGTCGGCACCCGCAGCCAGAGCGATGTCCATGTGATCATTGATTATAAAAAGGGCTTCATTCTCTACACACATTTGTTTTACTGCAATAGCCAGTTCATACAATCGCTTTTTAGGTGTGGATTTATCCCTCAGCTGGACTATTTTCACCCCGCCTGCCAAAATCTGAGAGGTGGTTTCCAGAAGATCCCGGCCTTTCAAACAATCCGAATCTACAATCGCATATAAACCCTGGATTCCGGAAGCCAGGTTTGTTCTTGTGAGACGCCCGATCAACTCTTTTTCGATATCATAGAGACTAAAACGGGCACGCTGATAATCCCTTTTTACGGTTCCGCCACCCTGCAACGTTGAGATCTCCTCCATCACACGGAGTGCTTCTTCAACACGCCGTGCGTTTGCGGTTACCAATTCGGTCGGGCTACGTGCAGTCGTTTGAAAACCAACCTGGATCTCAACCCCGACGTCGTTTTGAGAATCCCTGCCAGTAAGATATTGGAGTTTCGTTGTGATATCACGAACCGACAACTCGTGGCGCAAATCCTTCAACCGTTCCGAGAGTACCTCATCATTCAAAATAAAACGAGCGGCTTCTTCGAGTACCCGTAACCCCTCGCCGATACGATTGGTATTGGCATCTGCGATGCGGGAGAACCCGGCCGGGAATTGGTTTTTTATCATGGTCCAGTTCACCACTCTAACTCGTCGCATTGCGTGGTTTTAACATTAAATCCACACCTTGATAAGCATGCTTTGCTGAAATCATTTTTAATGTTCGAGTACGGTCTCCTCGTCATTTTACACACTTTACAAATAATCAATTCGGTTTCAAGAATCAGTTTTCCGGCGGGCCGACTCATATAATTTTATCACAATCAAACAGAGGGGTCGTATTCGTCACCGATGGCAGCCTCGAAATGTTCTACACGCTTGGGAGCTCCAGAGGCGTTAAGTTCAACTGCCATAAAATCTATGCGCCAGGAAGACTCCTGGATATCGTGGTTCTGGAGATAATGCTGAGATACGGCCACCAGTTTTTGTTTTTTCCTGCGTGTGATTGATTCTTCGGGAGAACCAAAGGTTCTCGAGCTTTTAGTTCTTACTTCGACAAAAATTAAAAGTCCCTGTTTTGAGGCCACTATATCAATTTCACCGTCGGGTGAACGGTAGTTAGATTCTATTATCGTGTATCCGTGTTCTTTAAGGTATTCCTTGGCCAGTTTTTCTCCCAGGCGCCCGATAGCATCAGTCTTCATTGTAAGAACTAAAACGCTCACCCAAATTGCAAAAGCTCAGCCGGTGAATGGGAGATATGCCTTTTTCGGTTATGTTCCTCCAATGCTCTTTGGTCCCGTACCCCTTGTGAGAGGCTAATCCATATCCGGGGTATTTTTTGTCCAATTCAACCATTAAATAATCCCTCGTGACTTTCGCTATGATCGATGCGCAGGCTATCGAATAACACAAGGCGTCGCCGTATGCTATCCCTTTTTGCGGAAGTCTAACGTCGGGGAGTTTGAAGAAATCTATCAATAGACTGTCCGCCTGGGGGTTCAATTGTTCTATGGCGTTTTTCATTGCCAGCTTGCTGGCGTTCCCGATTCCAATCAAATCGATAACGTCATTTTGGATGACTCCGGTGCCTATCCCTATGGCAGCTTCCTCAATAAAGCTAAAAAGGTATTCGCGTTTCTTTTGAGTAAGGATCTTGCTGTCCCGCACTTCTTTCAACCACGGTTTACGAATATTACAGGGAAGAATTACGGCACAAGCGGCAACAGGGCCCGCCAGACAACCTCGCCCGACCTCGTCTACTCCGGCTGTGAGGATATATCCTTCTGCGATGAACTTCCGTTCTTCACGGAACGACGGCTTCAGTTTCGTGAGGTTGGGTTTCATATCACCGGCTTCGCTGTAGACTAATCGCTGCGTGTCCAATACTTTGAATTTCAGCCACCTCTCCCCTTCTCTCCCGTGTGGATATGCCAGTTGGTATCTTTATAGATTAATCAGACGCCGAACTCGTTCCTGAATGATGTCCGCAACCGCATTTTTCGGCAATAGGGCATCAATTATCAGGAATCGCCTTGGTTCGTTACGCGCGAGCTGAAGGTATCCCTGGCGTACTTGTTCATGAAAAACGACCGCTTCTTTTTCGAACCGATCGATGCGTTTCTTGTTCTTCCGTGCCAGCCCGTCGGACGCCGGGATATCAAGCAAAACGGTAAACGAAGGCTTCAAGCCCCCTGTCGACAGAGTGTTAAGTGTTTTTATCAGGTCGAGATCGAGACCGCGGCCGTAACCCTGGTATGCCAGGGTTGAATCGTAGAACCTGTCGCAAATGACAACATTCCCTTCATTCAATTTCGGAATAATAAATTCTTCCATGAGCTGGTTGCGCGAGGCGCTGAAAAGAAGCAATTCACCCACAGCTGAGATAGGTACGTCACCGCGCCATTTCAGCCACCGGGTGATGTTTTCCCCGAGGGTCGTGCCGCCAGGTTCATGAGTAAGCACGGCGGGGATCGATTGTTTGGTTAACCGCCGGTGAAGGGCCCGTGCCTGGTAGCTCTTGCCGCAGCCCTCACCTCCTTCAAAGGTGATAAACGGGGGCATCAATGGTTATCCCTGAAAATCATAACGTGCCGGTTGGGTTCGCGGCCTACGCTTTTTGAAGAGAGCAAGTTTCTTTCGGCGATCAAGTGCTGCAGTCTTCTGATATATGCTCCCTGGGGATTGAGCTCGACGGATTCATCGCCTTCTTGCAACACATCCGAGGCAGCTTCCTCAGCTTCGTGGAGTGCCGAATCAATGGCTCCTTGTCGACCTTCCGATACGTCGGTCATACGAGCGTTCTGAAGAGCCCCGGGATGCATGGTAACCAGCATCTTCCTGAGCTGCACGGGAGTGTGTGTCCTTAAAACGTATATGGGAATGCCGTGCGCTTCCGCGTCGCGGATCTTTTGGGGTTTTCGTCTAAAGTAACTCTTGGATGTAACCATCAGGCCCGCTGTCCTTAAATCCTCCGTGAGGCTGAGTGTAAGGCCCATATCTCGCGCCTGGTCTTCTAGTTGCTGACGGTTGATGCCGAAAAGATACATGCGGGGAGATTCCTTCGAATTTTCCTTTGGTCTTTCGGCTATCATCTCCTTGCCGTGTTTTACCGGCTCCTGCTTCTCGATACGAACTTCACCATTTTCGAGCCAGCGTATCTCGGTTGTTGCGGGTTGCCCTCGCAGACTTTCATCAACCGCCTCAGCGGTGTCCGCATGGACCGCCACCCTGTAGCGGTCCTGGATCTCCACCACGACGCCAAACGTAGGCGGTGATTTCCTCTCAAGAATAGTTTTCTGAGTACCCCTGCGCTTGGCCTCTTCATCTCCGAGGGTGACGGCCTGGATACCGCCGATAAGATCGGAAAGCGTGGGATTTATCATCAGGTTTTCAAGCGTATTGCCGTGAGCAGTACCTATAAGCTGTACCCCTCGTTCCGCAATCGTGCGGGCGGCCTGGGCTTCCAGTTCCGTGCCGATTTCGTCGATGATAATAACTTCGGGCATGTGGTTCTCCACCGCCTCTATCATGACGGAATGCTGCATATTGGTCCTCGCGACCTGCATGCGGCGGGCGTGCCCGATGGAAGAGTGGGGGATATCGCCGTCTCCTGCGATTTCGTTGGAAGTATCTACTATGACCACCCGTTTTTTCAAATCGTCAGCCAGTACCCGGGCTGCCTCTCTTAGCATAGTAGTCTTGCCAATGCCCGGACGTCCCAGCA
This sequence comes from uncultured Dehalococcoidia bacterium, assembly GCA_903844845.1. Taxonomy (GTDB): domain Bacteria; phylum Chloroflexota; class Dehalococcoidia; order Dehalococcoidales; family UBA1222; genus SURF-27. The sequence continues at coordinate 123,645 of CAIMVG010000006.1, read as the reverse complement.
GAAGAACACTTTTACCGGATTGGATCAAATCTTCGATAATTTTGACAGTTCCCTGCACAGCGCGCCCCACGCGGCAGGTCAGCCCAACTATACGCCCCTCCCGATTGCGGATGGCAGAAATGCGGTGGAGTGTCCGGGCTATCCCGGCACGGTTATCGTCTCCGAAACCGCTAATTCGGGACGTTACATAATCGATTTGTTCCTGGGTGATCTCGCGGCTGTCGAGGATAGAATCCCTGTCAGGGAACCTGGCTTCTGGCGGCCGGCCTAAATCTATAATTATCTCCAGGAGGCTATCCAGCCCCTCTTGCGCCAGCAAAGGAACACGCACGCTCTCCGGCAGCTTTTCAAGAAGTGCATCCAGTTCAGGGTTCGTTTGTTTGATGCTTTGTTCGCCGATTTCGTCTTTTATCGCTCTGGGCATTTCGATAGCTATCCTCTTAATATTTTATCGCGCTGCGCACGCCTTTGGCAAATGGTTTTCCGTTCGCAGCGTCAACTCAAGGGATGTTTGGAAGGCATCCCTGAACGCCTTGGAAACCGGGAAGGCGTGGCAGATATCTTATTGACGACAACCAAACAACGGTCATCTGTAAAATAAGATAAATGCAACTTCTTCAATTCCGGATGCCCTCCTCCAAGCATAGATATGGGTTTGACCGAATTGGCGATTTCTTCCGTAATTTCGCCTTTTTTTTGAGCAATCAGGCAACCTCCGATGCGGCAAAAAGGCAGTGTAAGTTCGGAAAGCACAGCCATTTCAGCAAGAGCGCGCGCTGTTGCAACGTCAAAACTTTCGCGATAACCACCAGATTGGGCCAGATCTTCAGCCCTGGCGTTGACGATCTGAACTTTTTGCAACGACAATATTTCTACTAAATGATTTATGAAATTGGCCTTTTTACCGGTAGATTCGAGGAGCACGAGTTCGATTTGGGGGAACACAATCTTCAAAGGTATGCCGGGGAAACCAGCTCCGCTGCCCACGTCAATAAGCCGGAAACCTTCAGGCATCAGCTGTGGCAGGGCAAGGCAAACCGTCAGCGAATCCAGGAAATGTTTTTCTTGAACTTCTTCAGGCCCGGTTATTCCGGTGAGGTTGATGCGGGTGTTCCAGTCAATGAGAGCGTCATAATATTTTCGAAACAGGTCGACCATTCCCGGAGTAAGTTCTAGCCCCAGTTCGGTAGCCCCGCGTATCAGTGTTTCCATTTTGATATCCAATCACCCATTATACATCTTTGCATTACCCTGATGCCTGTGTTATATTGAAAACAAGTTGATTCCGGCCGGGGTGCCATAGTTGAAAATCACGATGAAAGCCCCTGGAACTGCTGGACATAAGCAGTATGCGGAAAGAGCAATCGACCAGGGCCAGCGCCATTCCCGCCAGCCTTGGTTTTAATATTTTAAGGGGGAATACGTGACACAACTTGAACTGGCAAAACGGGGCACAATATCGACCCGCATGGCAGAAGTAGCGCGCCGCGAAATGTTGGACGCCGAGATTATCCGTGAAGGCGTCGCTTCGGGCGTCATTGTGATTCCATGCAACATCAACCATGATAAAGCAGAGGCCCGAGGCATCGGTAAGGGCCTGAGTACGAAGGTCAATGCCAATATCGGAACATCCTCCGATTTTATCAGTTTCGCCATTGAACTGGACAAACTCGATATCGCTATAAAAGCCGGAGCCGACGCTGTAATGGACCTCAGCACCGGGGGTGACCTCCCTGCCATACGTAAGGCCATTTTAGCGAGAAGCAGCGTCCCCATCGGTACGGTTCCAATCTACCAGGCCGGCGTAAATGCGCTCTTGCGACATGACGCCGTCGTAAAAATGACCGTCGATGAATTATTTGACAGCATCTCCGACCATTGCAAGGATGGCGTCGATTTTGTCACTGTGCATTGCGGCGTAACACAGAGGGTAATATCTCTTCTTAAACAGCAGGGCCGCGTGGCGGATGTTGTCTCACGGGGCGGGGCTTTCCTGATGGGCTGGATGCTCCATAATGATTTGGAGAATCCGCTTTATGAACATTTCGATCGCCTGCTCGATATTGCAAGGGAATTCGATGTTACGCTTAGCCTTGGAGACGGGTTGAGGCCGGGTGCTCTCGCCGATGCCACAGACCGTGCGCAAGTCGAAGAACTTGTGACTCTGGGTGAACTGGTCCAGCGCTCGCGGGAAGCTGGCGTCCAGGTCATGGTGGAAGGGCCGGGGCATATGCCGTTAAACCAGATCGAGGCTAACGTACTTTTACAAAAAAGGCTTTGCCAGGATGCGCCCTTTTATGTACTGGGCCCATTGGTAACAGATATCGGCGCGGGATACGACCACATAACCGGGGCCATAGGGGGAGCGATTGCAGGCGCTGCAGGCGCTGATTTCCTTTGCTACGTCACTCCCGCAGAACATCTCTCTTTGCCTGATCCGGAGGACGTACGTCAGGGCGTTATGGCTTCCAGAATCGCAGCCCATGCCGCTGACATTGTCAAAGGGGTTCCAGGTGCTGCAGAACGTGACCGTCGAATGTCGCTTGCAAGAAAGCGCCTCGATTGGGAGGAACAATCCCTGTTGGCGCTGGACCCCTCCAGGGTAATGGAGGGGCATTCGCGGCATAAAACTTCAGGGAAGGCCTGCAGCATGTGCGGCCAATTTTGCGCAATGCAGATTATTTCCGAGCAACTCGGCGTCACAACTCCAGGCTGTTGACCTTTGAACCTGCACATGCTGCCAATTGTTTGTTGTGTAATTAAATATTCCGTTCGTACTGCAAAATGATATGAATCTTGTTGAAATGCTCTCTGCCGCTGCTGCGAAGTACGCCGACAGGCCCGCTGTCGTGCACGGAGAGCGGGACATATCTTTCAACCGGCTCGATGAGATGTCCTCTTGCTTCGGAGTTGCACTATACCGGCGCGGTATTAAAAAAGGCGATAGGGTTGCTCTTCTCCTCGTGAATTCCATCGAGTTTATCATCGCATATTTCGGGATTGTTAAAGCAGGCGCAATAGCCGTGCTCCTCGATCCAAAATATAAACCCGATGAACTCATTTCCCTGTTCAGAGATTCACGTCCTCGGGCGGCAATTTGTGAGATAGAAAATCCGGAATCCACGATTCTCCAGGTAAAGAAGCGTTTCGGAATAGAAATGCTGGTGAATGTCGCAGCACATCATGCTCAGATCGATGCTCTAAATTTTTCCGATTTCATCTCGGTCCCCGCCAACGAACACATACCAGTCAATCTAACTGATGAGGACCCTGCTCATATCTCATACACATCCGGTCCCAGTTTTTCTCCAAAAGGGGTATTGGCTCCGCACGGTAACATGGTCGCAGAAATCGGCATTTCAGCTTCGAGCTTTAAACAAGGGCCGACCGACACCGTCATTCAATTCGCGCTCCCGATGCACCATGTGATAGGGCTGACTGTTGTGATGCTCGCTTCTATTTTCAGCGGCAGCCGACTGGTGATCCTTAATGGTGTTTCCATCGACAATCTGCTCGCAGCGATTGAACGGCACAAAGTGACGATGTTCTTTGGAGTACCTTTTATGCATTCTATGGTTCTTCGCAAGATTGAAACAGAAGGAGTAAAACATTCCATGGGATCCCTCCGCATTTGCGCCAGTGCAGGGGATATACTGCCGATCGAGACAGTCCAAAATTATCTGAAGCTACTGAACATCAGGTTGATCAACTTCTATGGCTTGACCGAGACCCTTGGACATGTGACCTGCGAACCTGTAAACGGCACTTCCCGTCCGCGAAGCGTCGGGCCCGCCCTCTCCGGATGGAAAATAGGAGTTGAAGTCCCGGGACTCACCGGGGGCAGATCAGGACAACAGGGAGAAGTAATAATACAGGGGCCGATGATGTCAGGTTATTACAACAACCCCGCGGCTACCGCAGAAATTATTAAAGGCGGCTGGCTGCATACCGGGGATACGGGGATACTCGACGAAGACGGGTACCTGTACATATTGGGCTTGCAAAAAGACATGTTGATTTGCAAAGGACAAAACATCTTTCCTTCGGACGTAGAACACGTCCTTTGCCAGCACGGATCCATTGCTGATGCGGCGGTTGTTGGGGTTGCCGACAAGATGAGAGGTGAAGTCGTCGGCGCGGCTCTCGTTGTAAAAAAAGGGGTACGGCCGAGCGAAGATGCCTTGATAAAATTTTGTCTTGAGCGCCTCGCGAATTACAAAGTCCCCAAGTATTTTATTTTTCTGGACAGCCTTCCGAAAACCCCGGATGGAGTTGTCGACAAGGTTCTTGTAAGAAATCTTTTCAAGACGTGAACCGGGGATACAAGGAATAATATATTATTTTAGGTTTTACCAATTTGGATATTAAATCGATGCACGATTAGCATATAATAAGGTTAGTGTGTGACTGCTGGCGATTAAACCGGCGGCATAGAAATTGTGATTAAGGAGCATTCGATGGATTTCAAAGTCAGTTCTTCTGGGCTGAACCAGAGTACGGCGCAAGCTTTAGTGATTGCTTTTTTTGAAGACGACAAAAAGCTTAACACAGAAATCGTTGAGTTGGATAAAATCCTCGGAGGGGTGATTTCCTATTCGTTTAAGCAGAAGCGCCTTACTGGCAAACTTGGCGAATGCGAATTGTTCTATAGGCTTATCGACAAGGGTTTCAGTCTGGTTGTAATCATGGGCCTTGGTAATAAATCTGCGCTTACCTCTGACAAATTGCGCCGGGCAATTGCTGGTCTTTGCAGGACCCTGCGTCAAAAGAAAGTGGCCACAATAGCTATCCAGACCCGTGGAATACACGCCGGGGATGCAAAGAGTTCCGATATCGCACAAGTTATCGTGGAAGGGTCTATGCTGGGACTCTATACGTTCAGAAAACATATTACAAAAAAAGCGGAATATGGCGACCCACTGGAGATTACATTAATCTGTTCCGCGTCGGACGAACCGGCCGTACAAAGCGGCGTCAAGATGGGCCGTATCATGGCCGGAGCGGGCATTCTGGCACGTGACATGGTCAATGAACCGGGAAACTTTATGACTCCTTCGGATATAGCATCGAGTGCAACCGAAATCGCCAGAAAATCAGGCTTGGCCCTGAAGATCCTTGAGAAAGACGAGATGGTAGAACTCGGGATGGGAGGTGTGTTGGGGGTGAGCCAGGGAAGCGCGGAACCTCCGAAATTCATCATCATGAGTTACACTGGACGTAAGAACCGCTTTGTCGACCTTGCGCTTATCGGTAAAGGGGTAACCTTCGATTCTGGAGGCATTTCGCTCAAACCGTCTGAAAACATGGGCGATATGAAGGGCGACATGGCTGGTGCGGCATCCGTTCTGGGAGCAATGTCCGCAATCGCACAGCTTAAACCTGATATAAATGTGACCGCAGTCATAGCCGCCGTCGAGAACATGCCGAGCGGTTATGCCTATAAACCTGGCGATATCGTGAAGGCCATGAACGGGAAAACCATCGAAGTAATAACCACCGACGCCGAAGGTCGGATCACACTTGCTGATGCGTTAAGCTATGTCAATGCAATAATTAAGCCCAATAACATCATCGATGTAGCCACTCTTACAGGTGCTTGCGTGGTGGCGCTGGGCCATGTTTGCAACGCCGTTTTTACCAATACACAGGAATTGGCGGACCGGGTGCTGAATGCTTCTATTTTAAGCGGGGAGTTGAGCTGGCAACTGCCCATGTTTGAAGAATATAAGGAACAGAATAAAAGCGATGTGGCAGACCTTAAAAATACCGGCGGCAGGCCCGGCGGAGCCATCACCGCAGCCCAATTCCTGAGAGAATTTGCCGGGGACACTCCATGGGTTCACATGGATATTGCCGGAGTGGACATGTCAGAAAAAGAAGATGGATATTATATCAAAGGGGCAACTGGGATACCTGTTCGCACCCTGGTGACTCTGGTCATGGAAATGGCTAAGAAGTAGCCATTTTACATCACCTGATGGGCGTATGACGACAAAACTGGAGTTTCTTAAAGCTTCGCCTTTTTTTTCCGGGTTTTCTTTGGAGAACCTGGAAATAGTAAGCAAGCATGTTTTTGAAAAAAAACTTGCTCGCGGCGAAATGGCCTTGACCGAAGGGGCTCATGCCCGAACTTTGTTTTTCGTTGTTGCCGGCGTGGTCAAGCTTTTCAAAACCTCGTCTGAGGGCAAAGAACAGATCCTAAGCCTCATGCGCCCCGGTGAATCCTTCAACGATGTTCCGATGTTTGATATGGGCCCCGCGCCCGCGAATGCACAGGCACTCGGTCCGGTTATCCTCTACGGGATACAACGGGAAGACCTTGATAACATGCTCATTCAGTTTCCCGGACTCTCGCAAAACATCATTCATATCCTGGCTCGGCGTATCCGGTATCTGATCAGCCTGGTAGAGGATCTTTCTTTCCGCAGCGTCGTCAGCCGGGTTGCTAAAATCCTGATTGAAAATATAGGTGACCCCTCCCAATCTGGAGCGAAACTCACTCAACGGGACATGGCGGCGATGGCCGGCACAGCTCGGGAAGTGGTCAGCCGTTCTCTCAGGTACCTTGAGGACGAGAAACTGATAGAAATTCGCCGACATCAAATAGCCATCCGGGACAAAAAAGGTTTGGAGCGGGTTGTTGAACCAAGTTTTTGAGACTAAGGTTACAGAATTACCGGACAGTTAGCAGTATTATCTCCATTGAGGTAAATAAGTGCTGATTCCGAAAATTGACCCAAAAAAATGCAGTGGTTGCGGTCTCTGTGTGGGGGTTTGCCAGGCCCATGGGTTGGAACTGCGCGAAGAATTGGTATTTTTCGTCGGCGGGGATTCGTGCACGTGGTGCGGTTTATGCGAAGCTGTTTGCACCAGCAGTGCGATTTGTTGCCCATTCGAAATCGTTCTTGACGAATCCTGATCATTCCGCTACAATTCCCTTTTTGTGAAATTTCGATCTCCCTTTGGTGTTAGCATATTTAAATTGACCCTTAGGCATTTTGCGTAGTTATATTTGATAATCCCATCGAAATTTTATATTGAATGTGGAGTGACCTGGATGCCGAAATGGAAAGCCAAATGTTGCCCGCGTTGCGGTGGTGACGTCTTTCTTGATATAGACGAACACAGTTGGTTCGACCACTGCCTCCAATGCGGCTATATGCGTACTCGCTCTGGTGTGGTGTGCCCTGAATGCCTTGAAGAAATGGTATTCGAGTCTGAAGGGTACAAATGCCATCAATGCGGTCATGCCGGGAAAATGCCCGAGCATAAAGAAGTCTGGTAAACGTTAATCCGCGGCTTCGCCGGTGAGTCTGGTGGCGGCTTCCTCCGGGGTAATCCCGGTGATTGACAGGAGTTTAATACGATTGTTTGCCCCTTTCATCAGGGATATGCTGTTTTTTCGCACCCCGAGTACTTGGCTTAGGTAATTCACCAGTGCCTCGTTAGCTTTACCTTCCACGGCAGGGGCGGCTATTTTTATACTCCAAACTCCTGTTAGCAGGCCTCTAACAGAGTTGCGTTTTGCGCCCGGAGTTACTCGCACTGCCAGCTTGATTTCCATGTTCGTCGTGCCCAATGCTTCTTTTTTGACCCCAACTTTATTTGCGTCTTGAGCTGAGCTATAATTTTAGCGGTTGCTTGGGTAGCAGTCCACAGAGAATATATCCATTTTCAGGTTCTATGTTGAAAATCCAACAAAACATCGTCCAACTACTCAGGAAGAGAGGGTTAACTCTCGGTATAACTGAATCCGCGACCGGGGGTTTGATCTCTCACATGATCACCAACGTACCGGGGAGTTCCGATGTGTATAAGGGTTCGGTCACTGCATATGCCAACTCGATTAAGACTAACGTCCTTGGAGTTAAAGTTGAGACACTCTCGCAATTCGGGGCGGTCAGTTCACAGGTGGCTGAAGAGATGGCCCTTGGCGGTTGTCGGCTGTTTTCGGTTGATATTTGTATTTCGGATACCGGTATTGCCGGACCCGGAGGAGCAACACCGGGAAAGCCGGTCGGGTTATTCTATATCGGTCTCGCAGAGGGATTGACAGCCTACAGTCATGAACATATTTTTCATGGTAATCGGGGGGAAAACAAGGAAAAGGCAGCATATGCCGCCCTGGAATTGCTGAAATCCCATCTAATCAATCTCAGTCTGGATTAAACGTTACTCCACCGTGACCGTTTTTGCGAGGTTGCGCGGAAAATCAATCGGGCATCCCCTTTCCAGTGCTGTGTAATAAGCAAGTAGTTGTAGTGCGACCACATTCAGCATCGGCGAAAAAAACGGGTCAGTGTGGGGGACTTCTATAACTATGTCGACAAGATCGGCCACCTCTTTATCCCCTTCTTCTACTACAGCTATAACCGGAGCTTTCCGGGTTTTTATTTCACGGATGTTGGTGAGCATAGCCTCATAAGTCCGGTCATGGGCGACGATAGCTATCGCTGGCGTATTTGAATCTAGCAATGCGAATGGTCCGTGCTTCAGTTCTCCTGCGGCATAACCTTCGCCATGGATGTATGAGGTCTCTTTTAATTTCAGGGCGCCTTCGAGTGCCACAGGATAATTGATGCCTCTCGCGACAAATAGCACATTATTGAATGTAGCGAGATATCTTCCCAGCGTCTCGATATTGGATTGCTCGTTTAGAAACTGGCGAATCAATATAGGTATCTGACCGAGGCCTCTCTCTAGATCTTTTTTTAATATTTCATCGATATTCGCATGGGAGATGCAAATGGCATACAGCAATGCGACTTGAGCGATGAATGTTTTTGTGGAAGCCACGCTTATTTCCGGACCGGCCTTCGTGTAAATAGAAAGATCTGCCAGTCTTGATAACTGGGAACCCTCTACATTCGTGATACATACCATTTTGCATCCCGTAGCTTTGATTCTGCGAACGGCTTGCAACGTGTCTGCAGTTTCTCCCGACTGGCTTATCGCAAGGGCAACTTTGTCTGCAATCACATTCGCCCTGTAATTTAACTCCGAGGCCAGTTCGACATTAACAGGGCGCCCAATCAATTCTTCAAAGATATATTTTCCGACTAATGCCGAATGGTAAGAAGTTCCGCAGCCCACCATTAAAAGAGACGTGCGTCTATTTTCCGGCGGGTCGAGTAAACCGATTAATTTTTCTGACACCCCTTCGAAGGCAGCCAGGGTTTCCGTTATGACCCTTGGCTGTTCATTGATCTCTTTCATCATGTAGTGGCTGAATCCTCCGAGTCGGGTGTCTGCAGGTTTCCAGGCAATCCGTTCTTCTGTCAGTTCTGTCAAAACCCCGTTCCGGTATAACTCGATGCCGACAGTAGTAATATTACAAACATCCCCTTCCTCGAGGTACATCACTCGATCGGTATAATCTAAAAGGGCAGCGATGTCAGAAGCAGCTATGTATTCTTTGTCTATCAACCCGATAACCAGCGGGCTTTTTTGTTTAGCCAGTACAACTTTCTCCTCACCGGCACATATGACGGCAATCGCAAATGAGCCCCGTATATCTTTTATCGCTCTTGTAACTGCCTGCCCCAGTTCGCCTTCGTAGTATTTCTCGATGAGATGGGGCAGGACTTCCGTGTCGGTTTCGGAAGTAAATATATGGCCTTCTCCAACAAGGGCTTTGCGAAGCTCCTCGAAGTTTTCGATATTCCCGTTGTGGACTACGGCTATTTTGTGAAGACAATCCACATGTGGATGTGCGTTTGCCCGCGAAGGTTCACCGCATGTCGCCCACCTCGTATGCCCCAGGCCGATTTTTCCGTCGAGTGGGAGTGTATTGAATTGAAGTGCGGCCACCCTCTTCGTGTCTTTTTCAACCGTGATATTGTCCCTGTTTGAAATAGCTATCCCGCACGAATCATACCCCCGGTATTCAAGTTTCCCGAGACATTTGTATATGATCGGGGCAGCCGGTTGAAATCCGATATAAGCCACGATCCCGCACATGGCTAGACCACCATGCTCTTGTCGGGAATTTCGCCGGAGATGACTTTTAGATCTTCCGCTCTGCAAAAATTGCCTATAATCGAGCCAGGCTTAGCGATAATGCCGGATCCTAACCGGCATCCTTCGCCGATCATACACCCTATTTTTTGTTGATAGTGCTCCGATCCTACATGGATATCCGCTTCTCCGGACACCGAAGTAAATCTGGCCCCGATGTAAGTACCATCGTCGATTACCGAATCTTCGATTATTCCACCGGGCGATATTTGGACATCGCTTCCAATGACGCTGTTCGAAATATAGGTAAATGTTTCGATCACAGTATTAGTCCCTATACTAAGCGGGCCTTTGAGTGAGACTTGAGGCCCGATCTTACAGCCAGGACCGATAATGACGGGGCCCGAAATAACACAATGCGGGGCGATAACAGTGCCGTCACCCACGTTCACATTGCCCTGAAGGTAAACATCGGAACCTATTTTCCCTGCGGTCCTTGGCTGGAGATGTTTCAGAACTGCACCATTGACGGGCAGAACGTCCCAGGGGTAGATGAGATCGGACCATTCCCCGCTGGTTTCGACGATATTAACCCCAAGGCCTTTTTGCATCATTGAGTCAAGAGCGGATATTATACTCGAGGCTTCTTCAAGGAACGGAAAAATATTCCTATCGAGTGAATACACTCTTGTATCGACTGTAAAGTTCCCTTTTTCCCTGAAGGTCGCCGTGGTCCTGCGTTCCAGAGGAATGCCGCTTTCCAACCTGTTGTTCTTTGTTGTGATGATTGAACTACGCGGCGGGTCCGAAACGGTTTTTACGAGGACCGATGGGGAAGTTGCGTTGAGGATTGGTGCCAGGGTGTCAGCGCGAAGAAATTTATTTCCGGGCAGGACGAGAAAAGGGTCATCAAGATTTTTGCTAGCGCAAGACAGAGCATCGGCGGAACCTAACTGCCTTGGTTGGACAACATAATTGACGGAAACCCCCATCGATCCCCCTGACCCGATAAAATCGCATAGCCGTTCTTTTCTATAACCGACCACGATGATAATATCCCGGATGCCGTTTTCCTCCAGGGCTTCTATGACGTGTTGAATCATAGGTTTGCCCGCGATGAATATCATCGATTTGGGTTTGGTGGCGGTAAAAGGTCTCCCCCTGCTGCCCCCACCCGCTGCTAATATTACCGCTCGTTTAGGCATTGGGCCTCCTAAAAAATACTACTGTTCGGCGCAATATCGCCGCGGGCGACAGCGCCCGGTCCTACTATGGAATCATCACCTATTTTAGTACCCACATTTATACAAGAGTTTATACCCGTTGATACATTATCGCCGAGGATAGCGCCCATTTTCCGTCTAAAATGCTCGATTGCATCCTTTTTGTCGAGCCTCAGGTTAGCAATTTTTGTCCCGGCTCCCAGGTTGCATTTTTCGCCGATAACGCTGTCGCCCACATAATTCTGGTGAGGAATTTTCGTGCCCTTCATGATGATGGAATTCTTTATTTCTACCGAGGATCCGATGTGGCATCCATCTTCGATGGCTGTCGATGGGCGTATGAAGCAGTTCGGGCCGATATCGCAGTCATTCCCAATTATTACGGGCCCCTGGATATAACATCCCGAGCGGATCCTGGTGCCTTTGCCCACCGTGCACGGGCCTTCGATTGACACGTTTTTTTCTATCGTGCCTTCGCAAGAGGATTCAACGGGGATATAAATATTGTTGGCATCCAACAAGTCCCATGGATAGGTTATACTCAGCCAGGTATCCAGTAGTTGATAGTTGATCGAGTTACCGTGATCGATCAGTTGTTGAAGCGAATCAGTCAATTCAAATTCACCCCGTACAGAGAGCGGCGTTGCGGAAATCGCTTCAAATATGGCTGGAGTAAGCCGATAGAAACCGGCGTTAATAAAACGGGTGGGCGGAGACTTCGACTTTTCATGGATGCGAATGACATTGCCGCCACTGACTTCCACCACTCCATACCCCCCCACATCTTCGATTTCTTTTCCTGCCATTGCCATTCCTGAGCCGTTGACCAGGAGGGCGAGATCCTCACGGCTGGTTAAGACATCGCCGTTCATAACCAGGAACGTATCTTTTATAAGGTCCTTTACTTTTCCAAGCGCGTCAGCGGTCCCGCGGGGATCGCGTTGAAGCCGGTACTCAATCCCAACACCCCACCTGGTACCATCACCAAAATATTCTCGCACCTGGTCATCGCGATACCCGACGATAAAGACAAACTCCGATATCCCTGAGGCTTTTCCCGCAATAACAAGATGTTCGATGAGGGGCTTGTTTGCAATCCTCAGCATCACTTTGGGACGGCTGTGGGTTAACGGGCGCATCCGGTTCCCTTCACCTGCAGCCAGAATAACCGCTTTCATTATCCAGTCGACTCCAAGATTAATATTTCGGTCTGTTTAAAGATCTCATCCATTCGAAGCGCTGTTTTGGCTTCGACGGTAAACCGTGTTATCGGCTCAGTGCCCGAATGCCTAATCAACACCCAACCGTCTCTAAGATTGAACTTAACTCCATCGATTCGTTGAATAGAAATCGGTTCAAGTTTTGCGGCCATGGTAGTTTCAAGTCCGTCGAGGTTGATACGGCGCTTTACGCTCCCGCGCCGGATTGGATATTTTGCGGATGCGTCGACAAAATCAGACAGTTTTCGATGGCTCACGATTTCGACGAGCATTGCTGCTGCGTAAATGCCGTCGGGGCAAAGAGAGCTCTCAGGAAATATCCACGCTCCCGATGGTTCTCCTCCAAAATCCCCTCCTGTCTTAAGTACTTCTGACACGTTGTTGTCCCCAACTCCTGTACGTATCACAGAGATACCCAGGTCGTCTACCGCCATCGAAGTGTCTATCGTGGTAATTATTTTCATGGCCCCGATTTCTCTGGCGAAAATGGACAGTAACGTATCCCCGCTGACAAATCTGCCGCGATCGTCCACAGCCATGACACGGTCGGCATCACCGTCATGTGCGAGCCCTAGGTCAGCATTGGATTCTACAACAGCGCGTTTTAAACCATCAAGGTTGTTCTCCGTCGGCTCGGAGGGCCGTGGGAAAAATCCGGTCTGAGTACCGTTTATCACGCGGACCCGGCAACCCAGGGTTTTAAGCATTTCGGGTGTGATCGGGCTAGCTGCGCCTCCTCCGCAATCAACTACCACACTCAGTGGGTAATTGGATTTAAATCTCTTGCGGATGTGGGCTATATGGTCTTGAACCGCCGTCCGATTATATTCCAGAGGTTGAAAGGATTCCCAGGACACTGTCGGAACACAGGTGCTCCCAATGCAATCCTCAACCTGGAGTTGTTGCTCCAAATTAAATGGCGAACCATCGGGGTTCAACATCTTCAAGCCGTTGTACTGCGGAGGATTGTGCGAAGCAGTCACCATTACTGCGCAATCGTAATGTTTCGCCGCTATCGCCAGAGTCGGCGTCGGCAAAATCCCTGCGTCGCTGGGAAGCGCTCCCGCCGCCATCAAGCCGCCGAACAGGGCGCACTTTATTGAAGGGCTGGATGTTCTGGTGTCTGATGCAACAATCACCCGGGGGTAACGCCGGCCCAGACTTAAACCTACTTTAAGCGAAATTTCTAAAAGTGAGGTGTTTGCCAGTGCCCGGATGCCAGAAGTGCCAAATAGCGGCATGGGGCTAATTCTATAAGGTGACTCTGCAGATGTCAATCAGTCTCAAACGGGGAACGCCTGTCGTTGTTATTGCAGAGAATTCGGCATGGATAATACTGTGGGGGGTAAAAGCGGTCAGTCCGCTATGAGGTTCTGTTGATTTCCACGATGGGCTCACCCGACTTTTCCAGAATATATGAGTTAAATTCAAGCGCCTCTGCGTCATGGTTACGACCTGAAATCGAGACTACAGTACAACGTTCGTTTGTCTTGGACTTCGTCTCTGCCAGCGCGAGGCTGCAAACATGGAACTTGGCATTGTTGCACAGTCCATCGTATTCGATACCAAGTATCTCAGCCAGCACCGCGGAAGGCCCTTTTGAAATTTTTCTTAACCGCGTAAGGTTGGATCTGAGCCGACGCATATCAGGTGGATTGAGATACCTCTGCGGATTGCCGGTAATCCGGATAAGTCTTATAAGCTGCATCACTTGCACGACAAGTTGAGTATCTTTTAGAGGCCGTGTAGTTAACAAGACGTTTTTCTCATCATACGCAGCGAGGGAGGTCGGAATACCTTCGTGGGCCAACGAGATGGCGGCAATCATAAAGTCGCTGGCAAGTTTATCCGCCTCGTTGGCATCCCGTGCAACGACATTCGCCAGAAGTATAGCGGGTCTCCCATGAGGTTCAACGAATTCTTTGCTAATAAGCTCATTGAATTTAACCGAGTGTTTCCAGTCGATATTTTTCAAACTGTCACCGGCCTGGTACGTCTGACTGCCATAATACTCCACTCCGCTTCGCATGCCGAACAACGATTTCACTCCTCTGAGATTGGATATCGCGGAAATGGTACCGGTGCCGGTCCCTGCAAGATACTGTCGGGCAAGCCAATCTGCATACCTGGCCCGGGGGATTACCAGCAGGGAAAGTGGTTGAATAGTGAATCTGCACTTTATCATGCCCCAACGATCGACTGCAGACCCCTCGAATGGCAACAGCGCTGGACCGCTCAGTTGGGATGTTAAAGAAATATTGATGATCCATTTGTGATCGCGGAAAAACATAGGCAAAGGCGACAGGCGCACCCATTCAAAAGGCGATCTCAAACGAAGAGACCCCCCTGACGAACTCGCCGATTCAAAGCAGATTTGAAGGCGTTCAGATTTCCCCGCCACGCTTCGTAAAAACGTTTGCTTATATTTTACAGGTACTGCTGGAAAGTGCCGCCAGGAATATACGATGATAAAGGTCAGGTACAAAGTCACCGCCGTGTTGGATGCAATGAGAACGGTGCTGCCGGCGAATGCCGCTACCGCGAAAATCGATAAAACGAGGGTCAGAATGGCAAGCGATATATGCGTAAATCCGCGCCCCTGCTTGCTTTCTTTAAACGTAACTATTTTGGAATTATTTTGAAGTTCCTTATCCAGGATTGGTAACACAGGCAGCGAAACAGCCAGTCCGGCCCATGTCCCAACCACAGAGCTGTATAACACACCTATTGCGAAAAACGTAAATAGTTGAGTTAAAATGGCGGTAAACGCCGAATAATGCCAGCGCCATTCTATCAGGTACCATATCAGGAGCATTGCAGGAACGAATGAAAACGATAGGGGAGACAGCAACACAGCCCCCAACAGTGCTCCTGCAGTGAATATTTTTAGAATAGAAGAGTAATGTTTCATCTAGCCCGGTTTCGGAACTGCCACGTTATCAAGCGTGCGTTGAAGTATTATCGCGGGTGTGATTTCGTCCATTTCAGCTTCCGGTTTGACCCTGATTCGGTGTTCTATGGTTGGGAAAGCCAGCTTTTTGATATCGTCGGGAATTACGTAATCACGCCCTTCGAAAAGAGCCAATACACGGGAACATTTAAAGAGGGAAATGCTGGCTCGGGTGCTTGGTCCGGAGAGGGCATCAGGGTCGGCCCGCAGAGCGTCGATAATCGTGACGATGTATCTCGATATTTCCGGCGATACGTACACCTGTTTCGCAATCTCGCGAGCCTGCATGATTTCTTGAGAAGTCGTTACTTCGACAGTGTTGGTATCTTCGATGCGGTCTATCCCGCTTATTACCAGCACTTCTTCTTCAACCGAAGGATAACGGCTGTTGATACGCAATATGAATCGGTCCGCCTGGACATCCGTCAGAGGGTAGGTACCCTCGCCTCCGGCGTTGACCTGTGTCGCGATAACCATGAACGGAGACTGCAAAGCATACGTGCGTTTTTCTATCGTGACCTGGCGTTCCTGCATGGCTTCAAGGAGTGCTGATTGTGTTCTTGGTGTCGTTCGGTTCAATTCGTCCGCAAGGATAACATTGGCAAAGATGGGACCCTCAATAAAGTTGGATGGGCCGGTTGGAGAGTACAGATAGAACCCGGTTACGTCGGCCGGTAACATGTCCGGCGTGAATTGGATCCGTTTAAAAGTCCCGCCGATGGCTCTGGCGAAGGTCTTGGCCAACTGGGTTTTGGCGGTACCGGGGACACCCTCGATCAGAACATGGCCTCCGGCAAGGAGTGCAATCATCAATGCCTGCTTGACGTCTTCTTTGCCGACGATCACCTTCGATACTTCTATCATGATCTTTTGTCGTAGGTCGGCTACCTTTTTGATATCAATCAATTTTATAGTCCTCCCCGGTCGCATTGAGCGACACGAATATAAACACTAGCGCTAGGGCTCCAACAAGAGCGAAAGGGTTTGAAACGATTCTTCTGGCCGCAATCAGCTTGGTTTTCGCTATATCAAGGGGAGACGAGGGGAGGTGCGATTTATCGATGTAAACATCGTTTTCTTCCGCCCCCGCCCCGAGGAGATATCCCATAAATTGAGTGTTTTCATCCATTGGCAGCATCGTATTTATTAAGACGCTGGGGTCAGCGACCACTTCTACAATTCCGGCGCTCATCGGGTATTTAACAGCCATTGCGAATGGCCCCTTCGGTTCGTTTTGATCTGGGGACCCGTTACCGTTCAAATCCATGAAGCTTGTGTCCGATGAAGATGCCAGAACCTCCCCATTGCCGATGTTTTCGAGGCTGGTGGCGCGATTGAGAGTAATAGCTTCGACAGACGCCGCCGTGATAGCGGGCGAAAAAGTAACGATTTTGGGCATTTCCGGGTTTTTATAACAGAATAGCGGATCTAGGAGGATCCCCGGGGCGAAACGCGCGCTTATATTCAGTTTTTCAAGGATTGCGTTTCCGTAACCAAAGTCGTCCATCAAAATCAGAGTGCCGCCGCCCTGTACAAACTGCTCCAGGCGGAGAGTATCGCCGTCGCTGAATTTGAGTGATGGTATCACGATCAGAGTACTTTTTGAAGGAACGGTTTCAAGCGCGGCCATCGAATCCATGGAACTTGCGTTGAAAGTCACCATGAAATCCTTGATTCCATTCCATGTTGTATTGGTATCCATGAAGTCCTGGACGGATGACTGGAACCATATCACGATCACCGAGATGACCACAACGAGAACAATCACGATGGAAAATATTCTAGATAGTTTCATTTTCAACTTCGGTATTTATCGATTGCGCCAGTTCCCGGCTTTTTTCAACGTCGGACTCGGTGGGTTTATTCGGGCTGTAAATAAACCGTTCTGTAAGCAGGGTCATTTCGTTGAAATATCTCGACACAGGGCCCAAAAGTGAAACGGTACGGGTTTGTTCGGCAAATTCACGCATCGTTTGCTCAGGGCGGGGAGCCAGTCCTGCGAGTTTTTGTATAAATTTCAACACCTTCGCATACCAGTATAATATTTGTTCCTGGGCCGGTTTTCGTGGTGTGATTTGGAGAGGCTGTTCATCATGGGATGTAACGGACTCTGTAAGTGGGAGAGCTACCCTAATATCTCCAGGGATTTGTTCAGCCGTTCTCCCGGGGGATCGGTCACGTGCCCCCAGTCTCCTGGGCAGGTAGACCCCGAAAAACGCAATGGTAACCGCTATCAGGATACAGTTCAGATAATAAACCGCGAATAGATTCTGTATTTCCGACAACGGCGCGTTCCACGGTTCGGATGGGGTTACTTGAATCGAAATTGGTTGGGAGGCGATCAGATAAAACCCCGGGGTCGTTTTCATTGTCACCTTGAAACTGCCGTCGGAAGCCGTTGTTACGGTCGTTTTGGCGCTACCGGATGTTATAGTAATCTTGGCCCCATTCAACGGCCCGAGTTCCGTAGACGCGTTGCCGGACAACTTGATTGAGCCAGGTATGAAAACAACCGCGGGTTTATCTAGTTCAAGCGTGATGGGGACCTTATTGATGTTTATGGAAAAACTGGTCATGGCGGGCGCATAACGCTGGTCGGAAGGCGATGATATGGTGATGAGATGCGGGCCGATTGTGGTATCAGCGGCGATTACAAACATCTCGGAAAAATCGGTTTCAGAGGTCATTTCTCTAATCAGGGAGTTATCTAGGTAAAGACTGAATCGCCTGTTTTTCAAAGGCGGTGACGTTCCATAATCGAGAGTGGCCTTTATGGTGGTTGAAAGCCCGGGGTGCCCTTCCTCCGCGCTTCCGGTCAAGGAGAGATTATAAAAAGACAGATTAATAGTCGTAGCCGGGCTCAGCGAAGCTAGAAAAACCCCTACGTCGCCACCCTGGGGCGTATAGAGCGCCCTCGCTTCGACTTGAGAGATATACCAGTAAGGCAGAGTCAATTCCCCCGAACATTGGCCGTCGGCGCCCGTGACTGCAGTCACGAAGAGGGTCCCGTCCAGGAAGAGCGTCACCTTTTTCCCGGGCAGGGGAATTCCATTATGTGTGAGCATGGCCTCAAAACGGATCGTATCGCCGACAAAGGCGCTTTCTGGTGTTATCGACAATGTAAGACTGGTGGGCAACAATATGGTAAAGACAGATGAGGTTGCTGCGGTTGCAGCAACCGGGTTAATCGTCAGATGGGTGGCATCGGTGAATCCGGTTATGCTGTATGTAGCAGAGCCAACATACAGACCTCCTCCAACCATCGCAGCGGTGAACATGGTCCCTGTTCCGGTTACGATGCCCGAACCGACTGTGAGGGTCACCGTCCCAACGGAGTCGGCGATGTTGGAATTTTGGTCTAAAACCATGTTCTGAACAAGGATCAGCATGGCCCTGATGCTGGCTATTTTTCTCAGGACATCATAATAGGTAATTACGAGGTCACCTTCGACAGGTGCCGCATTGACATTGAGGACGTTGCCGGTCAGGACTGCAGCCGCTTGAAGAGAATCGACGTGCTCAAGAGCAGTTTTGATGTCCGCTGAGATCTGAAATGATGTTTCGGCGGCTTCGGTCATCCGCGCATCAGCGATAAACCCGTCTCTCTTGACCAGCAGTTTATCAAGCTCCGGGAGCACTTGCGCGATGGAAATCGCCGAGTGTGCAAACTCTTGCGAATGAGGAGTAATGGCCGGTTGAACGTGCGCGAAAGGCATAACTGAAAGGAAATCCAGAGTCGCGTCCGGATTTTTTTGTATCACCAGGTCAAGCGAAGCCGAATAATAGTGCAACAGCGAAACGCCGCTGTATAACTCGGCAACATCGCTGGGGTCGACATGCTCTTCGACCGCCGAAACAGCTGACGGTAACAATACGAACCAAATCGTCAGGACCAAAGCGATTAGGGTTGTGTTTATTTTCATACAATCAAAGTTTTACGGTTTGATAATGTTGATGATTTTAAGGACAACTATTACGCCGAAACCAGTGAAAAAAACAGCATTAACTGCAGTCAAGGCCCCTCTGGCCCTGGGATTAAGATATACATAAAGTAATGTAATTATGAGATATGCCATCAGGTCCAGTATAAAGTAAACCTGGACATCCCTTTGTCCGGCAAATGCCAGGACTGAGTTAACAACCGAAAATGCCAGCGCCAGATAGATTATCAGCCTATTGTATATTCTCAATCTTTAACCTCAAGCACTATCCTTTGCCGTGTATCTCCTTTGGAAGATTTCTCTTCTTTAATTTGGACGGGTTTCCCCAAGGCTTCGCTGGTTATCGCCGCGGCGATCGATGCGACCGGACTGCCGATGCATTGGTAGAACCACGCATTAGACTCGTGCATCTTGACTCCTCGGACCTCTACCTCGATATTTGATCCGGCTTCTTTCATAGATACGGAATCGGCAATATCAAGCATCCCGGTCAGGATATAAGTCAAAGCGGACTCGATATCGCTTGCAGTGGGACCGGGTATTGTATCCAGCATCTTCACGCAAACGTTGCCAGGAGTGGTCACGGCGATAGCCACGGAGTCTGAATTCTTGCCGTAACGCACGATCAGCCTTCGCGGCAGCTTATGCTGGGAATCGAATGGGATATCGCCTTCCACAAAGGGTATGATGGCCCTCATGAAGCCGTTTTGCATAGAAGAAGGCAGGTAAACTGCCCGGTTTCGGAGCCCGAGTTCTTCGAGCAGTGCAGCAATATTTTCCGTACCTGTCGCAAGCAGCATCTGGCAGGCTTCCGGTGAAATATAAGGCCGTGCATTCGATATCGCAAGCGATGTAAAGCCCAGCATTATTGATGAGATGCTCACAGCCGTAAGAGGTTGAGAACCCACCAGGAAGTAAAACAATGGAGTTAACACAGCCCCGGCAAGACAAAGCACCAAACCTAGTATTCTATAAGGATTGGACATATCCTTGATTCTCCTGCCGGGTCAATTATTTATTTTTGGCAACACACGTGTCAAATGAGCTTGATGAATTTAACTCGCGTTGCCTACCTCAGTGTGATAATCGTCGCCCCGTCCCCGCCCTCGTTCTGCTCCGCTCCCTTGTAAGATTTCGCCAGCGGATGTCTCGAAGCTATATCGCGGACTATGGAACGTACCGCACCTGTCCCGAATCCATGTATGATCCTCACCCATGGCCGTTTGGCAACGGCCGCATCGCTCAAATAGCTGTCCAGTAAGGGTTCAACTTCTTCGGCACGCTTGCCCCTCAGGTCCAGCTCCGGCGGCACTTCTTTTGCGGAAGCATGCAGGCGCACCTCCCGGACAGGTTCAAGAATCGGCCCGGTCTGCGTTTTTGCTACCTCATCCAGCCTGACCCTGAAACGCAGCGCCCCGGCCGTAACCTCTATCTGGTCGCTTTCAGTATTGATAGCGGTGACCTTGCCTTTAACGTCGTAATCACGAAGCCAGACCCTGTCGCCGACAGCGATCGAATCGGTTTCGTTTGACATAACTTCGTCAGTTTTATTGAAGATCCCCTGGTTGATCCTTTCCCGCACCCTGTGGGAGGTCTCCCGCGCACTGCTCAAAGCCGCTTTCGAAGTTTCTCTCTTCAAGTCGGACGAGGCCGTATTTATCTCTTTTTGCAAAACGGCAATCTCAGCCACGATCTCGTCCCGTGATGAGCGGATCATCGCCTGCCGTTCGTCGCGTAATTTCTTGAGTTGAGCCGAAAGGGCCTCGTTCTGCTTCTGGAAAGTTTCCTTTTCGCGCCCCAACTCCTTGTTGAAACTCTCCAGTTGCTGTTTCTCTTCCTGAAGGCTTAACAGCAACGGCTCCAGTTCCTGGTTCTCCTGGCTAAGCGAAGCCCTGGCGAGAGAAATAACTGCCTCGGGAATACCGAAATGGGATGCGGTCGCGATGGCATTCGACCCACCCGGGACTCCCAGGGTCATATGATAGGTCGGGGTGAGGGTCCGTGGATCGAAATCGAAAGAAGCATTTTCAAGGCCATCTGTGACATGGGCGAAGACTTTAAGTTCTGTGTAGTGTGTAGTTACCGCTGCCAGGAACCGGTTCTCCTTTAGGTATATCAAAAGCGCGCGGGCGAGCGCCGACCCTTCCTGCGGGTCGGTACTCGCACCAAGTTCGTCCAGGACGACCAGGCTGTACCCCTCGGCGGACGCCAGGATACGGCTGATATTGCTCATGTGCCATCCGAATGTGGACAGGGTCTGCGCTATACTCTGCTCGTCTCCGATATCTGCATAAATGCCGTCGAATACCGGCACACGGCTTTTGGCTGAGGCCGGGATAGGCAATCCTGCCTGGGTCATTGTGCACAAGAGGCCGATAGTCTTGAGGCATACGGTTTTACCGCCGGTATTTGGGCCGGTGATGACCAAAATGGCATATTCTTTCCCTATATCTATGTCGATAGGAACAGCCGCTTCCCCTAAAAGGGGATGCCTTGCGGCTTCGAGATGTACGAATGGCGGTTCCGACATGGAAGGGCGGTAGATTTGGGCCTCAGTGGCCCTGAAGTGCCTTGCGAAACGGGCCTTGGCGATTGAAAAATCTATTTCGGCAGCCGCTCTGGTCCCTTCGCAGATGTTTGCCGCCGCTGTGCCAACTGCTTCGCTCAATTCGGTCAGGATCCGTTCTATCTCGCGCGCTTCTTCTATCTGTAGTTCTTTGACCGCGTTTCCGAGGTCGAGCGTCTGCCATGGCTCCACGAACAGGCTGGCCCCGCTGTTGGAGACGTCGTGGACGATGCCTTTGACCTCATTGCGGAATTCACTTTTGACCGCGATCACGAAGCGCCCCTCCCGCTCGGTAACGATAGGTTCCTGGACATATCGCCGTCCTGCATCGGAACTGATATAGGATTGGAGCTTGTCCACCAGTTCAGCGCGGCATGAACGTTGTTTGTGACGGATGGATGCCAGTTTGGCCGAGGCATTGGGGAGCAGTTCGCCGTCAGGTGATATCGCGTTGGAGATGGCCCTTTCGAGACTTAGGTGAGGCAACATGCAGCTTGCCACGGCCGCGAGTCGCGGCAAGTGATCGGCATGCTGGATTATCTTATCATGCAGAAGGCGAGTCACTTCCAGGGTGACTCGTACTGCATTCAACGTTCCGGTATCTAGGATCTTCCCCCTTTCGGCGGCCTTTACCGCGGAAGTGATATCTTCGATTCCCGAGATGCTGACGGAGGGTTCGTCTTCAAGCAGCTTCCCGGCTTCCGCAGAATCTTCGAGTCCCGATTTTACTTCCTCGAAATCGCATGAGGGTAAAAGTGAGAGGGCCCTATCTCGGCTCAGGGAAAACGAGCAGTAACCCCCAATGATTTCCCTTATATGCGGAAATTCGAGAAGTGCCAGGTCTTTTGTGTCCATACCGGTATATTTTACATGAAAAGGGCTGCCCCCGCCGAGGCCGCCTATACGTTGCAGGAATAATTACGATTTCGATGTTAATGTGCGGATGGAATACCCTTAATAAAATAACAGGGCAGCCTCAAGGTCTGCCCTGTTCGAATGTCGGGAGGCGTTTACCGGAAATCTTCGATTGGGATCGGCGGGTTTATCCTTGCGCCCACGTAACCGCATTGAAGGCAATGCCCCAGCACCTGCCCATCCTCGGAATCGAGGAACACGTCTCCTTTGCAGCGCGGACATCCGCCCAGCCGCCACCGGTCCCCGTCCTTAGGATCGCCTGGGAGGACCATAGGGGCGATACAGTTGCTTTCATTCCCTGTTGAAAGGCCGGGTTCGGGTTTTATCCTGGCTCCAGGGTAATTCTTTGTCCTCATCTTATTTTGCCTCCAATGCTTGTAAGGAATATTTTTGTTTATCTTAACCTTTATAACGCTTCAACCAGGGTCACGGATAGTGTTTGCTTGCCGTTCCCTCTGTAAATAGTTACGCTTACTTGCTGTCCCACCTTGAAGGTCTGCAATAGTAGCTGGAGCCCGTCTGCCGTGGTCACGGCTGTGTCGTTGATAGCAGTGATCACGTCTCCCGGTTTGATGCCGGCAGTATCGGCGGGGCCTCCGTGCGTCACCTGGGTGACAAGTACGCCCCGGTTTACCGCCAATCCGTATCTGCTTGCCACCGCCTGGTCGACGCTGTAAAAACTGGCCTCCATGTCGGGCCTGGAAATATGCCCGTTTGCGATCAACTGCTGAAGCAGGGGCTCCGCCTCCTCGATGCTGATGGCGTATCCCATGCCTTCGACTCCGACATTAGAAATTTTGACGCTGTTGATTCCGATGACTTCGCCTGCCAGGTTAACGAGGGGGCCGCCCGAGTTGCCCGCATTGATGGCCGCATCGGTCTGAATAAGGTTATAAAGCGTATTCCCTCCGGATTCTGTGACGGAAACGCCCGTAGCGCTGACGATGCCTTTCGTGGCGCTGATGCCCAGGCCCAGGGAATTGCCGATAGCTACCACCCAATCTCCCATCCGAAGCGCCGCAGAATCACCCAGTTTAGCGGCGGGCAGATTTTGGGCGTCGATCTTTACAACCGCCAGGTCGGAAAAAGAATCGCTGTAAACCGCTTTGGCCGGGAAAGTGCGCCCGTCTTCGAGGGTAACGGTGACGCTGCTCGCACCTTCGACTACATGGTTATTGGTGACGATCAGGCCCGAGGAGTCAATTATCCATCCGGAACCTGCTCCTTCCTGAGTGTACGCGCCGAAAACACTGTACCCGGTAACTTCCGTAGTGATAGCCACAACACACGGGCGAACAGCAGCGATCACATCGGTAAAATTGGTTAGTGTCATGGCTGGAATCGCCGCCTGTGTCTGGGTGACTGTCTGTATCACAGTCGTACCGTTTCCCGCCGCTGAAGCGCATCCGCTTATCATGGCGACGCATACTATTACAGCCGAGATTAAAAATCTTTTCAACCTTTGTGATATTCGGTCCATCGGTCTTTTACACTCCCCTTCACGCCGGTCAACACCTATGTCTTTCAATTATTTTGGGATTGTCCCTGGATTCCCCCGTCGAGCATGTCCACCGTTATATCCGCTGCGGCGGCGACTTCCGTGCTATGAGTGGCGATGATGACCGTTTTTCCCTCACGGGTCAGGGTGCCAAGAAGATCTACTATGCGCCTGCCGGTCTTCGAATCCAGGTTCCCGGTCGGTTCGTCTGCCAGCAGGATCGGCGGGTCGTTCGCTAGCGCCCTGGCGATAGCCACTCTCTGTTGTTCGCCGCCCGACAATTTGGCTGGCTTGCGGGCTTCGCGGGTTTTATCGATACCGACTTTTTCGAGAAGTTCCCTCGCCCTGGCTTCGCGTTTTTTAGCTCCCAACCCCGACAGTTCCATGGGAAGCATGACATTCTCGAGGGCGGTCATGTTGGGGATAAGGTAATACGACTGGAATACGAATCCCACTTTGTTCAGCCGGTATTTTACTTCGCTGCCCCCGTGCATGTGTGCGACATCGACTCCATCGACCGTGATGCTGCCTGAACTCGGTTTATCAAACGCGCCGATGAGATTGAGCAATGTGGTTTTGCCGCTCCCGCTTGAACCTTTTATGGCGATCATCCGTCCGCGGGGAAAACTCAGGCTCACCCCGTCAAGCGCCTTCACTGTCGTGTCTGCAGACTGATAGTAGCGGCACAGTTTTTCAGCGGTTACGATAGGGGCATTATCTGTCGCAGCTTGAACGATTGAATTACTCATTGCGCAATACCTCCGCCGGGCGAACCCGGGCGATGTACCAGACAGGAACGATGCTGGCTATAAGCGCCAGCCCAACTCCCGCACCCAGAGCTATCAGGAGAACCACGGGTGAAACGACCACATGTATCCCTCCTATATTTCCGCTTATTACTTGCATGCCCCCCCCGAACCCGGACCCACCACCCGGGAACCTGCCCGTTTGTGTGGAGTTGTTAGACGTGAACATGTCGGCAACTTTCTGCGCAAAAATAAATGTGATTCCGGTGCCGACAACGGCCGCCACAAGGCTGATCAGGAGAGTCTCAATGCCGAATTGCAGCCCTATGCGCCAGTTAGAGGCCCCGATGGCCTTGAATATCCCTATCTCGCGCACTCGCTGACGCACTACCAGCAGGACTGCAAGCAGGACAACGGCGGCAGCCACGATGAAAGAAACTATCATGCCCGTCTGGCTGGAACTTGCCGCGTTGGTTACCGATGAACCTATCCTGTTGTACTCATCGGTCGCGGTCACCACGTCGGCGGTATTCGCGTCGAAAACAGTCCTGATCTCGGTTGCAACAGCGTCAACATTACTCACGTCGTCCGCGGAGACTACTGCCGTCGTAACTCCGTCAAGATTGTAAAGCCGTTGAACCGTTGAAATGGGCATGATCAACATGTTGTCGCCGAACATCTGACCCGAGCTGTATACACCGATGACTTCAACTTGCGTGCCTTCGATGTCGACCTTTGAACCAACCTGGAGGTTATTGGCTTTCGCGAGCGACTGTCCAATGACCATAACGTCCGCGTCTGACTGGTCCGGCGTGAAATAAGTGCCGCTTACCATTGAAATAGTGCCGCCGCCCATCAGCGTCGGTGTCGCGTCAGCCGGGTCGAGGCCGGATACCTGTATGCCCATTCGAAAAGTAAAGGCGCGCGTCGGAACCGTCGTTCCAACAGGTGCGGGTTGGGCGTTTATTCCCCCGGGAAGGCTCGTGGGCACGGCAGCAGTGAGTACGGTGCCGGCGTAATTCGTTGTAGTGCTTGACTCCACGGATATTACGTGTTCCAGGGTTTTAAGCTTATTGACATCCGTTTGAAGTAACGTCGAACCGCTGCTTGCCGTCCCGAAAGACCCGGCAGGACGGACAGTGATATCGGTACCGATCTGGGCACCGATATTACCCAACTGCCCGGCGGTCGCACCATGCACTTCGTACATTGTCAGAGCCAGACCAAGACTCACCGCCAGTATCGCTACGAATGCTCCGGTCCTTCCCGGGCTCCGAATAAGATTTAAAAAAGAACGCTTTAATAGACCCACGCTAGTTTTACCCTCCTCAGAATAATTATTCAGGAGTGTCTTCCCGATAGCTCAATCTAGCATCGGAATCGTAAAGAGGAGGTAAAGTTGGGGTGGATATCCGTATTGTTACCAACCGGAAAGACCCGGCACTTTGGATAAGAACCTGTTCGGTGAAATACAGCTGGAAATCAAACCCCGGATGAAGGCAGTTTGATATCAAAAGTACTGCCCTGGCCTTTGATGCTCTCTACTGCTACAGTTCCGCCGTGGTCTTCGACGATTTTCTTCACGATGGCGAGCCCCAGACCGCTGCCGCCTTTCTCGCGTGATCTGGATTTATCCGCCCGGAAAAAACGCTCGAAGATGTGGGGGAGATCACCCGCAGAAATACCGATACCCGTATCTTTTATCCTGATATCCACTGCATCGTTCCCGGTCGTCGCCGAAATTTCGATCAAGCCGCCCGGTTGATTGTATTTGACAGCGTTGTCTATCAAGTTAATGATTGCGCCTTTGAGGCGTACGGCGTCCCCTGACACGACCGCACCCGGGTCGATCGGTTCCCAAATGATTTTCAACCCGGCCGACACGGCCTCTGCCCGGGTTTCGTCATAAACTTCTCCGAGCATTGAATTTACATCCACCGCCATCCATCTGGCTCTTGAACGGGGATCTTCAGAAAGCAATAAAAGACTATCGTTGACGTCATTCATACGTTCCAGGCTCGATTTAAGAATATCCACAAGCCCCTTATAATCATCTTTACTTGTGTTCTGCTCCATCTCCAGAACTTCGATGTTGGTTTGGGCGATAGCTATCGGGGTCCTTAGCTCATGCGAAGCATCCTGAACGAAGCGTTTCTGCGATTCGAAGGCGCCTTCCAGGCGCTCAAGCATTTCATCAAATGTGTCCGCCAGACGTTTTACTTCATCATCGGGCCCTTTGTATTTAATCCGTTCTTTAAGGTTGGTATGAGAGATTCGGGACGCGATTGAAGATACCTTATCAACCGGGTCAAGCATAAATCCTGAAAGAAAATACCCTCCGACTGCACCGAGGATAAGAACGGCACCTACTCCTACCAGTGAATAATTACGCAAGTCCTCCATGTTTCTGGTTCTTTCGTCCGTAATGATCCGCCGGAAAGTCTGACTGTCTCCCGGAAAGGGTATCCCGGTGGGGATGTCAGGTCGGGTGGCGACCAACGCGACATTGATGCCGATGACGAGAATCGCCAGGATAAGTACAAGAAACATGGAATACCACAGCGTCAAACGGAACCTGATTGTTTTTAAAAATAAGGGGGATTTCATAGGCGTTTCCTTACAATTGTTTTGAATGGCGCGGGCTTTTTATTTGAGCGCTCAACTTACCAGATATCCTCGGCCTTTTATTGTGGATATCCTGTCCGGGCCGCCCGCATCAGCCAGCTTTTTTCGGATATTGTTGATATGCACCTTTATGGTCTGCGTAAACATGTTGGCGTCGTCGTTCCAAACGTGTTCGAGCAACTCCTCCTGGCTGACAACTCGCCCCGCACATCTCATAAGGTACTCTAAAATGCCGAATTCTTTGGATGTGAGTGCTATTTCAACGTCCCCCACGAATAACTTCATGGCATTCGGATCAAGCACCATGTCTCCAGCACGCAGGATTGAGGAGCGCTGTTCCCCGTCCCTGCGCAGTATTGCCCGCACGCGCGCCAGGAGCTCAGGGAAATGGAACGGCTTGATCAGGTAATCATCGGCTCCCGTGTCCAATCCGGAAACACGGTCGTCGAGCCCTGAGCGTGCCGTCAACATCAATATCCCGACAGCAGAACCGGAAGCCCGGATCCTTCGGCATACTTCTATACCATCAACCTTCGGCAGGTTCAGGTCCAAAACGATGAGGTCGTAGTTATTTATCTCGGCCATATCGAGGGCCGATTCTCCGTCAAATGCCAGGTCGACCGGATACCCCTGCCGGGTCAACCCCCGTCCAAGTGCTTCAGCGAGATCTTTTTCGTCCTCAACCACTAATATTCGCATATCTACAACAATCGATATTATATCAGGCCAGCGTAAAGAGAATGTAAAGGTTTACTAGACATAACTTATTTTAATCTATATAAATAGTTATAATATATTGGTTGGGCCTTTTTTATAGTGTCGGAATGATATTGGCGAATGTCGCCCGGGTGCTGATTATTCGGTCGTATATACGACGGCCTTTCGGCAAATAATAAAGAAGGGGAGGCCTGTCGGCCTCCCCTTGTACACTGCTGTATCGGGTATTTTCTTGGTTTACTTGATGAACAGGGGTACCAGCACCAGTGTGACGGTGGCGAGCAGTTTGATCAAAACATGCAGCGAAGGACCGGCTGTGTCTTTAAGCGGATCGCCGATGGTATCGCCAACCACCGCGGCCGCATGGGCAGGGGTTTTCTTACCTAAGACATTGCCCTTCTCATCTTTAAGTTGTCCGTCTTCAATCATTTTCTTGGCATTGTCCCAGGCGCCGCCGCCATTGTTCATGAACGAAGCCATCATGATACCGCCGATGGTTCCAACCATCAGGAAACCGGCGACGACCATGGGGGCGTCGTAATTCATCCATTTGAAAACCAGCCCGACGATTACCGGCGCCAGGACAGGAAGCAACCCGGGGGCGACCATTTCGCGGAGGGCCGCACGGGCTGTGATATCCACGGCCTTGGCATAATCAGGCTTGTGGGGATTTTTAGAATCTTTGGGATTGAGTATCTCGGGATCAGCCCGGAATTGCCGGCGGACCTCTTCGATGATTTTTCCTGCTGTTTTACCGACAGCTTTTATCGCCATGCCGCTGAATAAATACACTACCATCGCAGCAAGTAAAGCTCCAACGAACACTTCCACGCGTGCGATATCAACGACCGTGTATTCGCCCGGAGTACCGAATTTTATGATGGACACCCGGTCAAGGTAGGCCTGGAATAGAAGGAAAGCTGCGAGGCCTGCGGAAACCAGGGCATAGCCCTTGGTTAGAGCTTTGGTGGTGTTGCCGACCGCATCCAGCCGATCAGTCACTTTACGTATCTCTGGACCCGCTCCGGCCATCTCATTTATACCGTTCGCATTATCGGTGATGGGGCCAAAAGCGTCCATGGTAAGGATATAGGGGCAGGTCATCAACATGCCCATCGTCGCGACTGCCGTCCCGAAGGCACCGGCGCCGGCGATGCCGCTCTGTGTACCAAACCAGTAAGCTAGCATCAGGGATACGCCGATGATCATGGCAGTGGCGAAAGTCGTTTCGAACCCAACCGAAAGGCCCGCGATGATGTTGGTGGCAGGCCCGGTCTTGGATGCTTCCGCTATTTCCTTTACGGGACGATAGCGGAACTCGGTGTAATACCTCGTTATATAGACCACGATTATGCTGGCGGCGATACCGACAAGCCCGGCCCCAAAAAGCCAGTATTCTTTGCCGCCGAGGTCTTTATTAAGCATGTAATGGACACTGACGAACAATCCCACTACAGAAAGGACTAAAGCTACGTAATATCCACGGTTTAGGGCATTCATAGGATTTTCTTTTTCGTTTGCCTTCACCGAGATCAGACCTACCATGCTGGCGATCATCCCGAAACCGCGTACAACCAGGGGGAAAAGTATCCAGACAACGTTTTTCGTCACCACGTATACCGCGATGCCCAGGATCATGGCGCCGATGTTCTCTGCTGCTGTAGATTCAAAAAGGTCGGCACCGCGTCCCGCGCAGTCGCCGACATTATCCCCTACGAGGTCGGCGATGACAGCCGGGTTGCGCGGATCGTCTTCCGGGATGCCGGATTCGACTTTGCCGACAAGGTCGGCACCCACATCAGCGGCCTTGGTATAGATACCGCCGCCAAGTTGTGCGAAAAGTGCAACAAAACTGGCGCCGAAACCAAAACCTACTATCAGGTTGGGCGCGATGTCAGGCTTATCGTAGCCGCCGAAAGCGAAAAAGATGGCTGTAACGCCGATAAGGCTCATCGCCGTGATAAGGAACCCGGCAACGCCTCCGCCGCGTAAAGCCACGGTAACGGCTTCCCTCAAGCTTCTCTGTGACGCAGAGGCGCATCGTACGTTGGATTTGACTGCGATATACATCCCGGCGAACCCGGCAAAACCGGAGCAAATGGCGCCTACAAGGAAAGCGACCGATGTGCGCCATGCGATGTCAAAACCGGAATATCCGGGCTGATTGTGGCCCAGTACACCGACCAGGACCCCGATGACCACAGCCACAACTACCGCGAACATCGCGATAGTGCTGTACTGGCGCTTCATGAAAGCCCAGGCACCCTGGAAAATCATGTCGCCGATTTCACGCATCTTGGGTGTGCCGCTGTCGCGCTTTAATACATCTCTGGCCAGCCAGAGAACGAACAGCATGGTGAGCACGCCGGCTATGGGTACGATCCAGAACAAACCAGGCATACGTTATTCTCCTTTCATTTTTTCGATTGCAAAAACAGGTGGGCTACATTATACACATCTTAGCGTGCTTTTGCCATAGGTTTCGTTGGTTTCCGGAGGTTATTTTTAAACTACTCCACGGTCGGGGGAGCGGTACTGTGCTCTTTGCGTAGCGGGATCTCCTTTATCAGGAGATGGATCGCAAGCGACACACCCGCGGCCACGAGGCTGATGATGAACACCTCATGAAGCGCCGAACTAAGTGCCCGCTTGAGTGCGTCCTGGAGCTGAACAAACAGCTGGCTCCCCTGAGGGCTTGCTTGTGTCAAAAACTGTTTCAATTGGGCCTGCGATTCTGCGCTGACCAGCACCTGAGGGTTATGAGAAAGGGAGTCGATCTGAGAAGCAGGCAACACGGCCCGCAGTTCAGGGGAGAGAAGTGAATTGAAACCCGAAGCAAAACGGCTGGTCATCGTCGAACCGAAAATCGCCAGGCCGACTGATGCGCCGATAGAGCGGATAAACGGCACGGTGGATGTAGCTATGCCGAGCAGATTATAGGGAACGGCGTTTTGCACTGCGATGGTATACAGGGGCATCGTAATCCCCAGGCCAAAACCGGTGATTACGATATTCACAACCGCCACGCCGTAGCTGGTGCCGATCCCCATTCTCGAGAGAAGAAAAATCCCCGCGCCCATGAGGCCCAGCCCGACCACGCCCTGAAGGCGGTAGTGCCCCCCCGCTCTGGAAAGGAGTTGCCCGGAAAGAAAACTTCCGCTGACCTGGCCCAGTATCATAGGGGTCAGGTAACCGCCGCTCGCTGTGGCCGTGGCACTTAAAACTCCCTGAAAAAACAGGGGCACGAATGTTATGGCGCCGTACATGCCGAATGCCGTGAGGAAAACAGCTGTTTCCGATATCGCGACGATGTGATTTCTGAACAGCGAAAGTGGTATCAGAGGTTCCCTGCTCCGGCTTTCGATAAATAAGAATGCTGCCAGCATGACGCCGAAAACCAATAGGAGGCCCAGCACCGGGAATGAGATCCAGGGGTATTCTCCGCCGCCCCACGAAAGTGCGAGAAGCAAAGACGCGACTCCGACCGAAAGAGCGATCATCCCCTGGTAGTCCACTGAGTGGCGGTGCCCGGGGTCGGTCCGGAAGTTAGGGAAAAAGAACAAAAAGAGGATAATATTTACGATCCCGATGGGAAGGTTTACGAAAAATATCCAATGCCAGGAAAGCCTGTCGGTGATAAAACCTCCAAGCGAAGGACCGATGATTGCAGACATACCGAAAACGGCGCTGATGATCCCCTGATATTTACCTCGTTCGGCCGGCGGGAAGATATCTGCAATCACGGTAAAGGCATTTGCGACCATTGAGCCGGCGCCGACACCTTGCAAACCGCGGAAAATGATCAATTGGAGCATACTGTGGCTTAGCCCGGACAACACCGAAGCACCGGTGAAAATCGCAATGCCGGCAATATAGAAACGTTTCCGCCCGTAGATATCGGTCAGCTTGCCTATTATCGGGATGGTGATGGCTGAAGTGATGATATAAACGGTTATGACCCAGGTATAATGCGCAAAACCGTTCAGGTCGACGATTATACGGGGCATGGCGGTATCCACGATAGTCTGGTCCAGCGAACTCATGAACATGGCCAGTAAGACGCCTGCCATGGTCAGGATGATCTGGCGTTTAGGTAAAGAACGTAATCCGATTTTCGGAGCTGTTGTATCCATTTATCTCGATTTCAGGCGTGATAACGCCTATGGTCCATGTTTTCCACACATTTGTATAATCGGCAATTCGCGGGTACGGCGGCGATACCCAGCATTATGCCAGATGGTATTTACCCGGTCAAAGCCATGCCTTTCAATGATGTGCCAACTGGATGGGCTAATGTTATAATGTCTAATCGTAATGTTGAATTTATTCTGCCGGAGGGGAAAATAATGACAGATGCCTTTGAAACATCTGAACTGGATTCGCTCATCAACCTTTTTACCGACGCCGTCCGCACCAAGCTTACGGCCGCTGAATTAGAAAGAGAAGCGTTACAGATGCGGTTGAACGAAGCCCGTTTGAAGTTGAACCTGGCTAAAGCCAAACTCGACGAAGCCGGCCTCGATTCTAGCGACCTGGAATTCGATTCAGAACTATAAAGCTGTCCCGTAAATCAGAAAATGAAAGAGTCCGCTTGTGGCGGACTCTTTCATTTTACTATCGTATATCGGGCATCAACAGATGCGAGGCAGGATGTCTCCGGACAGCATTGCGAGTATCCTGGATGTTCCCAGCCGGGTCTTCAATGTTACTCTGCCCGGGTGTTCCCCCGTGACACTCCCGATTATCGCTGCATCCTTGCCGTACTGGTGCCGCCGCATTATTTCGAGCACTCCCCCGGCAACCGCCTCAGGCACGAAAGCCAGTATTTTACCTTCGTTGGCTATATAAAGAGGGTCCAGCCCGAGTAATTCGCACATGGCGGAAACAGGGGGCCGGACAGGGATGGAACCATCCTCGATGCGCATCCCCACTTTAGATTGTGCAGCGATTTCGTTCAAGGTGGTGGCGACGCCTCCCCGCGTAGGGTCACGCATACAGCGGATATCGGGGCATGCCTGCAGCATTTCAGTTATCAACCCATTCAAGGGGGCGCAATCGCTCGCCAGGTCACCGGAAAAGCGCAGCCCTTCCCTCTGGGCCATGATGGTCATCCCGTGGTCGCCTATCGTACCGCTTAAAATGATCACGTCTCCCGCTTTGACATTGGACCCCGAAACATTGATTCCGGCAGGGATATATCCTATTCCGGCGGTATTTACGAACAGCCTGTCGGCTTTTCCTCTCTGCACTACCTTGGTGTCCCCGGTGACGACTTCAACCCCCGCAGCCTGCGCGGTTTTGCTGATCGAATCTACGACTTTTTCCAGGTCGGATATTTCCAACCCCTCTTCTATGATAAAAGCCAGGCTCAGGAACCTGGGCTTCGCCCCGCTCACCGCAAGGTCATTAACGGTACCGCAAACCGCCAGTTTGCCGATGTCGCCGCCCGGGAAAAATAACGGGGTTACAACATAACTGTCGGTTGTGAAAGCCATCCGGCCTTCTGATTCAAGGATGGCTGAATCATCCATACGGGCCAGCCATGGATTGCTGAGTTTTCCCACGAAACACCGGTTTATGAGTTCGTGGGTCAGCTTCCCTCCGCTCCCGTGGGCCATAAGGACTTTATCTTCCATCGCCTTCTCCGAAGAGGTAGTAGCTGGCGCATGCGCCTTCGCCCGAGACCATGCACGGGCCCACCGGGCGCTCAGGGGTGCAGGCGCGGCCGAAAAGCGGACAACCGGTCGGACGTATTAATCCACGCAAAACGTCGCCGCAACGGCATCCTGCGGGTTCTTTCGCCGGTCCGGGATTTATGACAAAAAGACGCTCCGCATCAAATTCACGGTATTTCTCACGGATCTTATACCCGCTTCCGCCCACTTCACCCACGCCCCTCCAACGGGCGGGTTGAGGCTCGAATATCTCATACAGCAACTGCTGCGCGATTAAATTGCCTTCAGGGGAAACCGTCCTTCCGTAGGCGATCTCCACCGCCGGGGCCCGGCTTTCTATCTGCGCCAGCAAACGGTCAACAGCCATAAGGATATCGACCGGTTCGAACCCTGCCACAACACAGCCTATATTGTAATCGCGGGGGATAAATTCATAGGGTTTCGAGCCGATGATGGCACTGACATGGCCGGGGCAGATAATGCCCTCGATTTTAATTTCCCCGCCGTCCAGCAGGGCTTTCATGACAGGAGGGCACAATTTCGCAAGAGAAAAAACCGAGTAATTTTTGATTTTACGGCTGCTCGCCTGTGCAATGGAGGCTGCGATAGTCGGGGCGGTAGTTTCAAATCCGACGCCTAGGAATACTACAGGCTTTTCTGGATTGGCAACCGCGATTTCCACGGCGTCGAGGGTCGAATACACCATCCGCACGTCGCAGCCCTCGGCCCTCGCCTGTTGCAAGCTGGAGTATGTCCCGGGGACTTTCAACATGTCCCCGAAGGTACAAAGTACTAAACCGGGCACTCTCGCCAGTTCGATGGCCCGGTCGATATCGGCCTGGTCGGTAACGCATACCGGGCAGCCCGGGCCCGAAAGCATCTCCACCCCCGGCGGCAGAAGCTGCCTTAAACCGAACTTGAGGATTGCTGCGGTGTGGCTCCCGCAAAACTCCATCAATCGGGCCGGGCCTTGCGCCCGCCGTTTTATTTTTTCAACCAGCGCAAGCGCCAGTTCCGAATCACGAAAATCGTTAACCGGTTGCATTGATTTCCTTCAACAAGGCAATCGTCTCTTTAGCTTCCTGCAGGTCTATCACCCTGATGGCGAAACCCGCGTGCATCAGCACGTAATCGCCTAGTTTTGCTTCGGGTGTCAGGTAAATGCTGGTTTTTCTGCGCACACCCTCGATATCGACTTCCGCGTCGGTACCGTTAAGATTCACGATAAGAGCAGGGACTGCAACACACATCGAATACCTCCGTTAGTTTTCGTGCGCGGAACCGGCGATCATCGCCTGTCCCAGCGCTATGCCGCCGTCATTGGACGGCACTTGTTTATGAGTGAGAACGTCTAAACCTTTTTCCTGCAAAGCTTTGAAAAGCAGGCGAAACAGCAACCGGTTCTGAAATACACCGCCGCTTAACGCGACAGATCTTATCCCGCTTTTTCCCGACAGGTTTTCGCACAATCCCGCGATGCTTGCGGCGAGTGAATCGTGGAAACTATAGGCGATTTCAGGGCGGCTT
Source organism: uncultured Dehalococcoidia bacterium (assembly GCA_903844845.1). Taxonomy (GTDB): domain Bacteria; phylum Chloroflexota; class Dehalococcoidia; order Dehalococcoidales; family UBA1222; genus SURF-27. Next base: position 88,085 of record CAIMVG010000006.1, on the reverse strand, counting down.
CGGCCGTTGTTTATATCGTTTAGTATAGCATCAAAGAGGGCCCCCAGACGAATGGTTTTCAACCCGGGTTTCTCGCCAATTTCAAAGGGATATCTCAACTTTGCGTTCCCTTCAACACCGGTCGCGCACATCTCCAGTTCGATGGCCGCCTGGGCCTCATAATTGATGCTGTCCTTTATCCCTAACAGCGATGCCACTGCGTCAAAAAGCCTTCCGCAGCTCGAAGTGTAGGGTGAGTTTATTCTTTTATCCATCTGCTGTTTTAACAAAGACAATTCTTCGGGTTCGATCCTCGTCATCAGGCCGGACCTTTGCAGCCCGCCCTCCCCGAGCAGGTGGTAAAGGTAAGCAGCCGCTATCCTGATGGGTTTTTTAGTGGCTGCGTCTCCCCCGGGCAACGGGACATATTCAAGGTGGGCGAGCCGTTCAAAACCTTTGTAATCTGCCAGCAAAATCTCCCCGCCCCAGATATTGCCGTCGGTTCCGTAGCCGGTTCCGTCGAGAGCGACCCCGATGACAGGGCCCCGGGTCCCGTTCTCGGCCATACAGGATGCTATATGCGCATGATGATGCTGTACGGGGAATAATTTTAAAGATGTATCGGCTTCGGCTCTGTCCCGTGCGTAATGAGTGCTCAGGTAGTCCGGGTGCAGGTCATGGGCGATTATGGCGGGTTTTATGCGGAATAATTTTTCGTATATCCCGATCGTGCTTTCAAAATGTTCAAGGGTTTCAACGTTCTCCAGGTCCCCGATATGCTGGCTCACGAACGCATGGTTATCGCGCGTCAGGCAAAAGGAGCCTTTCATTTCAGCACCGCAGGCAAGGACCTGTCCCAGCTCCCGTCCTGGCTGAATGGGGTAGGGAGCATAACCCCTTGCGCGCCGGATCACCGTTGTTTCCCCCGCCGCCTGCAAGACGACACTGTCGTCGTAAGTCACATAAATGTCGCGGTTGTGCCACAGGAAATAGTCCGCAACCCCGCCCAATCGCATCAACGCTTCGCTGTTCTTTTGCGCGATGGGTTCTTCACTCAGATTTCCGCTGGTCATCACCAGCGGGACTCCGGCTTGTTTCATAAGCAGGTGGTGCAGCGGCGTATACGGCAACACCAATCCCAGGTATTTCAAACCAGGAGCGATGCCTCCGGACAGCGACGCGCCTTCACGCATTTTCAATAAGACTATCGGGCTCCGGCTGGAGCGTAGCGATTCAGCCTCGGATTCTGAAACAAAACAATATCTATTCGCCTCCTCGATGCTTGAAACCATCACTGCGAATGGTTTGGAAGGGCGTTTTTTCCGGGCCCTCAGCGCTCCGACGGCAGCGTCATTAGTTGCGTCGCAAGCCAGTAAAAACCCTCCCAGCCCCTTTATCCCCATGATCTTGCCATCGAGCAGGAACTCGGCCGACCTGGAAATCGGAGCGCCGGTGGGGATGACATATCCGTTTTTCCCGACCAGCTGAAGCTTTGGGCCGCACACGGGGCAAGCGTTAGGCTGTGCGTGAAACCTGCGATTACCCGGGTCGTCATATTCTGCCTGGCACTGTAGGCACATTGTAAATTTATCCATGGTGGTAGCTACGCGGTCGTAGGGGATATCTTTAATAATAGTGAAGCGGGGGCCGCAGTTGGTGCAGTTAGTGAACGCGTATCCGAAACGCCGGTTTTTAGGGTCCATTATCTCAGCGGCACACTCGGTGCAGGTTGCCAGATCAGGCGAAATCAACTGGTATTCTCCGGGATTTGGCCTGCTATCAAGGATTAGAAATTGTGAGTAACCCCCTACCGGCTGTTCAAGGGTTACCAATCGCTCTATTATGGCCGCCGGAGGCGCTTTGGCGGTGATGTCAGCCAGGAAGTATTCCAGCTTTGTTCGAGGCCCTTCGACATCTATTTCGACATAACCCGATGTGTTGCAAACAGCCCCGCGGAGGCTATGTTGAAGGGCCAACTGGTAGATAAAAGGACGGAAACCAACGCCCTGTACTACGCCGTAGGCCCTGATGTTGTAATGATGGATAGCGGAAATATCTTTCATTAAAATAAGGTTCGCAGCCGCATTTTGCGGCAGGGGGATTTTAGAGCTCTTTAAGTATAAGCTCGATGATTTTGGGGACGGCGGCTTCGACAGGTTTGGTGAGTCCGAGGCCGACCGCGGTGTCCGAGGGTTCGCAGCCAATGATTACTACTTCATCCGGGTAGATGTTGAGTACCGCGGCGGTTGCCATGATGCGCTCAAGGTCGGTTTCATGCATGGACAGGCTGAAATCTGAAAGCCTGGGGCTCTTCATGAGTTTGTCTTTATTGATTTTCAAACGGTGAAGCCTGCCCGGCTCGAAGCCGGGCAGGCTTATGGCATCCACAAAGATAACTTTATTGTAGCCCTCTAGCTTGAGAGCGCATTTGAAACCCGATATGCCGTAGTCCGCCACATCCACGCCTTCCGGCATGGGCGTGTCTTCAAGCTGCTCGATGACAAACGGCCCCAGGCCGTCGTCCCGTTTCAGCTTGTTCCCTACTCCGCATATCAAAGTCCTCGTCAATAAAGCGTCCTTCTTCAGTTACACAGCGTGCGAATGGGTATGCCCGTCGTGGGTATGCTCGTGAGAATGGCCGACGGTGTGAGATTTCTCCCACTGTGAGACCATTTCTTCGGCATGCAGGTGGTCCATATCGCACTCGGCCAGCAGGCCTTCCTGGGGGTTGAATACCTGCACGGTGCAGCCCAGGCAGGGGTCAAAGCTACGTATGGTGCGCACTACGTCGATGCCGTCCAGTTCACCGGTGATGGGCTCGGTAACGGCAGAACCGATAATGGCGGCTTCGTAGGCTCCGGGACGGCCTTCCGCGTCGCGCGGGGAAACATTCCAGGCGGTGGGAGTGATGATCTGGTAGCGGTAGATGACGCCGTTGCGCATGACTACCCAGTGGGCTACAGCGCCGCGCATACCCTCGACCATACCTACACCGATCCCGTTCTTGGGTTTCTTATATTCGTTCCATACCTTGGTATCGCCTTTCTTTAGCAGGTCAAGGGCGATCGCAACCATGCGGTAAGCCATTGAGGCTGACAGGGCATGATAATACGCGCGGGAGCGGACGCGCTCGATGGAGTTATTGTTCTTGGGTTGCTTCCATTCCATGGTAACTTCGCCCGAAACGCGGTTGCCGGCTACTGCTCCGGCGGGCAGTGTGAATTTGACCGAATTGCCGGTGGATTCAGGGGTTTTCTTGGAAACGGAGTTGATCCACATCCTGGCCAGGGGATTGGCCATCATGACATGGGTCTTGCCGTCCACACGGTTCTTCCAGTCGAGCCAGCGGGGCGTCTTGGCCCAGGTATATTTGTTCTCGAAGTCCTTTTCTTTGCCGGCTACAGGTTTGGTTGACTCGTTCCAGGGATGGTCCTTGGTCAACGGGTTGCCATTGGGGTCTTTGGCGAAATCGGCCTTGACCGTCTCGTTATAGTAAGAGTGGGTGACAGTTTCCTGGACGCCGACGTTGATCTCGACCAGGTCGTTGGTGATGAGTTTGCCGTTGATGACTACGCCTGGGGTGACCCAGCGCTTCTCAGCCCATTTGCTCATATCGGCATATTTAGCATTGTAGGCCATGGGATCTTCATAAACGCCATAGGAGAGGAAGTTGAAGGGGAACTCGCCTACCTTATCCAGGCCGTTGGCGCCGAGAAAATCAACGAGGTCATCGAAAGCGGGGACCAGTTCTTTGGTGAAAGCGACTTCTTTGCCAATCATAACATAGAGGGCTTCGAGGTCGGGGATACTGATGGTGCGGGCTATGCCGCCAGGGACAAAGTTGTTCTGATGCGGGTGCTTAGCGCAAAGTGAACTGGCCATATCCAACCCGGTCTTGGAAGCTCCCAAACACTTGAGCCACAGGCTTCCAGAGATGGGGTTCAGACCGCGCATGATGTCGCCGATGGTTGTATAGCCGTGAGCGGCTGCGCGGGGAGCGGGAGTCACATTGGCCTTGGCCAGTATCTCGGGATTGGACTTCGCGCAGATCGCTTCGGAATAGTCGGGGCCTTCCAGGATACCGCAGCCTAGCGCGCCGTCATAAACTTCTTCAGCCATGATGGCCAGGTTGCGCAGTCCGATGCCTAGGGGGGGAGGGGGAGCGCCGTAGCACATGTCGACAGCCTCGACGGAGGCGATGGCATGGGGAGTCGGGCATACGCCGCAGCTGCGCTGGCCAAGCCAGATAGCGTCGGCGGGTTCGTGGCCGATAAGTATGTCTTCCAGGCCGCGGAACATTGTGGCATACACATGGGCGTCAGTGTACTTCTTCGCGTCGAGGTCGGCCTTGGCGTTAACGCCCATATGGCCTTCGATTCGCGTCAATGGTTCGATGTTTAATTCAGTCGACTTAGCCATGTTAGATACTCCTCTTGTGGAATCTGGAGGCGGTAGCTTTTACCTTGCCGATGTTGTCCAGGATCCCTTCGACGACCCAGGACTTGACAGGGGATTTCTTGAGGAAGGGAGAGAATGGGGCGTCGGGGAAACCGGGTTCGGTGCAGCCGATGCAGGGTGAGCCGGTGGATGGGCAGCCGCCGAAACCTCCGGAGAAGCCGTACTTGGGAACGCGGCAATAGGCGATAGGACCTTTGCAGCCCAGGAGTCCCATGCAGTAAGGCTCGCCGAAGTGATGCGAGAATTTGCCTTCAGCCAGATAGCCGGCCCTCGGGCAGATATGGTGAGCCAGTTCCCCATAAAGGAACTTCGGCCGGTTAAATTCGTCCATCGCAGGAACCGCAGCCGCCCCACGTGCCACCAGCACCAGGTATGCCAGTGCTTTCAGGGTGCTGTCGCCGGGGGTGGGGCATCCCGGAACGTTTATTACGGGGAGGCCCAGCGTGCTCTTATAATCTTTGCCGAGGAATGCACCGAGTCCCATAGCGCCGGTGGGATTGGGTTTGCCGGCGGCGATGCCGCCGTAGGCAGCACAGGTGCCGATGGCTACCATTGCTGCGGCTTTGCCCTTAAGGTCGTTCAGAACTTCAGTGACAGTAACAATCTTGCCGTGCATGTCGCCGATTCCGCAGAAATAACCGCCGGTTTTCTGGGCGATCTTCTCGTCGGGGACGGCGCCTTCGAGGACCACTACGAATGGATCCAGTTTGCCTTCCTTGGCTGCCTCAAGCGGTCCCAAAGCTTTCTCTCCCCAGGGCGCCATGATGGTGGGATGAAAAGCGATGTTGATCCCGCTGACTTCGGGCAAAACGCCGGTGATAACATCTACCAGCGAAGGGTTCTCGGCACTGATGAGCGCTACCGTATCACCTGTGCAACCCTGCCCTTGCAACCAGATTACGTTGATTGGCTGCATGTTTTCTCCTCCTTCAAAAATTTTTCCTGATTCAAAAATTGGCGTTGAAACGACCAACTGTTGCCGTGAAATAAATTGCAAGCAACAAAAAAGCACCCGCTTAACGGGTGCCTGAAATATTAAACGCTGACTCCGTCCGCATGAGATTCATGCAAACGAAGACTTGACCTTCGATAGGCCGGCCTTACAACAATGATACCGAATGCCATAGGTTTTCTAAACATGAATAAAGTAACACTTTTCTCAAATAATTGTCAACTGATAAAGACGATATTTCAAGAAGGTTTTTCGATGTGGAATGACAGAAAAGCCGGATTACGATATCATTTATAGGCAGTTACTTTTTGGAAAAGGTCGCAGTGGAGGGAAGAATATGGCAACAGAGGGCAAAGAGAAAAAACATATCATTCTTGAAAAACCGTTACCCGAAATCCTTGACGACATAGAGACCAGCATCGAAACGGCCGAGAAAGCAGCATCTGAAGCACGCCAGGCTGCGGCCGAAGCCCGCAAAGCCGGTGAGCAGGCCGCAGAGCAGGTGATGAAAAAGATCCGCAAACTCTTCCTGAAGATGACCCAGGACATCACGGAAGAACTGGAAAAAAGCTAAAAGTTAAACGATTCCCCAAGGTTTAAAGACCGGATTGAAGGCCGCTTGCACCGTGATGGAGCGGCCTTCACTATTATGATACCAATTCGGGGCTTGTTCCGATTTAACGTCGAGTTTATGATTCAAAGCCAACCATTGAAACTGATTCCTTGACAATACTTTGGGTTGATTGTTAGAGTATACACAAATCTATGCATTCCGACTGACAATGGCAAAACTTCTGGACGGCATCAATCGCCCCGCCGATATCAAGCAGCTTTCGCCCAAAGAGCTTGAAACCCTCGCCCAAGAGCTAAGACAGGAAATGGTCGATACGGTGTCCGTCACCGGCGGCCATCTGGCTTCCAGCCTTGGTGCGGTCGAGCTTACTATTGCCCTGCACCGTGTATTTGACGCCCCTGTCGACAAAATCATCTGGGACGTGGGGCACCAGGCTTATGCCCACAAACTGCTTACCGGCCGCCGCGACCGTTTCCGGACACTGAGGCAATACGGCGGGCTGTCGGGCTTCCCTTCACGTGACGAGAGCATTTACGACCCATTCGGTACCGGCCATGCCAGCACTTCCATTTCGGCTGCCCTCGGCATGGCGACTGCCCGCGATCTCAACGGCCAGGATTACAATGTTATTGCGGTGATCGGAGACGGCTCCATCGGCGGCGGCATGGCGCTGGAAGCGCTCAACAATACCGGGTCTTCCGGCACCAAATTGATCGTTATCTTGAACGACAACGGCATGTCGATATCGCCGACTGTGGGCGCCATTTCAAAACTGCTGAGCAAAGTGCGGTTCGATCGCCATTATTACGAAGCCAACGAGAGCGGCAAACGCATATTGGGTTCGATGCCGCTGGGGAAACAGGCCACCCGGATCGGGAGCCGCTTGAAACAGGGGCTCAAGAGCCTGCTCATGCCCAACACCCTCTGGGAAGACCTCGGTCTCGCCTACATGGGGCCGATAGACGGGCACAACATCGCTGAACTGGAATCCGCCCTGTCCCAGGCGCGTGATTATCGCCATAAAGCCGTACTTGTGCATATCATCACCACCAAAGGTAAGGGTTACGGGCCTGCGGAAGAAGACGCGGTCTGTTTCCACGGGGTCGCGCCGCAGGGCAGCAAGATCAAAATCGCCCCAAGCTACAGCGAAGTTTTCGCGCAGACCCTGCTCCGGACTATGCGGGCTGACCCGAAGGTGGTCGTCATCACCCCCGCCATGCCGGAAGGGAACTGCCTCAGTCCCATACAGCAGGAATTCCCGAAAAGGGTATTCGATGTCGGCATCTGCGAGCAGCATGCTGTCACTTTCGCCGCCGGGTTGGCCACCCAGGGTTTAAAACCCGTAGTGGCCATATACTCGACCTTCCTTCAAAGGTCCTTCGACCAGATCATCCACGACGTCTGCCTGCAGAACCTGCCCGTTACCTTCGCCGTCGACCGCGGCGGGATCGTCGGTGACGACGGCAAAACCCACCAGGGCACCCTCGACCTTTCGTATCTCCAACTCGTACCCAACATGGTGCTGGCCGCTCCCAAAGATGAGAATGAGCTGCAGAACCTTTTATACACCGCCATCAATTCAGGCCGGCCGATGGCCGTAAGGTACCCCAGGGGGACAGGGCTTGGTGTCCCGATGGACGAGAAGTTCAGCCTTTTACCCATCGGAGAAGGCGAAATCCTTCGCGAAGGCGGCGACCTGGCTATGATCGGGATCGGGATCGGGGTGCACTCGGCCATGGATGCAGCCAACTTGCTGGCCGGGACCGGCATCGAGACAACGGTCATCAACGCCCGATTCGCCAAGCCCCTGGACAGTGCACTGATCACGGATGTCGCCCGGCACATCAAAAGGATCGTTACCATCGAGGAAAATACCCTCATCGGCGGTTTTGGAAGTTCGGTGGTGACTTTGCTTGAAGAATCAGGCATAAGCGGCTTCCGTTCCCATTGCGTCGGGATACCCGATCGATTTGTCGAACAGGGAACACAGGCCATACTCCGTGAGAAATACGGATTGGACCCGTCCGGTATAGTGAAACAGGTCCTCGAGGTTTTTCCGGAACTTTCCGGCCGTAAACTGCCCACCCTTCGCCCTTGATACACCAAAGATTAAAAATCAGGATTGGAAAAAATGGATAAGAAAACCATTCGTGATATAGACGTCTCGGGAAAAAGGGTACTGATACGTGTGGATTTCAACGTTCCGCTGGACGAAAAAAGCGGAAACATCACGGATGACAGCCGCATCAAGGCTGCTGTCCCGACCATCGATTATCTCCTCGACCATGACGCCAAACTCGTACTTTGTTCGCACATGGGCAGGCCTAAAGGCCATATCGTCCCCGGTTTGAGCCTCAAAATGGTCGCCGAAAGGCTGGCCCGCATATTGAGGCAGCCGGTCGATTTCGCTCCGGATTGCATCGGTCCGGAAGTGAAAGACATGGTCGACCGGATGAAGAACGCGGATGTCCTGGTACTGGAGAACCTGCGCTTTCATCCCGAAGAAGAGAAAAATGACCCGGCCTTCGCCCGCGCGCTTGCGGAACTCGGCGAGATCTACGTGGATGACGCTTTCGGTACGGCACACCGTTCCCATGCCTCCATCGTCGGCGTCGCCAAATACCTGCCGTCGGTCGCGGGCCTGCTTCTAGAAAAGGAAATCAATTCTCTCGGCAAAGTCCTCCTCGATCCGGTTCGCCCGTTCGGTCTGCTGTTGGGAGGGGCGAAAGTCAGCGATAAAGTCGCTCTCATCGAGAACATACTTCCCAGGGTAGACTTCATCATCATCGGCGGCGGCATGGCCGCCACCTTTCTGAAAGCAAAAGGGCATGAAGTCGGGTTGTCCCTCCTGGACCCCAATATCGAGATCGCCTCTTACCTCATCGAAAAAGCCGAGAAGCACAACGTTAAGATTTACCTTCCCGAAGATCTGGTTGTGGCGGGTATCGGCTCCGATGCCAATTGGGAAACAGTCTCCGTAAAGAACATCGCCGCCGACAAGCGCATCATGGATATCGGGGCTCTGACCATCAGCCGTTTCACCCGCATCCTTGAACGCTGCAAAACGGTTTTCTGGAACGGGCCTATGGGCATTTACGAAATCTCTCAGTTCGCCGAGGGCACTCGGGCGATGGCCAGGATCATCTCCAGCATCAACGCGACCACAATCATCGGCGGGGGATCGACGGCGGAGATCGTCACCGCCATGAACCTCAACGGGCGGATGACATTCGTCTCAACCGGGGGCGGCGCGGCGCTGAAATTCCTGAGCGGGGAAACCCTGGCGGGAGTGGAAGTCCTGTTGGACAAGAATTAAATAATAACCGAGGAGAATATCTTGCAAAACGGATTGAACCTGATGAAAGATCTCTCCATCCAATCCTCCACGAAAATCGTCCTTCTTGTCGTTGACGGCCTCGGGGGCCTGCCTGTCGATGATTCGCGAAAAACAGAACTCGAAACCGCAAATACCCCCAACATGGACCGCCTGGCTTTCGACGGCAATTGCGGGTTGCTGCAAACCGTAGGCATCGGCATTACGCCCGGGAGCGCGCCGGGGCATCTCGGCCTTTTCGGCTACGATCCGCTTTCCTTCGTCATCGGCAGGGGCGTGCTCGAAGCGCTCGGCATGGATTTCGACCTTAAACCGGGAGACATCGCCGCACGCGGGAATTTCTGTTCACTCGACGCTCAGGGGCTGATAAGCGACCGCCGGGCCGGCAGGATTTCGACGGAGGAAGGGAAAAAACTCTGCAGCCTGCTGGACGGGATGGAGATCGACGGCATAAAAGTCATCGTTCAGCCGGTCAAAGAGCACAGGCTGGTCGCCGTATTCCGCGGCGCCGGGCTTGACGACGAACTGGCTGATTCCGACCCCCAGCTTCTTGGCGTACCGCCGAAGGCGGTTGCACCTCTCGACCCGAAGGCTGCCCATACGGCGAGGATAGTCAACCAGTTCCTCGCCCAGGTGCGCGAACGCCTGTCGTCTCACCATCCCGCCAATATGGTCCTCCTGCGCGGTTTTTCAAAACGGCCTGACTTCCCCGGTTTTGAAGATGTCTACAAATTAAAATCAGCAGCTATCGCCAGCTATCCGATGTACCGGGGCCTGGCGAAGGTCGTCGGCATGGACGTTCTGAAAACCGGCCCGCATCTTTCCGACGAACTGGCTACCCTCGAACAGAATTATTCGAGATTCGACTATTTCTTCCTGCACGTTAAGGGGGCGGACGCCGCGGGTGAGGACGGAGATTTCAAACGCAAAGTGTCGGTCATCGAAGAAGTCGACAGGGCGTTGCCGCGCATACTGGGTTTGAAACCGGATGTGCTTATTATCACCGGGGACCACTCTACCCCCGCAGCCATGTCGGCCCATAGCTGGCACCCCGTTCCCTGCCTGCTCTACTCCAAATATTGCCGGCCGGACGGGATCTCCAAATTCGGCGAATCCCAGTGCCGCACCGGTTCCCTCGGCCAGATGCCCGCGAGTTCCCTCATGCCTCTGGCGATGGCTCACGCTTTTAAATTAACGAAATTCGGAGCGTAGTTATGCGCACACCGCTTATAGCCGCCAATTGGAAGATGAACACCGTCCCGGCCGAGGCTGTGGAATTGGTCAAAGGCATGCTGCCGGGGCTTTCCGGCATCGCCGGCGTTGAAACCCTGGTATGCCCGCCGTTTATTTCACTGGTGCCCGTCTCCGCCGCCCTGCAGGGAACTCAGGTGATGCTGGGGGCGCAGAATTGCCACTTTGAAGAGAAGGGGGCGTTCACAGGAGAAATATCTCCCGTGATGCTCAAAGGCATCTGCAGTTACGTTATACTCGGCCATTCTGAACGCCGAAGTCTTTTCGGAGAAACCAGCCAGGTTGTGAATAAAAAAGTAAAAGCGGCGTTGAAGGCGGGGCTGAAACCTATACTATGCGTCGGCGAGAGCCTGGCTGATAACGAAGCCGGTAAGACTGATGACATTGTCGGGGCTCAACTCAGGGAGTCGCTCGATAGCATCCAGGATGCGGTCGGGCTTGTCGTCGCCTATGAACCCGTCTGGGCCATCGGAACAGGGCGTGCCGCTACGGCAGTTCAGGCAAATACGACTATTAAAATGATACGGGATGTCCTGGCAGCTATAATCGGAGGCCAGACCGCCGGCCTGACGCGCATCCTCTACGGGGGCAGCGTCACAGGCGCTAACGCAGGTGAATTCATGGCACAGCCGGAGATAGACGGCGCACTGATCGGCGGGGCAAGTTTGAAGCCTGCCGAATTCGTCAGCATCGTGAAACAAACGGCGGAATTGATCGTCTGAAATAACCTTAGACGTTTTTTAAACTGATAAAAAGGAGCCCGGCTTAGTAACCGGGCTCCTTTTTATTTATTTTGTCGGGCGGACACCCGAAGGACAACAAATCACCGGGCAGTTATCCGGTTACGTCCCTCTTTTTGAACAGGTAGTATGCGAGGAACATGAATATCACGGCATATATGCTCAGGATCAGGAATGCGTGCCCGGCGGTCGGGAGGTTTTCCAGCGCACTGGTCCCGGTCCCGCTGCCCCCTCCCCCCCTGAATCCCTGGGGCAGGTTGTTGAGCGCGGTGATAGCGTTGGCGTTGGCTGTCATCAGGTAGAACGGCACCTTGGCTATCCAGCCGCCGGCCAGCGTCATGAAGGTAGTGATGATACCCTCCAGGAAATACACGCCGATGCCCGTCGCGATGCCCGGCATGGCGGAGCGGCCCACGATAGCCATCATGAAACCCAGCAGGGAGAAGGGCACGATGATGAAGAACGTGCGCCAGAACTGCAGGAATTGTGCCCAGACGTACGAACCCGTCGCGAAACTGAAATCAAAGGCGTAATGGCCGAGGGCGTTGGTGACCAGGCTTGTCAGGAAACTGACCACGACCCCCGCCAGCAAACCGATGAAAACCAGTATCGCGAGGGATATAAGTTTGGCGGTAAGGAATTTGAATCGGCTCTCGCTGGAAATCAGCGCCGTGCGTATCGTTTTCCAGTTGTATTCGTTACCGATAGAGCTTGCCGCCAGGATGATGGCCAGCACGCTGCCGAATGACGCCATCAGGGAAAACGAGAAAGGCAGGGCCGAGGACAGGCCAAGCAGGGCGTTTATCCTCGCACCGTCTCCGCTCCCGCCGATCCCGGAGGCACCAACTGCGTTAGAAATCGCCAGCAGCAGGAATGGGATAAGGATAAGGATGCCCATGAGCACGAATAAGAGTACACGGGTCATCAACCGTTTGCGCAGTTTGAAAAGTTCGGAACCTATGAGTCTAATCACCGCTGGCACCTCCGGTCAACTGCAGGAATACTTCTTCGAGGCTGGTCGTGCGGTTGGTGATTTCGGATGCATATAGCCCTTTCTCGGCTAGGGCCTGGTTGACGCGGGCTTCACTGCCGGCAGGGACATCGACGGCGATGTAGCCGTCATCCTTGATGGCGGCCTTGGCCCAGGTGAGTTCAGACAGCACAGACATCGCCAGGCCCGGCCGGTCGACGCGTATCTGTATCTGATTGGCCCGGGTTAAAAGCTCTTTTACGGGCGCGTCGGCGATGACCGTCCCTTTTTTGATTATGGCTACGCGGTCGCAAACCAGCTCCACCTCGTGTAAAAGATGGCTGCACAGGAAGATGGCCCTGCTCTCATGCGCCAGGGTGGGGATCAGGTCGCGGATCTCTTTGGTCCCCGCCGGGTCGAGCCCGTTGGTGGGCTCGTCGAGGATGATCAGTTCGGGGTCGCGCAGCAGCGTCGATGCGATGCCGAGGCGCTGTTTCATGCCCATCGAATAATGCCCGTACTGGTCGTCCGCGCGGTCCAGCAGGTTGACCCTGTCGAGCACTTCGTTGATCTTTTTCTTTTCGATCCCCCCGATGGAGCGGCTCAGGACCTCCAGGTTCGCACATCCGGAAAGGTAAGGGTAGAAAGCCGGTTCTTCGATGATGGCGCCGATGCGCCGCAGGGCGGCCCAGCGGTTCCCGTTTTGTTTCGCTCCGAAAAGCTCGACGCTTCCGGCGGTCGGCGCGATAAGGCCGAGGATCATGCCCACGGTCGTGCTCTTGCCCGCGCCGTTAGGCCCCAGGAACCCGAAGACTTCTCCGCGCCTTAGTTCGAGATTGACACCCTTGACCACGTCAAGTGTGCCAAACCTCTTGCTTAGCCCGGTTAACTTCAGCACCACCTCTCTGGCGGCGGCGGAAGGCGGCGATTTTGTCATTACGCTTGCAGTGTCAGTCATCCTTCTCCTTTCATGTTTCTATCGACATGCCATTTACCACAATAACTTGATTCCGATATGTTGTCAAAAATACAGGCTGTTTTATAAAATCACGGGAAATATTAATTGATAACAAACGCGACGTCCCGGTTAAATAATACCGTCCTTTTCAACAACCGGGCGACATCGCCCCATATCATTCCGACACTATAAAAAGGGGGCGGGGCTAAACTTTACATAATGATTTTAGGGATATAACAGGCTGACGGGTTCATCACTTTTTTCGGGTCAGCGGCCCCATGTAGTCTTCGATAGTTTCGTCCATGAGGATATGCCTTTTCAGGATAGGCGTTTTGAGGACGATGCCCTCAAGTGTCGTGCACCGGCTCAGCGCCACGTAAGTTTGCCCGCAGGCGAAAGCGCCGCGCCCCATGTCGATGATGACTTTATCGAAGGTCTTGCCCTGGCTCTTATGGATAGTGACCGCCCAGGCGGGCATCAGCGGGTACTGCTTGAAGCTCCCCATGACCTCGGATTGAAGCCCGCCCCCGTCCACGAAAAAGCGGTAGATGTTCCAGGTGAAGGGTTTTATCTCTACCAGCCGCCCCTCGTCCAGTTCGGCCTGTATCACCGTCTCGTTCGCCCTGTGGATGATGGCCGTCACCCGCCCGATGCTCCCGTTCACCCAACGCCCTTGCGAGTCGTTGTTAAGGAGCATCACCTGAGCCCCAACTTTGACCTCGAGTTCCGGGGCGTTGGGGATATATTCATTGCCGAACTTGCCCGAGACTTCGGCTTCGAAAACGAATGACTCCGCATCCAGTTTCGCCAGTTCGGCGTCGTTTATCTGCCGCGCCATGGCGTTGGTGGTGGTCAGGTAGATATAAAAGTCCCCGGGCGCGGGCTTAAAGTCAGGCTTGTAGCGGCGGTTCAATGATTCCAGGTCTTCCTCGTCGGCGGAATTGTCCCTCACGGCATTGAGCAGGCGGACGAACTTCTCGTCCTGCTGGCGGTAGACCTTCTCCAGCTCGATGAAATCCATATCGAACTCGGAGAAAACACGGGCCCCGTAAAAATACGGTGTGCGGTAAAGCTCGTCGTAAGAACCTCTTTCCGTGCTGTTGATGACCGGGGGAAGCTGGTAAAGGTCCCCGATGAATATCATCTGGATGCCGCCGAAGGGCTCCCCCGGTTTTGGCCCGTTCAGGCGCAGGAATTTGTCCACGCAATCGAGCAGGTCGGCCCTCACCATCGAAACTTCGTCGATGATGACGGCGTCCAGCTGCTGAAAAACACTGGGGGCGGCGGAGGGCCGGCGTTTCTTGACCTTGTCCAGCGTGACGTCGGGCTTGAAGCCGAAGAACGAGTGGATGGTTTGCCCGTGAACGTTCAGCGCCGCCACGCCGGTTGGTGCGAGTACGGCCACCTTTTTGCCGGTCAGCCCGCGGAAATATTCGAGCAGGGTTGATTTTCCGGTCCCCGCGCGTCCGGTTATAAAGATGCTCCGCCCACCGGTTTCCATCGCTTCAAGCGCGCGTTTGAAGGCGGGATTAAGGTCGATGCGGGGTGCTTCCTGTTTCATTTAGGGAATTATACAAGTATCAGATATATTTCGCTTTTTATTAAGTCGAACAACCACGGCACAGCCGCCAACATTTACAAAGATGAGGTCTGTATACCAACGATTCAAGCCCCCCGCTTCCCCAGGTCTATATCGGCTTGCGCCCCTGGTTGATAAACAGGGAGGGCCAGGTTCAAGAACCGGCCCTCCCTGTTTATCTCCAATCCTGACCTATCAATGACAGAGGATACAAGTATTGGCCGCGTAGGTGTTGGGATGGGTTTTTATAGCGGCGCCCGTAGGGATCGGGGGTTTAACCGGCGTAGGTGTGGGAGTGGGCGTAGGTGTAGGGGTAGGAGTGGGAGTAGGAGTCGGTGTAGGCGTGGGCGTAGGTGTGGGAGTAGGTGTAGGGGTAGGAGTGGGAGTAGGAGTCGGTGTAGGCGTGGGCGTAGGCGTAGGAGTGGGCGTAGGCGTAGGAGTGGGTGTGGGAGTAGGAGCGGGCGTAGGTGTGGGAGTAGGTGTAGGCGTAGGGGTGGGTGTGGGAGTCGGAGCGGACGTGGTTGTAGGCGTGGTCGTGGGAGTCGGAATAGGCGTGATCATAGGCTCGGGAGTTGGAGTGGGCTTGAGTTGGATCACAGGAGTGGGAGTTGGAACCGGTGTAGGTGTTGGAGTGGGAGTTGCCTCTTGAACAGGGTTAGCCTCGAGTGTAACCACGGGAGTAGGTGTCAGTGTTATCCGAGGCGAAGGAGGAACCGCAGTGGGTTCAGATGCCAGCCCAGGTATCTGCGAAGTTATAACCGGGATAGGCGCGGTAGTCGCGACGGGATCCGTAACCGTAGCAGGGATAAGCATAGTGGGCATGGGTATCAAAGTCGACTCAGGGAACACCGAAATACCCGGGGTCGCTGTTGGAAAGGTTGATACTTGCGCGGCCCGGATGGGGGCTGCAGCGACGGGGAGGCTGATCGGGCTGTACCCCATGGGGCCTATGGCGAGAATAACCGCGACAAGCAGCAGATAAGTGATCGCTCCTACGAGCACGGGCCCTAATACTTTGTTGAGCTTGTTCATTACTATATTTTCTCCTCACAAACGATTCTTCAAGATTAGCCGGGCTTATTGACCTTTTATGGCTACAATATTGACTTTAACATGCGAAAATGAATCGCCCATTAACCCAAAATGAACATAGGATGAATGCCCATCATTGAGCCTTGTTCATTACAAATTCATTTTGGCGTAATATAATATTGAGTAGGATGCACTTTCGAGGTGAACCTTGAGGATCCTTGTCGTTGAAGATGAAAAACACCTGGCTGACATCATCAAGCGCGGACTGCGTGAGCAGGGATATGCGGTCGACATCGCCTATGACGGGGACCAGGGGCAGTATATGGCCGAAACCACTCCGTACGACCTCATCCTGCTCGATATATTACTGCCGAAAAAAACCGGATTGCAGGTATGCGGGGAACTGCGCGCAAAAAAAGCCGCCACTCCCATCATCATCCTGACCGCCAGGGACAAGGTCGGAGATCGTGTACAGGGATTGGATTGCGGAGCCGATGACTACCTGACAAAACCGTTTGCCTTTCCCGAACTGTTGGCGCGTATCCGCGCCCTTTTACGACGCGATATGACGGATAAATCCCCCAAAATGAGCGTCGGGACCCTGGTCATGGATCCAGTAACCAGACAGGTGACGCAGGGGGACAAAGTGATCTCCTTAACCAGCAAGGAGTTCACTCTGCTCGAGTATTTCATGCGGCACCCCAACATGCTGCTCACCCGGACTATGCTGGAGCAGCATGCCTGGGATTACGAATTCGATGGTGAATCGAATCTGATCGATGTGTATATCCGGCGTATACGCAACAAGATCGATATCAAGGGGCGTGAAAGCCTTATCGAAACGACCAGGGGAGCGGGTTACCGCATGGTATCCAGATGAAACTTGTAAAAAGCGTACGGCTAAGGCTGACTTTGTGGTATACGCTGGTACTGGCCTCATTGCTGCTGGCTTTCAGCATCGTGGTCTTCATACTTCTGACCAGTAACCTGAACCAGCGGCTTGATGAAGGGATCAAACTCAGGTCTGTGCATCTTTCGGCCATACTTACAGAAGCAGGCACCTCCGGCACCTTGACACTGGATACCAACGAGATATTGAATTTTCAGATACAGCAGGATGAGACGGCGCAAGTTTTTGGTACCGATTCCGTCCCTTTGCTTTCTCTCGGACTTCATCTTGATGATTCACTTATCAAACTCGCGATCGGCGATGCCCTGCGTGGGAAGAGCGCCTACGCAACAACGAAAACGCAAGGCGGCGATCAGATACGCATCTTCGTTTCTCCAGTATTGCACGACGCGTCCGTCATCGGGGCCGTATTGGTTGGCCGGGAGACAAGAGGCGTCGCGGTCACGCTGGACTCGTATAAAAGCATGGCCCTCATAGCCTTGATATTGATCACGGCTCTCGCAGGGGGAGGGGGATACTTCATCACAAGCCGCGCACTGAAACCCGTGCGGTATATCGCGGAAACCGCCAAAGTCATCGGAGACGGCGACTTGAGCCGGAGGATTGAGCTAACTGACGGCGACGAGATCGGCGCCGTGGTGCTGACGCTCAATAATATGTTTGACAGGCTGCAATCGGCTTTCATCCGCGAGCGTCGTTTCACCTCCGACGCTTCCCACGAACTTCGCACGCCCCTCTCGATCATCGAAGCCGAGGCGACGCTCACACTGGAAAAAACCCGTTCCAAGAACGATTACAAAAAAGCACTCAGCCTGATCGCTCAAGAGACGACCCACATGTCATCCATAATCAACGATCTGTTGTTTTTAGCGCGCAGCGAGGCCGGAAAAGTAAATTTCGTGATGGAACCGCTGGCTCTGGGGGATTTTATAAAAGACCTTACCATGGATGTTTCCGTACTTGCCCGGCGTAAAAAACAAAAACTTGAGTTGAAGAGGATCGAAAATCCAATAATTCTGGGGGACGAAATCCGATTGCGCCAGCTATTTCTGAACATCCTGGAAAATGCGATAAGGTATACGCCGCCCAAGGGCACGATCACAGTCTCACTGTCCGTGCAGGATAAAACCGCAGTGGTTGAAGTAGCCGATACAGGGATCGGGATTGCCGCAGGGGCGATGGAACATATCTTCGAGCCGTTCTTCCGCGCCGATGAAAGCCGGGCTCGGGAGGATGGCGGCACCGGCCTGGGACTTGCGATAGGGCATCAAATCGCAGTCGCCCATGGCGGAAAAATAAAAGTTGAGAGCCAGGAAAATAGGGGAAGCTCATTTTCGGTATCTCTGCCTGTGAACACCCCGGATCCGGCGGCCGCGGCTCTGGCCCTCAATAAAAGAAGGGGCAAGGCACCGAAAGGATTTCGATTATTCAGGTGGTTATTTAGTAAATAAACCGGAAACTTGACCCGGTTTTCCGACATTACAGTCAGGCATTTCAGCCGGTAGATGCCCTGTTCTCCGTCAGGCGTAACTGACCGGCGAGTCGGGGCCCACTCCTGGTAAGCCAGCGGGGCGAATTGCATCTGGATTGCCGGGGCCACTCGAGCCTCGAGTACAAGAACCCCGGGGAACAGCCCGAGGCAAGTCCGATCCGCCTGGGCGGAACAACGCGGTGTAGTGTCATCCCGGACCGTGACCCGGGATCCATTTTATGGTGGGGCGGGAAGGGCGAATCACCAATGGATTGTCGGATCACTCGAGCCTCGAGTGCAAGAACCTCGGGGAACATCCCGAGGCAAGTCCGATCCGCCTGGGCGGAACAACGCGGTGTAGTGTCATCCCGGGCCGTGACCCGGGATCCATTAATCCGGCGGAGTGGGGGTGGCAGTCAGCCGTTAATCTGGTCCCACAGATCTACCCATTCATAATTCTTTACCTGGATAAGCTTGATCTTCCACTTTCTGGTCCACTTTTTGATACGCTTTTCGTAGTTCAAAGCTGAATCGATGTCGCACGTCTCTTCGAAATATACGAGCATGTGAGTTTGATAACGTTTCGTAAACCCCGGGAAAGCATCTCTTCGGTGTTCATCGACTCTGCGCAGCAGGTCATTCCTGACACCCGTATATATCGTCCCTTTACGTTTATTCGCCATGATATAAACACAATAGTGTTTCTCGGTCTTTACGCTCATGCCCGCATGCTAGGCTGAATGGATTGTCGGGTCAAGCCCGACAATGCAACAGTGGATGGAGATCTGCATTATTTTTGAGGAGATCACCAATAGATTGCCGGAGCAAGTCCGGCAATAACAACCATGAGAATAAATCCTTAATAGAAATCCCCTACTCCACACTGTCATCCCGGCCCACGAGCCGGGATCCATTTTATTGGGGGGGAGGGGGGGAATGGCGAATCACCAATGGATTGCCGGGTCCACTCGAGCCTCGAGTACAAGAACCCCGGGGAACAGCCCGAGGTCGACGCCCGGCAATGACAACGAAGGAAATATCCAGAATAAAGCGGGGATTGCCCGTCACGACACGGGATGCGAGCAATTTGCTTCGGGCTTCTGCCCAGAAATAACCTCTCCGCGCATACTGACCACCACGTGTTCCAGCGGTATTTTGCTCCCGCTCGCCTCAAGCGCTTCTTTTGCCATATAAAGCAGGCCGCTGCAGCAGGGCACTTCCATTGTCACAACAAGCAGGCTCTTCACCCCGGCGGCGCTCAGGATGGCGGTAAGTTTTGCCAGGTGGGCGTCTGTGTCGTCCAGCTTGGGACAGGCCACGGCCAGCATGCGGCCGCTCAGAAAGCGCCTGTGAAACGAGGCCATCGAGAAAGGCACGCAATCAGCGGCGAGCAAAAGATCAGCATCCTTGAGAAAAGGCGCTGTCGGGGGGATCAGAGCCAGCTGGACCGGCCAGTTACGCAGTGCGGAATGTGCCGGGGCATCGGCACTCTCTGAAAATCCTTCCTTATCAAATTCGAGCACCCTCGCCGAGGGGCAGCCGGCAAAATGAGCGGGAGCGGCACGCGGTGCCTCGTGTTTGGAGGCCTCTCCCTCGAAAGAAGCGGCTTCACGCTCCTCGACGGTTATCGCGTCTTGAGGGCACCCTCCCAGGCAAGCCCCCAGGCCGTCGCAATGGGTTTCGCTTAATAGTTTGGCTTTGCCGCCAACGATGGCCAAAGCCCCTTCCACGCAGGCATCGATGCACCAGCCGCAACCGTTGCATTTCTCTTCGTCGATGATAACTATCTTCCGATATATCTTCGCCATCAGATCTTCCTTATCAGTAAATCAGCATATCCACGTAAAACTATACAGGCGGATGCACGGGCACACTGTAACAAAAATCACTCCTGCATTCAAAATCGGGGGTGGTAATTGCAGAACAGCACCTTGACATATATATCTTTTAGATATATTATTGTAACAACATGAGACAGACCGATTACGTTATCCTGGGGCTGCTGAGCGAACGCCCCATGACCGGCTACCAGATCAAGCGGATCGTCGACCTGCGCTTCCGCTTCTTCTGGAGCGAGAGCTTCGGGCAGCTCTACCCCGCCCTTAGATCTCTCCATGCCGCAGGGCTCATCGAAGAAACGGGTGCCGATACCAAGCGCAGCCATGCCCAGAGGACCTATAAAATCAAACAGGAAGGGCTGGCGGCGCTGCAGGGGTGGCTCGCCCGGCCGGTGGAGCGCGAGTCGGTACGGCTTGAGATCCTGATGAAACTTTATTTCTCTCACCTCACCGAAGCAGAGGTCATGGCCGGACAAGTGCGGTTGTTTCAGGAAAAGCACGAGCAAGACCTGGCGATGCTCAGGATGGCCGACAAAGAATTGCGGTCTATCGTAAACGACGACCCAAACCACCCTTACATCCTTCAGGTGGTGGATTGCGGGTTGAAGGTCAACGAAGCCTATCTTAAATGGAGCCGTGAGGCCTTAAAATTTCTCGAAAGCAGGGGCAATAAATGAGACAGAAGATCCGTCTGGCACTGGTATACCTGGCGCTGCTGCTGTTCCCCGTGACCCTTAACTTCTTTTCGCCCTACGTCTCGATCGACGCGGCCATGACCGGGCTGGTCTCGGGCAGCGTGCTGGTTTTCGCAGGGATGTTCGTCTCCGGGCTGTTCCTGGGGCGGGCCTGGTGCGGATGGCTGTGCCCTATGGCTGGCATGGCGGAGATCGGCGCCCAGATAAACAAGAAACCGGCCAACGTGCGCCGCCTTACTATCGTGCGCTATATTATTTTCGCGGTCTGGTTCGGTATACTGCTAACCTGTTTTATCCTGGCGGGCGGGCTCAAGGGCTTCAACCCCCTGCACCTCACCGAGAATTTCGTCTCGGTTGACGAACCGATGAAATTCATCACTTATTATCTGGTCCTGTTCACATTCTTCGCCCTGAACCTCTGGCTGGGCAAAAGAGGGGCCTGCCACGGCATCTGCTGGATGTCGCCCTTCATGGTGGGCGGATACCTCACGGGAAGGCTTGTGCGCCTGCCGCAGTTAAGGATCAAGTCGGAACCGGCCAAATGCTCCGACTGCAAGACCTGCGACGGCAAGTGCCCCATGGGGGTGCCCGTCAACGCACAAGCCAAGGCGGGGTTTGTGAAATCGCTGGACTGCATCCTGTGCGGGCAGTGCGTGGACGCATGCCCCAACCGGGTGCTGTCGTACGGGTTTAAGAGATAAGCGGCCGCGCGGTTAATCTTACCAGGATTGGGTATCACCGGGCTGATTTATCTACAGGCCGGTCACTCCCCGCTGGATAAATGCCAGGATAGCCATTATCCAAAAGATAACGAAAGCCGTGACAGACCATCCCTTGCCTGCCTGGGTTGCTATGCCTATCATCCCCCCGGTCGCGGCAAAGAAAAACATCACATAGGGTATCACTGCCCCTCGCGTGCTGCGCAGATCAACTTTGAGGATGTCATCGAATATCAATTCGAAAAGGGCGAACAGGACCATCAGGATAATCCATACGAAATAGATCGGGCTTCGGTTTGCGTTAAGCCCCATGACAAACAAGTAAACCAGGGGTATCAGAACGGCAGATGACGATATCCCTATCCATCTTCCGGCTTGCGGCCACCCCATGATGCGGGCGATGAACATCATGATGATGAGCAGCATATAGGCAACTGCCGTGATTGCACCGACCAGGTTGGCAGTCTTCAACATCATCGCCTCAACCGGAAGGCGGCCTGGTGTTCGGCGGCGGGGGCGAAAGCATACCCAACCTGAAAATCTCCCCGGTTGCCGCCCTTTTCCAGGACACGGGCAGGCTCTGGTTCAGGGGATGGACCATGCTGATGGCGCCCTGCCTGTTGCACTCCTGCACACAGCA
Source organism: uncultured Dehalococcoidia bacterium (assembly GCA_903844845.1). Classification (GTDB taxonomy): domain Bacteria; phylum Chloroflexota; class Dehalococcoidia; order Dehalococcoidales; family UBA1222; genus SURF-27. The sequence goes on along the minus strand of CAIMVG010000006.1, from coordinate 65,985 downwards.
GCCGCAGTACCAGCATTCGTCGGAGTAGAGCACTATCGGGGGCTTGCCCTTTTCCGGGTTCGGCATCAAAACGTCGTTGCGGCACGCCTCGACGCACTGGTTGCACCCGTTGCATATCTTTTCGTCGAACTCCACTGGGTCGTTGGGAACGGCGGGGTTGGGCGTCATATATACTTTTTGTTTCATGGCTTTGCCTTGTCGTTTTCCGGCGTCAGGCCGCTGTGCAGGCGGTAGTTCTCCGCATACGACGGTTTGAACGGCGCCGCCAGGTGATAGTCAAGGGGAAGTTCGCCGGCTTCAACGCCGTCTCCAGCCTTTTTCAATACTATGTTTTTCGCCCAGGCGGGAGGGTCGACCTCGGGATAATCGAGCCTTTGCAGGTTCAACACTGAACTGCTGGCCTTCCTGGCCAGCGAAGCCTGCAGCGCCATCTCGCCGACGGTCATGATGCTCTCGCATTCGAGGACCCGCCCCAGTTCGTGCGGATTCGACGCGTATGCCCGGGCAGCCTCCGAGCAGCGCAATTCCCCGAGCAGTCTTATACCGGCGTTGAGGGTTTCCTCGCTCCGGTACTCGCCGCAGTAATCCTGCATGATGCGGCAGATGCCGGCGTTGAGTTCCTTCCAGCCGATCTTATGCCGGTGCTGCCAGAGCGGGGCATAAACCCTGGCTTTCTCGGCTTCTACCTGGGGTTCCGGCAACGGTCGTTCAGGACCGGCTTTCGCAGCGGCGGCCGCCTTCCTGCCGGCATAACGCCCGCTGGCCGCGGCGCTTGAATGCGCCCCGGTACCGAAGATGGCGCCGCCCGCGGCATAAAGCCCGTCCAGGCTGGTTTTCAGGTCCCAGTCAACCACCAGCCCGCCTGACCCGAATATCCTCCATTGCGGCACGTCCACGCCGGCCCAGAAATTAGGGCTCCGGAAGGCTTCGGGGGGCATGATGGGGGCCTGCAGCATATCTTTGTCCGGGTCGAAACCCGCTTTGGTCAGGGTGTCGTATACGGCGACGCGCGTCTTGCCTTCGTTGCCGACCATAAGCCCGAAGATAGCGCGCCTTTCCTGTTCAGGAAGGCGGGTGAGGTCGGCATACAGGGGCAGCTTATATTCACCCTTGCGGATGAGTTCGGCCAGGTCCGCGGCGAGACCGCTGACCTGGTTCACGTAATTCGAGGGCACCCTTTCCCCCAGGCCGATGATTACTTTTTGCCCGGGTGCGGGCTGAAAGCGCTCCGCGGCGGTCTCCAGCCGGGTTCCGTCCCTGTCAAACCAGGGCACTTCCTTGCCGTTCGCGTCGACGATGGGGCAGCCGTACCAGGTATTGTGAGCGTTGCCCATGGCATACGAGATGTAGCCGAAGGCCCCGCTGTCGCCGTAGGAAGATTCCATCTTGGTAAAAGCCGCCCCGGCTTTCCAGGCGGCGGCAGACCCGTCCCCGGTGTTGTTGAAATCACGGAACGTGCTGCGCAGTTCGGTGGAAAAGGTCCAGATGCGCCCGGGCAAGCCGGTGGAGATGATGGTCGCTCCTGCCTTGATAACGTAAAATTCACCCGTACGGACGTTGACCGCGGTCGCGCCGACGACACGGGCCCCCGGTTTTCCGTCTTGGGAAAGCAGGCCGGCAACACTGGTCCTGTCGTAAATCTCAATGCCCAGACGCTTCATCTCACGATAAAGCAAAGGTTTCATGTTATGGCCGAAAACGCGCAGGGCAGACTTGTTTTTATAGTCGTAAGCGAAAAGCAATCCGGTCTCGGGGTCCCTGAAATCCGCGCCTGCGAATTCGCCTTCCGTGTCGCGGGCCTTCAAACCGATCTTCTCGCAGTCGAGAAGGGCGTCCCAGCTTTCACGGCAGGTGATGTACCTCAGCGGCCCGCAATCGTAACCGCCGCTGCTGGCCATGGCGACTTCGGTGTATTCTTCGGGAGTGACGCCGGACAACGGGTTGGTACAGGCGGCCAGCCAGTGGTCTACCCCGGCGCCGCCGGAACCGCTCCACTTGGCGGCGCCTTTTTCGAGGACGGCGACCCTCGCGCCGCTGCGCCTTGCGGAGATCGCGGCATGGCACCCTGCGATGCCCCCGCCAAGCACCAGCACATCGGTTTCAAGCCTCGTTTCATGGCCGTACTTGATCGGGTACGGCCATTCAGGGGGCGGCTCATCTCTTTTGATGAAGTCTTGCCAGGCTGCCATTGTTTTAACCTCTTATCGATGGATGGTGCGCCTGATGGGAGCGAATCCGCGAGACCTGGTTTCGAAGACCGTCAGTATAGGCGCCATCAGCCGTGATCGGTCATTTTTCGTAACTATACCAGAGTAGTTAATCACGCACAATAGCGCCTGTCGGCCGCAGGCCAGGAACGGCAAAATAGAAGTGTACGATATTAAAAGTGCTTTGTTGGACAAAATGCATTACACTATCTTTTCGATTGAAATGTCTATACGCATCAAACCGCTGCTCTCTAAAACGATCGGCATAATCGATACCGGCTACATCAAAAAATGGCTGGTCCTCGCTTTGCTCATCGGTGCGGCATCGGGGTTGGGCGCCATCGTCTTTTACTGGGCGGTCAACGGCGCCACCTCGCTGATGCTCGGCAAATTGGCCGGATACACGCCGCCCGTCCCCGGCGGCGAAGGGCAGACGGTCGTTTCCGCCATCACACGACGCTGGATGATCCCGGTTGTCTGCACCCTCGGGGGCTTATTAAGCGGGCTGGTCTTGTATAAGCTGACCCCGGAGGCCATGGGCCCGGGCACGGACGCCGCCATCGACAGTTTCCACAACAAGGACGGCCTTATCCGCCGACGCGTGCCTTTTTTCAAGATGCTGGCCTCTGCCATAACTATAGGTTCCGGCGGCAGCGCCGGGAGAGAGGGCCCGGCGGCTTTGATCGGCGGTGGTTTCGGATCAACGCTGGCAGACCTGTTAAGGCTCGATACCCGGGACAGGCGGATAGCGTTGGCTGTCGGGGTCGGGGCGGGGATGGGCGCTATCTTCAAAGCACCGCTTGGCGGAGCCATCCTGGGTGCCGAAATCCTCTACCGCCGCGATTTCGAGTTTGAAGTCCTCTGGCCGGCCTTCATCGCTTCGATAGTCGGGTACAGCATCTTTGCTTCATGGAACGGCTGGTCGCCCATCTTCAGCTTTACCGGCACTTTTACCTTCACCCGTCCTGCCGAGTTGCTGGGCTATGCAGTGCTGGGCATTCTCTGCGGCGTCGCCGGGATAGCCTATGGACGCTCTTTTCACGGTGTACGCATCCTCTTTGCCCGCTGGAAAATCCCCGGATATGTAAAACCGGCCGTCGGCGGGTTGGCCGTTGGAATCATAGGCCTGTTCCTGCCTCAGGTGTTAGGCATCGGGTACGGTTGGCTCCAATTCGCCATAAACGGCAACACCGCGGCGCTGCCCATCGGCATCATGGTAGCCGTTCTTTTCGGGAAGTTGGCCGCCACCTGTTTTTCTATAGGTTCCGGGGGCAGCGGCGGCGAGTTTGCGCCTGGGCTGGTCATCGGCGGCATGCTGGGCGGCATCACCTGGTGGGCGCTGCACGGTCTCACGGCGTTCGTGCCCTCCAACCCCGCCCCCTATGTCGTTTTGGGCATGATGACGCTTTTCGGGGGTATCGCCAAGGCCCCCCTGGCAATCATCATCATGGTAAGTGAGATGACAGGCAACTACAATCTGCTGGTACCGAGCATGGTAGCGGTCGTGATCGCCTATTTTCTCACCGGCGATAACTTCATCTACGAGGCCCAGGTAGCCTCGCGGGCCGATTCACCGGCCCACCGCACAGAGTACTCCACTCCCCTCATGGACAAGATAGTGCTACGCGAGGCAATGGTTAAAAATCCGGCCACCGTCACCCCTGATATGTTCATCAGCGATTTCGTGGCCCTGATGGCCGCAGAAAATATCGACGCCGCTCCCGTCGTGAGTCACGGAAAACTGGTCGGTATCATATCCAATCTGGACGTTGCCCGGCTTTCCGAACAAGACTGGCCCAAGCTGCACGTAGGGGATAAGATGACGACCGAACTGGTGGTCGGCTACGCCGACGAGACTCTTTATGACGCCCTCAACCGCATGTCCAGGAATAAAATCAGTCATTTGCCGGTGGTGGAACACGGCAAACCGCAGCGAATGGTTGGTTTCCTGGCGGTCCACGATCTTACCGGCGTCTATGATGCACAAAGAAAAATGATCCGGTAATAGCCAGATGGTTTTAGATCCAACAGATGGTGCGCCTGGTGGGGGTCGAACCCACGACACTTGGTTTCGAAGACCAATGCTCTATCCACTGAGCTACAGGCGCAAGGACAAATACTGGAGAATTATAACATACCGACAAGAGTATTAATCTGGATTGCCGGGGCTCGACGCCCGGCAATGACAACGTGGGGCATGCCCATGCATCGGTTTGTCGTTCCAACCCCCACTCCCTCCTGTCACCCCGGGCCGAGACCCGGGGTCCATTATTTTTGAGGGTGTCCTTAACGATGGATTACCGGGTCAAGCCCGGCAATGACGGGGGATGGGTCATCCCGACCGGCGAGTCGGGATCCATTATTATTGGGGGGCGAGGTGTGCCGGGCAGGAAATTGACATAACGCTTGCACGCATCTTAACGCCTCATGGCAATCGTGTTATAATGCCGCCGGAATAATGGAGGCGGTATGGCACATTGCGTTGAATGCGGCTTGAAGCTCGGGGAAAATGACAAATTCTGCAAAGAATGCGGTACTCCTGTCATAACGGCGCAGCAGCAGGGCGCACAGAAAAACTCTCGTCACCATGATTCACGGAATCCCGGGTTGCGCGACAGCCTGCACAGGGGGGCCAGGATAACCGGCTATTCGTTCGCCATCGCCTGGGACTTCGTTCTGATCATCTTTTTTAATTTCTTCAGCGGCTTTATCGCCTACTACCACGTCGAACCGGGGACGGAGATCGTGACCAGGTACCCGCTGGTAACCTCGGATTTCTCAAAATGGGCGGTGGTGGCAACCGCGGCGCTGTCGATATCCATCGTCGCCCACGTCGTGATGATTGTCTTGGATTCCTACCCTGTCCGGCAGACTCTGAGGATAATGATCGACGTGATGGGTATCTGGGTGCTCGGGACCATGATAACCTTGTTCCCGTTCGATTTCAGCCCCATCCCGGTCACGGGCATCGCCGATATGCTCAGGTGGCAGCTGCCCGTCATATTCGGGCTGATTATCCTGGGGTTGTGCGTCGGCACACTGGTAAGGGCCATCAAGCTGATATTGTTTTTGGCAGATCCGAAATAAGCGGAACGCCTACTCCCACCTGTCATCCCGGGCCGTGACCCGGGATCCATTTTATGGTGGGGCGGGAAGGGCGAATCACCAATGGATTGTCGGATCACTCGAGCCTCGGGTGCAAGAACACCCGAGCCTCGGGTGCGAGAACCTTGGGGAACATCCCAAGGCCTCGGGGAACATCCCGAGGCAAGTCCGATCCGCCTAGGCGGAACAACGCGGTGTAGTGTCATCCCGGCCCGTGACCCGGGATCCATTTTATGGGGGAGGGGGCAGGGCGAATCACCAATGGATTGTCGGGTCAAGCCCGACAATGACAAGTGTGGGGAGAATGTATATAGGTCGTTCTCGTCCCTACTCCCGCCTGTCATCCCGGCCCGCGAGCCGGGATCCATTTTATTGTGGGGGAGGGGGCGGGGATGGCAGCCGACTGCCGACAGCTTCTCTCTTTGACATCTTTATTTGTTGAGTGATATTATCAACATATACGGATCGATCTGCCGTTGCGGGGTGAAGCTGTGAAGATTTCGACGAAAGGGAGATACGGAACAAGGGCACTGATGGAGATGGCCCGCCGCTACGGCGAAGGACCTCTCCTGCTTAAAGACATCTCGGAAAAGCAGGACATCTCCCTTCAATACCTCGAGCATCTTATCAGCCCGCTGGTCAAAGCCGGGATAGTCAAAACTACGCGCGGGTTCAAAGGCGGGGTCTGGCTGGCGCGCCCGCCGGCAGACATCAAGCTCAGTGAAACACTGAGGATACTGGAAGGGGACAACTTCCCGGTGGAGTGTGTCTCCAACCCGGGAGCTTGCGGCCGCTCGCGCACATGCGCCGCCCGTGACATCTGGGACGAGATGAAGCAGGCCATGTATGGGGTACTTGAATCGACGACCTTCGAAGACCTGGTGAAACGCCAGGAGATCAAAGACCGGCAGTCCAAATGCGAAAATTACGAGGTTTAAAAAGGAACCGGGATAATATGAACGCCGAAATCGATTACCTGCACTTCAAGGGCATAGATATCCCCCGCCTGACACGGGGCATCGCCAAAGACTCTACCGAGATAATCGGCAATACGCCGCTGGTGCGCCTCAACCATATAACGGCCGGGGCGGTGGCCGACATTGTGGTTAAACTGGAATCTTTCAACCCGCTTTCGAGCGTCAAGGACCGCATCGGGGTGGCTATGGTCCTCGGAGCGGAAGAACAGGGACTGATACACCCAGGCTCGACGCTCGTCGAACCGACCTCAGGCAACACCGGCATCGCCCTGGCTTTCGTCTGCGCCGCCCGCGGTTATAAACTCATCCTCACCATGCCTGAAACGATGTCCATGGAAAGACGCCAGCTGCTGGCGGTGCTCGGCGCCCAACTGGTGCTCACGCCGGGTTCAGAGGGCATGCCGGGGGCCATCAGAAAAGCCGAAGAACTCGCCTCCGAGAACAGCAATTATTACCTGCCGCAGCAGTTCAAAAACCCCGCCAACCCAGAGATACACCGCCTGACTACGGCCGAGGAGATCTGGCGCGACACCGAGGGCAAGGTAGATTTCGTCGTGGCGGGCGTGGGAACGGGCGGCACCATCACCGGCATCGCGGAGGCCCTCAAGCCGAGGAAGCCCGGTTTGAAGATCGTCGCGGTGGAACCCGCAGGCTCTCCGGTGCTTTCCGGCGGCAAAGCGGGCCAACATAAGATCCAGGGCATCGGGGCGGGGTTTGTCCCGTCCGTGCTGAGGTTAGACCTCATCGACGAGATAATCCGGGTCGCTAACGAAGACGCCGGAGACACCGCCAGGAAACTGGCAAGCCAGGAAGGCATCCTGGCCGGCATCTCATCGGGCGCCGCAGTCTGGGGCGCGCTCGAACTGGCCAGGCGGCCGGAGAATAAGGGGAAACTCATCGTCGCTGTCTTGCCCGACACAGGCGAGAGATATCTCTCCACCTGGCTTTTTCAGGAACCAAACCAGCAATCTTAAAAGATCTTTTTTAATAACCAGGAGGCCCTCATGAAAAGAATCTACATGGACTACGCCGCCACCACCCCCGCCGACCCCGCGGTGGTGAAAGCCATGCTGCCCTATTTCACGGAATCCTTCGGCAACCCCTCCAGCCTGTATTCGTACGGACAGGAGAACAAACAGGCGCTGGACAAGGCCCGTGAGACCGTCGCCGGCGCCATCGGGGCGCGGGCCGACGAGATCATCTTCACCGGCGGCGGCACGGAAGCCGACAATACCACGCTCTCAGGCGTGGCCCGCGCCAACAGGCAGAAGGGCAACCATATAATAACCACTACCGTCGAACACCACGCCATCCTCGAAACCTGCGCCGCGCTCGCCAAAGAGGGCGTCGAGACAACCTACGTCCCGGTAGACAACTTCGGGGTCGTCTCCCCGGATGACATAAAGAAAGCCATCACGCCTAAAACCATCCTGATCTCGGTCATGCACGCCAATAACGAGGTCGGCAGCATCCAGCCCATCGAAGAGATCGGCCGCATCGCCAAGCAGGCCGGGGTGTATCTCCACACCGACGCCGTGCAGACGGTCGGGCATATCCCCGTCAACGTGGACGACCTGGGCGTAGACCTGCTCTCCCTGGCAGCCCACAAGCTTTACGGCCCCAAGGGGGTCGGCGTGCTTTACGTGCGCCGCGGCACCCGCGTCGAACCCTTCATCCACGGCGGTGCGCAGGAAAAAGGCCGCCGCGCCGGCACCGAGAATGTCGCCGGCATAGTGGGTCTGGCCAAAGCCGTCGAGCTGGCCATGCCCGAACTCGACAGCGAAAAGAAACGCATAACTATCCTGCGCGACAAACTGATAAAAGGGCTGTTCGACCGCATCGACCTCATGCAGGTCAACGGGCACCCGGCCAAACGCCTTCCCAACAACGTCAACGTCAGCATCGACTACGTCGAAGGCGAATCGATGCTGCTCAACCTAGACCTGGAGGACATCTGTGTCTCCACAGGCTCCGCCTGCAGTTCCACCAGCGCCGAACCATCGCACGTACTGCGCGCCATGCGCGTGGACCCCGCCAGGGCCCACTGCTCCCTGCGCTTCACGCTGGGCAAGTGGACCACCGAAGACGAGGTCGACCGCGTGCTGACCGTCATGCCCGAAGCGGTGGCGCGCCTGCGGGCGATGTCCCCGCTGATGAAGGCCGCTAAGTAGGAGAAATATGGAAGATAAGTCTAATCCGAAGGGCTTTAAGGGAGATGTAGTCATCACTTTCGACGATGTGCCCCTCGCGATAAACGCCGAGAAAGCGCTTAAGGCGGCCGGGTTCGGGTCCCGGCTGGTTGCGCCGCCGCCCGAGTTCCGCCTCGGCTGCGCATTGGGGCTGGAGATACTGTCAAGCGACAGCGAGGGGATCGAGCGCCTGCTGAAGGAGAAGAACATCGCCATCTCGCGTAAAGTGCCGCTCGAGCGCGCGAGCAATTCGGGCTTCTACAACAAGACGGTCCTCGACCACTTCCGCAACCCGCGCAATGTGGGGATCATAGAGAACGCCGACGCAGTCGGCCATTTCGGAAATCCGTCATTCAGCATCGCCGCGGACCTCTACCTGAAGGTCAAAGACGGCATGGTCACCGAAGCAAAATCGAAATCCTTCGGCTGCGGGGCGACTATCGCCTCGGGTTCAGTGGTGACCGAGATGGTCAAGGGCAAGAAACTCGAAGAGATCGCCGGCATCACCGCCGAAGACGTCGATCAAGCCCTCGGGGGCCTGCCCGAGACAAAATCCCATTGCGCTGATCTGGGGGCAGAACTTATACAGGCCGCCCTCAAAGACTACGCCGAACGTCATAAATAACGGAGATTAAAACGATGCCCGATATCTACATGGACCATATCTCGGCCAACCCTGTCCTGCCGGAAGTGAAGCAGGCCATGCTCCCTTACCTGGAAGAGCGCGTCGGCAACCCTTCCTCGCTTCATAAATGGGGCCAGGCCGCCCGGGACGACGTGGAAGCCGCCCGTGAAAAGGTGGCCGCGCTCATCGGCGCCGACCCGTCCGAAATCATATTCACTTCTTGCGGCACCGAATCCAACAACCTGGCGGTCAAGGGGCTGGCGCTCGCCAACGAGAAGAAGGGCAAGCACATCCTCTGTTCCGCCGTGGAGCACACCTCGGTCCTGAGTTCCGCGAAGGCACTAAAACGCTTCGGCTTCGAGACGGAGCTTGTGCCGGTGGACCGCCTCGGCCGCGTGGCGCCCGAAGACGTGCAGAAACGCATCAGGCCGGACACCGTGCTGGTATCGGTCATGCAGGCCAACAACGAGATCGGCACTATCGAACCCATCGCCGAGATCTCTAAGGTAACGAAGGAACGCGGCGTTCTTTTCCACACCGACGCCGTGGCTTCGGCCGGCAATATCCCGGTGAATGTCAAAACGCTGGGCGCGGACGCCCTCAGCCTCTCCGCGAACCAGTTTTACGGGCCTCCCGGGGCGGCGGCCCTCTGGCTCAGGCAGGGAACCAGGCTCACTCCCCTTTTGGACGGGGGCTTCCAGGAAGACAACCGCCGCGCTGGGCTGGAGAACTTCCCCGCCGTCATCGGCATGGGCAAGGCCGCCGAACTGGCGCTGGCCGACATGCCGCACCGCATGGTTTATCTGCAAAACCTGCGCGACAAGATGATACAGGTGATCCCGTCCATCGTACCCCACACGGTACAGACGGGGCATCCCTCCGAACGCCTCCCGGGGCACGCCAGCTTCTGCATCGGGTTCATCGAGGGCGAGGGGATGCTGCTCTGGCTCGACGACAGCGGCATAGCCGCCTCAAGCGTCTCTGCATGCACCTCGAAGGCCCTCAAAACCTCCCACGTCCTGCTGGCCACCGGCATGGAGACGGCGCTGGCCCAGGGCTCCGTCGTATTTTCCCTCGGCATAAAAAACACCGAGGACGACGTCGATTATGTATTCGAGGGACTGCCGCGCATCGTAGATAAACTCAGGAAGATGTCCCCGACTTATGCCAAATTCTTAAAAGGAGTAGTTTGATGCCCGCATATTCCGATAAAGTGATGGACCATTTCAAGAACCCGCGCAACGTCGGCGAGATAGAGAACGCCGACGGCGTCGGCGAGGTCGGTAACCCCATTTGCGGGGACATGATGACCTTCTACATCAAGGTGGAAGGCGACCGGCTGAAAGATATCAAGTTCAAGACCTTCGGCTGCGGGGCGGCCATCGCCGTCTCCAGCATGACCAGCGAGATGGGCATGGGCAAAACCATGGAAGAAGCCATGCTCATCACGCCCCAGGGCGTCGCCGACGAGCTGGGCGGCCTGCCCAAGGTCAAGTTCCATTGCTCAAACCTGGGCGCCGACGCCCTGCACCTGGCTATCGACGATTACCGCAAGAAGAACAACCTTCCGCCGCTGGTCCACGGCGAACAGGCCCATCACGACGAAGAAACCGATGACCAGTCCTGGGATACCGCTGTAGACGTCGTGGAGCCCTAACCACGACCGATAAGCCCGAGTTCAAGGAAGACGGCATCTTTACCTTCGAAGACGTCCCTATCGCCATCAGGGCCGAAAAGATATTGAAAGGGGCGGGCATCGAAAACAAGGTGGTGGAGTTGGAGTAGCTGACGGCTGTCAGCTTTAATCGGCTTTCTTCTCCCCCATGCCACCGGGGGAGAAGATGAAAAATGAGGGGCGCATTCGGAACGTCCTCGGTGAACCGCTGAAAGCGGTGTCATCCCGGGCCGCGACCCGGGCCTTGAGGGTGTTCCCGAGGTTCTCGCCCTTGAGCATGTCCTCAAGGAATCCACTCCTATTTCTCTTTTCGGGCAAAGCCCGAGGAGGCTATAAATGTCATCGTTCTCCCCCCCCACTCCCACCTGTCATCCCGGGCCTCGACCCGAGGCTCGGGTGTTCTCGTCTTCGAGGATTTTTTTCGTCCTCTGACCAGCGATTTATCAAAATCCGGGCAGGGGCTCTTTTTGATTGTCAGGGTAGGGGCACGGCGCGCCGTGCCCCTACGATCGGAGTGCTTGTCAATCATGCCCAATGTATCGAATCGAGTCGGGATGTTCCCCGAGGTTCTCGGGGAATATCCCGAGGTTCTCGCACTCGAGGATCGGGTGTTCTTGTCCTCGAGCGTGTCCTCGAGGAGTCCATTATTTTGGGGTGGCTAACTACCAATGGATTGTCGGGTCAAGCCCGACAATGACGTGGGGGAGGCAGGGTCATCCCGGCGCGACAGCCGGGCCTCGGGCGGTTCACCGAGGTTCTTGTCCTCGAGGCTCAAGTGATCGAGAATAACGGATCTGTCCCTTCGAGGGATCCAGAGTCGATGCAGTTCCCCCCGCGTTTATCGCCGGCTGTTTCAGCGGATAGCCCTGACTGTAACACCGGTCGAAAGGTCCAGCCAGGTTCTGTCAGCGGTCAGTACCGGCACACCGAGCTTTTTTGCCAGTCCCAAACATGCCCTGTCACCGAGAGAAAGTCCGGCGCTTTTGGTTGAAGTGCGTAATATTCCGGCAATGTAAGCCTGATCTTCGTCAAATGTCTCGACGGTCAACCCCAGCGGGAAAAGTATTCTGCCTATCTCTTCCTGTTTCATCCCCGTTTCCGCCAGTTTGCCGATAACTTCGCATAGATTGACCGAGCAGATCACCGCCCCGGTCAGCGCTTTGACTACTTCTTCCGCACCTTGCTCCGAATTAAGCAATGCGAGCAGGGCCGAGGCGTCCACCACGATTTTAGCCACGGGTTATCTCATCCCTGCGTTCCCTGATCAGTTCCTGTGATAAGCTCCGTCCATTTTTATTGTATCGTTTGACGCTTTCCTGAGCATACTTGACAGCCTGGTTCACGCTCAGGATCCGTATCCCGCGGTCTTCCAGCTGTAACACCACTTCATCCCCGGGATTAAGGTCAAGTGCCTGGCGGAACACAGCCGGGATGACTATCCTGCCGCCTTCTCCTATCGTTGTCTTAACATCTCCCATATGCCACCTCGGCTAAATTATACCATATATATCAATATGTGCCATTTATTTTGAGTTATGCCATATGGGGGCATCCGGATCGCAAGAATCCATTCGTCGGCGTTCTTCTCCCCCATGCCGCCGGGGGAGAAGAAGAAAACTGAGGGGCGCATTCGGTATCTTCTTCGTAATTGCGAATCCAGAACAACACCGCAGCACGGTATGGCGTTTTTAACCCTTCACCGATCGACAGACGATTGTCATTCGCATCCGTAAATTATCATTGTCATTCCGGCGTCCGCCTGGGCGGACCGGAATCCAGAGCCGATTCGGGCCTCACCCCCAACTCCCACCTGTCATCCCGGAACCGCAGTATCCGGGCCTCGGGCGGTTCACCGAGGTTCTCGCCCTTGAGCATGTCCTCAAGGAATCCACTCCTATTTCTCTTTTCGGGCAAAGCACGAAAAGGCTATAAATGTCATCGTCCCCACCCACCCCCTCCAATAGCCTCCCCCGCCCCCGATGTTGTACAATCAACCTGAACCAACTTTTCTCTCAAAGGATAAACTATGCGTTACTCTTCCGCTAAAAGTACAGGATTTGCCGCGCTCGTCTGGGGCGTGATCCTCATCCTCGCGATCTCCATGGTGATAGTCCCGTCCCAATACCGCCTTCCGGTTGTCGCCGGCAGCCTGGCGGGCATCGCGTTTATCCTGTGGATATGGTTCGGTACATTCTACGAATTCAAACACGACTACCTGCTGGTGCAGATGGGGCCGTTCTTTGAAAAGATCCCGTATGCGAAGATAGTATCGGCACGCAAGTTCAAAAGCATGATGTCGTCGATGGCCCTTTCCAATGAGATGATAGAATTGCGCCACGGCAAAAATTACATCACGGGGACCACTTACATCTCACCCGAGGACAGGGACGGGTTTATAGAACAACTCAAATTCTGGAACCCGGCTATCAACGCTAAACCCGAAAAGGCCAAATTCTAGCGGCTTCGCCCTCGTTTATCATTGCAGAGATTGCCGTCCGCCCAGGCGGACGGCAATCTCGTTCCCTGAATTCCGGCTCTTGTGCAGAAAAGCGCTTCTTGAAGCACTTAAAATCGGAGCCGAAGATATGCTCAACACGCCAATAGAGGTTAAAGACGAAGAAGAACTGGTAAAAATCGAGGTTTAGCTATTTACCCACCCATCTTCGCGCGTGATCCCGGCTTGTTTAATGATGCGGGAGAGCAAATCCGGGGAGATAATTTCCCGGTGTTGATTGGGGAGAGTCAGAACGAGGTCATCTTTTATCATAAACGGGTGCTTGCCGCCCTGGAATGGGCCGTCAAAACCAAACGAATGTAATTTCCTTACTAGCGAAGCCCAGGATAAAGGGGCCAGTTTAACCGCTTACTTCTAACCTTTTCAATTCCTTTACGCGGTATTTACCGAGAGGCGGTATAGGCAACCCGCGCCGTAATCTCACAACAAGCCACCCGTCTATCACTTCCACCAAAATATTTTCTGCATTCTTCCAGCGTTTTACCGGTTGCCCAAACACCTTTTAACTCGGGAACCTCACCGTAATAAGACTCCTCGTCTTTGATGATTTGAAATTTTGCCCTGCTTAGAGCCTCTAAAACATATTCTGTGATCACCGATTTTTTCTCCCGGGTATATTCGCGATTGGTCAAAACGCTTCAAAATCAATTGTAGCACTCGAAGCCTTGAGCGTCATCATCTGCCGCCAGTCGGAATCTATTCGTCGGCTTTCTTCTCCCCCATACCACCGGGGGAGAAGATGAAAAATGAGGGGCGCATTCGGTTCCCCTCCCCAACTCCTCTCTGTCATTCCCGGACGTCGAGACCCGGGAATCCATTTCCATAATCTTTTCGGGCTTTGCCCGAAAAGGCTATAAATGTCATCGTCTGCTCCCCCACACCCCCTGTCATCCCGGCGTCCGCCTGGGCGGACCGGAATCCAGCTCCAATACTTTGGAGGGTCGTGTACCCGAAAAAGCTATAAACTTCATCGCGTTCTTCCCCACCCCCGTCGTGCCCGGTCCTTCTCAAAGCTGCCCGCCGATAGCGGTGTCACCCCGGCCCGCGAGCCGGGGTCCAGAATAAACCAGCGACACCCTTGCCACCCCCACACCCCGTATCCCCCAGCTGACCGCTGATAGCTGACAGCTGACCGCTTCACCACGATACGATTTTACAATTTTTCAACTTTTTCGCCCCCGATTTTATGACTATTTTATGCCCCGGGGTTTACGATTTTGTATAGGGTGAGATTAGTTTAATCGATGTCATGGAACTCTTCGCCGAATAGTCCGCCCTGGCGGATTATTCTAGCGGACATACCCGGTATCCCGGCGCTGCCTGTGAATCGATGTTGCCGCAAGATGCGGCAGCCGCAGCAGGCGTCCCGGCCAAAGATGGCGGTAGAGCCTACCGGAAATATGCCAAGCATTGCGAAGAAAAACTGCGGGGGGTTAACCTCCTGCCGGCGGTGTGGAACCGTCATTATCGAAAAACGGCGCGCGGGATTTTTCTCCCACGCGCCGATTTTTATTTGTCCGGACTCATAAGCCGGGATCGATTTCAACCCCTCGGGCTTTTGTTGTTTGTCCGATTGATAGCGGCTATTTAGACGCAAGAGGAAATTCAAGTTTGTCTTTATTTGCTTTAAAGCAATCATAACAAGCCGGTTTAACTAGTTGGACTTATTAGGTTTCCCGCAGATATGACGGTGTTCCGTTCCTCGTGTGTGTCACTCTCAGCATTCTTTTTCCAAACCGCATCGCAAATGCGGAAATACGGAATCATCGGTTTCATTCTGGTCTCAGCATGACTTCGGATGCAATACCCGGCAACTTCATTTGTTGGCTATACCGGTTTAACAATCTTTTCGGGAGTCTGCAATACCTACACGACTTGGAGCGATGCTTTTCGTTTATGGGTTTTCTAATTATTAGTAATTTATAGTTTCAATTTAATATCCGATAGGCAACGTGGCAAATCGTTTTCTACTTCATTAGCCCAAAATCTCATTACTTTCCAACCGGAAGACTCAAGAATAACGTTAATTTCGTAATCACGTTGAATATTTCTTTCAATTTTTGGAATCCAATAGTCACGATTTGATTTAATCTTCGTTTTCTTTGAATTCCACTCTCTTCCATGCCAAAATTCACCATCTACGAAAATAGCAACCCTAGATTTGGTAATCACTATATCGGGGATACCAGGCACTTTTCCAAAATTGACGCGATACCGTATACCAGCATGCCACAACGCCTTTCTCAATACTATCTCTGGCTTTGTCGCCCGGCTTCGGATTTTTCTCATGAGCTTAGATCTTTGCTCAGTAGTTCTGAAACCAAGGCTTTCTTTGAATTTCAAAGTGTGTATCTTGTCTTGCATTTCCATCATAGCCATGTGATAATCGGCAATAATGAATTATTTTGATAGTTATTTATTTAGCATTATTATAGCAATACTTACCTAATTTAATATCGAGGAGCCATCAATGTACGGTGAAAAGGCTTTTGCATTGTTTGATAGGCTAAAACAAGATGGGATTATTGATGCTGAAGGGAAAATAAGCTTTTCCCTCTTAAATATCAACGTGGACATATCTGGTAAAGACTCGATCGGGAGTCTACTCCAAGAGTGGCTAGGTACATGGATGGATCAAAATGGAATCTATCACCGAAACAATACAAACCCCCAAATGCCTCCAGATTATTATTTAGGAGACAGTGATAACCGGGATTGGCTTGAAGTAAAATCTTTTGATTTCACAGAACCGCCCAATTTTGATATTGCGAATTTTGATGCATATACTAGGGATCTTAAGGAAAAGGCTCATCGCTTGGATGCCGATTATCTAATAATGGGTTATCTATTAAGCCATGGTAAAGTGCAAATAAAAGGGATTTGGCTAAAAAAAATCTGGGAAATTTCATGTCCGAGCGCTAAATATCCAATAAGAACGCAAGTCAAGCAGGGAAAAATCGTAAATATACGGCCATATAACTTTAAAACCAACTCAAGGGGTTTTCAGCCGTTTCAAGACAGACATTGTTTCGTGACAGGAATCAAGGATACCCTGGCGAAATATAATGGTGATCCTGCAACTGCAAATGAGTGGGAGGAAACCGTAAAACGGTCATATCACTCAACTACTGGTTCATCGCTTTAATTAATCTTGAAGCTACCAATTCAATTACCCCAACACTGACTGAATTCCCGAGTAAATCAAAGGCTTCGCCATAATTTATTACATCATTTAATTGATAGTCTTCAGGAAACCCAAATAATTTCAAACCTTCTTTAACCTCCAATCGCCTCAAACCAATTTCATCTACGACGGCCAACCGGGTAACGTCAGTAGCTACCAAAGTTGGAGTGGGTTTCTCAGGATCTAAAATGTGGCTAATTTCAAAGCTTAATTTACCAGCCACAATATTGTAACCCTGTTCATAAGAATCTGGGGCTTTTTTAGGTTTCTCTTTTACCATATAACCCTTGGTCACTAGATCATCAAGCATCATTTTTAGTTCATCGTTATATTTGTGCTCGTCGTAATTTGGATCATACTTAAAAATCGTTTGTGGTTTTTGATAAAATGTTTTGATTTCAGCTAACGTAAGAGGCATACCATCCGACCAACCGAAACCTTTGCCTGAAACCCATGATTTCCTACGCCTTTGTTTTAAGATTTCTTCTAATAGTTCTTTTTGCTCTATGCTTACCTTCCCCTTGATCTCAATATCCCAGCTGTGGATATTATTATCGCCACCTCTTTTATCCTTGATTTGTTTACCTTTTAATTCAGCCAGACTGTAATGAGCCAATAATTGTTTAGTAAATCTAGTTTCAAGGTATTTATCTCGATTGACATCCTTCTCTAATACATCCCCAAATTTAGAAGGTTTTTCCGGGAGATTATCAAGATCGACAACTGAATCCTTAGTACCTACGATATAAATACGTTTCCTCTTTTGAGGAACACCATATAAGCTCGCGTCAAGGATCTTCCAGGTAACTTTATATCCAAGATTCTGTAACCGAGCAAGAATCGTTTCAAGGGTTCTACCAATCGGTTTTGTTGTGTCAATTCGGTCATGAGTTTTAAGCCCTTCGACATTTTCTAAAAGAAATGCCGTCGGTTTTTTTGCAGCAAGAATTCTCTCAATATCAAAAAATAAAGTCCCTCGTGTATCAAGAAATCCCTTGCGCGAACCAGCAGAACTAAAAGGTTGACAAGGGAAACCGGCCATTAAAATATCGAAATTAGGTATTTCAGATTCGTCGATAATAGTAATGTCTCCATGAACATCTTCATTATTAAAGTTTTTCTTGTACGCGGAGATAGCATGAGGTTTTATTTCTGAAGTGAAAACGCATTTGCTCTTTAAACCCGCTTTTTGAATGGCCCTTTCGAGGCCAATCCTTGTTCCGCCCAATCCTGCAAATAAATCTATGAATGCAATTTGAGTTGCTTTTTTATGCGATTTCGCTGTAGTCATGCTTTATATCAACTTTTTAAAATTGGTATTTCCGGGGGTGGAACACTTTTTTTACTTTCCAGAATCCTAATAGAACATCTGAGCTATTATAGGTGATAATGACACAATATTCAAGCACTTGTAATCTCTAATTTCAATGTATTTTTCAGTGAATATTACAAATAAATCAAATCCCTTTAATTTTGGTAAAAACTTGGTAATTTTGCGTCGCCATTCTAATTCACTCAATAATGTTCGTGTTGTCAGAACATTTGTGCTACTATTAGATTATGAGCGCAGTAGACATAGAATTAGAGAAGAAAAAACGCGGTGCCCAACCCGGCAATAGGAATGCACGGTCACATGGATTTTATTCGAGGGAACTCACAATGGAGCAGGCAAACGCTCTTGAGGCGGCCCACGGCGTTCAGGCCCTCGATCAGGAAATAGCCCTCCTGCGCCTGAAAATCCTGGCGATAGCCAACAGCCCCAACGAGAACTTCCCTGCTCTTTTGATGGCCCTCTCCTTGCTCACCAAGATGCTCATCGTCGATATGGAGTTGAAGGAAAAAGCCGAGGAGGAGAAACGTCTTCGGAACTATAGGGAGGGGCAAGAAGAACTCAGCCGAATGAGGATGGCGGACAAAAGGGAAAGTGCTTCCGACCTTATTCGAAGATTCAGATCTTCATAACATGAATCGTACGGGGACGCCGGGGGGGCCTTAGAATACTCTGGTTAAATCACAGTCCTGCTTTTAAAAGGTATTCGTTCTATCACAACGAAAAACGAATCGACGAATGACTTAGTGCCTGCGGGACCGATTCGTTTCCCTGGAAAAGACAAAATGATTGACATAATGAAGCAAGCGATCAGCTGTCAGCCTTCAGCTATCAGATCTAATGATGGTGGAAGTGGATGGTCTAAGCAAAGTCCGATAATGATAGAGGAGGGATGTGGGGTCATCCCGGCCCGCGAGCCGGGCCTCGGGCTGTTCCCCGAGGTTCTTGTCCTCGAGGCTCGAGGGATCCAGGATCCACTCTCGTTGGGAAAGGGGGGATTTATTGATCCCCGCGTCGCAGATTCATCCTGGATTGCCGAGGCTCGGCGCTCGGCAATGACACCGGCGGCTCGCCGTTGTAGAATGGCAGGTAATTTGAGGCTGGGAGGCCGGCAGATGTTGTACGAACTCAGGGTAGAACTTGACGGGATAGAGCCGCATATCTGGCGCCGCATCCAGGTACCGTCCCATTCCACTCTCAAACGCCTGCATGAAATAATACAGATAGCCTTCGGCTGGTCAGATGCTCACCTGCATATGTTCAGAATAGCAGGCAAGGAATACAGCGAGCTGAGTCCGGAATTTGACGCCAGGGTTCTTGACGAGTCCAAGATCACACTGGAGGAGATATTCGGCGGGGGGAGAAAATCCTTCAGGTACGAGTACGACATGGGCGATAGCTGGGTACACATAATCACCTTAAAAAAACAGATCGAGAGCGAAGCGACCAGGGCCCGTTGTATCGCGGGCGCCCGCGCCGCTCCTCCTGAAGACTGCGGCAGCATACCGGGATACTACGATTTCCTGGTGATCATGTCGGACCCGGACCACGAAGAACATGAGGAAAAGCTGGAATGGATCGGCGGCTACTTTGACCCGAATGAATTCGACATGGATGATGTAAACACGGAGCTCAGGCACCTGCGGTGACAAAGTTTCGTTGGTAGGGAATAGTCGGCAATGGTCGCAAAAAGGGGAATGAAAATGGAGGGAATGAGGCTGATAAGATGCGACTTAAGTGTACTCTGGATTGCCGAGGCTCGACGCTCGGCAATGACAACTGGGGGACAAACTGGGGATTTGCTACTTTCCGCTTACGCCCCGCCAGATGTCCTTGATCATGGACCGGTCGTCGTGGTCAAAGCCCCCGAGGGCCAAAAAGAGGGCAAAATAGGCTATCACCGCAGCGATGATGACGACCACTATCTCCTGCCCTTTAATGACGAATATGATGGCTGCCATGCCCGCACTCGCGGCGAGCGGCTTGAGCGCCAGGTTGAACAGCTTCAGCCCAGGCGCGTGCTTCAGACCGAAATAGTAATTCAGACCGAAGAGCAATGCCTCGCTGCCCGCGATGGCGATAGCCGCCCCCGTAAGGCTCAGCTTCCAGATGAAGAACAGGTTCAGCAGGATGCGGGCCCCTGTGCTCGCCAGGTAGATATAAAGGCGCAGGCGCTGTTTGTCCATCGAGAACAGCATTATCCCCAGCACCGAGTTCAGAAAACTGAACGGGATGTAGACAGCCAGGATGCGCAGTGCCGGCACGGCAGGGCTGAAAACCGCTCCATAGAAAAGGGTAATTATCGGCCCGGCCAACATGGCGATCCCCGTCGCCAGGGGGAACCCCAGCACCATCAGGTATTTGGAAGCTCTCTGGACCGTGAACTTCAGGGACTCCTTCGAGGAAACGTGGAAGCGGGACATCATCGGGAATATGGTCGAAGCGAGCATCGACGGGATGAACCCGAAGTTGTAGGCCAGGGCAGTCGCGGCCCTGTACCAGCCGACCGCGTCGTCGCTCTGGAATGCCCGCAGTATGACGACATCTACCTGCGCATAGGTGGCGGTGATGAAAGCCAGTATGGCGAAAGGCAGGGCCAGTGTCAGCTTCTGCTTCCAGAAGACGAAGTCGATCTCGAGCCTGGGGCGCACGAAGCGTTTCATGCTCACCATCAGGGTCAGGAACAGGTCGAGGGCGGCCGCCGCGAAATATGCCCACGTAACGGCCACTATCCCGTACCCCAGCAGTAGGACGGCGGTGCCGATAGCGACCGTCACGACGCTGCGGATAGTCCCGAGAATGGCGATGTACTCCATCTTCTCGTAGGCCTGGAAGATGTTTTTGATATCGCCGCCGAGGCTGACGAGGATGTAATATCCCCCGGCGATGTAGAGGATGGAGGCGGATTCGGGCGGCAGGCGCATGATGCGGGCCGCGAGGGCGATAAGCCCGAAACACGGGACGGAAAGCAGGCTTTCAAGGACCAGGACATTGCCGAGGTATTTGGCGGCGGTGGCCTTGTCACGGGCCACCTCGCGTATCATGAGCTGGTCGAGGCCGAGCGGTGCGAATATGGTCAGGATGGCACCTACCGCCATCCCCACTCCCAGCTTTCCGTAGCTGTCGCTGCCCAGGTAGCGCGTGATAAGGATGACCAGCACCAGCGCAAGGCCCATCGCCACAAGCTGGGAGATAGTGAGCGCGACGAAGTTTTTGGCTACCCGCCGGACATTGGACATCGAATAAAATTGTAGCATAAACCGGCTGTCAGCTTTCAGCGGTCAGCTGTCGTTCTCCTGTCATTGTCGGACTCGCCTCGGGTTGTTCCCCGAGGTTCTTGCACTCGAGGCTCGAGTGATCCGACAATCCATTTCCTTAACTTTGTCGGGGCGACAAACAACCAATAAATACCCCTCGCCTTCGGGTAAATGGATCCCGGGTCACGGCCCGGGATGACAGGGGTGAGTAGGGGTTTGGTACGGGAATTCCGACACCTCCACCCCTCTCGTGTCATTGTCGGACTTGCCCGGGTTGTTCCCCGAGGCCTTGGGATGTTCCCCGAGGTTCTCGCACCCGAGGCTCGGGTGTTCTTGCACTCGAGGCTCGAGTGATCCGACAATCCATTTCCTTAACTTTATCGGCCCGACAAACAAGCAATAACTGGTGACACCGGGCCTCTGTATAGACGTTATGACGTTGTAACGCTATAATGTTTTGATGGCGGTTAATCAAGGGGGGTAACGATGGCCAATCAAACAAAAAGGACCACGATATATATGGACCAGGACTTGCACAAAGCCCTGCGGATGAAATCAGTCGAGACTTCCAAATCCATATCTGAGATGATAAACGACGCCGTTAAAGTGTCCCTAAGCGAAGATGCCGAAGACCTGGCTGCTTTCGATGAGAGGACCGCAGAGCCTTTGATCGGTTACGAAGAAATGGTCAAAAAGTTAAAGCTCGATGGCCGCATATAAAGTTTTCTTCAAGGCTTCGGTAGAAAAAGATTTACGGGCCTTCCCCAAAAAAGATGTCATCAGGATCTTGCGGCAGATAGATCCACTGGCGATCAACCCTCGCCCTCCGGGATGCGAAAAGCTGCCGGGACAAGAAAGATATCGCGTGCGCCAGGGGATGTACCGTATCGTTTATTCCATTCAAGACTTCAATCTGACAGTGTGGATAGTGAGGGTCGGCAACCGCAGGGATGTGTATCGTAAATAATGGCATTTAACAATGTCATCCCCGAGCTGTGACTCGGGGATCCAGAATAAGGTGTGGTTGTTCCGCCCAGGCGGATCGGACTGGCTCCGACAATCCAGAGTCTGGGTACCATATCCTGGATCCCGGGTCTCGGCCCGGGATGACACCATCCGATCCTCGCCTCCTAGCTGATTGCTGAAAGCTGAAAGCTGACAGCCGAACGCTGTTTTCCTGAATACTTGATAACTTTTTAACTATTATGCCCCGCATTTTATGATTATTTTATAGACCACGCCTTAACATAAGGCAGTATTCTTTATCGGAGGTTAAGAAATGGTGACAAAACCTGCAGCACCCGTGAAGAAAGCCGCCGCCAAAGGCAAGGCAGCACCCGTTAAAAAAGCGGCCCCCGCCAAGAAAGCCGCGGCATCCAAAATCGCAAAGGGCGATAAGCTCGAATGCTACGTTTGCGGTCTTTCGGTGGTCATCGATGAAGTGACAGGCTACGCAGAAGAGCGCGTGCTTATATGCTGCGACGAGCCCATGAAACCCAAGAAGAAGGCCGCGGCCAAGGCCCCCGTCAAACCCGCGCCTAAGAAAGCCGCCGCGAAAACGGCCGCGAAGAAAAAGTAGCACAAAGCTGTCAGCGTTCAGCGTTCAACAAGTGGCGGGTACCTACCCGCCACTTGTCATTGTCGGGCTTGACCCGACAATCCAGAGTCTGGGTACATATTCTGGATCCCGACTCGCCGGTCGGGATGACCCATCCTCCACTCCCTGTCATTGTCGGGCTTGCCTCGGGTTGTTCCCCGAGGCCTTGGGATGTTCCCCGAGGTTCTCGCACCCGAGGCTCGGGTGTTCTTGCACTCGAGGCTCGAGTGATCAGACAATCCACATCCTTAACTTTATCGGGAGGCACCCGACAAACAACAAATGACTCTTAGGCTCCCAGGGAAAATGGACCCCGGGTTCCGGCTTAGGATGACACGTAAAAAAAGACCCGCTTTCGCGGGTCTTTTTTTACATCATCAAATCCTAAACCCCGAAGAGATGCACGACCTCATCCGCCGGGCGGCGGACGCTGCGGAACTTGTTGAGAGGGTCGGCGTCATCCTGGTAGCCCAGGGCGACCGCGAACAGGATGGTGAGGTTGGCCGGGATTTTGAGCGTTTCGCGGACCAGGTCCGGGTAAGAAACCATCATCACAGCCGGCACGGAATCCACTCCGAACTCCATCGCCGCCAGCATCAGGCCGTACGAGAAAGCCCCCATGTCGAAAGACGACCATGAAGACAGGGTCTTGTCCATGCACAGGAAAGCGACGGCGGGAGCGTTGAAGAACCTGAAATTGCCCTCGACGAGCTTCTGGCGCCCGGCCTTGTCTTCGCGGTCGAGCCCGAGTTCCCTTAAACGTTCGCCCATATTGCGCTCGATGCGACCCTGTGCGTCGTCAGGCCATTTCGCCGGCCCAGGGACCTCAAACGCGCGGGGGGCGCCCGATTTAAAGAGTTCGAGATTGGCGTTACGCAGTTTATCCAGTGTCGCCCCGGCGGCCAGGTAAACTTCCCAGGGCTGGCTGTCGGCCCACGAAGGAGTGCGGACGGCCGCCTCGAAGATCTTCATCAGCGTCTCTTTCGGGATAGCCCTGGGTTTGTAGGCGCGCGCGCTGAACCTGCCGTAAATGGCATCGATGATGTCCATAAATATCCTCCTGAAAACCTTTTAATAAAATGATAACACACCGTCAAACTCTAATACTCCCCCTCACGCGTTCCGCCTGGGCGGATCGGACTTGCTCCGACAATCCAGAGCCAGGTGCCATACTCTGGATCCCGGATGTGCGCTCCGGGATGACACCACCCAACCCCGTTCCGCATAGGCGGATCGGACTCGATCCGACAACCCATTTCCTTAACTTTGTCGGAAAGCACCCGACAAACATCAATGTCATCCCCGAGCTATGCCTCGGGGATCCAGAATAACACTCGTTTGGTCATTAATAAACATGTTTTACGTCATAACTATTTAACTATTAGCCCCCCAATGTTATGATTATTTGACGAACATAGGAATATCCTAAAGGAAGTTGTCAGCGTCCGGCAGTCAGCCGGATTTACCGGCAAAATTTGGTCAGGAGGAAAAATCATGGCTGAAAAGAAAATGGTAGAGGAAAAGTGCGCTTTCTGCGGCGGCGCCATCATGTACAAACCCTACACCGAGACGATCGGCGGGAAAGAGATGCAGTTCCACGCCAAGGCCTGCGCCGATGCTTTGAAGTCGATGAAATTCCCGCGCTGCGCTTTCTGCGAGGGCGTGATCGCGTATGAGCCCTACACCGAAACCATCAAAGGACAGAAACTCGCTTTCCATGCCAAGGCCTGCGCCGAAGCATACAAGAAGAAATAAGCGAAGCGGTCAGCTGTCAGCTATCGGCTTTTAGAGAACGCCTCAAATAACATCTGTAGCCTGTCGGGCTAAAAGCCCGACAGGCAGGATGGTAATGGATGCCGGGTCACGGCCCGGGATGACACAACATCTTCTTGCATGTCATTGTCGGGTTTGACCCGACAATCCACTTCCATCATTTTGTCGGGCCGACAAACAAGAAATAACCCCGGTCTACCGGGGAAAATGGACACCGGTTATAGAAAAAGTATGCTAGATAAAAAGGTATCACGCAGGGATTTCTTAAAGGGAGCAGGGGCGCTGATCGCCGTTACGGCGGCGGCCTCCCCGGCCCTCCTTTCCGGCTGTTTCGGGGTCCCGGGCAAGACCTCTTCACCACCCACCACCATCTCACAGCTGCCTGGAGTTATATACAGCCCCGACGTCCTGCGGGCCAACCGCATCCCGCCCGGGCAGACCGAAACCGGCACGTGGCCGCTGGAAGGGCAAGGAAACGCAGCAGCCATCGACACGACGGGCTGGACCTTCTCCATCACCGGGGAGGTCTCGGCCCCACTGACGCTCAGTTATTCCGAATTCATGGCCCTCCCGTCTGAAAAGGTGTTCTCGGACATCCACTGCGTCACAACCTGGACGCGGCTCAACAACCTTTGGGACGGGTTCGGGTCGAAAACGGTGACCGGGCTCGTCACTCTCAAGCCCGACGCCAAGTTTGTTATCATCCACGCCGACAACGGATTCACCAGTAACCTGTCGCTGGCCGATTTTCTCCAGCCCGACGTGATATTCACGTATCAGCACGACGGCACGCCGCTCCCGGCGGAGCATGGCGGTCCCATGCGACTGGTAGTGCCACAGAAATACTTCTGGAAGAGCGCCAAATGGGTTACCGGCATCGAATTCAGCGCCGTGGACAAACCGGGTTTCTGGGAGACGCGCGGATACAACAATAACGCCGACCCGTGGAAATCGGAGCGGTTCGGGTAAACGAGCTGTCAGCGGTCAGCGATCAGCTTTATAAAACGCCGGGATAGAAGACGCTCTCAATTGACATATATAGCATGTCGGGCTTTCAGCCCAACATGCAGGATTGAAATGGATCCCGGGTCACGGCCCGGGATGACACCACCCTTGCTCCCCGCAATGACTATGATCCCTCATAAACGAAACCCGGTTGCGCAAAACGGGCGCCTCCGCTAAAATTACCCGCTGAATGAACCCCTTCGATTACAGGCAAGGCACCGGCAATTTCCAACTCGACCCGGTGCGTTCCAACCCGCTTCACGACGTTTTCAAAGTGTCTTTCACATCCGCCGCTGTGCCGAGGCTTATCGGCAGCGACATCGTGACCGCCGAGTACTACCGGCCTAAAGCCTGCCGCCCCGTCCCGTTCGTGGTCCTTCTGCACGGGATGGGCCGCACCAGCGTCATACCCCCGACATTCATGGCAAAAACACTCGCCGACACCGGCATCGCCTGTTTCGTGCCGCGGCTCGTCGTCTATCCGTCACGCACGCCGAAACTCGCAAAGAGCCCGAATGTGCTGTCTCCCGAAGAATGGTTCGACACCTACCGCGTGTCCGTCATCGAGACCCGGCAGATATTAGACTGGGCGCAAAAGCGCACAGAGGCGGACCCAATGCGTTTCGGAGCCCTCGGTATCAGTTTCGGCTCATTCGCCGCGGCCATCGCCATGGGCAGGGACAAGCGGATTTCCGCAGGAGTCCTCATCGAATGCGGCGGCAACTCGATAAACATCAACCGGATAAGCGCGGCGATGCGCTCAAGATACCCGGGACCTGCTCTGGACCACGACAAGCTGCTTGCCGAATATAGCGTCTTTCTCGAAGAAGTCGCCAGAGTTGGTTTCGACCGTGCCAAACCGGCGCATCAATCTTTCCTGAGCGATCCGCTGACATACGCCGAAGCACTAAAGGGCCGGCCCTTGCTTATGATAAACGCCAAAAGCGACGAAATTATCCCGCCGGAAAGTGCTAACGACCTCTGGAATGCCACCGGGAGGGGGACTATACTCTGGCTGCCGGGAAAGCACATAACCGTCTGGATGCGGTACCAGACTATAAGCAGAAGGGTAAAAAGTTTTTTAACGTCGGTATTCGGGATGGATAAATGAGAAAACTCGTACTGGCTTCGGGATCCCCCAGGCGCGAACAGTTGTTGCGCCAGCTCGGCCTTGATTTCACGGTCGATCCCAGCGGCTATCCTGAGGAAGCCGGCCCCGGCCTGGCGCCCCACGATCTGGCGCGTCGCCTGTCCATCGAAAAAGCCAAAGCGGCCGCCCCCCGCCATCCCGACGCCGTAGTCCTGGCCGCGGATACTTTGGGGGTGTTCGAAGACCGCATCATAGGGAAACCCGGTGATGCCAAAGAAGCGCGGGAGATACTTGCCATGCTCTGCGGCCGCTGGCACAGCGTCATCACGGGTTTCACCGTGATGGACACCGAAAGTTTGAAATGCGTCACCGAATCGGTTGAAACGCTCGTATACCTGAAGAACCTGACCGCCGCCGAGATCGGCGCCTATGTGAAGACCGGCGAGCCGCTGGACAAAGCCGGGGCTTATGCCATACAGGGGATGGGAGCAGCGGTCGTGGAACGCACCGAGGGGGATTTCTTCAACGTGGTGGGTCTGCCGCTTTTCGCGGTTTGCCGGGTGCTGGAGCAGTTTGACATAAAGGTGCTGTGAATAAAGCTATCAGCTATCAGCGGTCAGCGGTCAGCTTTTAGAGACACTGTCATCCCGGAGGGACATCCGGGATCCAGCTCCAATATTTTGGAGGGCGGTTGGCCCGAAAAAACAATAAATGACATCGTCGTTGTTGTCCATAATAACTAATCTTCCGCCGCCGCGCTTTCGCCTGCCAGGCGCCCCGTCGAAAAGGCTGCCTGAAGGTTGAACCCCCCTGTTTCCCCGTCGATGTCCATCACTTCACCGGCGAAATAGAGGCCTTTCACCAGCTTTGACTGCATAGTGGCCGGATCTATCTCGGGGAGGGCCACCCCGCCGGCCGTGACCATGGCCGAAGCCAGCGAAAACGGGCCTTTTACCACAAATGAAAGGCATTTTATCAGCTTCACCAGCCGCTCGCGTTCTTCGGCGTTTATCTGCGAGCCCACCTTTTCGGCTGGCACCCCGGTCATGCGCTGGAAAGGGTCCACCAGCTTGGGAGGCAGGAGTTCCAGCAGGATATTGCGGTAATTCCTTTTACTGAAGCGGTCGAAACGCTTCTGGATCTCGACCCTCATCTCTTCCCAGGTGAGGCGCGGCCGCAGGTCGATGGCGATGCTGACAGGCCCGTTTTCGAGCGCGTCTGCCACCGCCAGGCTGATCTTGAGCACGCCCGGGCCGCTCAACCCGAAATGGGTGAAGATAACGTCGCCTATACGGCTTTCTACCACGGGGGGTTTCGGGCTCTTGCCCGGTATGCCGCGCCCGGCGTCGCGCAAGACGCCCCCGCAGGGGATCTCGAGGGCGTTGCAGGCGAAGGCAGTCAGGCGCACACCGCTCAGGCTGACCCCCTGCATGTTCTTAACGGCTTCCACGTCGCAAACGGCGAGAGGGACCAAAGCGGGCCTTATACGGACGATGCGGTGGCCGGCGGCCCCGGCCAGGCGATACCCGGCGCCTGTTGAACCGGTGGCAGGGTAGGAAGCGCCGCCCGTGGCGATGACCACCGATTCGGCAGGATATTCTGCGCCGCCGGCGCTGACACCCGTTACGCGGCCTTCCGAAACGATGATGGCGTCAACCTCTTTGCCCGTCTCCAGGCGCACGCGATTTTCCAGCATGTAGGCCTCGAAGGCCTTCAGAACGTCGGCAGAGGAATTCGAGGCGGGGAATATGCGCCCGTCTATCTCGTTGACGGTTCCCACGCCGAAGCGGCCGAGAAATTCGAGGAGTTCTTCGCGGAAAAAGAGGTCGAAAGCGCGGTATAAAAAACGGCCGTTCGGCCCGTAGGCCTCGATGAAATCGGCAAGTTCACGCGTGTTGGTGAGGTTGCAGCGGCCTTCGCCGGCAAGCAGGAGCTTGGCGCCCCGCGACCCGGTTTTTTCCAGCAGGAGCACATCCGCCCCGCTCTCGGCCGCGCGTCCCGCGGCCATCATTCCGGCGGCACCGCCGCCGATGACTATCACCCGTTTTTTGCTCATAAATCCATCTCGAAAAACGCGCGTTGGCGCGGTATAATAACAGGAAAGACTATCGACGAAATACAGGGGAGTAAAAAAGGACTTTCGAGTGTTCAAAAGGCTGGGATTTACTGGCGACCCCGACGGGATTCGAACCCGTGATCTCCACCGTGACAGGGTGGCATGTTAGACCGCTACACCACGGGGCCACTCAAAAGCATTTAAGTCTATCAAAGCCGGGGCGTGTGTGTCAACAAGTTTGCTCTTTACCCTCGTTATGGTATAATAATCAAAATTTCGTTTGCTTTAGGGAGAGTTCGTGGTCATCAAAAAAACTAAAGTAGCCAAGCCTGCCGGTGCCTCCAGCAGCGCCGATGGTCAGCGGAATTATGAACTGATGCTGGTAATCAAACCGGAGTGGACCGAGGAGCAACTGGGCACCTCCACCTCCAATATCAGCGCGTTCGTAACCGGACTCGGCGGCACCATCGCTGAAGTTAAGCCTCTGGGCAAGCGCAGACTCGCTTACCAGATCAAGCACTTCAACGAAGGGCATTATTTCCTGTTTCTGTTCAAACTGAAACCGGAAAAAAGCCCGGAACTGGAGACAAGGCTCAATATCTCCGAAGAGATAATCCGCTACCTGCTCAAGAACCTGGAATAGAGGGGGCCCCGCCCAATGGCAAGCCTTAACAAAGTCATGCTCATCGGCAACGTGGGGAAGGACCCTGAGATGCGGTTCACCCCTTCGGGCAGTCCCGTGACCTCTTTTTCCGTGGCCACCAACAGGACGTACAATACGCCCGAAGGTGAAAAAAAGAAGGAAACCGAATGGTTTTCCGTCGTAGCATGGAGCAAGCTCGCGGAACTGTGCAACCAGTACCTCACCAAGGGTAAACTGGTTTATGTCGAGGGCAGGCTTCAGACCCGCACATGGGACGGCACCGACGGCCAGAAGCACTCGCGCACGGAAGTTATCGCCAGCCAGGTCCTTTTCCTCGACAAGGGTGGAGAGGGCAGCGCGGCTGAACCCAAGGGTGAAGAGCCCGAATCCGGAGATTCCGGAGACCTGCCTTTCTAGCAGGCCGCCAATAAAGATTTTTGAATTAGGAGATACATAATACCGTGGTTGAAATGAAAACAGCTGCAAGACCGATGGGAAGGCGCCCCCCCGGAAAATGGACGGGAAGTAAGTTCGCTCCCAAAAAGAAAGTATGCCCTTTCTGCGCCAGCAGGGCCAAGATCATCGATTATAAGGACACCGGCCTGCTCGGCAGGTTTATCTCGGACCGCGGCAAGATCGAACCCCGCCGCCGCACAGGCACCTGCAACCGCCACCAGCACGTGCTGGCCCTGGCCATCAAGCAGGCCCGGCACATGGCCCTCCTGCCTTTCGTTCCCGAACACATCCACCTGCAGGGGATGGTGCCCCCGCTGAACCTCAACCCCGTTCCCCCCGTCGAGAACAAACCCGTTGAGGCAGCAGCAGCGCCCGCAGCCGTGCCGCCTTCGGTTGAAACCGAAGCTTCGGCTTAAAAATTTGAATCTAAGGCCATAAGGCCTTTATCGAGGAGTAAAAGTGCCAAAGAGGACTTATCAACCGAAGAAGATACCGCGAAAACGCGAGCATGGTTTTCTCAAGCGCATGGCGACCCGCG
This sequence comes from uncultured Dehalococcoidia bacterium, assembly GCA_903844845.1. Taxonomy (GTDB): domain Bacteria; phylum Chloroflexota; class Dehalococcoidia; order Dehalococcoidales; family UBA1222; genus SURF-27. The sequence continues at coordinate 35,763 of CAIMVG010000006.1, read as the reverse complement.
GAGGGCGCGGCGTTTTGAAGTCACGGCGCCTTAAAGGCCGCATCCGATTGACCGTAGTTTAAGCCCGGAAACGGGCTTATCCGATTTGCTTCCTGTTCTTTTCGGGTTAGTTTTCAACCGGATGAACGTATGAAAGGGGAGCAGCACCTTACCAAACCGCAGGATTTCGCCCGCGTACACGGGCAGGGCAGATGGATTGGCGGCGGGCTGTTAGGACTCAAAAGCTGCCAAACCGGTCTACCGCTTGCCAGGTGCGGCTTTATAGTAAGCAAGCGGGTCGGGGGAGCGGTGATACGCAACAGGGTCAAGCGCCGCCTGAGGGAGATAATCCGCGGGCTTTCCCTCAAACCCGGGGCCGACATCGTTATCAGCGCCAGGCCCAAAACGGCATCGGCGGAGTTCACGGAACTCAGGCAAACGGTTTTAAATTTGCTGGCACAGGCCGGCTTGCTGGCAGCGACAGATGATAAAAAAGATTGCACTCGGGGCCATTAGGTTATACCAGGTGACCATTTCACAGGTCCTGCCCTCCACCTGCCGGTACTCTCCAACGTGTTCGCAGTATACTTTTGAAGCCATCTCCAGATTCGGGCTCATACAGGGAGTCTGGATGGGTACCCGGCGCATCGCCCGCTGCCATCCCTGGCACGAGGGCGGATACGATCCGGTACCTGAAAAGCCTGTTCGATGAGAGTCAGATAAGGATTTTGCCTTGAAGAAAAAATTGTTCGCGTCATTCGCCGGCACCGGGCTCGCCCTGCTGGCAATTTTTGTAACGCTTTCCGGATGCTCCTCCACCGCCGTGGCGGCCGGCTGGGCGGGCGGAACTGTATCGGGGGACAGCGTTTACACCGTTTCAAGCCAGGGCCAGCTCGTGGCCATGACGACCTCCGGGACCCAGCAGTGGGCCTCGGCCGTCGAGGGCACAGCGGCGTCCGGCGGGTTCCTCAGCTGCTCCGCTGGTTCCACCCTGGTGGCTGTTTACGGGACACCGGCGGTCGCCGGGGATTACATCTACGTGGCCGGCTATAACGGCAAGATATACAGCTACAGCATCTCCAAACAGGCTGAAAACAGCAATGCCACCCTCGACACCGACGACTCCAAACCCATCGTGGGCGGCGTTACCGCCGGCGGAGGCAAGGTATTCGTAGGCTCTTCGAACGGCAACCTGTACGCGCTGGACGGCAAAACGCTGGCAGTCGCCTGGAGATTCGCCACCGGCGGCAAGATATGGTGCACACCCGCCGTAGATAACGGGACGGTTTTCGCGGGTTCTTTCGATAAAAAGGTTTATGCCGTCGATGCGGCCACCGGCAAAGAAAAATGGGCCTTCGACGCCAAGGGCGCCGTCGTCTCGACACCCGTCGTCGCCGACGGGGTGGTCTACATAACTTCATTCGACCGCCGCATCTATGCCGTCGACGAAGCGACCGGGAGCCTTAAATGGCAGTTCCCAGCGTCCGGCACAAACGGCAGCTTCCCCCGTGAATGGTTCTTCGCCACCCCCGTCATCTCTAACGGCGTCCTGTACGCCCCCTGCATGGACGGCAAGGTCTACGCGGTAAATATCAAGGACGGCACTTCAGCGGGTTTGTTCGACGTGGGCGACGCCGTTTCCTCGTCCCCGGTCGTGGTCGCCGGCAAAGTCATCGTCGCCACCCAGGAAGCCAAGGTCTACTCGCTGGACGCAGCGGCAGGGACCAAGACCCTGCTGCTCGACTTCAGGCTGAGCGACAAACAGGGCAGCGCAACCGTCAATTCCCAGCTTTCCGCGCAGGGCGATACGGTATTCATCCATACCCTGCTCGAAGACAAGATGTACGCGATGGATGCGGCCACCGGCGCGGCCAAGTCCCTTTCGCTGGGCGCCATCACAGGTACACCGACTTCAATCGTCGCTACGACGGTCGTGGTAACAAGCGTCGTGCCTACTACCATTACTGTGACCAAGTAGAAAGGTTTATAAATTGAACATAGGCCAGATCTGGAACCTTATAATCCTTCAGCCCATGACCAATGTGCTGATAGCACTTTCCCATTACCTTGGAAACAGCTTCGGGCTTTCCATCATCGTGCTGACGCTTATCATCAACGCGGTGATGTACCCCCTGACGCTGAAACAGATGAAGGCCACCAAGGCCATGCAGGACATGCAGCCGAAACTGGCCGAACTGCAGAAAAAACACGCCAAGGATGCCAAGATGCTGGCCTCCGAGCAGATGCGCCTCTACCGTGAATCGGGCGTCAGCCCGGCCGGCTGCCTGCTGCCTACCCTTCTGCAGACACCTATCTGGATCGCGCTCTACCAGGGCATCCGCGGCGTCATGGCCGTAACGCCCGAGAGTTTCCTCAACCTGGCCAAGAACCTTTACGCCTGGCCGGTTGTTTTCGCCGCCATGCCCCTCAACGTGCATTTCCTGTGGCTGAACCTGGGTTCTTCAGACTATCTGCTCGCCATCCTGGTCGGCGCCAGCATGTGGCTGCAGCAGAAGATGACCACCCAGACCTCTACCGACCCCAAGATGGCCCAGCAGGCACAGCTTACCCAGGTGATGATGCCTATCATGTTCGGTATATTCTCCATCAGCGTTCCGAGCGGCCTCGCACTCTACTGGGTCATCAACGCGGTGGTCCGTATCGCCATGCAGTATTTCTTCAGCGGATGGGGCGGCCTGCAAACCCTTCCCGCCCAGGTGATGGCGCTCATCCCAACCGCCAAGAACCAGCCGACCAAACTTAAAAAATAGAACCCCTGCCTCATCCCCGCCTGCGGGCGGACACGTTGAGCAGAAAGGGATTGAAATGAAAGAGATCGAGGTAAGCGCCAGAACGGTGGAAGAAGCCACCGAGCGGGCTTTGGAACAACTGGGTTTAAGCCTTGAACAGGCTGAGATAGAGATAATCTCCGAGGGCAAATCCGGCCTGCTGGGTATCGGTTCCGAGCCGGCCCGCGTGCGGGTCACCGAGAACGCCAACCACATCCCTGCCGGGGAGCAGATCGAGACATGCGCCGTGGACACCCTCGAAACGATGCTGAATCTCATGGACCTGGACGCCTCCGTTTTCCGCGAGAACGACACGTCCGCCTCCTATGACGACGAAAAATCCGAGGCGCCCATCGTTTACGATATCTCCGGAGACGACCTCGGGATACTTATCGGCCGGCGCGGCCAGACGCTCGCCTGCCTGCAATACATCACCAGGCTGATAGTGACGCGCCAGACGGGCTATTCTGCCCCGCTGGTGCTCGACGTGAACGGCTACAAGAAACGCCGTTACGAGAGCCTCCGCACGCTGGCCAGGAATGTGGCCGACCAGGTGGAACGCAACGGCAATCCCTGCACCCTCGAGCCCATGCCCGCCTACGAGCGGCGCATCATCCACCTGACGCTGGCCGAGCACCCGGGCGTGATAACGGAAAGCGTGGGATTCGGCGAAGACCGCAAGGTGATCATCCAGCCCAAATAGCAGGGCGTGCTATAATAAAGCCAATTTAATACCCGGTAAAGACCCTGACGGAGAAGAGTAAGAAAACAGCGGCGGGCAAGCGAGTCTGATACGGTGAAAGCAGACCCTGCCGCCTTTCTGAAAATCACTCCCGAGTTGCCGGCCCAAATCCTGATACAAGGAGAGTAAGCCGCGCCGGACGCCGACCGTTACTTCGGCAGGGCATGTTGGTGCCCGGCAGGCTCCCGCCTCAAAACGGGAAGCGGGGTGGCAGCGGGAATCTCCCGTCCTCGAAGGACGGGATTATTTTTTATAAGGGGTCAGCGCATGTTTAAACCTGTAGGCAGCAAGGCTAATTTCGCCCAGATGGAAGAGGCGACCCTCGCATTCTGGAGGGAAAAGAACGTTTTCAAACGCAGCGTGGAAAAGCGCCGCGGCTCTCCGCGCTTCTCATTTTATGAAGGCCCCCCTACGGCCAACGGCCGCCCGGGCATCCACCACGTTATCTCCAGGGTTTTCAAGGACGTCATGCCGCGCTATAAATCCATGCAGGGCTATTTCGCCCCCCGCATCGCCGGCTGGGACACCCACGGCCTGCCGGTGGAGCTGGAAGTTGAAAAACAGCTCGGCTTCACCAATAAAACCGACATCGAACGCTACGGGATAGCCAGGTTCAACGCCAAGTGCCGCGAGAGCGTTTTCAAATACCTAAAGGAATGGGACGCCCTGACGGAGCGCATCGGCTTCTGGGTGGACCTCGAGCACCCCTACATCACCATGAACAACACCTATATCGAGAGCGGCTGGTGGATACTCAAACAGCTGTGGGACAAGGGCTTGATATACCAGGGATACCGCGTCACCCCGCACTGCCCCCGCTGCGGGACTTCGCTCTCGTCGCATGAAGTGGCCCAAGGCTACAAGGACGACACCCCTGACCCCTCTGTTTACATAAAGTTTAGAGTAACAGGAGAATCCGAGGAGAAACTCGGGAACTGCGGAGGCCGTCCGACCTTCCTGCTGGCCTGGACCACCACTCCCTGGACCCTCCCCGGCAATACCGCGCTGGCTGTAAGCGCCGACGCGGATTACGCCGTAGTAGAGCTCGCTGACGAAAACCTGATACTGGCCTGCGCCAGGTTGGAGAAAACCGGACTCGGGGAGGCCAGGGTGATCTCGACCGTAAAAGGCACAGACCTCGCCGGCCTCGGATACAACCCTCTTTACAACCCCCATGAATTCGGTGTTGAAAGAAGGCGCTTCCAGACAGGGGGGACCCAGTCCAGCCCGGTGCTGAAAATAGAGCCGCCCGACCTGAGCCTCACTTACCGGGTCATCGCCGGTTCATTCGTCACCATGGAGGACGGCACCGGCATCGTGCATGTGGCACCGGCTTTCGGAGAAGCGGATTTCGACGCCGGAAGGACCGAAGGCCTCGATTTCGTGCAACCCGTGGACCTGGGCGGCAAGATGACCGGGACTTACAGCTTTGCCGGCAAGTTCGTTAAAAGCGCGGACAAGGAAATCATCACCGACCTGAAAACGAAGGGGAACCTGTTCAAGGCCGAAACCGTTCACCATACCTACCCGTTCTGCTGGCGCTGCGGCACGCCGCTGCTCTATTACGCCAAGAAGTCGTGGTACATCAAAACCTCGATGCACAAAGACCGGCTGGTAGCCGGCAACGAGCAGATCAACTGGTATCCGGAACACATCAAAGAAGGCCGGTTCGGCGACTGGCTGGCCAACAACGTCGACTGGGCGTTCTCCCGCGAACGCTACTGGGGCACGCCCCTCCCTGTCTGGCAGTGCGAAACGTGCGGGGAACAGGAATGCATCGGCGGCCTGGAAGAACTTCGGGCCAAACCCGGGTTCACCGGCCTGAACGACCCTCTCGACCTGCACCGCCCCTATGTCGACGAGGCCATTTTCAACTGCTCTAAATGCGGCGGCCCCATGAAACGGGCCTCGGAAGTCATAGACTGCTGGTTCGATTCGGGAGCCATGCCGATAGCGCAGTGGCACTATCCTTTCGACCCGGAAAGCCGCGGCATCTTCGAGGACGGGCGGTTCCCTGCCGATTACATCTGCGAAGCTGTCGACCAGACGCGCGGATGGTTCTATAGCCTGCACGCTATATCGACCCTGCTTTTCGATCGGCCGGCCTACCGCAACGTTATCTGCCTGGGCCATATACTCGACGGCCAGGGCGAGAAGATGAGCAAATCGCGCGGCAATATAGTGGAGCCGCTGCCGGTGCTTCAGAAATACGGCGCGGACGCCCTGCGCTGGTACCTGTTCACCGCCGCCCCTCCCGGCAACGCGCGGCGTTTTTCCGAGCAGCTGGTATCCGAGGTGACCCGCCAGTTCATGCTCATACTCTGGAACGTCTATTCGTTCTTCATCACATATGCCAACATCGACAATTACAACCCTGCCGCAGACCGGGCCCGCCAGCAGCCTTCCGAACTGGACCGCTGGATACTCGCGGAACTCAACCAGCTGGTGAAAGAGGTCACCGCAGACCTGGACGGCTACAACATCACCGACGCCGGGCGGGCCATCGAGCGGTTCGTAGACTTCCTCTCGAACTGGTACGTCAGGCGCTCCCGCAGGCGTTTCTGGAAGAGCGAAAGCGACACAGACAAGCTGGCGGCTTACCAGACGCTTTACCAGTGCCTGGTGAACCTAAGCAAACTGCTCGCGCCTTTCATGCCTTTTCTGGCCGAGGAGCTTTACCGGAACCTCGTCTTGACGGCTTATCCGGACGCGCCGGAGAGCGTGCACTTCTGCGATTTCCCCAAGGCCGACGAATCGCTTATAGACGAGAAGCTTTCAGCCGATATCAGGCTGGCCATGAAAGTCTCCAGCCTGGGCCGGGCCGCCAGGGCGCAGACTGGCATCAAGGTAAGGCAGCCGCTCGACGCCGCCGTGGTCCGTGTGCGCTCGGAGGCTGAGAAAACAGGCCTCAGGCGCTCCGAAGACCAGGTGCTGGAAGAACTCAACGTGAAGTCGCTGGTGTTCTTAACACCCGGCACGGTCGCCGGTCCTACGGTCAGCGTTTTCTGCGAGGACGGGGAACTCGGCGTCGCCGTGGATACGCACGTCAGCCCGGAACTTGCCAGGGAAGGATTGACACGCGAGATAGTGCACCGTCTGCAGACGATGCGCAAGACCTCCGGTTTCGAGATCGCGGACTACATAGAAACCTATTTCGTCTCCGACGATTACGTGAAAGAAGTCTTCGCAGGCTTCGCAGACTATATCAAGCACGAAACCCTTTCCAGGGAGATATACGCCCAGGCGCCGCCCGAAGGGGCATTCAAGGAACAATTCAAGCTGGAAGGGCACGAGCTCACGCTGGGCATGCTGAAGAAACCCTAAAAAGAAACCGGTAAGATAAAAGAGGGGCGGCCCGCCTGGGGCCGCCCCTCTTTTTGTTCGGTCGAGTACCGGAAATTTAGGTCTGGGGCAGGCAGGACAGCGCTTCCTTGACCTTCTCGGCGGGATATTCGTAATCGGTGAGCTTGCCGGAAAGGTAAGCGTCGTAGGCCGACATGTCGAAGTGGCCGTGGCCGCTGTGGTTGAAGAGGATGACTTTCTTCTCGCCGGTTTCGCGGCACTTGATGGCTTCGTCGATAGCGGCGCGGATGGCGTGGTTCGTTTCGGGCGCGCTGATGAAGCCCTCGCTGCGGGCGAACGTGATGCCTGCCTCGAAAGTGGGCAGCTGCAGCACGGCGCGGGCCTCGATAAGCCCCAATTTCTTAAGGTGGCTCACGATGGGAGACATGCCGTGGTAGCGCAGGCCGCCGGCGTGGACGGGGGGCGGCATGAAGTTGGAGCCCAGGGTAAACATCTTGGCGATGGGGGCCATCCCGGCAACGTCGCCGTAGTCGTAGGCATAGAGGCCCTTGGTCAGCGAGGGGCATGAAGACGGTTCGACGGCGATGATGCGGGTCTTCTTTCCTTTGGTGAGATTCTCATGGAGAAAGGGCAGGGCGATGCCGCCGAAGTTGGAGCCGCCGCCGACGCAAGCGATGACCATGTCGGGGTATTCGCCGGCCATCTCCATCTGCTTGAGGCACTCCTGGCCGATAACGGTCTGGTGCATCAGCACGTGGTTGAGAACGCTGCCCAGGGCGTAATGCGAATCCTCGCGCGGCGCCGCATCCTCGACGGCCTCGCTGATAGCCAGGCCCAGGGAACCCATGTTGTTGGGGTCGGCGGCCAGGGCGGCGCGCCCGGAATTGGTGTCCATGCTGGGGCTGGCGACACACTTCGCGCCCCACGTTTCCATCATCATGCGGCGGTAGGGTTTCTGCTGGTAGCTGACCTTGACCATATACACCTTGAGCTCGATGTCGAACAGGCTGCAGGCCAGTGCCAGCGAGCTTCCCCATTGCCCGGCGCCGGTCTCGGTAGTGAGGCGCTTGATGCCCTCTTTCTTGTTGTAATAGGCTTGCGGGATAGCGCTGTTAGGCTTGTGGGAACCGGCGGGGCTGACGTCCTCGAACTTGTAGTAGATGTGGGCCGGCGTGTCGAGCGCCGCTTCCAGGCGGCGGGCGCGGTAGAGGGGCGAGGGACGGAACTGCCGGTAGATCTTCTGCACTTCCTCAGGGATATCGATGTAGCGCTCCTGGCTGACCTCCTGCTTGATGAGCTCCATGGCGAAAAGGGGCGCCAGGTCGGCAGGGCCAAGCGGTTTCTTGGTGGCCGGATGGAGGTAGGGGGCCAGGGGTTCGGGAAGGTCCGCCTGTATGTTATACCACCTGGTGGGCATCTCTTTTTCGGGAAGATTGTATTTTATGGTATCCATGTATTTTCTCCTTTTATTATTATTTCGAAATCGTGGTTCAGGCTGTCGCTTCAATCATAATAGGCCCTGCGGGCCAATACCGGGAATGCATTTCGGCCTCCTTACAACAAAAAAGCCTCCTACCCTTGAAGGGGCAGGAGGCTTCCTAATGCGGTGCCACCCTTCTTTGTCCCGTAAAGATTCGGAACATCTCATTCGGGTACGTTGCTTGCGGCAAGATACCCCAGGGTTAAATAACGTCCCCATTACGTCCAAACCTACTTGCTTTCGCTTTCGGCCGGCGGCTCCCAAGACCATTCAGTTTCTGCGCTAGCACCGGCTCACACCTAACCCGGCTCTCTGGGCTCCGCTGGAAAGCTTACTATTCTTGTTCTCAGCCTTTCAGATATTCAATTGGAAAAAACTATAATTGATTCACTGGATTTTGTCAAACAAGTGCTTAAAAGTGGCGGAGAGGGCGGGATTCGAACCCGCGGTCAGATTGCTCCGACACACGCTTTCCAGGCGTGCCTGTTAAACCACTGCAGTACCTCTCCGCGGCAGAACGCTTAATTATATACCATCAAGAGACAAGATTCTAATCTCAGTTCGGGAAAGGCCCTTACCAAGGAACGCGGCGGAGAGGGTGGGATTCGAACCCACGTCCCGATTGCTCGGGAACCGCTTTTCGAGAGCGGCACCATGAACCACTCGGACACCTCTCCACGCAGGAATACACCGCAGACGTAATTATAGGTCAGTGCCCGGCAATTTATCAAACCTGGCCCCGTTCAGCGGTTATCAGCGCGGATACCCTGGATTCACGGCGAAAGCCGCGATTTTATTCGCGGCTTTCTAAACCATTATCGCAGGCAAACTTGTAACCCGCTCCAGCAGGGACCTCCCGATGGCCCGCTGTTAAGCCAGCGCCATCGCGGCCGAGATCGGCGGAAGCGTGCGCTGAATGGTGACCGCCGAAGCCCCGGGCGGAATCACCTGTATAGTGATGGTGGCGTACGAGAATGCGGCCGCGCCGGCGGGCACAGCTACCACGATGTATACCGCCAGGTTGTCCTTCAGGGCCGAACCGGCGCTCCCGTCGCTTAAATAATACGACCAGTCTCCGGGGGTGACCGTCGATTTGGAGGGATCGCCGGAATTGGCCGCGTCCAACGCCAGAGGTTCAACGATGTCTGAATCCCAATAATTGATAGCGAGTTTAGTCAGATCGATAGAATCCCCGTTTGTGGCCATCGCCATGTTAAAAATAACACTCGTGAGTGCAGTCCCGCCGCCTCCGGCAAGGCCGAGCACCGTGCCTTTGACGACCATGGTGTTCCTGACGCTCTCGAGTCCGTTATATACCGCCGCCTTGCCTTTGTCCGCCGAATATATCCCCGCCGAGAGAACACTGTAGGCAAGCACCGAGGCCACGGTTACGAACGCTATCAAGATGATGGCGGTTTCCAGGCCGGTGATGCCTTTTTGGCCTCTGCGCAGGTTCTTGATTGCGTAACAGAATCTATCGTACATGTCGTTCTCACTTTCCTTGATTTAACCATCAAGCGATATCTCGCTCTTTGGAGTAATAGCATCCTTAAAATGGAACAAGTGTATCCTTCAACCCTCAGGCGGAACAGGATACCTTCGGCCATATTTTGAACGTTTCCGGCCGGAATGCATGAGCGTTTTAACCCTGGGTTTGGTTATTTACAGCCTGAGACGATGATTGAACAAATATACTTTCAGATGACATAAAATTTGACCTTTTTCTGGTTTCCCAATCGTAAATCTACTTATAAATTTCGTCTATTTGTTTTGACATAACCAGTCCCCCCGGCCGCCCGGGCCTAAAATAATAGCCGCCTTTTCCTATATAATGTTGATATGCAATCCGTGGTGGCGATAGTCGGGCCGACGGGGGTGGGCAAGAGCGCGCTTGCCCTGCGTTTGGCACAGGACCTGAACGGCGAGATAGTAACCGCCGACAGCCGGCAGGTATACCGGTACATGGACATCGGGACTGCCAAGCCGTCGCTCCAGGAACAAGCCCTGGTGCCCCATCACCTCATCGACATCATCGACCCGGACGAAGCGTTTGACCTGGCCCGGTACCTCGAACTCGGCTATAAAACGATAGATGAGATCAGCGCCAGGGGAAGGATCCCCATCCTCGCAGGAGGAAGCGGGCTTTACGTGTGGGCATTGCTCGAAGGCTGGCAGATACCAAGGGTCGTGCCTGATTTAACTTATAGAAAGCACCTCGAAGAAAGGGCCGCGCGCGGCGAAGGTGAACATCTCTTCGAAGAATTGAAAAATCTGGACCCGGATTCCGCGGGCCGCATAGACCGCCGGAATGTCCGGCGTGTGATAAGGGCTCTGGAGGTAAACAGGGACCCAGCCCTCGCTTCCCGGCCGGCAAAGATCAAACCTCCTTTCGAAGAACTGGTCATCGGGCTCACGGCCAAACGGGAGACGCTTTACACCCGCATCGACGAAAGGGTCGACTCCATGCTGGAACGGGGGCTGGTGGATGAGGTCAAGGGGCTCATGAACCGCGGCTACGGGGCCGGGGCGCCGTCGATGTCGGGCATCGGTTATCGGCAGATATCGAATTTCGTGCTGGGCAATATCGGCCTGGAAGAGGCCGTCCAGCAGGTGAAGAATGAAAGCCACCGTTTGGTGCGTATGCAATATAACTGGTTCAGCCCGAAAGATGATAGAATACATTGGTTCGATGTAGACACGGAACCGTATGCCTCAATTAAAACAATAGTCGCCGGATTTTTGAAAGCGTAAGGTCCATATATGCAATTTACAAAACTTCAAGGTCTGGGAAATGATTTCGTTATGGTCGATGCCATCGGGAAAGACCGCGACTGGTCCCGGATGGCTAAGAGCATATGCCAGCCGCACTTCGGCGTCGGTGCCGACGGGCTGCTGATACTGTTGAATTCAGAAATCGCCGATTTCAGGATGCGTGTTTTTAACCCCGACGGCTCTGAGGCCGAAGCTTGCGGGAATGGCCTCCGCTGTTTCACCAGATACCTCGTCGTTAAAGGATTGGTGCACGGCGACAATTACGCGATCGAAACGATGGCCGGGGTCCGCGATGCCCGCCTTATCCAGGACGGGACACGTTCCTTGATCCAGGTCGGGATGGGCAAACCTGAATTCAATCCCAAAAACATCCCTGTTGCCGTCGAAGCCGGCAAAGGTAAACTATTTGACATAATGACTGGAGATTATCCGCTGGAGATGGCAGGGAAAAAACTCCTCCTCAACTTTATCTCTATGGGCAACCCGCATGCCGTCTGCTTTATCGATGAACCGGTCGCCGATTTTGCTTTAAAGAACATCGGACCATCAGTAGAAAAATACAAGCTGTTCCCTCACGGGGTGAATTTCGAAGTCGCCCGCGTCCTCAGCCGCAACAGGATCGAGATGCGTGTTTGGGAACGCGGAGCAGGTGAAACACTTGCTTGCGGAAGCGGCGCGTGCGCCGTGGCGATAGCGGCACAGCTGCACGGGCTCTGCGACCCCAAAGTCGAGATTTTACTTTCGGGCGGGATGGCTGAAGTGAAGTGGAACAAGAAAGAAGAGGCTTTCCTCACGGGCCCGGCTGAAATGGTGTTCACGGGAGAATGGCCTGAATAGCAGATTTTTTAATAATAAAATTATGAGGAGTAAATCATGAAACTTTCACAGCGCATGGACCAGCTTGCGCCGTATCTATTTGTGGAGATAAACAAAAAGATCGCCGAAAAAAGGGCCCGCGGAGAAGAAGTTATCAGTTTCGGCATCGGCGACCCCGACATCCCCACCCCCCCCAATATCATCGAAAAGCTCTGCGAAGCGGCCCGCGACCCGGCCAATCACAGATACCCCGAAACCGACGGACTGCCGGCACTGCGCCAGGCCATGGCTGCCTGGTACAAGCGGCGGTTCGAAGTGACCCTCGACCCCAACAGCGAGGTCCTTCCCCTTATAGGTTCCAAAGAAGGCATCGGTCATGCAGCGTTTTGCTTTCTCGACCAGGGAGATGTTGCACTGGTGCCCGACCCGGCCTACCCTGTCTACGCCATCAGCAGCAAACTCGCGGGAGGGGAGCCTTATTACCTGCCCCTTACCGAGGCTAACCGCTTCATTCCGGACCTGGGCTCCATCCCACAGGAGATTTTAAGCAGGGCAAAAGTTCTCTGGCTCAATTACCCTAACAACCCGACCGGGGCAGTTGCTGAACTCGAATTCTTCAACCGCGCTGTCGAATTCGCCAGACAAAACAACCTAGCCATCTGCCATGATGGCCCCTACACAGAAGTGGCCTACGACGGATATAAACCCGTCAGCTACCTCCAAGCCGAAGGCGCCCGCGAGGTCGGCATCGAATTTCATTCGCTGTCTAAAAGTTACAATATGACTGGTTGGCGTATCGGTATGGCTGTAGGCAACGCCGGCATGATAGACGCCCTGAAGAGGGTCAAATCCAACCTGGACTCCGGCATACCGCAGGCCATCCAGTACATGGCGATCGAAGCCCTGAACGGACCGCAGGAAGTTATCGCCCAGCACAACAACATCTATCAGCGGCGCCGCGACCTGGTCGTCGACGTTTTGAACGATATCGGCTGTATCGCTGCCGCCCCAAAAGCCAGCCTTTATGTCTGGGCGAAAATCCCCCCGGGCTTCACCTCCATGGAATTCTCTGCAAGCCTTCTGGAACAGGTGGGTGTTCTGGTTATACCCGGGACAGGGTATGGCCCCAGCGGAGAGGGATTTGTCCGGCTTTCGCTGACACTTCCGGACGCCGCACTGGTAAAGGCTTTGTCAAAGCTTTCGGCATGGCAGGATAGCCATAACCGGTTCAAATCAAAACATTAACAAATCGAGGTACCGCGATTTCTAAAACGACCTATTCAACCAAGAAAACCCAGGAAAAAGCTTTCCTGGTAGGTGTCGACACCGGCAAAAGAGACGGCTGGACCGGGGAAGAATCGCTGGAGGAACTAGCCCAGCTGACCCGGACGGCGGGCTCCCAGGTTGCCGGGAGGATGATTCAGAAACTCAACCAGCCTCATGGATCGACTTACCTCGGCAAAGGCAAACTGGACGAACTGATTTTAAAAAGGCAGAACTCCGATTGGGACCTGATCATCTTCGATGATGAACTGACCCCGCGGCAGCAGAATACGCTTGAAGAACTTCTCAAGATAAAAATCATCGACCGCGTGGCTTTGATACTGGACATCTTCGCCCGCCATGCCCGTACTCATGAAGGCAAATTGCAGGTTGAAATGGCGCAACACCAGTACCTTTTGCCGCGGCTTGCCGGACAATGGAGCCACCTCGAACGGCTGGGGGGCGGCATCGGAACCCGCGGGCCGGGAGAATCCCAACTGGAAACTGACAAGCGCCTGATTCGCAACAAAATCAGCAAACTAAAAAAAGAACTGGAGGAGGTGCGCAAACACCGGATGCTTTACAGAGAGAACCGCCGGCGCAGCGGTATCCCCATCGTCGCGATCGTGGGTTACACCAATACCGGGAAAAGCACACTGTTGAACGCGCTTAGCCAGGCGAACGTGCTGGCGGAGAACAAACTTTTCGCCACCCTGGATCCGACCACTAAACGACTTACTCTGCCGGACCTGAAAACGGTGTTACTGACCGACACGGTTGGCTTCATCCGGAAACTCCCGACCGACGTCGTCGACGCATTCAGGGCCACTCTTGAGGAAATTTCCGAAGCGACGGCGCTTCTTCACATCGTTGATTTAACTTCACATAATGCCGCAGAGCAAAGTCAGGTCGTTGATAATATATTGAAAGACCTCGGGTTGGAAAATAAACCGCGTGTAACAGCGTTGAACAAAATCGACCTGCTCTTGGACAAGAACGAGCAATGGGATGAAGTCAGGGCCCTGGGTTTTCTTAATCATCTTGCTGGGGACAATCCCAACACTGTCCTTATTTCCGCCGGAAAAAAGTGGGGCTTAAAGAAAATGCTGGAAGTACTCAACCGGGTGATAGATGAGCAGACGGCGCCCAGTCTTTTGCAGTCCTCTCAAAACGAGCCTCTGTAGTCCAAATCCAGCGGTTCGAGGCATCTTGAGCGGGGGTAAATGTTCTTTCCTCTGGCCATTTTGGGGCAGTTGATCTGGTTCGGAAAGAAATAATCCAAATTCAGGTGATGGTACCTTTTTGTATCGCCAAGAATTTGACGTAATTCGTAAACTCCTTCCTTCTACAAATACCATGCCATCCGCCCGGTCAATACGGAAGTAATTCGATTTAATAACTTTCTTTCACTCAGCAATGAGAATCTTCACTTAGCAATATCTAAATAGCAATATCTAAATAGCAATATCTAAATCAATCTCAATGTTTTCGTGAGGACAATCGACTTTGATCTATTTTGCTTCCCCCGTTATGTTAATCTTCATTTTTACGAGGCCTTTTTCTTGGTTCGCACAATATATATTATGTCGTATTGCTATATTGGGGCTAAGGAAGCTTAACATAACACACAGATTAAGAATAAAAGAACGACAACTGACGAGGGCCATGAAGTACAAAATGCTATTTTTTTGTCTAAGATTGATAACAATTCGGCGCTACTCTCCTAGAATGACTCACTTGGGTGAGTCACTTTTAAAGAATCGTCAGCAGACGAATCCTTGCGACTTCTACAGATTCCCGATTCCCTTCTTTGAAGCAATCCACACCGTCTCCTCATGATTACCGTAAACCCGTTTTCCGGGTTGCTTTATGTCAAACCCCGCTTCACACCTTCCGGCCAACTGCACTGGCAATCGGGCCAAGCTCGAGCATCAACCGGGAAAAATCGGATAACGTCAGGGACTGCAGCCCGTCTACAAGCGCTTCCCTGGGATTGGGGTGGACTTCTATCATCAGACCGTCAGCCCCGGCCGCCACAGCGCCTTTCGCGAGCGAAGGAACAAGAGAATAATGCCCGGCGGCGTGGCTTGGGTCAACTATGATGGGAAGATGGCTGAATTTTTTGATCACCGGGACAGATGAAATATCAAGTGAGAACCGGGTGCTGTCTTCGAAAGTCCGGATGCCCCTCTCGCAAAGGATGACATTCGGATTGCCTTCGGCGAGGATATAATCAGCTGCAGTCAGCCACTCGGTCACGGTGCAAGAAAATCCGCGTTTCAGAACGACGGGGCGATTGGTTTTGCCGACAGCCGTCAGCAGGGAATAGTTCTGCATGTTCCGAGAACCTATCTGGATTATATCGACGTATTCGGAGAACAATTCTACGTCCGCGGTATCTACAATCTCGGTTACAACCGGCATGCCGCACTTCCGGGATGTGGACCTCAGCAGTTCGAGTCCGGCTTTTTTAAGGCCCTGAAAACTGAACGGCGAAGTACGTGGTTTAAAAGCACCGCCGCGTAAAATAGCAGCCCCTGCTTTTTTGACTCCTAGGGCGGCTTGCATCAGTTGTTCTTCGCTTTCGACGGCGCATGGCCCGGCGATCGCTACGATGCGTTCTCCGCCTATCTCGACGCCGCCTACGAAAATCTTTGTGTTTTCGGACTTAAATTCCCTGGATGCAAGTTTGTAAGGCTTCATGATCCGGGTGACAGATTCCACACCGGGAAGCACGGCAAAGATATCGATTGGGGTTTTTCCGGTGGCGCTTCCGAGGATCGCGACAACCGTCTTGTCGGTGCCGACATTCAACTGTACCTCAAAGCCGAGGGATTTCGCCCTGTCAACAACGCCGGTTAGTTCTTCTTGGGGGGCCCGTTTCTTCATTTCGACGATCATCTTGTTTGGTCTCCAATCCGATATTTAAGTAATAGAACGGGGCGCCCGGAAAACAAAGAACTTCGGTTGTATCGAGGATGGTGGGCTCGCCAGGTTTCGAACCTGGGACCAATCGGTTATGAGCCGACCGCTCTGCCCCTGAGCTACGAGCCCTCGAAAACATTTTGGAGCGGGAGACGGGATTCGAACCCGCGACAACCTGCTTGGAAGGCAGGCACTCTACCACTGAGTTACTCCCGCGCAGTAGAAGCTATTTTACGGCTGACGGGCTCCTCTTGTCAAAAGTACCCGCCGGATAATATATTGAAGTCGTTAATTATTTGTGGGATTTTCAGGAAATTGTGTTTTTCCTGGTATCCGTTCAAAACTATTCTGCCCCGCCACATTGAGCGCTTTACCTCGTCTTTTGAAGTCCAGAGTGTGGCAATACCATGCCGGTCTTTGACCCCACAATGGGAAAAGACGGCAGTAACGATAAAGGAATACCCATCGGGATTACTAACGAAATCATGGCCTGTAACAAGCCTTATGGCGACGCAAGAAATAAGAAGCCCGGCGATGACGCCGGGCTTTGTGTTGCTTAATTAAAATCGGGGTGAGAGGATTCGAACCTCCGACCTTCTGGTCCCAAACCAGACGCGCTGCCAACTGCGCTACACCCCGGACAGCCCAGTATAACAAAGGGCCGGGGGGTGGTCAATCAGGCTAATCGCGGCAATCCGGGCACAAATCGAATTTCTCTATGGGCAGATGGGAAGTTCTCGCCATATATTCAAGTTGTTTTTCCGGTGCATAGTGGTTCCCGCACTTGGTGCAGGCTTTCAACTTGAATTCCATCTTAGTGCTCGGAGTACAGATAGTCCGCGTGCCCTGGTTGTCGTTCAAGGTAACCGCCTGAGTTGGGCAGATATATGCGCAAGACCCGCAGGCGATGCATTTATCCTGGTTCCAAACGACCGCCGCTTCTCTATTCTCTCGTTCAAGCCCCTGGGCGACGAAAGTGATGGCACCAGCACCGACAACTTCCTGGCACGTTCGAACACACAGACGGCACAGGATGCACTCCTCTGAATTGACAGAAAATCGGGGTTCTCCCATGCTCAAAGTTTGTGCCAGTTTCGCA
The DNA here is from genome assembly GCA_903844845.1 of uncultured Dehalococcoidia bacterium. Taxonomy (GTDB): domain Bacteria; phylum Chloroflexota; class Dehalococcoidia; order Dehalococcoidales; family UBA1222; genus SURF-27. The sequence continues at coordinate 18,595 of CAIMVG010000006.1, read as the reverse complement.
ATTTTATCAGAATGCGGATGCTGCGCCATGAGCATCTCAACAGCCAACTTTCGCGCTTTGATAGCGTTCTCCGATTTCGTCAAAACAACCATACCTTCGGCAACAGGATAATTACACGAAGTAACCGTGATAGATTTTGGAGTACAGGCTATCTCGACAACACAAACGCGGCAGGCGCCGGCCGGGGAGAGTTCCTCGTTATAACAAAGGGTAGGAATAGTAACCCCCGCCTTGGCTGCAGCTGCCAGGATGGTCGCGCCTTCTTCAATCTCAACGGGCTTGTTGTCAACCGTCAGTTTAACCATTTTAACCCTGCCTCGTAACGATAAGCATTACCCGGTAGCAACGCAGACAGCGATCGGCTTCACGAGAAGCGACCTGAACGTTAAAACATTCTTCGACTTCTTCAAAATTTTTCACGCGATCTTCCGCATTCATTTCGTGCGGGTACGCCCTCGCTTCAACGGCTGGCTTGGGTCCACGGCGACTCCTGCTTAGACCGACATCATGGAATGCGCTGTCGACAGCTTCTGATTCGGGACGAGCTATCTTATTTTTGTTCAGGTAAAGGTCCATGCTTTCAGCTGCCTTGTGTCCGGAAGCCATCGCTTCCACAACGGTCGCAGGGCCGCTGGCACAATCACCGGCGGCAAAAAGCCAGGGGATATTGGTTATCCCGTTTTCATCGGCCTTTATGCTGTTCCAGGATGTGACTTCTACTTTAGCTTGCTTTCCCTGCGGCAGAAAAGTCAGATCAGGGGTCTCTCCGATAGCGGGAAGCACCATATCGGCGGCAAAGACAAATTCGGACCCCTTAACCGGTACTGGTTTACGCCTTCCGCTGGCGTCCTGTTCACCGAGTTCCATGCGGATGCATTCTGCCCCTACAACTTTGCCGTTTTGGGATTGTATCTTTACAGGTACTGCGAGGAACAGGAACTTAACACCCTCTTCGACAGCAGCTTTGACTTCCTCGTCGCGGGCCGGCATCTCATGACGGCTGCGACGATATACTACAGTCACTTCCTTGCATCCGATACGGAGCGCGGTACGCGCGCAGTCGATAGCGGTGTTGCCGCCTCCGACAACCAGGATTTTTTGCTTGGGGGCAACGGGTTTTCCCGAACTTACCGCATGGAGGAATTCAACCCCTTCCATAAGTCCGTCGTAATCTTTGTTCCAGTTATCGATACCGTTGTCACGGGACTGATGTGCTCCCGACGCAACGAGTACCGCTTTATATTTGCCACGCAGCTCTTCAACATGCCTGATACGAGTATTGAGCCGGACTTGAGTGCCCTGTGAAGCAATGACATCCACTTCACCCGAAAGCACGTTGCGTGGCAACCGATAAGCGGGTATGCCCGAGAAGGTCATTCCCCCGGCGGTTTCCTGCTCGTCAAACAGGTATACCTGGTAACCTTTGATGGAGAGATACTGGGCAGCTGAGAGGCCGGCCGGACCTGCGCCGATGATCGCGACCTTGTCCTTTTTGGAGATCTTATCGGAATTAAGAGGCTTGATGATACCCAAGTCCGCGGGGACCCTCTTTAAAGCACGTATGGAAAGCGGGGTATCTATGTCCTTCCGCACGCAATTTTTCTCGCAAAATGCGACGCAAGTACGCCCGGTAACACGGGGTAGGCAGTTCGTCCGGCGGATCACTTCGAGAGCTTCAGTATTGCGACGGTTGCGGATAAGTTCCAGGTACCCGGGTATGTCCTGATGGATGGGGCATGCTTCCTGGCACGGAGCCGTTACCTTCTTTATGTAATCCAATTTAAGGGCTGCTTCTTTGGATGCCGCAGCCGTATCGAAAGCCGTACGGAAATTTTTCAGTGCATCGCGTAAAGGAATGACAGTGTTCGCGCAGAAATCGCATTTAACGTTCTTTTGGATGCTGTCGGAAAGTTCAACAAGGAAATCAATATCTTCCGGTTTTCCCTGACCGTTCGTTATGCGGGTCAAAATTTCAGAGATAACATGGGTTCCCTTGTAACCCATGCTGCATTCACCGCAGGCGAGGTGAGCTGCCTCGGCCATATAGGCGTTTGCCAGCGCCACCACATCGACATTATTATCCGAGATTACGAGCCCGTCCCAGGATATGAAAGCCGCGACATCTTTACCGGCAACTGCAGATGGCACCTTTATTTCTGTGGCCGGGGTTGAACGACCTGAACGGTTATCAACGATGGTGCCGCCCCAGCTGCTGAACATTACCTCGTTCATGCGCACACCTCACCATTTGCCTTAGCTTTGATTTCGTTGTATTTCTCGACGACTTTAGCCTCGATCTGACTGAGTGTCTCAGGTGTAAGGTGACGGAAGCGCCCCTGCAGCTTCGTGTAATCGGTAAGAGGTTTAAGTTTGGGCACATCCATGCTCATCTTATATTTACCGTTCTCGACTTCGTAAAGCGGAAAGACGCCCGTTTCAACAGCCAGGCGTCCGAGACGGACAGTCAGGTCTCCGGCACAGCGCCACCCTGTTGGGCATACAGAAAATATCTGTATATAAGAAGGGCCCTGAACGTTCATGGCTTTTTTAACTTTATCCATCATATCGAAGGGGTAACTGGGGCAAGCAGTAGCGACGTAAGGGATATTATGGGCTACCGCGATCGCCGGCATATCTTTTTTCCAAGAGAACTGGCCTTGGCTTTGCTTGCCCGAAGGCGAAGTGGTGGTGGTCGCGCCGAACGGGGTCGATGAGGAGCGCTGCACACCGGTATTCATATAAGCTTCATTGTCGAAGCAGATATAAAGGAATTTATGGCCGCGTTCCATCGCTCCCGAGAGGGCTTGCAAGCCGATATCCAGCGTCGCGCCGTCTCCGGCAATAGCCGCGACATTGATCTCTTCCTGAGGAATTCGCCCCTTACGCATCATGGCTTTAAGACCTGATTCTACTCCCGACGCCACAGCGGCCGTATTTTCAAACAGCGTATGAATCCAGGGCACGTTCCACGATGTATTGGGTATCTGGGAAGCGATGATCTCCATGCAGCCTGTTGCATTCACGACGACTACATTTTTACCCATGGCCTTGGTGGCCAGCCTGACCGCCAAAACTTCGCCGCATCCGATACAGGCGCGGTGGCCCGGGGCAAAAGCCTCTTCTTTGGGTATGAGCCTGGGGGCGTAAACGTTTAGGTTTTCCATCACTATTCCCTCACCCCGAATATTTCAAATTCCTTGCCGCTGCCTTTGACAGCGAGTGCCATACCGCGTTTTACGATTTCCTCGAAGCCGGCGATTGTTATATCGCGTCCTCCCAGGCCTCCGACGAAACTGACGATTTTGGGGCGGGGATTTTCGTTATAAAGCGCAGAACGTATTTCCGAACAAACGGGGCCGCCGGGCCCCCCTGTCGAAAGGGCCCGATCGAGAACGATAAGCGTCTCGGCTCCTTTTACAGCCTCGCGTAACTCTTCAAATGGGAATGGCCTCCAGAGACGCAGGCGTACCAGACCCACGTTGAGCCCCTCGTCCCGGAGTTTATCGATAGCCGTCATGGCCGTTTCGCTGAAACTGCCCATCGTAAACAAGAGAGTCTTGGCGCCTTCGGTGCGATAGCTTTCAACCGGTTTGTACTGACGGCCAAATTCTTTTGCGAAAGCATCCCAGACGGCAAGAATGGTTTCTTTTGATTTTCTTAGATTTTCTTCCTGCGCCCACCTGGCTTCTGTATAAATAAACGGAGGCGCGAAATCCCCCATTGCCACAGGCTTGGATGGGTGCAGAGGCAGGGGATAATTATTAGGCGGAATGAACGCCTTGACCTGGGCTTCTTCAGGGAAAAACATGGGCTCGATAACATGAGAAAGATGGAATCCGTCCATATGCACCATTACAGGTAATAACACATCCCGGTGTTCTGCGATTCGAAAGGCACAGATGGTATTGTCGATTACATCCTGGCCGTTTTCGTTAAAGATCTGTATCCACCCTGTATCGCGTACAGCCATAACATCCGAGTGATCCCCCCAAATTGAAAGAGGTGCAGAAAGGGCCCGGTTGGCGACAGTCATAACGATGGGAAGCCGCATACCTGAAGCCACATAGAGGACCTCATGCATCAGCTCCAGCCCTTGACTGGCAGTAGCGGTGAATGTTCGTGCCCCGGCGGCTGATGAGCCCAGACAAGCACTCATTGCAGAATGTTCGGATTCCACGGGGATATATTCGGCATCAAGTTCGCCGTCGGCAACGAGCTCAGCCAGGTGTTCCACGATGTGGGTCTGAGGGGTGATAGGATAAACGGCCACCACATCGACATCGGCCATTTTAACCATCTCGGCAACAGCTATGGAAACCTCCATACCTACCCGTTTGGTCATTTAGGCCTCCTCCTTCATAGAGATGACCCACACAGGGCATTCCCGGGCGCAAATGCCGCAACCCTTGCAGTGGTACAGGTCTGCCTCGAAATAGCCTTGCGCATTCATTTTGACGCACCCTTCGGGACAATAAATCTGGCACATGCCGCACTTGATGCAACGGGTGAAATCGTACTCTGGTTTCTGTGAGCGCCAGTCACCGGTGCGATAGGCAGCGGCACTTCCGGGGGTGGTGGCTATACAACCAATCTCAAGGTCTTTCCAGGTAAGCTCATTGTCTGGTTTAGGCATTCGTCACCATCTCCTTTACCTGCGTTTCGTCATAAGAGCGTTTCATGGCGCTAAGGTTCTTGTCCGCTATTTTCCCAAAGCGGTGTTTGAGAGGGCCGACGATCGACTCCATTGTAACGATGCCCGATGCTTTTATTAGAGCCCCAAGCATCGTGGTATTAACAATCGGAGCGCCCAGCACTTCTTTGGCTATAAGATTGGCATCGATGACAGCCACCCTGTAATTGTCCAGTATCTCCTTGGGAACAACGTCTATGGACTTGGCGTTGACCACCACCAGCCCGTTTTTCTTCAAACCGGCTGTGACTTTGACAATCTTGAGAAGGCCGGGATCGAGGACAACAATTATGTCAGGTTCCGTAACATCAGCCCGGATGCGGATCTGCTTGTCGCTGATTCGGATGAAAGCCTGGACCGGGGCACCCCTGCGTTCGGGGCCGAAAGCTGGAAATGCCTGCGCAAATTTTCCTTCGGCAATTGCGGTCTGGGCTATTAGTTCGGCCGATGTTACTGCGCCCTGGCCGCCGCGGCCATGGAGCCTGATGGCGATGATGTCAGCGTTAATATTTCACCTCCATAAATTTTAACTGCCCCTGGGGCGACTCGAACGCCCGCACCCGGCTTCGGAGGCCAGTACTCTATCCAGCTGAGTTACAGGGGCGCGAAAGAGAAATTTTAGCGGGTCTGCGTTTCAGTGACAAATACTTCCGGGCTTTTCCCTCCCAAAAATGGAATAATTCTCCCACGTTTTTGAAAATATCTGGAAAATCATGTGTGAAACACGAAAACGAGCGAACTTGGAATCCGTCGAATGGACATCATTATATCGCACACAATGGTCGATATTCAAGGGGGAAAAAGACGGGGAAATAACCGACAACTATAAATTTTTGCACCATTCCATACAAATTCCTTTTTTATAGTGTCGAAACGATATTGGCTGATGTCGCTTTGAAGAAATCTTGCCCCTCAAAAGGCCGGCATCGCTTGAGAATTAATAATCCGAACAGGGCATATTTGATTGGGGGCAGTGGACGGTTATTCATCGATAAAGTAAGATATTTGGGAATATCACTTCGGAGGAAATCATTTGCCACAGGACCTTGCGGCTTCTCCGGCGTTTCAGATGAGTATCCTGCTTTTTGTTGCTCTGGCAGGATATCTTTTAGCATACCGGATCAACCAGTCCGCTGTGGTCGGGATCATTTTGGCAGGTATTCTGGTCGGACCGAGCCTGCTCGGGTTGGTGACTTATACCGATTTCGTTTCGAGTCTTGCCAATCTCGGTGCCATAGTCCTTCTCTTCACCATCGGGCTTGAATTCGAGGTCAAGGAGATCGCGAAAGTAAAATACTTCGTTATCGCTTTGCTTGGAGTGATCGTACCCTGGATAAGCGGCTATTTTCTATCCAGGGCTTTCAGTTATGATTTCAAGGCTTCAATCTTCATCGGGACCGCTCTGACAGCCACCAGCATCGCCGTCACGGCCAATGTTTTACGCGAAATGGGGAAACTCCAGACCGACGCCGCAAGGGCGATTATTGGAGCGGCAGTAGTCGATGATATCCTCGGTCTGATGGCCCTTTCCATTTCTGAAAGTCTGGTTTCATCTTCCGTTCAAGTCTGGCCGGTGGTTTTCACCATGCTGAAAGCAGTCACGTTCGTCACGGTTGGAATTTTCACAGGTAAAACGATCCTTGTGAAACTGCTTTCAATTTTCGATAGAAGCAAACTTGCTGAAAAATACCCCCAATCGATATTCATTTTCGCGATGATGATGGCTTTTTTATACAGCATCGCCGCCGAGATCGTTGGGCTCTCTGCGATTGTGGGGGCTTTCCTCGCCGGTGCGTCCTTCGCGGGTGTGCACCTCAAACGTGCGCACATCTTTAAAGAAGGGGCCGAGCACCTTCAAATCATTTTTGCTGCCATATTTTTTATATCTTTAGGCGTCATCATGGACCTCCATGCGGTGACCGCCAAACTGCTTGTTTTTGTTGCTGTCCTCACTCTCGTGGCAATAGCGGCCAAAATCATCAGCTGCGGAGGAGCTGCCAGAGTACTTGGGATGAAAACAAGAGAATCTATAATCATAGGCGTTGGAATGGTACCCCGGGGTGAAGTCGCTATGATAGTAGCCCTCATTGGGCTAAACCAGGCCTTGATAACGCAAAGCACCTATTCAGCGCTTATCCTGGTTAGCCTACTTTCAACGGTAATTCCACCGGTCATACTGCGGAATTGGTTATTCAAAAAGAACCCGGATTCGATAGAGGAGTTGCCCATCGACTCTTGATTCAGGGGAACCCCACTTTCGATACGATGAACAATGATAAATCGAAGTAACAAAACGTCCGCCGGATTTCACGTTTAATTTTTCTTGGTCAGCGAACCTCATAACAAGATCCTTCCAGCTGCTGCCTATTATATTGGGAGCGCTTGGGGGGATAATCGCTTTCTTCGCCCTCCTCAAACGCCGTTTCGGGATCGGCATCGTCATGCTGCTTCTCGGCATCATCGTAACCTTTGTAGAGTATTTTGTTATCAGAAATATGGTATCGAACGCTCTTTCCAATATTGATATTGGACTATAGTGAAACCCGGACCGGACATGGGTATTCCGCTAACCCTTTTCAGAGGTGCACAACATTAACATGCAAGGAATCGATGACTGAAAAGCAATATCATAATTGCCAACGTTTCAATTGCTGAGAAAATGTACCATGAAAGGAAGTATAGAGGATGCCATTCAATAGCAAAGTTAGTTACGAAAAAAGACATTGCTGCTAGGCGGAATGGTGGGTAGTAGAGGGCTCGAACCTCTGACCTCAGCGATGTCAACGCTGCGCTCTAACCAACTGAGCTAACCACCCGCGGATTAATATCTTACAATGCGCGACTGCCCACGTCAACCGCGGTTTATTTCGCCGAGGACTTTCGGGGAAGAATCTTTACTGCAACCACAGCGGCCAATCCGGTCTTAAGGATATCTCCAGCGATAAAAGGCACCGCCCCGAGGCTTAAAATCGATAGAACATCGGCGGGTGTCCCTTTTACCAGATTCAACCAGAGACCCAGCCACAGCAACCCGGGAACGTAAACAATTATAACGGCGGCAAATAACATAAGCCCGAACATGCGGTTAAAATTGTTTTTATCGGGCAATTTATCGATGAAATAACCAAGAAAAAGGGAGGCCAGAACAAAGCCGACGAGATAACCGGCGGTGGCGGTCAATCCGCTTGTTGAACCGTTGAACCACGGCAGCCCGACTATACCTAACACTGCGTAAATTCCAAGGCTCACCCCACCCCATTTTTTACCCAGCAAAACCCCAGCCAGAAGTACACCAAAAGTTTGACCTGTGATAGGAACAGGCGTAAATGGAAGTGGAACCTTGACCTGAGCTAACAGTCCTACGACGGCGGCCATCAAGGCTGCCATAGTTATTTTCGATGGCAGTCTGGCTTGCTCCCGCCAGCGGAACGCTTCGAGTTTGGTCTGATTTAACGCGACGGAAATCTGCATAAACCTATCCTTGACGAGATATTATTAGCCTCTCGGTTTTTTAACGCCAATCAGGGCTATTTCGATATTGTGCCCGCAATGAGGACACACCGTTTGAACAGTCAAGGCTTGGCTCATGACCCGTTCGATGACGGCGGAAACCATGGAATCGATATTATCGATGCGTTGATCGAACATATCGAGACGCTGTCTCAAATTATCAAGGGTAGGGGGGGTGTCTTCCGATCCGCGGATATTTTTCGCCATGTTGGCCCCCTTCAACAAATATAGCCACATTATATGGGAGCGTGTTCGTTGGTGTCAAAGTAACGAAAGAATAAAAGTCCCACGAAATATTCTTTGAAAAACGAACCGGGAGCACTCCACCCCAACTGAAAGAGGGCAGTGCACCCGGTTTAAATAATTTGCGATTACTAGCGTCCCTGACCCAAACCATGGACGCACCATTTATTAGATGACGTTTTTCATCAGGTTGGCCATTTCAACCGAGCTGACGGCAGCGTCAAAACCCTTGTTTCCCATTTTGGTTCCGGCGCGTTCAATTGCCTGTTCAAGCGTGTCGGCAGTGATCACTCCGTTAGAAACCGGCAGCCCTGTCATCAAAATGACCTGGGCAATGCCCTTGTTCAATTCTGACGCTACATATTCGAAATGTGGCGTTCCTCCTCGTATCACAGCACCGAGACATATAATCCCGTTGTATCGCCTCGTCTGGGCCATTTTGAGGGCTATCAGAGGTATTTCAAAAGCCCCCGGCGTCCATGCGACATCGACGTCTTCAACCCCCACGCCATGACGGACCAGCGCGTCTTTTGCCCCTTCGAGCAGTTTGCCACCGATGAATTCATTGAAACGGGAGATAACAATAGCGAATTTGAGGCCGTCGCCTTTAAGGTTCCCTTCGAATATTTTTGCCATGTTTCCTCCTTATTTAGATCTAGAGCCGGATTTTCCAGGCGTATCTTCTATTTTTAAAATATGGCCCATTTTATTCTGTTTAGTTTCGAGATATTTGCGATTATGAGGATTAGGCTCAACTATGATAGGTACGGTCTGGATCACTTTCAGACCATAACCCTCGAGCCCCACAACTTTCTTCGGGTTGTTAGTCAACAGGCGTATCTCCTTTAACCCCAGATCCGCGAGTATCTGTGCCCCAATCCCATAATCCCGGAGATCGGCGTCGAACCCCAGAGACAAGTTCGCCTCAACCGTATCGAGCCCTTTATCCTGCAATGCATAAGCACACAGCTTGTTGTGAAACCCTATACCGCGCCCTTCTTGTCTCATATAGAGAATAACGCCCCGCTTTTCTTTTGAGATCATTTTCATCGCAAGATCAAGTTGCTCGCCGCAATCACACCGCTGACTGCCGAACACATCGCCTGTCAGGCACTCGCTGTGCACACGTACAAGAACGGGGGCTCCTTGCTTAATATCCCCCATCACCAGGGCAAGGTGCTCACCTGTTTCAATATCACTCCTGTAAGCAAATGCTTTGAATTCACCTGAGGGCGTAGGAAGTTTGGTTTCGGTAACCAGGTGGACGAGTTTTTCATGGAGGCGCCTGTACGCAATAAGTTCGGCCACGCTGACAATCTTCAGATTCAGCTTTTTAGCCAGTTGCTCCAGTTGTGGCAGCCTGGCCATGCTGCCATCTTCATTCATGATTTCGCAGCAAACACCCGCTGGATATAACCCAGCCAGACGCGCAAGATCCACCGTAGTTTCGGTATGGCCGGCCCTGACCAGTACACCGCCGTCTTTTGCTCGTAATGGAAATATGTGCCCCGGGCGGGCGATATCATCGGGCTGACTGGCTGGGTTGATAAGCGCTTTGATGGTCGTTGCCCTGTCCTGCGCGGAAATACCCGTAGTTACTCCGTGCCTAGCTTCCACCGAAACTGTAAAAGCAGTGGTATGCGCAGAAGTATTTTCGGTTACCATCAATGGGACCTTGAGTTCATCAAGGCGCTGTCCGGTCATGGGAGCGCAAATAAGGCCGCGCGCGTGAACGGCCATGTAATTGATGGCCTCGGGCGTGACTTTTTCGGCTGCCATGATGAGGTCTCCCTCATTCTCACGGCTTTCATCATCTACTACGATGACGAATCTGCCGGCCTTTATCTCGACTATCGCTTCTTCAATGCTCGCAAATGCCATAACACTCTCACTTTAGCACATCAACCGCTCAAGAAGCCATGGTCTTTGAGGAAATCCATGCTAAGTCCTTCTTTTTTACCGTGCACAAACTGTTCAACATATTTACCGACAATATCCGATTCTAAATTTACGATTTCCCCAACCTTAATCATTCCGAGAATTGTGTTTTCCCTTGTAAATCCTACTATCGATATCGAGAAACTCGAATTTGAACGCTCCACGACCGTCAAGCTTATCCCGTTAACTGCAATAAACCCCTTTTTAACGATGTAGTGCATCACGTATTCGGGAGCCTCAACCGTGATAAGCAGGGAAGAGTCTCTGGCCTCGATTGTTTTTACCGTGCCTACATCGTCGATATGGCCCTGGACCAGGTGTCCGCCCAGGCCTTTTGAAAGAGTAAGCGCACCCTCAAGATTTACTTCATCACCATGCTTTAGCTTGAAAAGATTTGTACGCTCGAGGGTTTCTTCCATTATGTCAACAGTGAACGAGGTCGTGTCAAAGCTGGTAACAGTCAGACAGACGCCGTTCACAGCCACACTGGCCCCGAGTTCGATCCCTTGCATAATCTTATGGGCTCGGACGGTCATGGACTGGTGGTCAACAGAAATTATTTGTCCGATTTCTTCAACAATTCCGGTGAACATAATTTAGAGATGAATAAAATGGATTTTATCGGCTCGCGACATAGCCGCTGATCAGGATGTCCTCGCCGAATCTCGTGGTGGTTACCCTTTCGAGCCTGTGCGCATCCGAGAGCTTGTCCGCACCGCGGCCGGCAACTGCCATACTTGCTTCGCCGCCGATAATAATGGGGCTAATGAAAGCAAAAACACGATCTACAAGCTCTTGGTCGAATAGAGAGCCGACGAGAATACCGCCGCCCTCGACCAGAACGCTGGTGATTTCTCTTTCGGCCAGCATTTTTAAAACAGGCTTCATTTCGATAATCCCGTTTACAGAGGGCATCTCGATAATTTCAGCTCCCAGTTTGGAAAAAGCGTCTTTCTCACCTGCTGCCGGCGGGCGGCCCAAGACTAATATAGTTTTCCCCGTTTCGTGAAAAATGCGCGCGCCTTGGGGTGTGCGTCCCTTTCCATCGATAATTATCCTGATAGGCTGTTTCTTTGTTGTTCCCCCACGCCCGCCACCGCTGCGGGTTGTCAGGTGGGGATCATCCGCAAGTACCGTATTAACACCAGCCATGATTGCATCGCTCGTGTGCCGCAAACTATGTGCAAACTGTCTGGATTCAGCGTTGCTGATCCACTTCGAATCACCGGTTCGGGTTGCTATTTTACCATCAAGGCTCATGGCAAATTTGGCTGTAACAAAAGGCATCCCGGTAACGATATATTTGGCATACGCTTCGTTTATCTGGAGGGACTGTTCTTGATGCTCCCCAAAAGTCACTTTAATCCCCGAATCCTCAAGTTCTGTGATGCCCTTACCAGCGACAGCCGGATTTGGGTCGATCATGGATGCATGCACATCTTTTATACCAGCGGAGATAATTGCGCGGGTGCACGGCGGAGTGCGCCCAAAGTGGCAGCACGGCTCCAATGTAACATAAAGGGTAGAACCGGAAGCGTCGGCTCCAGCTTGTTCAATAGCCACTATCTCAGCATGCTGGCCGCCGGGAGGTTGAGTAAACCCTTGCCCAACTACGACCCCGTTTTTAACCAGCACTGCTCCCACAGCAGGGTTTGGTGTGACGTTCCCCTGTGCTAATTTTGCCAGCGCAATCGCCTGTTCCATGAAGTCCATAACGCGCACATTCTATCACTCTCTTTTTTGAAAGTGCAAATAAAAAGTTCAAGTTTTCGGAGATAAAAAAAGTGAGCCCGTTCCCGGGCTCACTTTTTTTAGTAAACCGGCCTATCAGGAGATACTGTATATCACCTGTATGGTCAAAATGATTTCGGTTTCACCCGGACTGATAGGCGTTGTTACCGAAGACGCAGCTTTCACTCCAGAATCGAAGGAAATAGTCTGTGGGGTATTAGAAAGTGTCTCGTTGATATAAGTGGCTCTCCCAAGTTTTACCCCGGTAAGGTTCGCGAGTTGTTTGGCCCGGTTCGCGGCATCGGTCACTGCGGCTTTGCGAGCCGCGTCGTTGTATTGTTCGGGTTGATCCACCTTCAACGTCACGCTGTTAACAATGGAGTTATTGCCGCCGGCAGCGGACGCAGCGTCTATCACCACACCTGCATTACCAACATTGCGGATTTTCAATGTAAGGGTATTGGCAGCCGTATATCCCTCGAGAGTCTGTTTGCCTGTCGTCGGGTTGTAGCTGTAAACCGGGGTTATGCTATAACCCTGAGTCGCGATATCTTTATCGGCAACTCCCTTGGTTTTTAGGGCCGCCATAATACTGGTTATCGAACCGGCCGCCTGCTGTTGAGCGTCGACGACCGTGGAAGCCTGGGCCTGGACCCCCATGCTGACAATCGCTAAATCGGGGATTACCGTCACCGTCCCGACACCGGTTACCCATATTCCCGTACTTTGCTGATTAATCACGGATGACCCGGATTCCACTCCTCCACCGGTTGAGGAGGTACCGCAACCCCATGCGCCAAGCGCCAAAATAACAACCGATATCACCGTAATAACTATTAACAAACCCTTTTTCATGTGTATATCCTCCACACTTAATCCATGGCATATGCCGTCAACACATTATAACGCAGATATTGCATATTAGTTAGTTTTACCTTTCAGACCATTCCGGGTATAACGAGGAGATTTGCCAACCCCCTCGGTATATTCCGGCCCCAGTATTAGCCATAAACTGAATACAGTAGTATACTTTATCAGTTGGCTGGGAGTATGACCTTTGAGCAGTTTCCTCCCGTGACGTCTTCTTTGCTATTTTCGTCTCTGTATGCGCCCAAGGTTCGACCCAAGGAAACAAGGCAATAGGGCCCATTTCGGACATGAGCTATGCTCCAAATTATGTTTTAAACTAGGATGTGAAGATGAAATCTGTAATAAGAGAAATCGCAGTTACTCTCATGATGGCCCTGGTCTTGTTCCTCGGAATCCATTACACCGTGCAAAATACCCAGGTCATCAGCGGGAGCATGCAACCGACGCTTGCTATCGGTGAGAGATTATTCATCAGTAAACTTGCGTATAAGTTAGGGCACATCCCCCAGCGGGGAGATATCATAGTGTTCGTTCCGCCTGCATCGCTGGGATCTCCGCTCGACTACATTAAGCGCGTTATCGGCTTGCCGGGCGAAATAGTAGAGATAAAAGACGGCACGATCACCGTCGTCAAAGCCGACGGTACCAAGGTCCCGCTTACTGAGCCCTATATCGCCGAACCACCCGGATACAATTACACAAGCGCCGTTATACCGGCAGACAACTATTTCGTGATGGGAGATAACCGTAATAATTCAGGCGATTCCCACCTTGGTTATACCGTTCCACTGAAAGATATCGTTGGAAAAGGATGGTGGGTGACCTGGCCGTTCAGCAAGTTCGGAGCGGCGCCAAATTACAAATTTGCACAATGAAAGCTGAGGAGAACACCATGACTAATCCGCAGATCAGCGAAGCCGAAGCCATGTTCCGCACAACCGGGGCAGTCCTGGATGGGCATTTCATATTGACATCCGGGCTGCATTCCCCCGTGTACTGGGAAAAATTCCGAATCCTTGAACACCCGGAATATACCCAGAAACTCTGCGCGATGATTGCCGACCGGTTCCGCAATGAACACATCGATGTCGTGGCTGGACCGACCACCGGGGGGATCATTCTGGCTTTTGAAGTGGCGAAACAGATGGGGGTACGGTGCATATTCGCCGAGAAAGAAGATAACGGCAAACGCTCGTTCCGACGGGGATTTGTACTCAACGACGGCGAACGGGTGCTGGTAGTCGATGATGTGCTCACCACAGGTAAATCGGTCAACGAAGTCATCGAAGCGGTTGCGGCAAGGAATGGCTGCGTCACGGGTATCGGGATACTGGTCGACCGCTCCGAAAAAGATCTCAACTTCGGAGCTCCCCTCTTCAGCTGTTTGCGCTCGGTCACCCCGGCATACAGGCTTGAAGAATGCCCTCTATGCAAACGTGGATTGCCTCTCGTCAAACCGGGAAGCAGCATGAAGCTGAAGGCCTAGACGGCCTCGCGCACATGGCGTTAAAAACAGATTTCTAGCCCCGCTTGAATTCTTTCAGAAGCTGATCATATGTCAAGCAGATGAGGGTGGGCCTACCGTGAGGGCATGCGTTTGGTAGATCAGACTGTTCGAGTTGCCTGATAAGGCTTATCATCTCATCTTCCCCGAGAGTTTGCCCGAACCTCACCGCGCTATGGCAGGCAGCCAGGGCCGTCATCCGATCCATAAAATCAGAGCGGTTCCGCGTTTCTGTTTCCAGCAGTTCTCGCAGCATCGACTTCCAATCTTTTCCCGAGAGCACGGCCGGTATGGTTCTGGCAACGAAAGTATTACCTCCAAATCCCTCAATGAGGAACCCCAGATAAGCTAGTTCATCCAGGCGAAGATTCAATACGCTCGCCTGCGACGGCGTGACGTCGAAAGGTTCGGGTGTAAGAAGAGCCTGCACTTCTAATTTGTTGAGCGTTTTTTCCATGTTCAGTTTTTCGAACAGGATGCGCTCATGAGCGGCGTGCTGATCGATGATATACAGCCCGTCTGGCCCCTCCGCCACGATGTAACTATTTCTGATCTGGCCCAGTAACCTCAAGGTTGGCAGCGTTTGTTTAGGTGTTGCCAGGGCTTCGGAAACTCCCGTGGGAAGTTCGCGATTCGGACTGTGAAGATGTTCGGTTTTTTCAGCAGCTTTGGAAGATAGAAATGAGGTTACCTGCCTGGGCCCATAAGGGGCTTCGGCAATCTCCGAGACTCTTGAAATCGGAGCCGACTGGATAAGGGTGCAGCGCACAGCCTTCTGGACTGCAGAGAATACCGCGGCCTCGTCCCTGAACTTAACTTCGCTCTTGGTCGGATGGATATTGACGTCTATTTCCGCAGGCGATATGCCTATGTTGATCACGCAGATGGGATGTTTCCCTGCCATCAGCAATCCCCTGTACGCCTCCTCGACAGCCCACGATAAACGCCGGTTCGTGATCCAGCGGCGATTGACAAAAAAACTTAAATAATTCGAGGTCGAACGTGTTACAGAAGGGTCGGATATCATCCCGGAAACCATGACGGTACATCCATCTTCTATTTCCGGAGTCTGGAGTTCGAGCATGTTGCGTCCGACGTCCAAACCATAAACCTGCGTGATGGTATCAGAGAGGGTGCCATTGCCAGGGGTGTTGAGCGAGTTCTTTCCATCCACGGTCAGACTTAACTTTACTTCGGGGTATGCCATGGCATATTGGCTGACGACCGCAGCGATATGCCCGGACTCTGTTGCCCTGGATTTGACAAATTTAAGCCTCGCGGGGACTGATTGAAAGAGGCCCCGTACTGTAACTGTCGTTCCTTGAGACCGTCCCGATGACCTGGAATTCAATTGGTTACCATCTTCGATTTTCAGGAACCCGCCTGAATGACTGTTTTTGGGACAAGAGATTATTTCAACTTCGGCTACCGCCGCAATGCTGGGAAGCGCTTCGCCTCTGAAACCAAGTGTGGTGAGGGCGAACATGTCTTCAAACCGTGTGATTTTACTGGTGGCATGACGTTCAAAAGCAAGCGGAAGTTCTGCTGACGCTATTCCTCTGCCATTATCGCTCACCCTGATAAGATCGAGCCCACCGCCTTCAATTTCAACTGAGATCTGAGTTGAACCGGCATCAAGGGAATTTTCAACCAGTTCCTTGACTACAGAAGCCGGCCGGTCTATGACCTCGCCGGCAGCTATCCTGGAGATTACCCGTGAATCAAGAATCTGAATCGGCAATATCTACTCTACCTTTTCAAGATGCGCAAAACTTAAAAGCAGTTTTTTAACGCCGATTCCTTTAAAAGCCACGATTGCCTCAACGTCATTACGTACCGGATGGGCACCGATAATGACTCCTTCCCCGAATTGGGCATGGCGCACCGCGTCACCGGCTTGGAGTTCAGGCAGTGATTCATCTTCGGAGGTTACAGGGCTGGCAGCCCATTCATATTCTTTCTGGAAAATCCTTTTTTCTTCCGTCTTCCATGGACGGGAACCCGTCGTCAGCGCCGCGGGGATATCCTTCAGGAAGCGCGATGGGGCGTTAACATTCGACCCGCCCATCATATTGCGGCGGAACGCACGCACGAGGTATACCCGGCTCTTGGCGCGTGTGATTCCCACATAACACAAGCGTCTTTCTTCTTCCATCTGAGCCGGGTCGTCGAAAGAACGTATATGCGGCAGAATGCCTTCTTCCATCCCCACGATGAAAACGATGGGGAATTCCAATCCTTTGGCCTGATGCAGGGTTATCAGTGTAACCGTATCCGTCGACTCCTTAAGGCTGTCAACATCGGAAACGAGTGTAACCCCTTCGAGAAGTGAAGAAAGGGCTTCGCCCGGAGGGAGTTCATTGTAATCTTTTACCACTCCCCTGAGTTCCATCACGTTATCCCAACGATCTTCGCCGTCAGGGGAAGCCAGGATATATTCCCTGAAACCGGTGCTGTCCACCACCCTATCGAAAAAATCCACCAGTTTCGAGGACTGGCTTCGAGACTTCAATTCCTCAACCATTTTAAAGAAATCAACAAGCAGTTTCGTCGTCCTGGGGCTGAACAATACCTTCTGAGAATCGCCGGCAATTTGCCCTGAGATTTCACGGAGGGCATCGTAGAGTGACAACCCAAGCGGTTTTGCCCATATCGAGAGGTCAGCCACAGTACGTTCGCCGATGCCCCTTTGCGGCACATTGATAACACGCATCAGGCTGATATCATCAGCCGGGTTCTGTATGAGGCGCATGTAGGCGATGACATCCTTCACTTCTTTGCGTTCATAAAAACGAGTACCTGCCACCAGTTTGTAAGGCGTTCCGTACCTGATAAAAGCTTCTTCAAGAGCCCGGGACTGGGCGTTTGTACGATACATTACTGCGACGTCACGGAGTTTGGCTTCCTGTCGCGAAACAAGTTTTTCAATTTCGTTCACGACGAATTGGGCTTCTTCCTGTTCGTTATATGTTTCCGCAAGGGTCACCGGGGCCCCCTGGTCGTTCTCGGTCCATAATTCTTTAGGCTTGCGTTGTTTGTTAGTTGAAATCACTGCAGAGGCGGCATCCAAAATAGTCTTCGAAGACCTGTAGTTCTGGCCCAATAAAATAGTTTTTGCCTCGGGGTAATCTTTCTCGAAATTGAGGATATTGCGGAGGTCGGCCGACCTCCAGGAATAAATTGATTGGTCCGGGTCGCCCACGACACAAAGGTTCCGATATTTTGCGGAAATCATTTTCACAAGTTCATACTGCACCAAATTGGTGTCCTGAAACTCGTCCACCATGACGTGAACGTAACGCGTTTGATAACGCTCGAGAATAGCTTTATGAGCACGGAAGAGTTCAACGGTACGCATCAGCAGGTCGTCAAAATCCAGGGCATTGGAGGACTTCAGTCTCTCCTGGTAACGCTCATATACCCGCCCGACTACTTCCTCAAAATAACTGCGGCCCCTCTTTATGTAGTCTTTAGGGCCGAAGGTCTGGCACTTAGCAGTGGAAATCTGGTTAAGTACGGCTGAAGGAGAATGTTGCTTGGGATCAAGATTCAACTCCTGCATCGCTCTTTTCACAAGGCTGATCTGGTCATCCTGGTCATAGATAACAAAACCGGCTTCGACACCAATCGCCGTTCCATCGGCGCGTAAAATGCGAGCACAAATCGCGTGGAAGGTGCCCATCGTGATGCTTCCGGCGACTGAACTCGCAAGCTGAGACAAACGTTCTTGCATCTCTCGTGATGCTTTGTTGGTAAACGTTACAGCCAGGATGTGACGGGGATTGACCTTACAGACCTTGATCAAATAAGCGATACGATGGGTGATGACACGAGTTTTGCCGCTGCCTGGTCCCGCAAGGATCAATACGGGGCCGGAAATGGTTTCAACTGCTTCTTTTTGCGCCGGATTGAGTTTATCAAGAATATCATTCATGGAAACTGAATTATAGCATTTTCGAAGTTTTTAAGAGGCGAGGAGATTCAAAAATGCGAGGCGAAACGTATGAAAAAGTTCAGAAACATATTGGACTCTCTGGGGGGTGAAGACAGGGAGTCCGATTGAAGCAGATCTACCTAGAAAGTTATTACCGAAGCGGGTATATTCGCTT
>CAIMVG010000005.1 GCA_903844845.1 uncultured Dehalococcoidia bacterium | reverse complement strand
GACAAGATTGTCAAGGCCGCTGCAGACGGGAAGCTTGACGAACGCGCCAACGCGGGCAAATTCGTAGGCGGATGGCACCAGCTGGTGAGTGGTGTTAACGATACTATCACCAACATCGTAAACCCGCTCAACGTTACCGCCGACTATGTCGACAAGGTATCCAAAGGAATCATTCCCCCGGTTATCACGACCGAATACAAGGGACAGTACAACATCATCAAGACCAACCTCAACAAAATGGTCGAGATGATGGCAGATCTGCTTTCGGAAACGGACAAGATCGTCAAGGCCGCTGCAGACGGCAAGCTTGACCAGCGCGCCAACGCGGGCAAATTCGTGGGAGGGTGGAATCAGTTGGTGAGCGGTGTGAATGACACCATCACCAACATCGTGAACCCGCTTAACGTCACTGCCGACTACGTCGACAAGATCAGCAAGGGAGACATTCCCGAGAAGATCGTTACTGAATATAAAGGTCAATACAACATCATCAAGACCAACCTCAACCGTTGTATCGATGCGATTAAGGCTCTAATCGCCGACGCTGACGCTTTAAACAAGGCGGCGGTAGACGGTCGGTTAACTACCCGTGCTGATGTTACCAAGCACCAGGGAGACTTCCGCAAGATTGTAGAAGGTGTCAACCAGACGCTTGACTCGGTTATAAACCCGGTCAACGATGCCGCTGCAATTTTGGATAAACTGGCTGCCAACGACCTGACTGCCAGGGTGACTGCTGACTACAAGGGAGACCATGCCAAGATAAAGAATTCACTTAATAAGGCTATCGACAGTCTCACCGAACTTGTAATAAGGATAAAGAAGAATGCCGATGGCATGACCGAAGCCAGCAAACAACTGAGCAAAGCGTCCGACCAAGCTGGCCAGGCGACCCAGCAGATTGCGGCTACGAGCCAACAGGTGGCAAAAGGAGCCAGTGAACAGTCCACTTCCCTCCAGGGAACCACCCGGGCCATGGAGCAGCTCTCTTCTGCGATTGAGCAGATTTCCAAGGGTGCTCAGGAACAGACCAAGGGCATCGAAAAGACTCTTTCCACCGTAAAAGAGGTTTCTGCTTCAGTCACACAGGTTTCAGGTAATGCCAAGTCGGCCACGGCAGGGGCAACTGAATCTGCCAGTTCCGCCCGTTTGGGTGCACAAAAGGCACAGCAAACTGTCGATGGAATGGAAAAAATCAAAAAAGCTATTGGTGTTGCTTCCCAGCGCGTCACCAAACTCGGCGAGCAGTCTGGTGAGATCGACAAAATCGTAGCTACAATCGACGATATCGCGGCCCAGACAAACCTGCTGGCTCTGAACGCGGCTATCGAAGCAGCCAGGGCAGGAGAGCAAGGTCGCGGATTCGCTGTTGTGGCTGATGAGGTGAGGAAACTGGCCGAGCGTTCCCTGGGAGCTACCAAAGAAATAGCTGATCTTATCAGCGGTATCCAGAAGGGCGTTAGTGAAGCCGTCAAAGCTATGGAAGACGGTAACAAAGAAATCGAGGGCGGTTACAAGTTGGCCGCAGACGCCGGCGCTTCCCTGAATGAAATATTGAAACAGGCCGTGACTGTGGGAACCCAGGTTGAACAGATCAGCCAGGCCGCCGAAGGCTTGACAACACTATCTGGACAGCTGTTACAGGTAGCCGAAGGCATCAGCGCCGTTATTGAAGAAAATACCGCGGCGACGGAACAGATGGCTGCCAGTTCAGACCAGGTATCCAAGTCGGTTGAGAGTGTGGCGGGAGTCGCCGAAGAGAACGGTGCGGCAACCGAGCAAGTCTCTGCCTCCGCTCAGGAAATGAGTGCGCAGGTTGAGCAAGTCGTTGCTTCCGCACAGTCCCTGTCGCAGATGGCTGACGAACTGACCAGGGCCGTCGGGGTCTTTAAGCTCGATGGGAAAGACCTGGCGTTCTCACGCAACTAGAAATATGAACGGAATTCCGGGGGCGGGACCATCGGTCCGTCCCCGGATATCCAAATAAGCTTAGGAGGATTGATATGGCACAAAATAATAACGCCCAGGGTGAAATGCAGCTCGTGGTGTTTGACCTTGCTTCCGAATTCTACGGCGTAGATATCGGGGACGTAAGAGAAATCATGCGGATGCAGAATGTGACCCGCGTACCTGGTACACCGGCATTCATGGAGGGTGTGATAAATCTTCGGGGAAAGATCGTCCCGGTCGTGGACCTTCGAAAGAGGCTGGAACTAAAGGTCAAGGCGCAAACCAAAGAAAGCCGAATTGTTGTTGTGGACATAGGTGGCAAGGATGTCGGCGTGATAGTCGACGGTGTTACTGAGGTCCTGCGCATACCGCTGGGGTCTGTAGAGCCGCCGTCCCAGATGGTTGCGAACAGCGATTCCGGCTACCTTCGCGGAATCGCCAAGCTGAAGGATAAGTTGGTTATCCTTCTTGATCTCAGTAAAGTCCTGGCGACAATGGGATACGAGTCAATTAGTGGATTGAAACCGGAAGAGTTCGAAATCGGAAACGTCATCGAAAACGTCAAAAATAAGATGCCGGTTCTTGCTGGGGTTTAGAAAACTAAGGCCTGAAACGGTCTTGATCAAAGCCGGTCCGCCAGTAGTATAAGACAACCTTCCAGCTACACGGATATAGCAGGCGGACCGGCCCTCTCATAGCACCTGGTATCGATTTGGAAGAAGTTGTGCACGATGGAGCAGATTATGAAACTTAATGCTGATATCAGCCCTGAAGAGTGGAAAGTCTTCCTCGAAGAGACCGAAGAGCAGATAGTCATGCTCGACAATGACATCGTGCGCATGGAAAAGGAATCTGACAATGTCGAGTTGATGCAGGAAATATTCAGGGCGGCTCATACCATCAAAGGGTCCTCAGGCATGGTAGGTCATACCAGGATGTCAGAATTGACGCATGCCATGGAAACCCTGCTTGATAAACTACGAAACCGGCAGTTAGAGGTTTCTTCCCACATAGTGAATGCCTTGCTCTTCGGGCTCGACGCTCTCAAAGCGCTCAAGCAGGAAGTGATATCTCAGGAAGAATCTGATCTGAATATTGTCCCGATTGTGGCTCGTTTGAAAGAACTCGCGACTGCTGAACGAGGAATCACCGCAGAAGTTGTGGCTGGGCAGCTGGTATTGTCTCCATCTAACTTGCAGGAAATCAAAGAAGCTCTGACCCACGAATATAGTATCTACAAGATCAAGACCGGCGTGCCTGAGGATAGCGCCTGGGCGGCCATCCGTTTCATGCAGGTCCTCAACGAACTGGGGCGACTTGGCAAAGTAATTGCATCTGTCCCAACCGCGCTGGAAATCGAGCAAGAAAAAGTCAATTTCAAACTGGAAGTGATATTTTCGGGACTTGCAGATGTCGAGATGGTTCGTACAGAAATAAAATCGGTTGCCGAGATTCAAGAGGTGACTATCGAACACTTGACGGAAGAAAGTATCTTCGGGAAGTCTGTGAAAGCAGCCCCGGGCTCCGAAGAGCATAAAACTGACGAACAGAATCAGGCACGAACTGGAACACCCAAAGTTCACGCTCTTGCCAATGCCGATTCCCAGGCGTTGCAGAGTGTCCGTATAGATGTAAAAGTATTGGATAACCTCATGAACATTGTCGAAGAGTTGGTGATCGACCGGTCCCGTATCAGCCGGGTCGGGAAGGTCCTCATGGCTAAATACGAGAATGATGATATCATCCGCGAACTCGGGCAAACATCCAATCATATTATTAAAATTATTAATGAGCTCCAGGAAAATATTATGAAAGTCAGGATGGTTCCAATCAGTACCATCTTTAGCCGGTTCCCGCGCCTCGTGCGTGATCTGGCGCAAAAGCAGGGGAAGAAGCTGGACTTTAATATGTATGGCAGCGAAACTGAACTGGACCGCTCTATAATCGAACAGATACGTGACCCCCTTCTGCATCTTCTGCGTAACTCCATAGACCATGGGGTCGAAGCACCTGATGTCCGTCTCAAGGCAGGGAAGACAGAACTCGCTTCGGTCCGCCTGGAAGCCCGACAGGAACAGGGAAACATCGTAATCACTCTCGAAGATGACGGCAAGGGCATCGATACCGCAAAACTCAAAGAAATATCCCTTAAAAAAGGGCTCATTACTCCGGAAAATGCTGCGGGGATGTCAGCGGCCGATGCGGTCAACCTTATTTTTATCCCCGGACTCTCTACGGCGGAGAAAACTACGGATGTATCTGGCCGCGGTGTCGGCATGGATATCGTACGGACAAACATAGACAACCTTGGCGGGTCGATAGCTATCGAAACTATATTGGGCAAGGGCACCAAGTTCATTGTCAGGTTACCCCTTACGGTTGCAATCGTCCAGGGTTTGCTTATTTCCTCTGCTGGGGATACATATATCATCCCTCTTGCGTCGGTTATGGAAACCCTTACCGTGGCGAGGGCGGATATCAAGACAATCAACCAGCGGGAAGTTATCCGCTTGAGAGATTCGATTGTTCCCATTATAGGACTGGAAAAGGTCCTTGGCCGGAGCACCAAACCAACCCGTCTCAGCGAGCACAACTTGGTAGTCGTCATCAAGGCCGGTGAACGATTGGCTGGATTGGTTGTTGACAGCCTGATGGAACGCCAGGAAATCGTCGTGAAACCTCTCGGGAACTACCTCGGAGACGTCGAAGGCATATCAGGCGCGACGATTCTAAGTGACGGAAACGTTGCCCTAATACTCGATGCTTCCTCTCTGGCTAAAATGATGGTTCGCGGAGGCCAGGATATTGAGCACCTGATGGCAGTTGATTAATAAGGTTCTGAGCCAAATCGGACGTGGTATGAGCCAAGGCAATTTACCAAATCGGGCCATAGATGTCAGAAACATTTTTAAAGGGCAATCGCAGGTAGTATTTATGGCCCTTTTTTTCAGACCGCGAGACCTTACCGGCAACCAGTGTGAATGAGACAATAATTTTGTAAAACGGCACGAACAACGTGGAGAAAAGGAGTTCATGATGCAACAAGTATCATTGCTTACCAAAGACGAGTTATCTGTGTGGGGATGGCTTGTGAGCAAGGGAATCAACAACGCCATGCAAGGATTATCGGGCATGATTGGCGCCGAACTTGTCGTAACGTCATTGCGGATGGAACAATGTTCGGTCCAGCAGGCGGCCGATCTCTTGGGAGGCCCCGAGAATATGGTTCTGGGGATCTATTTAAGCGTCGAAGGGGATGCTACGGGCCACTTGATGCTGGTGCATGACCCCAGGATGGCCTACAACCTTATTGACATGCAGATGGGACTGCCGTGCGGGACGACTCAGCAACTCGACGAGATGGAACGCTCGATCATGGGGGAAATGGGTAACATAACCGGGTCGTTTTTCCTGAATGCTCTGGCTGACGCAACCGAAATGACGTTGAGCATTTCTCCTCCCGCCGTGATGGTTGATATGGCCGGGGCGATCCTCGGAATCGCCCTCGCCGATATAATGAAGGAACACGATGAAGTCTTGGTGGTGAGGACTACTTTCGGGACGGCGAATCAACAGGTAGATGGCAATTTCCTGGTCATGCCCACGATGGAATTCCTTAAAGCGATCCTTAAAAGTACACCTTCCGGTGCAAAATCATGGTAATCGCCTGTGAACAAAAGTGCATCATGGCAGGATTGGGCGAGGTCCACGTCTCGGACGATCCAGATGTCTTGCTGGAATGTCTCGGGCTCGGCTCATGCATCGGATTGTGCCTGTTCGATCCGATTGCCCGGGTTGCTGGGATGGCTCACATAGTTCTGCCGGAAAGCAACCGTGGGGGCAGCACAAATTTACCGGGGAAGTTTGCTGACACCGCCGTCCCGATGCTTATCGAAGGGATGTTGCGAAAAGGGGCTTCCAGGACTCGGATGGTGGCGAAGATGGCAGGCGGCGCGCAGATGCTGCAAGCCCTGTCCGGAGGTGTGGATTTGGATATGGGAGCCAGGAATATCAAAATGACCATTCGGGCACTTGATAAAGATGGTATAAAACTTGCCGCTTCCGATACGGGTGGTAGCAGGGGACGTTCAATATGGCTGGAAGTGAGCAGCGGCAAAGTTATGGTCAGGGTCATCGGTACCACGCCGGTGGAACTCAAATGAAGCTGCGTTGGATGATATTTGGAGGCTTTAGATGCACAAAATAATGGTTGTCGATGACTCAGCCTTCATCCGGGCGAAATACACGAAAGCCCTGAGGGCAGGGGGTTTTGAGGTTGTGGAAGCAAAAAATGGGGCTGAGGCACTTGATCATTACCGTTATTATGAACCCGACGGAGTTTTCCTCGATGTAAACATGCCTGTAATGGATGGCATAACCACACTGCACGAGTTGTTGAAGCTTGATCCTGAAACCCGTGTCGCCCTTGTCACATACTCTGGTTCTCAGTCAATCATCCTTGGAGCGTTGAAGATCGGCGCTCGAGATTGCCTGGACAAGCCTTTGGATGACCGGTTGATAGTTACTATTGCCAATAGGTTGGTATCGCCGGTTTCGTTTGGTATTACAGCCGGTTAAAAACAGAAAGCAGATAAGGAGAAATGAAATGACTAAGATACTTGTAGTGGATGACGCGGCTTTTATGCGCATGAGGTGTTCCAAACTACTGACCGAAAACGGGTATGAGGTTTGCGAAGCAACCAATGGGGCGGAAGCGCTGGATAAATATCCGGTGTATAAGCCTGATGTGGTCCTGCTCGACATCACGATGCCCAAGATGGATGGCATAGTGACACTTCAGGAGTTGATAAAAATAGACCCGGCCGCAAAGGTCGCGATGGTCACTGCTATGGGCCAGCGTGCCATGGTGATGAGCGCCCTGAAGGCTGGCGCCAGGGATTTTGTTGTAAAACCATTCGATTCAGTACGTGTGCTTGAGACCGTCAAAAAGCTGGCGGGTTGATACGTCCTGGATTTCGGTTTAGGGAGGTTGCCAGTGATTAGGCTGTTGATAGTTGACGATTCTGCATTTGCGCGTTTTTCGATCAGCAGGCTGGTGGCTTCCGATCCTGAAATCGAGATCGTTGGTTTGGCAAAAGATGGCATCCAGGCTCTCGAAATGGTCCGTGATCTTCATCCTGATGTGATTACCCTTGATATAGAAATGCCTCGCATGAATGGACTGGACGCGCTGGCAAAGATAACCGCAGAGAACCCCACGCCCGTGATTGTGGTGAGCAGTCTGGCATCGGAAGGATCCGAAACCACCATCAAAGCCCTTGAACTGGGCGCTGTGGATTTTTTTCTTAAAACCAATCCGTCCTGCCCGACGGGGTATCACGGAGCCGAGAATCGCCTGCTGGACAAGATCCGGATGGCCGCCGGCATAGAAAAAGGCAAGATCAGGCCGCTTCCGAGAAATTTGGTCGTAAAATCCCCCGGCAAGATAGTAAAGGGCCCTCAGGATGCATCTCCTCGAAAAATCGTTGCTATCGCAAGCTCAACAGGCGGCCCTGGAGCCTTGTACGAGCTTATCCCCCATCTTCCGCAAGACCTCCAGGCCGCGGTGCTGATCGTTCAACACATGCCTCCCGCTTTTACCAGGTCTCTCGCAGAACGGCTCAACGACCTTTCCGCTGTTTCGGTCAAAGAAGCACAGGACGGAGACCAGATTGTTGAGGGAAGGGTCCTGGTTGCCCCGGGAGGATTTCACATGACAGCCGAAAAAGAATTCCGTGTCAAACTCAATAAAGATCCACCTATCCTCGGACTAAGGCCGGCAGCTGACATCATGTTTTCCTCGGTCGCTCGATTTTATGGTAAAAACACGATTTGTGTAGTACTTACGGGCATGGGTTCGGACGGGACAATTGGTGCTGGCAAGTTAAAAGAGGGTGGAGCCTATGTCGTTGCACAGGACGAAGCAAGCTGCGTCGTTTACGGGATGCCGCGCAGCGTCGTAGACGCCGGGTTGGCAAATGAAGTATTACCCTTAACAGATATTGCGGGACAGCTGGGAAAACTCTGCTCCCGGTGAGGATGCCGAATCATGATGAACGACGAACAGTACGATTATTTTAAAAAAAGGTTTCTCAAGTTGACGAAAATCGATTTGGACGCCTATAAGAGCCAGCAAATGTGCCGGAGGATGAGCGCATATATTGAAAACTCGCCTTCTCCGGGGGTCGTCGAATATTGCAATAACCTCGAGAAGAACCCTGAGATGTTGGAAAAACTCGGTAACTACATGGCTATCAACGTTTCGGAGTTTTTCAGGGACTTGCAGCTGTTTGAGTATTTAAAAACTACCGTCTTGGCGCAGCTGATGAAGCAAAATTCCCCACTTAACATATGGAGCGCCGGGTGTTCTCATGGCGAAGAGCCTTACACGCTCGCGATTATGCTCGACGAGATATCACCGAATATACACCACCGGATCCTGGCCACCGACATAGACTCTGAAGCGTTGGGCCAGGCGAGAAACGGCGGGCCTTATACTCATGAGTCAATGAGAAGCCTGCCTCCTGCACTGCTTGCTAAGTATTTCACGCGGCAACCGAATGGCTATTCGGTAAGCGAAGAGATAAAACAACGGGTAACTTTCAGGAAACACAACTTGCTGGCAGATCCGTTTGAGAACAGATTCGACCTGATTCTTTGCAGAAACGTCACTATTTATTTTACCGACGAAACCAAAAATATATTGTTCGCAAAATTTTACGAATCTCTCAAAAGGGGCGGTTTCCTTTTTTCCGGCGGGACTGAAGTGATGCTTAATTCGGGAGTTATTGGTTTTACGAATGTAAAAGCATCGTTGTATCAAAAACCTGAGACCATCTCGAATCATGTGCTTGCCAGGGTGTGAGCGAAAGGTATTTTTATGAGGCGCATTGGGATTCAGTATTCGAAGCCGGGGATGGTGCTAAGCCAGGATGTATTCGACAGCTATGGCAACATGGTGATGAACCAGGGCACCCGTCTCACTTTTGACAACTCGTCCACTTTATCCAGAATGGGAAGCGGCGAGATTTTTATCCAGGACCGCAGGGTTGATGATGTCCCGGTGACCTCGATCATGCCGGCCAGGCTCGAAGGGGAGGCCACGCGCCAACTCAGGGCTTTTCTCGACGAAACCAAGGATGTGGTCAACAACGTCCTTAGGGGCAAAATGACCGCTGTCATAAATGTCGAAAAAGTGATGTACAGCATGATATCCCACCTGTTTCCTGCCTATTTCGGAGAAGTTAATGCGTCCGGTTGCTATTCACTTAAAGATTATAATTACGTCCACCCGGTCCAGGTTGCCAGCCTGAGCATCGTTATCGGCCGAAAACTAGGCCTTAAAGAAGAAGCCCTCCAAAAAATCGGAGTTGCCGCACTGGTTGAGAATGTCGGGTACGTTGCCCTGGCTCCGGGCATGATGGACGAGCCATCGTCTTTTACAGCTATCGAGCTGCATGAGGTCAAACAGCACCCTCAATACGGTTTCCAGATACTTCGTGACTATACGGCTCTGTCACCCGAGGTGGTTGAAACAGTTTATCAGCACCATGAACGTTGGGATGGCAAGGGCTATCCCAGAGGTCTTAAAGGTCCGGAAATATGTATGGCGTCACGTATCATTGCCCTTGCCGATACTTATTACGCACTGGTTTCCAGGCGGCCTCACCGCCAGGCTAATATGCCTGGTGAAGCCATTGAATTCCTTATGGCATATAGCGGTGAACTGTTCGATCCGGAGCTTGTGCAACTTTTTACCAAGCTGGTTCCGCTTTTTCCGACGGGTATTTCGGTGAAATTGAATACAGGAGAATCTGGCATCATCATCGATTCCAAACCGGGATTGATAGGCCGCCCGGTCGTGAGGGTGTGCTACGATAAAGATTTCAAAGAGTTAGACGACACGATAGACATGGACCTTTCGGACAGCGAGCACCAACACCGGTTGATCGCCGAGGTCATCGAGTACTAGGGCACGATGCCTAACCGCATTATTAAAGTAAAGGAATTAACACGATGAGCGACAGCATGCTCTCCCAGGAAGAAGTCGATAACCTGTTTAAACAGGCTACAGGTAAAAGTATCGTGCACTCTCCTTCTTCCGCTCCTAGTGAAAAACCTGTGGCCAAAACCTCTGTGGGGTCAGAGCCTCCAGCAGGAAGTCAGCCTGCTGTTATAGTACCGGCTCCCAGACCTATCGCTGTTCCACCAGCTCAGGTCGTCCGGCCGGTTGTGCAGTCAGCGACCGTCCCGATGCCACCAATCATTGCAAGTTCTCCCACATCGGCGCAGCGGGAGCCCCAAACACGTCCTGTTGTTCCGACGCAGGTTACGGCGAACATCACGGGTCAGCAACGTGTCGATCCGTCGATCGAACGTTTACAGAACATGGTTTCGGATTTGACGGTCCGTTTGCTGAAAGCCGAAAGGAAAATAGTTCAACTTGAACAAAACAAGCCCGTTCAACAAGGCGGGGCACAATCAAAAGATCTGTCAAGGCTCGAAGAGCAACTCGAAAATATGAGTATGAAACTTGAGGCAACTCCCGGGTATAATGCAGCCAACCTTTTCACCTGCTCATCATGCGGTACGAGTGGTAAAATAGCCTCGCCGATTAAGTGTACGCACTGCGGGCAAGAGGGTTGGTGGGGATGGTGGCCGAGGGACGCGGTTTAAGGAAGTTGGATTAAAGAGATTCAGGGCTAAAAATAGGCAAGATTCTCTATCTTTGTTTTGTGTCCCGATGACGGGAGTCAACGACTCGGGGTAATAAAATACAAGCCCATCCGATTGAAGCGGATGGGCTTGTATTTTGTCTGGTTAAATTACTATTCTTTGATGAGCCGTTCGAGGATAACCTGGCTGTCTCCGAGCAGTGAATCGAGACTGACGTCGTCGAAGTTTGAAGCGAATTTACTTATTTCACTTTCTTCCCCTGACGTATCGTTAAATAGACTGAAAATCGAGTCCGTATTCTCCTCGCTGCTCTTCTCGGGTTCAGGGACCGCGGCTTTGGTCTCGGCAGCGACAGGCGGGACTGTCCCGGCGGGCTGAGACGGTGGGGCCTCCGATGCGGCCGCAACCGGGGGCGAAACTGTTTCAACGGATACACCGCCCGTGATTGGTGGACTGTTAGGCCTGACCTGGGTCGGTATCGTTTTTTTGCTTTCTTCTTTTGCGACGGCCGATTTCTTATTCCCAAAAAACCCGCCTTTACTTTGTTCCGTTTTCGTAGGCGGTGAACCCTGTTCCGGTATTTTCGCTGTTTGCGCAGGTTCTTTAACCTCGGATTTTGGAGTAGGTGTTTGTTTTACGGGCTTTTGTTTGATTGGTTTTGGGTTACCGGAATTTATTTTAGGGCCGAATAGCTGAAACCCGCCCGCCGCTTTTTGTGTGTCGGGCCTGGTAGCTTTTTCCTTCAGCGGTTTCTGGGGTTTAACGGGTTTTATTTTTTCGATTCTGCCTGGTTTTTCCCGGGGCGGTGTGTTGCTGTTCCCTCCACTGAGTCCCTGTTGAGGATTGATATCCTGGCGCTTTTTATCGTTTTGCCCTGCCGATTTGCTTTCCTTACGCCGCCCTTCCAGACTGAAAGTGCAGATGACGATTATCAGCGTAGTTAAAAGGATTATCCCTATAAGGGCGCCGATGACCATGCTGGTTGTGGGTGAGAGATACTCCGACATTGTTTAACCTCCTGCAGCCATTCCGTGGAAAAGGGTCGTAACCACCATCGGTACGACCAGAAGGACTAACCCCGTGGTGATACATGTTATCGAAAGGTAGAAGGCCAGTTTATAGATGTGGCCCCCGCCTGTAGCAAAGGCAGCCAGGGCATTGGCGATCGTGAGAACGAAAGTGACGGCCGTTATCATGATCATCAGCATTTTCATCTGTGAGGAGTTTGCTGCGAAAATTGAAAGAGAGGGGATCCCTTTGTTGATGCTGGAGACACTCGTGTCGGGCATCAGGGTCCGCACCATTGCCGAAAACGTATCGAATACATGAAAAATAAAATTGACGAGGATTACCAGAACAATATGCATTACCATCGCAAGCCAGGTAAATCCCGAGTCCACCAGCTTGCGTTTCGACCTCAACAGTGCAATCTGCACCGCAAAGTTGCTGGACTCTCTTCCCACCCTGCCGGCCACTCCGCCGATAGAGATCGCATCTTGAAAGATCCTTACCGCGCGGTTTACCTGCTCAGAGCCCGTTTCACCGACAAAACGTTCCCAGCATAATTTTCCCTGGATGCCGGTGCTTAACCTCAACCCGAGCAATTCGACGTTATCCTTGAGCGAACCCATAGAATTGGCATCCATGCGGGTCATAGCTTCGTTGACTGTGACGTTCACGGCTTGGCTCATTGCACCCAGCGAACGTAAAAAGCCGGATATATCGTTGTCATTTTTATAGATTTTGTTGTCCTCTCGGACAGCGACAAACCCCAGCGGGATAAGCGTCAAACCGCCGGCGATAAATATCCAGCCCAGGGGCATCTTGAGGATGATGAGGGCTGCGACCACGATAACGCCGGCGGGAAGGACAGTGCGCAACAATTTGCTCATAAGGATACGTTCACTCGACCGGATCGGCAGGTTGTGTGTGCGCTCTTCGCGCGGAGCGCCTTTATTGATCATGTACACGCCTGCGATAGTTGCGAGTACCACGATGGTTCCCATCGCGAGGTTGAACATCACGCTGATATTGCCGATAATCATGGTTACCACCCCCATCACGGCGATGATGGCGGCTGCCATAATCAGTGACAGGTATGCGTCGGTCCATTTTTTCAGCGTTTCGAGGCTTCCTTCGTAATAGTTGGTGTAGTTTTCCGAAGCAACATGTGCTTCTTTGGCAAGAAATTCTGCGAGATCTTCGCCGGATGAAATTGCGCTCGCTAAGCGCAGGAGAAATCCCTTGATATAGGGATCCTCAGTTGTTTCGCCCACGATCCTGCATGCCTCGGAATAATGGTGGTTGAACGCGCGAGCGACCACGTTCACACGGATAAAGTAATGGGCGGATATATATGGCAGGTCGGCTGAGTAGTGGAAGAGTCCTCTGGGGGATATTCCGGAAGTGGCCATGGCCGCCATATAGGTCAGTTGGCAGTAAAAGTCCACCTGGAGTTTTTGCATGTCCGGCGACCATTTAGCAACCTTTTTGGTCTCCGCGTTCGATCTTCGGAACAGAGAAAAGGCCATTTAGAACAACCCTTCCTTTTGTGCCTTGCTCAATACATCGAGAACTTCATAGAAACCGACGACCTCCTGGTCTTCGTGCAGGGTTTTGAGGATCTTGGCGCGGCGGTCGAGTTCGGCGTAGATGCGTTGTTTCTTTCGGGCCGGGATGCCCAACCGCGGCGCGATGCGCTGTTCCAGAACATAGCTCGTCATGTTCCCTGTAAACTCAAAGACGTCGGTCGATTCATTCCAATGGAACGCTTCGATAAATGTGAATGAATCAAACACCGGGTCGTAACCCACTATTTCAGCGATTCCGGTGATGCGCCGCCCCATCTTGCCGTTGGGTAATTTCACCATGCTGGTCAGTACGACGACGTTCAGATTGTCAAGGTAGGTTTTTGGTACGGAAATGGGAGCGCCTGTGATACGCTGTATCAGTTTTTCCACTGAGGCAGCATGGAATGTTGCCATAACTGAATGGCCGGTCTGCATGGCCTGGAAAGCGATTGCCCCTTCGGCGCCTCGTATCTCGCCTATGATTATCTCGTTGGGCCTTTGCCGCAGGGCCGCCTTGAGGAGGTCGAACATGGTGACGGCGCCGCTTTTGTCGTCGGCTTTGGTGGATTGCACAACTTCGCGTATCCAGTTTTTGTGGGGGACCTGGAGTTCGGGCGTGTCTTCGATGCTGACAATTTTTGCCATCGGGTGGATGAAAGTAGTGATGGCGTTCAACAGCGTGGTCTTGCCTGAGGCCGTTTCACCGGAAACAAAGAGGTTCATACCGTTGCCGATAGCCAGCGAAAGATAAGCTAGCATCCGGTAATCGAGCGACCCGAAATCGATGAGTTCGAAAATGGAAACGGGAGTACCGGCGAACTTGCGTATCGTAAAGTTTGAACCGCGCCGTGACACGTCCCTTCCGTATACGATGTTGATACGTGACCCGTCGGGCAAAGCGGCATCCGCGATCGGGTTACGGAATGTGACAGGTTTTCTTATTCGTTCCGCAAGCCACAGCACGTACTGGTCAAGGTCTTCGGCGAGATCGAATTTTACCGACGTTTTCAGGCTGTTGAATATTTTGTGTTCGATAAATATCTGACCGATTCCTGAGCAGCTGATGTCTTCGATGTAAGGGTCCGAAATAAGAGGTTCCAGTACCCCCAATCCTACTCTGTTGCGGACGAATAGGTATTTTACGGCGGCTATTTCTTTAGCCGTCATTTTGATCCGCCCTCCGGCCTGTCGGGGATTTTGCCCCTTTGCGTCAAGCTCCGCTGTTAATCCTGCCGCGCCATCCCAGACTGTCACAACTTTATCCACACAGGCCTTGATTTTATTCTCCATGGTGCCTTCAACCAGGAGCCTGCGCAACCCGTTACGAAGTTCAAGTAGTTTGACATCAACCATGCGGATGAGGGCCGTATAGTTGCCGAACAAAATGGGTTCTAGGGGGATGTAGGCATTTCGATTATCCTTCGGGTTGCTTAGAACGTGGACGAACACACCTTTACGTTGGCTGGGGTAGATAAAGTTGAGTTTTTTTTCACCGGACATCTTCCTGGAGAGTTCAGGGCAATAAAGCGGGAGGCCTATCTGGTCAAGCGGCAGCATCCCGAAGTAATCCAGCAGGAAAGGATATTCTTCGGTAAGCCCCTGGACCATTTTAGGAAGTTCTTTGTAATAATGGTTTTCGATAAACCGCTCTCCGATTCCTTCAATGTTAGCGGGCAATTCAAACGGCAAAACGATAGTAGACATAACAGTGGCCTAAAACAGACCTTCTCGTTGGGCTTTCCCGAGCACTTCCAGGATTGCATAAAAATCTGTGATGTGCTGTTCCTTGTGCATTTTTTCGAGGATTTTTGCGCGGCGGTCCAACTCTGCATAAACCTTCGTTCGTTTGTTGGTGGGGATGCCGAGACGGGGTGCTATCTTCCGTTCGAGGATGTGGCTTGTCATGTATCCGGGGAAGGAGAACTTGTCGACGTCTTTATCCCAATGGAATGCTTCGATAATATCAAAGGATTCTGACTCTGTGTCATACCCGACTATTTCGCTGATAGCCAGCACCCGCCGACCCACTTTGCCGTTCGGCAATTTGACCGACGCCATTATTACCGCGAGATTTAGATTGTCTATATAGCTTTTTGGTACTGAAATCGGGTTCGAAGTGATGCGTTGGATCAGTTTTTCTACAGATGCAGCATGGAACGTAGCCATGACCGAATGGCCGGTTTGCATGGCTTGAAAGGCGATGGCGCCTTCCTCTCCGCGTATCTCGCCGACCAGTATCCAGTTGGGCCGTTGGCGAAGGGCCGCGCGAAGGAGGTCGAACATCGTTACGGCCCCGCTCGAATCATCCGATTTAGTGGTTTGAACAACTTCCCGGACCCAGTTTTCATGGGGTACCTGAAGTTCGGGTGTATCTTCGATTGTGATGATTTTTGCCAGGGGGTGAAAGAAAGTTGTGATTGCGTTGAGCAAGGTTGTTTTCCCGGAAGCCGTCTCTCCTGCTACGAATGTGTTCATCCCGTTCCCGATGGCAAGCGACAGGTAGGCCAGCATCTGGTAGTTCAAAGAACCGGCATCGATAAGCCCGAAAATAGAAACGGGGACTTTGCTGAACTGGCGGACTGTAAAGTTGGAGCCCCGCTTGGATATGTCCGTGCCGTATACGATATTTATGCGTGCGCCGCTTGGCAGCGTAGCGTCGCTGATAGGGTTACGCATCGATACCTGTTTTCTGGTTTGCTCGGCCAGGCGTAGAACAAACTCGTCCAGGTCCTCAACTGTCATAAAATTGACGATGCTTTTTATGCTCTTAAAAACCTTATGTTCGATATATATCGGGCCCAGTCCCGAACAACTGATGTCTTCCGTATACGGATCGAGTACGAAAGGTTCAAGGACCCCGATGCCTATCTTGTCCCGGACAAAAAGGTATTTTATTCCCTCAAGTTCGGCCGAAGTGACTCGGACCTTGACTATTTTACCTGCCTTGGCCCCTTTTTTTGCAGCGATTATTTTCGGCAGCACCGTCTTCTGTTGCATGACTTCAGTCACCAGGTCTATGTAGGCGATCAACTGGGAGGTCTTGTCCTTATCTTCATCGAATTCGGGGAGCGTTTCGCCGTGCTTGATGCACTTTAGTTCGACTGCTTTGACAAGCGGTTCGATGTCTAGATTGAAGGTAGGCTCTATGGGTATCCAAGTGTGGCGGAAATCTTTGTGGTCAACCATAATATGGATAAAGATATTTTCCGTGACGGGATAGATATAGTTTGGTTCCTTGTTGTCACCCATCTGCTTGGTGAGTTTTTCGCAATATTGAGGGAATCCGACGTGGTTAACTGGCATGGTATGGATATAACGCAGCAGGTGCGGGTTGGCAGCGCAAATGGATCTCAGGTCTGCCGGAAGCTGGTCGCAAATCGTGCATCCGGTCACAAACCGGTCATGTTTTTCGACTTTTTCTTCGATGACGAAGGGTAAGATCATTGTCGGCAAGCAGAATCTCCCATTTCTCGTTGAAGCGTCATCAGGCCTTGGCTCGGGACATCGGCATTATTTTCATGCCTATTTCAGGCTCGACGTCGAAGACGAGGATGTTGCCTGTACTCTGGGCCGCGCCTCTTATTTTGGCGACCTCGAGGCTTTTTACCAGTTTATCGCCGATTTTTTCTATCGTCAGTCTTAAATGCGCATCGCTCATGGAGCGCAATCTGACCAGAAAGTCTCCTTCGAAAGCGTAGCTGTGTGTCACATTGATCACCGTTTTACCTCTATCGCAAAACGCTTTGCATCGCTCGAAATAAGACATCGTCACTTCTCCGCCGGCCTGGGAAATGATTGGCGTCAGCGAATCGATGATGAACAGGTCGTAACCCGTCGATTTCCCAATCGTTTCGAGTATGGTGTCCACAGTTTTTTGAGGGTTTTCTTTGACGACGGAAGACTTCATAGGGTAGATTTTGAGCCATCCGAGCAGCAGATAATCAAGGATATTCAATCCCAGGCTGGACATCTGTGAATTCAGGCTTTTAACGGTGTTTTCAGTCGTGAAAACGACGACTTTGATATTGCTGCGCAGCGAACCCCAGGTGATCTGCTGGCAAAGCACCGACTTGCCCGAGTCCGAAGGGCCTTCAAGTAATATCAGCGAGCCTGCCGGTATCCCTCCCCCCAGTTTTTTATCTATCTCCCCCTGCCCTGTCGAGATGATTTTGAGTTTAACTTCTTCGTCGTCTTTTATCGTCATGGAAGGCATATACTCTCCTAAACGGGAAGGCTTCGAGTTACGGTAGCTTGTGCTTTAACACCTGACGGAGTCGATACCGTTATCCGTGCGCTCTGACCGGGACCGAGTTCAGGAGCGATGTTGAGTTGAAGCTTGAGGTGTTCATTCGGATTCAGGATCCCGGGGTCGAATATTTCGGGCTGTCCCGGGCCTAGCTCAATGCCTGTCACCGTCCATTGGCCGGTACCTGCAACTGTGCCGTCTGCAAACCCAAGGTAAGTCGCCCCGCCGTCCTCAAACTGGGCGATGACGTCCCATTCGGAAAAGTCATAAAGGTTACTTTGCCCGTTATTGCTTACTGTAAGGTTGATTGCCCCGCCATAATAATCATCCGCCTCGACTGAAATCGCCGTGGTCCGGGTATTGTTGAACTCGGTATTCATTACCTGCCAGGAAGCTGCCATCTTGCTGGTGGATTGCAGTGTGGACATCATCATTATCACCGAGCTTAAAATTATCAGAACCGTAGAAATTATGGCCACCAGGGCGTTTTCCATATCTAACTCACGCTGAACGTGGTTTCATCGCTGATACCGTTGGGGATCACCATTTTGAAATCGTAGATACCGCGGGTGAGCGGGGATGATAAGTGTATGCTGATTTTAATCGTGCCTGCCTGGCCCCATGTCGTAGAGGTTCCCTCCACTTTAAAGTCCCAATAGGGAGGTGCGGTTCCCTCGTATTGAAAACGTTCGTAAGAACCCTCAGGCGCCATGAAAATATCGCTGCTGGCTATATCCGGGATGGAAACAGTGCCCACGTTTTTGACCCATGCTTCCACCATGGCGCCGCTGCTGCTGACTTGTATTACTGCGATGCGGCTTTCTATCTGGTTGCTGATTTTGTTTGAGGCGTCTGTGATGGCGCCGCTGCTCTGCTGTATGGCAGGATAGATACCGTTAAACACGGCCAGTGAGGCGACGATGCCGCAGATGATTAACAGGACTGTTACGATGGCTTTATCCATGTTTCCCCTGGCCTTCCGTCATCGAATACATCCCGTGGTACAGTGTGTAGAAAAGCACGTTATTCGGGTCGTTCTTTTTGCCCAGAAGCCCGGCTAACTCCATAAGAGATGCCATGTAATCTTTGAAAGAAACCTTCTCGACCGGTTCAATGCCTGGTCGCATGAATTTAACCATGATATTTTTCATTTCGGGCGAAAGATGCCCCATCATCTCGGAGATGTCCAGTATGGCCTGGGTGCGTTCGAACCCCAGTCTCGCCATGCTGGTTTCGGCCCATCCCACGAGACTGGTGACAGTCTCTAAAGCGTTTTTGTTAATATTTTCAGGCGCAGAAGACGTTATCCCGTTGAGGAGTCCGTTTTTCTCAAAGGTGCCGGTCGTCTTCCACGCGAGAACCATATCATCATTTACCTGGGGCTGGTCCGGAGTTTTCGCTTCCTCCGGCTTGAAAGCTTCCGTGATGGCTGCAGGCAGTTGCACTTCGTCTTTGACCGGAGTAATTTCCTTGGGCTTTTCTTCCTGAAGCTTTTTCTCTTCAGCAGGAGGGGGAGATTGGACCGAGACTGATACGTTCGATTGTGCCTGTTGAGCCTGGGGAGCAAACGGATTTTCCCTGTTTAGCATGTTCTCCCGCAGGTCCAGGAGTACAGATTGGACCTCTTTTTTAAGGACTTTGATCTCGTCCTCGAGCTGGGTAACTTTGTTGTTCAGGTCCATACCGTCCTACTCTTTTCCCATTGGAGCCCGCGGCTTCAGCCGCGGGCTCCAATGGTGCCATTTAGTTAGTGCTCCGATGTAAGCTGTGTTATTGCAGGTTGATGACGGCGGGAGTTACATCGCCGGGCATAGTGCGCTGGATGGTTACGGTTGCGCCCGTGGGCGGGATGATCTGCAGGGTGAAGGTGTCGTAAGCGACCAGATCGGCTACATCGTCAGGTGTAACGGTGACCAGGATGCTTGCATTGCCGGTGATCGAAGTTACAACCGTTGCTGCGTCTGCGGCATCAACGAAAACTGCGGTCAGGGCCTCTTCATGTACGCCGGTGGTGGCGTTCCAGTAGTTGAATACCATCTTGGTGAGGTCGACGGAGCCCCCGGATACGGCCATTGCCATGGTGAACTGAAGGTCGGCATTGTCGACAACCAGGACTGAACCTTTGACGGAAAGCGTGCACTGCGCTGATTCGAGGCCGGCATAGACGGCTTCCTTGCCGCGCTCCGAGGAGAAGATACCGGCAGAAAGGACGCTGTAGGCTAGAACGGAGGCTACGGTGACGAAGGCGATCAGGATGATGGCAGTTTCGAGGCCGGTGATGCCTTTCTGGCTGTTGTGCATGTTCTTTATGGCTTTGCAAAACTTCTGATACATTTTATTCCCCTTTTTTATTTTATTTTATTTTTCAACGACTTTTTTATTGCTTCGATCTATTTGGCGGAGGCCCGGTTCCTTTTTGTGTCACATCACTATCGCCTCCACTTTATGCCGGTTTGGTGATAACCCCCGGCAGGGTGCCCTAGAGTGATGGGTTTTCACTGCCGGATTCCTTGCGGCCTGGATATTCCATTCGATTAGATTTGTATAACCGTTCGTCATTTCATATTCCTGTGTTGTATTGAAGCTAGTCTGACATGCGTTCCGACGGGTGCTAAGGACTTTCAGGTCTTGTCGCCCATGACTTTTTAGTCGTTTGTCATCACCGCGTAGGGTGCATCGAGTTGGGCTATATCGATTATCGGGTGATACAGGAGGACCGCCGGGGGTGGTTTTTGGGAAGGCGGAAAACTCATCAAAAAGGCATGAGGTGAAATCCATGCCGGATGTTTTCTGGTATTTATTATTACTTATCACGGAGAGATTCTGTCATTGTTGCTGTAAGGCTGAAAGGGCCGGGGGTATTTATCGTTATGGCGTTTTGTCTGTGTTCCCCAGCACTGCGGGGGCAAGGAATTGAACCTTTCAGGTCATGCGCTGTGTAGGCTTAAGCATGGAGAGATGTCGGGGCAGTACGGGAGTACTACCTGTTAAAGGGGGTTACTAAAGCGAAGGACCGCGAAAAAAGCCAAATGACTTGATTCGAAACACCCAAACTGGGATTTTCCGGCTTATCAGGGGGACAACTGTCCCATCAGGTTAGTGCAACGGGTTTGAAGAATGAACTATTATCCGGGAGAAAGAGCAAAAGGTACTGGAAAAATAGCATCGAAATCAGGATATGCCCGAAAAGAGGTCCCGTTCGTGCAATCGCCCCTTGCCTTCCGGGTACGCCCTCATGTAACAATCCTGTTTGGCTGAAAATATACTGAAAAAACGAAAAAAACCTCGGCGGGGCGGCCCGCCGCCGAGTTGGCTCCTGTAACAGGAACGCGCTTCCTCACGGATCCCGGTAAATCGTTTATCGATACGTATCCTGGCGTGGATCGGGAATTCGGTTTCGACCATGCTTGCGAAGTCGATATCATGGTTGCGGCCGAACTTATGCGGATTTTGACCGAACAGCGGCATTACTTTTACCGCAAGTTTCATCAATCTGCGGGGAAAAACATTGTAATAAAGTTTTTGGGGCTGGAAACCTGTCCCCATCTCGGGGAAAAGGTCCCCGTTGGCCGCGGAATTGAATGCGGCCAGCGTCGCATGGTGCACGGCGATGTGGTCCGGGTGGCGGTACCCGCCGATGGGGTCGTGGGTGATAACCACCTGGGGTTTGAGCTTCCTTATTATTCCGACTATCCTGCCTGACACTTGTTCAAGAGTTGCCATTGCGAGTGATTTCGGGTTGAGGTTATCTGCAGAACCTGCCATTCCGGAGTCGCGGTACCCGAGGTGGATCGTGCCCGCGAGGCCGAGGACTCTTGCGGCGCATTCCAGTTCGGCCCAGCGCATATCCCCCACTGAACCGAAGCCTTTCATCGATTCGGCATCGGCTGTTCCCGCTTCTCCCCTGGTGGCGCAGGCATAATAGACTTTAACCCCGTCTGCTGCATATCTCGCCAGCGTGCCGCCGATAGCGAACGTTTCGTCGTCGGGATGGGCGCCGACAAATAAAAGGGTCTTTTGTTTATCCACTTTATTTCTTCCGTATCGAGTTAAATATTCTGAACTGTAACTCTTTATCAAGTCTATCCGCTAACCTCGTCTGACGCAACCCCGGGGGTTGCGATTTTTTGATTGTTAAAAGTCATAACTTTGTAACTAATTCATGACCAATTTTATGATTTCTTAACTTGGATACGCATATAATCCTAGGGTCAGTGCAGATTTCGGAGGTGTCAAAGTGACGATCGGATGGTTTCGTGACCTGGTGATTATTATCTATGGATTG
Source organism: uncultured Dehalococcoidia bacterium (assembly GCA_903844845.1). Classification (GTDB taxonomy): domain Bacteria; phylum Chloroflexota; class Dehalococcoidia; order Dehalococcoidales; family UBA1222; genus SURF-27. The sequence goes on along the minus strand of CAIMVG010000005.1, from coordinate 7,996 downwards.
TTTAGCCTGGCTTTTTTGACGTTGATCGGCCTCATGGTTTTTTCACTGTTTCGTCGATTGGAAGTGATCCTGGATTCTCTCAAAGTCACATCTGCGAATATCGAGGAAATTTCCACTGTTGCAAGGGAACAGATGGTCAGGCCTATTATGCAGGTCGGCGGCGTGTTTCAGGGTATCACTAGGTGGATCGAAATGATATCCGGTTATTTCAAAAAATTTAAAAAGGGGGTGAACGATGAATAATAGAAACACAGGTGCGATGATGGGCGCAGGCCTGGCTGCGGGTCTTGCGATCGGAGTTGCGTTGGGGCTCTTATATGCCCCGCAATCGGGTAAGAAGACTAGGGCCATGCTAAAAAAACGTGTAGTGGAACTTCAGGACGCCGCCGGTGAAATGGCTGAAGACATCAAAGAACGCGCAGGTTCAATGATGGATATGGCGAAAGAACGGATGCGTGTCGGCGGCGATTCTCATATTCAAGGTTAGTACCTAAAAGTTCGATATATTAAATAAGGAGGGATAAACGATGGATGATAATGGAATGGCCAAAGGGTTGATCATAGGTCTGCTGGCAGGGGCAGTTCTCGGAGCGGCTGTAGGCATGTTATATGCCCCAAATTCCGGAGCTGAGACCCGCGAGATGCTTAGGGACCGCGCTATGGAAGCCCGCGACAAGGCTGGAGAGATGGTAGACAAGGTAAAAGAGCGGGCTCAGGCGATGCGTCACAGCAAGGAACCGGCCTAACGCATCGGCTTTTAGTGTAACAGGTCTGTATTGCCGCCCTCACCGGCTAAATATACCCGGTGAGGGCGGCAATTATTTGTGTCCCCTTTTAACTAAGCTCCACTCTGTACTGTTTCCGGCTGTTGCTTGTGTACCTCTCAAAATATTCTGGGAGACCTTGTGATATTTGTATATTGTGTTTTACGTTTGACACTCAAGTAATGGTACACTATCATTCTCCTTCAACTTTAATATCTGCGGGAGCGTTGGTTGAAAGAAAACCGGGTGGATGACTTTCGATTTGCTGCGCGGCTGAGGAGCCGGATTTTAAAGATAGTCGCTTTCCCTGGAGAGAGAGTTGAACAAGCCCGCGCGCGGCTTATTAAAATACCTGTTTTTAGTTTCCTCAACCAGGTCATCGAGGGTATGGGCAAAGACGGCGCCTCTGAAGTGGTGGGGGCAATTTCATATTACGTGGTACTTTCTTTGTTCCCGTTGCTTCTCGGAGTTATTTCCATTCTTGGTTTTTTCTTGCCGTCTGCGACGATTCAGGATCAAATATTCAAGTTTGTTGAAACCAATCTCCCGGCGGCCAATGATATTTTGCGATTGAATATCACCGGGATCATCAATATACGTGGGCCTCTGGGGGTTGTCAGTATCGTGGCGTTGTTCTGGTCGGCGAGTGCCATGTTCAGTGCGATAAACCGAGGGGTCAACCGGGCATGGGGGCTTAACGTCAGGCATCCATTCGTCGTCCGCAAAGCGCGTGAGGTTGCTATGTCTCTAAGCGCGAGTGTGTTTTTCTACATTGCGGTGACGGTAGCTGCAGTCCTCGCTTCTTTCGACACCGGCGGAGGGATAACCGGTGGATTCCTGTTCTTCCTTTCGGAATTGTTGCTTGTATTTATTGTTTTTATCATGGTTTACAAGACCATGCCCCTTACCAAAACATACTGGCGTTACGTGTGGCCGGGTGCTGTTTTCTCAACCGCCGCCTTTGAAATGGCCCGGATATTTCTGGGTGTTTATCTCACAAAGTTTTCACATATTGAACTGGTCTATGGTTCAATTGCCTCGATCATTATCCTGCTGGTGTTCGCCCAGTATGTAGCTTTCATCCTTATTTTGGGAGCTGAAATCAGCTCAGAATACAGCCGTCTTCGTCTTGGTATGGGGCCCCGCCCAAAATTTCCCCCCGACCTTTGCTCCAGATAGGGAGAACTGGGGTTATGGATCTCGGTGGTCGTGCATATAGTTCTTCCTCTCAGTCGTTTTTCAGGTTTGTCACTGGATTGAAGGGCCAAAACGCATGCGCTGGACCAAGGCCTGACAGCGAGCAATGGGGAGTTTCAAAGAGTAAAGAAGCGTATTTTGGTTAGTTTGCCGGGGTTTTCACCTCTTTTCGGTTGCCTGTAGCTTTGACATGCTCCTGAAGGTATGGCATAGTGAAAACGTCCCAGGTTACCAATGCAGTGGTGACAGCCACCGACTGGTCACTTGGCGGTAAACCCCAAAGGGCAACCTAGCGTACGTAGGTCCCAACCGAATGGACGTAATGGAAATCCGCGGGGTGCCTCCAGGGAAGAAGTTCAGTGGAATGTTCCGGGTGCAGAGGCTGCCTGGGACCCCGTTTGTGGGGATTGAAAAGAGAGGCGTCATGCTTCCCTCTTTTTATTATTTCTGTGGGAATTCCTTTATTTCAGGTATCGCTATGAAGGGCAGGTTGCGGTATTCCTCGTGATAATCGAGGCCGTAACCCACCACGAATTCATCGGGAACCTCGAATCCGACATAATCGAGTTTAACATTAACGAGCCTGCGTGCGCGCCTGTCCAGCAGTGTGCAGACCGTCAGGCTGGAGGGGTTTTTCGCCTGCAGGTACTTGATCATGTAATCGAGTGTGATGCCTGTATCGACGATATCTTCAACCAGGATGATGTCCCTGCCCGTGAGGGGCGTTTCGATATCCCTTGTCACACTGACTTCATCCTTCTGCCCGTAATATGAGATTGCCATAAAATCCAGGTCCAGCGGTATTGTGATCTGGCGCATGAGGTCAGCCATAAAACATAGAAAACCGCGTTGAACGCCAACCAGTAGCGGCCGGCGGTTCCGGTAATCGCCGGAAATGGTTTCCGCAAGCTGCCGGACCCTTTTATCTATCTCCGAAGCCGAAAAAAGGACCTTGCGTATACTATGGGCCCGTGACTGTGCGAGCGGCCCTGCGCCGTACTTTGCCAGCAGCCTGTCGTAATCGTTCTTGTATAGAAGGCTGATTTTTATCTCGGGGTAAAGTTCTTTAAGCCGGCGCAATTTTCTGTTTTTGCCGGTAACGAGGTTTTGTTTCATCGTTGTTAACTCGATGTAGAGGTCGAGCGATGGGATATAGAAATCGGGTGTGAACATCTCGCTGGCACGTTCCTTTTCGTTCACGAGAGGAAAAGTACGCGGTTCGTAGATCCAGTTAATTCCATAAAAATCCAGGATGCGGGCAAACTCCGCCTCGCTTTCATGGGCGAAGTGGACGATACGGGATGTTTTAGAAATGCCGGGATCCATATTAAGCGGAAGGATGCCCGCCTTGTTTTCCTGTTCGGCTGCCGTATTGCCCATGGCCAGGGCTGCGAGATGGGCGAGAGTCACCGTAAAACTGATATCTGAGTTGGTAAGGCGGTAAACTTCTTTAAAATATACACGGATGGCCCCGTATCCCTCTTCGCCGGAGGTTATCGGGACCCCCAGGATTGATTTGATCCCGGCTTTTTCAGCCATCTCCCTGTACTGAATCCTCGGGTCGGTGGACACATCCTCGATGAAAACAGGCTTTTCCCCGGCTGACTCGGCAAGGCTTTTTTCGGCGTCGATGATTCCTTTTCGCAGGTAGTAAGGCGGCAGCTTCCAGGACGCTGTATGTATCAGGTGTTTCCGGGTGGAATCAAAAAGGACTATGGACACTCCGGTGTCGAATGACCTCGATAGGAGCCGGGCGATGGTATCCAGTTTTTCCTTTAAAGATTCCCCGGAACCGAGTGCTGTTATCGCCTGTCTGACTGCCTTGTAATAGACCCGTTCTTTGCTGAGAGCCAAATCTGCACCCCGATTTTATTGTAGGCGCTAAGTAAATAGGGTGTCAACGTTTGTGCGTCTAATTTTGGTTGCGTGAGGCAGGCGATTACTGCTAAAATCAGACTGCCTTTGCCCCTGTAGCTCAGTGGATAGAGCAGCGGTTTCCTAAACCGCGTGTCGTGCGTTCGACTCGCACCAGGGGCACCACTTTTTACGGCTAAATCCGCGTTGTAGTCCTCTTTGCGATGATTACATAATACCGATTCACTCACCAATCACTCACCAACTTTTTCAATAGGCTCAAAATTACGCACAGGTTTGGCGTGGTGTTTTCCCCTGTGACTGAAAGACGTTGATTTGTTCCCGAAAACAAAGAAGGGAAGCGAAATGCTTCCCTTCTTCACTAATATATGTGTGATGATTAAACTTTTACTAGTTCCTGTTTAGTGCATCCTTCAAGATTTTCTCTGTTCGATTTAAGTTTTCCAAAGTCACGCCGAGTGAGGACGCTATTCAATACACTTAATACCTGGTCGGAAATTCCAGAAAAAGCAATTCGGCCAGGTTGAAATTCAGGCCTATCGCTACGGGCAGTAAGCCCTCTTATCAATTCGTCGGCAAAAGAGTAACTCAAAGCCTCAATGCCTGAAAAATCTATAAGCAGGTTATCCTTGTTACCCATTGGCTTAGTTTTGGTAATAATGGATTCGGCTACTTCTGTAGCTTTAGGCCTGGTTGAGAATATTTTTCCATATTCTGATAGGGAAATGCATTTTTTCATATACTTCCTCCGTATAACCTATGAACAGGGTATTACGGCATGAGCTATGGTGCCCGGAATGAGTTGACAACTATCCGATTGCCTGAACCCGTCAGCCCTCATAATATAAAACCCTGATCCGGAGCGGATACTAAGTTCCCGTTCTCGAGCAGCAACGGCTTCCTGAACGTGACCTAAGCCATATCCTCGGTGCGGATCACACGTACATGATACACCATCCTCAAATGCTAGGACAATAGCACTTGAGTCATCTGTTATGGACGGCGCCAACGACGGTTTTTTCCGAAGACTTCTCGCAATGCCTATCCCGCAATCCCCGACGGCTATCTCAAGAAGAGCCCCAGCTTTATAGTTATATTGCTGAGCTAGGACGAAACCCCCGCGACTTTCAGCGTGAAACAGGGTGTTATCGGCGAGTTCACTAAATATGATGTGACAGGGTTGAAGAAGCATCGTCAAACCGAGGAACTCGGTATGGAAAGTGTTAAGCATAGCCTCTGCGATCTGTTCGACGTCAGCCGAACAACCGAATCGTGTAACGGGGATAACCGGGCGAATTTTGGTGTGAACCACGTTTCGATCTTCTTCTGGAATGTCCCATTTTGCGATTGACTCGAGCGCCGCGATAAAATCTATTGCAACCAGGTATTCCAAAACCGCTTTTGCATCAGGTGCCAAGATCCTGACCTCGGGTCTGTTTTTCACGGGTAAGGCCATAACACTTTCTATCGTTAACAGAATGCCAATAACGGCAGGCGGTTTAATAAACTTGACCCGAGACAAATCAATGACGATAGTGTCATTACTGGTTAACGATTCCAATGGGAGATAGAGAGCATCAAGCCTCTTGATACCATCAAAAATGAGCGGACATTTCAGGACATATTCCATGATTCACCCTTCGGTGCGGTTAGTATATTCTAGCCTAGGTTGTGTTTACAAGGCAGGTCCCTAATTCGAGTAAGTCTCTTGCCTATGAGGAGCGAGTACGGCAGAATCGAAACTCTCCGCGGCTTTTTCTTGGAGCCCGGGGGCGACATGGCTATAAACATCCAGCGTAGTCTGAATGCTGGCGTGGCCTAGCCGTTCCTGCACAATCTTGGGGTGCACGCCCTGTTTAAGCATTATAGAGGCGTGGGTATGCCTTGCATCGTGTAGCCGAATTCCTTTAAGCCCTGCTTTAACTGCAAGATTAGCCCAACCACGGCTTATTGTGTCCGGAAGCATTGGTTTACCTTCGATATCTGTAAACACCAGGTCGCTTTCTTTGATTTGGGATCCGGCTAACAGTTTGTCGGTTTCCTGCTTTTCCTTGTGTTGCCTTAGCATGATGGCCGCTGACGGGGAGAGTGCCACGGTGCGGCGCCCTTTGGCGGTTTTGGGTGCACGAAAGACTAAGCTGCGATCTTTGAGACAATGCAATGTTCGGTTAACCGATATCTGGCAGAGATATAGGTCGACATCTGACCATCGTAGCGCGAGTAATTCCGACCGCCTCATACCGGTGAAAAGAGCCAGGTAGAAGAGTGGGTAATACCGAGTAGGGCGGGCGGTTTCAAGGAAGTGGTTGATATTGTCCTCGTTCATAACGTGCATCTCTACCCGCTGAAACCTTGGCGGATCGATCACGTCGACCGGATTACGGATCAGCAATCCCCATTTGACGGCAATCTCGAGGGCGCGGTGCAAGGCCATATGGTGATGACGAACTGTGTGAGCTGTTAACCCGCCCTTGCCATTGCTGCGCCCGCTGGCCATCGTCTCGGAATAGTATTGCTGGATGTGTTCGGGCCGGAGTTGCATTATCGGTATGCTTCCCAACTTCGGGATGATGTGCTGCGTAAAGATGCTTTCGTAGCCCTCTGTTGTCCTGGGGGAAAGGTTGGGGCGGGCGTAATCATGAATATATTTTTCGAGAAAAGCCGCAAGTGTCGTTTTCCCCGGGCGCATGAAAGTTCCGGTATCGAGCGCATGAAGCATCTCTTCGAGACGTTGCTCTGCCTGTTTCTTTGTGCCTTTGACGCTGACAGTCTGCTGCTTTCGTTTACCGGTGGCCGGATCTTTCCCCATCTCGATCGTAATAGTCCAACTATTCTTGTACCTCGTCGAGTATCGTTTTACGATGTGGCCTCTCATTGCTTTGCCTCCGTTGGCGGGGTGGATTTTTTCGTTTTATTTTTACGCCCGCTTGTTTCCATTCGCTTTCTGACAAGCTGAGCAGCGGACTCTTTTTTCCTGATATCGAGGAAATCTGCCGGAGTTAAATCTTTCCCAACCATCTCCCCATATAAAAGAGCGTCATCTCCCATGTCTGTCAGATTAAACCCCAAATCCTCCAGTATCTTTTCAGAAAACGAATGTTCGATTGCCGACTGCCAAAGTAGTTCTTCATCCTTAAAAATAAAGGCAAGCCTCCCGATCCACAAAGCCTCCCGGATAGTGATGTGGACGGAGTCGGACCGCAATCTCTCGACAAACAGTTTCAGAACTACCGGTAACGATTGCGGCGCGATTTCATACTTCGGAAGCGTCGATATGCTCCAGGGCTGATCCAGCAAGCTGGCTGTTTCATTATTTCTGTAATAGGAGATCTTGCGTTCAAGCACTTCAAGTTCGGGCACTTCATGGCCGTTTGCTTTGAGGTGTTTTTGTAGATCATGGGCCACTTCCGTCCGGGGCCTGCGGGGATACTCGAGCGCCCTTTTTATTATGATCTGGAGGGATTGAGGCGTAATTTTAGCCCGTTTTCCTGTCATAATCTTTCTATTCCCTTACTTTCGTTGTAGATATTCCTTAATCAGACCTATTAATACCTAATACGCATGATATAATGTTCTTACAAAATGATAACACGAGATGTTACAGAAAGCAATAGGTTGGGAGGAGAAATTTAAAAATGGACAAGAACAACACGGAAAAATTGACGATGGACATACCTGAGGCCGCCCGAGCACTGGGGATCAGCCGGGCAACCGCTTACGCCCTGGTGCGCGAAGGTAAACTGCCGGCGATTCGGATCTCAGAGCGCCGGGTAGTAATCCCTAAGGCGGCGCTTGCCAAGCTGCTCGAAACTACGATGAAACCTTTGGTCTCGCTTGGATAACAGATTAGTAAATGAACCGACGTGCCCGGAATATCAACACCTGCGGAGAAGCCGCCTCTGATGGCTAACCCCCAGATTTCTGATGGATTCTTCAAAATCGTTAACGAGATTGGTGAGGCTTTCGGGCGAGCCTATCTCAACCCGAGCGAGAGCCGAGTGGTCTGGACGATCCTTAGAAAAACTTACGGCTGGGAAAAGAAGACCGACAGGATCAGCTTTACGCAGTTCGAGAAAGCAACCGGTATGAACCGCCGGCATGTCTTCGACGCTTTGAACAGCCTTATTGCCAGGCGCATCATCACGCGCAGCGGCGAGGGG
>CAIMVG010000004.1 GCA_903844845.1 uncultured Dehalococcoidia bacterium | reverse complement strand
TCCTATATGGTCCCCATCGCCTGCAACACCCTGGCCGGGTACATCAAGGTGTTCTTGACGCGTTTTCCGGTGGCGTTGTAGAAGGCGTTGTGGATGGCGGCATAGCAGATATCCGGGGGTTCTCCGCAGCCGTGGCCGCCGTAGACTGATGCGGCGTCGTTGGATTCATACATGACATTTTTCATGATTTCGAGGGGCAGGTCGGCGGAAGTCGGGTTCTTCTGGTTCAGGAAGTCGCCGTTAAAAATGTTGTTGGATAATATAATGAGGTTTGCTGATTTGCTAGCGCTCAATATAGACAATATAGATGTGAAGAATCCTAACCTATCTGGGATAACGAAATTGTCGGATTGTTGAATAAACGATATTGACGTTGGATTATCGATGGGCAATAATGACAAAGGATGGCAAGGAGGGAAATGTGGTTAAAAAGGTGTTCACTTCGGCGGAGGCCAGAGAGGTCGCTAAAAAGATCGGTGTTGATTTTAAAAAGTGGAATATCGAACAGTTCCGTATGGGAATGGATGTGGAACTGGAACACGGGAAAGCGGATCCGCGGACCAATGTTACTGACGATGACCCGGTCATGACCGGCAAGATAGCTTGGGCGCATCTTAACGAGATACCCGATTATTATACCAGGCTTAATGAGATGGAAAAAGAAGCGGAAGGCAAGATTTAGTCTAAATCCGGGGGTTTTTCGGTAACGGTAAATAAATGGGGAGGGTGTAATCCTTACACATTTTGAAAAGCGTTGGCCATAAGCCTCTATTTTTTCAACATCGCTTTCATCGGTTCCCAGTAATACTCGCGCCAACCCTGGGCTGTTGTTTCATATTGGTCGGCAGGTACCCCGCTTTGGGTGAAGACCATTCGTGTGCCTCCCAGTACCGGGTTGAAAGACCATGTCGCTTGCGAATAATGGCCTTCTGCCCAGTCGCTGTCCCTCCAGGATTGTACTATCTTCTGGTCAGGCACCAGTTCGAGATTGGTCCCTTCGATGTAGCCGTCACCAGAACTGAATTTACCGCCAACTTTGCGGCTGATGCTTGTTTTGGATTGTGAGAATGCCCCGTGTTTTTTTTCATCCATCAATAATTCGTAAACTTCATGAGGGGAAGCCTTGAATGTGACTTGTTGGCGGATGTTGCGTGTTTTCACTTTATCCCCCTGTTATGCCCCGTTTGAAGATTTAGGATTATCATAATAATACCATAGGATTGAAGGTTTAACTCAGTATGGGTCCACCGGAATTGCGTTGTGCCATAATTACAACAATAAGTTACGACGGTGGAGAATACTTGCAGTTCCAACCCTGGGCCATTACCGCCCATTGTCTATATTCTGAGACTGCGGAATAAGGGCGAATCCCTGATATTTGCTCACGAAGTTATCCAGAACGGCTCGGTTTCGATGCGTGCTTTCCGTATAGAGTGACCCATAAAAATCTATTGACAATGCTCAAAGCCTGTGACATAATCCCAGCCAGGTAACAAGTTTGGCACCCAGCCTGAGAAACCCATGAAGGACTTCATACTGGCAATGTGACAGACTTCAGCCGAGTTTAAAGTAGGAGATCATCCTTGAGCTATCAGGACAGAACCCTCGCATGCGTAGATTGTAAGACGGATTTCGTATTTACGGCCGCCGAGCAGGAGTTCTACGCCAAAAAAGGTTTCACAAATGATCCCAAGCGGTGCCAGCCTTGTCGCAGTGCTAAAAAACAGCGGCTCGGTGTACCGGACACAGGCGGCCAACGTCAGATGTTTGACGCCACCTGCGCGGCCTGCGGCAAAGAAACGCAGGTGCCCTTTGAGCCCAGGAACGGCAGGCCGGTTTATTGTAGCGATTGTTTTACAAAAAATAAAAGCTAAATTAATATTCTTTTTGAAATAAAGCGGCAGGCGTGTAGACTGCCGCTTTATTTTTTAATATCAATTGATACCATCTGCCGAGCTGTATGGTTAAACCTTCAGCGCCTTTCCGCGATGTTATACATGGCGGAGTAGGCTGAGTCTTGCCCCGGATTGCCCCCCGAGAGTTGGCGGCTCAACGCCTCCAGCTTGTTCACCAATCCTGGCGTGTTCTGCTGTTTAACAAGGTCTGCCCACTCCGAAGCCTTTTCGATGAACCTGTGTTGCAAGATAGGCAGGTCTGGGAGGTGCGTCTGTATCGAGGCATAGAGCGATGGATCCTCGCCGAATACGCTGGATATCATTGTCATCAGCACCCTGAACGTCACCCCGCTGACCGTTTCCATCCCTTTAAGATTACCTTGTTCGACCAGCGTATCTCCCGCAACAAAGGCAACATAATGGGACAACCCCAGTACGGCTGCCATCAAGCGGTCGTGTTCGGCGGGGGTCATTACCTCCACGCGGGCGCCTTTAGTTTCCAGAAAGATTTTAGCTCGCTCCGCCAGTTCAGTCTCCATGGATGTCGTCGGAGTCAGCACTACGTTATGCCCTTCGAGGCTGGTTGCGCCGGGACCGAAGACAGGATGGGCTCCTAAAACCAGGCAACCGGAAAATAGACGGTGCATGGTTTCTACAGGCATAATCTTTACCGATGTGACATCGATTACTGACTGCCCTTTCCTGAGGTGCTGGCTGAGTTCTTTTGCGGTCTGTTCAAAGACAGCGATGGGTACCGAGATGATGACGCAATCGGCTTTACGCGCGTTAATAAGCTTGCTGGTGCCTTCGACGTTAAGTTCCCGCATCGCGGTTCGAAGCCTCTCATCGTCTGTATCGATGAGGGACACACTGATATTTTCGGCAATCAGAAAACGAGCGATCCACCTGCCCATTTTCCCCGCCCCGCCGACGATGGCTATTTTCACGCCTGATCTCCGGGATCTGCGGCCGCCCTGGGGTATGATCCCAATACTTTAAGGAATATGACATGGGGTTCAAGCGATTCAAGCAGCTCTGCAATCATTTTGTCCTGTCTGTGTCCAAGAAAATCCAGATAGAAGTTGTATTCCCATGGCTTGTGTCTTGTTGGCCGCGATTCTATCTTGGACAGATTGACACCTCTGGTGGATAGTTCGCGTAGAAAATTGAATAATGAGCCCGGGCGGTCTTTTACGGAAAATACCAACGACGTCTTGTCGTTTCCGGTAGAAAGTAAATCCGTTTTCGATAAAACGAAAAACCGCGTAAAATTATTTGGACTGTCTTCAATGCCGTTTGCCAGGATTTTCATGCCGTAAATTGCTGCCGAGCGCGCACTTGCGACAGCGGCGGCGTCGATGAGCCCTTCCTCTTTAATCATTTTCACACTGCCCGCGGTATCGAGTGTCGGTATGGTTCGGCATTTAAGGTGCTTCAAGAACGCCTGACATTGTCCGAGGGCCTGGGGGTGGGAATAGACGGTTTTGATGTTTTCAATTTTAGAGCCCGGGGCGGCGATAAGGCAATGTGAAACACGCAGGTTAAGTTCACCGCTTACTTTGAGCGGGGATTCCAGTAGAAGGTCGTAGGTTTTACTGATGCTGCCTTCGAGGGAATTTTCGACAGGAACTACAGCAAACGAGGCGTTGCCGAGTTCAACAGCTTCGAACACCTCTTCCAGGGTTTCGCAGGGTTTAGTTTCGACGCCTGAGCTGAAAAAGTTGAAGGCTGCCTGCTGGCTGTAAGCCCCTGGCTCTCCCTGGAAGGCCACCGTGGTACCCTGGACACTTTTAGAGGCGGCGATGATGCGCCGGTAGATGTTCTCGACGGTCACCGTGTCGATACCTTCGCTTTCTGCGACCAAGTGGACATGCGCGAGGACGGCGGCTTCGCGCGAAGCGTCTGTCAAAGACTGGCCGACCCGGGCTTTCTCAACACCGATTTCGGATGAAATTTTTAACCTTTCGGCAAGCACCTTCACCAGCCTTGCGTCCACATCGTCGATGCTTTTTCGCAGATTATCTAGGCTCATTTGATAACCTCCTTCAGTATACCTGCCCTGAGCGCTAAGTCGCAGAGCACCACTGCAGCGGCGGCTTCGGCCACGACGACCGCTCTCGGAACGATGCAGGGGTCATGCCTGCCCTTTATTTCCAGTTCTGCTGGCTCCATCTTTTGTAGGTCGATGCTCCGCTGTGCTTGACCGATTGATGGAGTCGGTTTGACCGCGACGCGGGCTATGACGGGCATCCCTGTAGATATTCCGCCGAGGATCCCGCCAGACTGGTTGCTTGTGGTCGCGATACCCCCGTCCTTCAGGATGAACGGATCGTTGTTTTCTGAACCTTTGAGGTGTGCCACCGAAAACCCTGCGCCGAATTCCACGCCCTTCACTCCCGGTATGGAAAAGAAAGCTTTCGACATCTCTCCCTCCAGCGTGTCGAATACTGGCTCGCCAAGCCCGGCTGGGACACCGAGGGCTATGATTTCGACGATGCCCCCCAGACTGTCACCTTCCTTGAGGGCCGTTTCGATGGCTCGGATCATGATTTCGGCGGTCTGCGGGTTGCAACAGTGAACTGGGTTGGCGGGCGCATTTTTACGTACTTCGTCGTAATCTCGGGCGATCGCTTTGATGCCGCCTATCTCGGACGTATGTCCGAGTATTTCCACATTCAACAGTGCTAGCAGCTTTTTAGCGACCGCGCCAGCCATCACCAATCCTGCTGTGACCCGTCCGGAAAACCGCCCGCCACCGCGGTAATCGGCGTACCCGCCATATTTCACATAAGCGGTGTAATCGGCATGTCCCGGGCGGGGAACACTGCTTGTTTTCTCATAGGCTTCAGGGTGTGCGTCCTCGTTTCGGACGATCATGCATAAAGGCGCCCCGGTTGTTTTACCGTTAAAAACGCCTGATAAAATAATGCCCCTATCCAATTCTTTACGTGGCGAAGAAATGGAGCTTTTCCCTGGTCTGCGCCGTTCGAGGTCGGGTTGAAGGTCTGCTTCACAAAGCGGAAGTCCGGCGGGGCAGCCGTCAACGATAATCCCAACCATCTCGCCGTGGCTTTCGCCAAAACTGGTCACGGTGAAAACCTTGCCCAGGCTATTTGACATGGAAGGCTACCTTTGCGCCGAGAGAACCCAGCGCTTTCCAGAAATCGGGATAAGTCTTTTCGACGCTTTCGGCACCGGTTATCGAGGTGTCGCCTATCGCCGTTCCGAGTACTCCGAAAGCCATCGCCATGCGGTGGTCTGAATGACTGTCGATATTGGCGCCATGCGGATGCCCACCGAAAATTGTGATTGAATTTTCGTCCTCGCGTACCCGGATGCCCATCTTTTGTAATTCCTGTGAAAGCGCCTCTACTCTGTTGGATTCTTTGAGCCGGGCACCTTTGATGCCGCTGAAATGGCTTTCGCCGTCGGCTAAGGAAGCCAGCACTCCAAGCGTGGGCAGAAGGTCGATACAGTCACTCAGGTCGGCGTTGATACCATGCAGCAAAGACCTCTGCACCATGACCGAACTTCGCCGAACCGAAAGGCGAGCTCCCATTTTTTGTATCAGGTTGAGTACGACACGGTCGCCTTGCAGGCTTTCTGCGTTGAGGTTGCTGACCACCACGTCTCCCGAAATGGCTCCCAGCGCGAGCAGGTAGGATGCCTGCGACCAATCGCCCTCTACCGTGTATTCGGTCGGCCTGTAATCCTGTTTATCCACTTTGAAATCGGTCATCCCAGGAGAGGCGGTTACGCGTATGCCGAATTTTCTCAGGCATTCGATTGTCATATCGAGATAAGGTTTCGAAGTTGGTTGTGATTTCAATTCGATATGGATGCCCTGCTGTGCCAGAGGCCCGGTCATCATGATGGCAGACACGAATTGCGAGCTAACGTCTCCTTCCAGCACGGCTGTCCCGCCCGGGAAACTTCCTCCCTCGACAACGACCACTGAGCCGTCTAGCCGGCATTTGACTCCGAGTTGAGCCATGGCATCTATCAGTGGAAGTATGGGGCGTCTGGCAAGGGTCTGTCCCGGCACCAGGCGTACGGTGCCCGGTACACCTGCTGAAAGGGCGACCATGAAGCGGAAGGTGGCAGCGGATTCTCGGCAGAAAAGCTCTGATTCGGGAGTTTTAATGGCACCCCCGGTTACCCGCCATCCGAAAGCGCTCTGGTGGATTTCCGCCCCTATTTTACGCAACACATCGGTTGCCGCCAGTGTATCGTCTGACGTAAGTGGGCGTCGGATATAGCTCTCCCCTTTGGCAAGGGCCGCGCACATCACAGATCGAATGGTGTAGCTCTTTGATGATGGGGCATCGATGATGCCGTGTACCTGGCTTTTAGAAACGGAAACTTTCATATTTACCCAATCTTTCGATAATCTTCTCGGCAACGCATTCTATAGTGATTCTCGTAGTGTCGATTGTGATGTCCGCCGATTGCTCGTAAAACGGTGTGCGTGCGGCGATTAACGTTGTAATGTCTTTGCCGTCAGCCAGAAGGGGTCGCACGGGGCCGGAGGAGACCCGTTTGATAATCTCCGTGTTCGAGGTCTTCAAATAAACTACGACCGAACTCTGTTTCAAAGCGGTTATATTGGCGGGGTCGAGCGGGACACCCCCGCCGCAGGCGATTACCCGGCCTGATTTACAGGCAATATCAGTTGTTGAGGCTTTTTCCAGCTTCCGGAAGACGGGTTCCCCATCCTCTTTGAAGATGCGTGCAACACTTTTACCGGCTTTTTTTTCTACAAGCGCATCCAGGTCAGCGAATGGTTTTCCCATTTTTCTGGCAAGTGCTTTACCGACTGCTGTTTTGCCTGCACCCATGAAGCCGACTAGGGCCACGTTTGTTTTTTCCGTTTTTTCGATTTCCGGTGTTTTTACACTTGTTCCACCGGTCCCTGGATACACGGCTGAAATCGCGGCCTCTCGCATCACGCCAAGAGGGGCTTGCATCCCTGTCCAGAGTTCCAGCGCGAGTGCAGCCTGGCTCACCAGCATTTCGAGACCGCTTATTACCTGGCATCCCCGTGCGGCCGCCTCTTTCAACAACCTGGTTTCATATGGGGTGTAAACTACGTCGAAGACCGTGATCCCGGGTTTTAATAGGTCAGTCGGAACGGCCGTTTCATCCACGGCAGGCTCCATGCCGGCACTTGTAGCATTGACCAGCAACTCGGCTTCGGCCATGACGGTTTTCAGGTTCGTCGCGTTGAGTTCCATTACCGTCACCTTCGAACCGCATGTGCGTTCGAGGTTGTTCGATAAAATGACAGCCTGTGGAAGTGTGGGTTTGCGGTTCAGTATAGTGATCAGGGAGCCAGCTTGTGCCAGGGCGAATCCCATCGCCCTGGCAGCGCCGCCCGCGCCGAGCAGCACCACTTTTTTACCCATTGGTTCGAACCCTGCTGCATCGAGCGATTGGAGGAACCCTGCGGCGTCTGTGTTATACCCTTTCAACTTCCCTTCGTCGTTTACTATCGTATTAACGGCGCCTATATCACGCGCCAGCGGGTCAAGTTCATCGAGAAACTGCACGACCGCGACCTTGTGGGGGATAGTGACGTTCAGCCCCCTTATCCCCAGTGCCCGCATACCCTCGATTGAAGCCCCGAGGTTGGTGGTTTTGACATTAAATGCCAGGTAAGCATAATCGATTCCAAGCTCTGCAATGGCCCTATTATGCATGACAGGCGAGAGGGTATGCTTGACGGGGTCTCCAATCACCCCACAGAGTTTTGTACCGGCGTTTATCATGGGCTCAATGTTCCGAATACGCCTTTCACCTGTGAAATGGTCAATTGCCCGGGCGCCGATGTATCGTGTTCGGTGAGTGCGGCGTATGTGAAAATACCTCCGCTGAGCGGGGAGAGGATACGGCTTAATTGTCCCAGGGGCCCCATGCAGAAAGCCACAACGTCCGCGGGTTTGAATTCGTTTATTATTCCAAGCATAACGGCATTATCGTCGAATGCGCGTGCGGTGGTCACGAGTTTGCAGATATCAGCCCCGGCCGCCAGCTCATCGTTAATAATACGGCGGAGTTCTGACCGTGGGGGTGTTCGTTTCGTATCATGATGGGATATCATGCAACGGGCTTTCTTCTTGATCTGGGGTATTATTTCTTCGAGGTCCGGGGCGGCTAGTTCAATATCAATGATGTCTGCTCCCATTGAAAGCGCTTTTAGGAGTTCTGTTCGCCTGGCTTCTTCGGTTCCCTCCCAAAGTCCGCCCTCAGCCTTCAAGCGGTTGGTGGCTATCCACGGTTTTTTCAGGGAGCGAATCGATTTATCCCACCCATGGCCTATCAAGTCTATCCTGATTTCAACCAGGTCCGCACCGGCCCACAGCTCAGGGGTGGCGGCAGCTTCATGGGTCGTAATTACAGCACAGATACGCTGAGGGTTCACGCCTGTTCTTCCAGCGCTTGGGCGACCATTTCGAGACTGACCCTGTCCGAAATAATTACCTTTCCTATTCCGACGGGAAGGATGAATTTTAAACGTCCAGCTGATATTTTTTTATCATGTCTTACGGCTGCCAGAATGTCAGCGACACTGGCGTCGGGTATGCTTGTCGGAAGACCGGCAGCCGTAATTACACTGGTAATGCGCCCGAGGTCTCTCTGTGAGAATAACCCCATCTTAAGAGAGATGCGGGCCGCTATAATCATTCCAATCGCCACGGCCGTGCCATGGTTTATCTTGTAGCGCGTGACGGTTTCGAGGGCATGCCCTGTGGTGTGCCCTAGGTTGAGGATATTGCGACGCCTCTTGTCACGTTCGTCATTGTTGACTATCCGTGCTTTGACACCGGCTGCACGTATAATGACGGCATCCATCGTTTTCTGTTCCAGCGCGAGCATATTACCCATCCTGTGTTCCAATAACGAGAAAAGCTGTGGATCGCTTATTATGGCGCTTTTGATTACCTCTGCCAGACCATTGGATATCTGCCCCGGGGGGAGCGTCTTGAGCACAAAAGTGTCGCTGAAAACCGCCGATGGCTGGTGAAAAGCGCCGATCTGGTTTTTTAACTGGTCATGGTTGACTGCGGTCTTCCCACCGATGGAGCTATCCACCTGGGCCAGCAAGGTTGTGGGAATCTGTATGAGCGGCATTCCGCGCATGTAAGTTGCGGCAACAAAACCTGCCAGGTCCCCTATGACGCCGCCGCCAAGCGCAAGGATTGGTGTACTGCGTTCCGCATTTTGGGAGGCCAGCTCAGTGTAAAGTCTGCCCGCTGTTTCGAGGGATTTAAATTCCTCGCCTTCGGGTACCATAAGAATCCCGACCTCGAATCCCTCTCTTTGCAGTTCCTCTTTCAAGTTGAATCCGTGTAATTCAAAAATAGCGGGATTTGTGACCACGAACAGGCGTTTACCCGCAATGGATCGTTTCAACCGGACCGGTATTTCGCCAAGGACACCCGGTCCTATATAAACATTATAATTTGATGAACCGGGTGAAACCTTTAGGACGTGCATCGGCTTATTTCCCTGCCTTGACCTTCTTGTTTTGTCCTGCTGTGAGGCCGTGGATGCGGTTGCAATCGTCGATGATTTTTTTCAGCTCATCGGCTGTTATCGCCTGGGCCGCGTCCACCCACGATTCTGCTGGATTATAGTGTACCTCAATTGCCAGTCCGCTTGCACCCGCTGCCATGGCTGCACAGCTCATCGGATAGATCAGGTCTCGGCGACCGGTGGCGTGGCTGGGGTCGGCCATGACGGGAAGGTAAGTTTCCTTCTGGATGACCGGGATAGCGGCCAGGTCGAGCGTGTAGCGTGTGAAATTTTTGCCTTTGCCGATAGGCAGCTCGCCTCGTTCGCACAGGATGATGTCTTTGTTTCCCTCGACGGCGATGTATTCGGAAAATGAGAGGAACTCTTCGACACTGGCCCCGAAGTGGCGTTTGTAGAATACCGGTTTGCTTTTTCTGGCGAGAACTCCGAGTAGGTCCTGGTCGTACATGTTTCGCGCCCCCACCTGGAGGATATCGACGTATTCAGCGATAAGATCTACTTGATTCTCGCCGCGAACTTCCGTGAGCACAGGCATTTCAAATGCCCGCCCGGCGTCGCGCAACCACGTGAGGGCTTCCCGCGCTTCCTCGTCCCCTTTAGCCCCCAGTCCCTGGAAAGAATGCGCTGAACTCCGTGGTTTGAATATACCGCCGCGCAGGATATGTGCCCCTGCTTTTTTTACTTCTTCTGCGATGCGGAAGAGTTGTGTGCGGCTTTCGATTGCGCAGGGACCAGCGATGTACGTTGGGGTCTCGCCTCCTATTTCGACATTGCCCACGTGGATGACCCTGTTTTCAGAAGGTTCCTGAAAGGCTTTGCTGTATTCGCGGCTGATGAGTTTATAGGGAGTTTCGATCATGTGTGCATCGCGCACCCCTGGAAGGACTGAAAGGTAAGAAAAAGGGATCTTCCGTTCATCGCCTACCAGCCCTATGATGGTCAGTGATTCGCCGCGAGAAACATCGGCCCTCAGGCCGAGTTTATTGACCTCCGCGATCACGTTGTCGATTTCCTGTTTGGTTGCGTCGGCTTTCATGATGATCATTGTCGTTGCCTCCCTTTATATTTTAATAATTCCCCTTAAACTAAAAAATCCTCCCGACCGGGAGGATTAATAATGCTTGTTGTGTTCTACGATTTAAAAACCGTCATTCTCCCTAGCGCCATGAGGCGTTGGTAAAGTAATAATATGCGTAATAGCTGCTCGAAATATTAGACAACATCGTTTTATGACTATACCATCCTGTCTTGGGGGTGTCAATAGGTGCCACAGCGATTTGTCTTCACAATGGCAACTATGGTGCTTGTTCAAAAACAAAGAAACATATAGGGCGTTCTCTTCCTATTCTTGTTTTCTATTACCGACAGCGGAGGTTTATGAATGGCCCGTCAACTCGCTAGACGACCGACCCCCTCGAGTGCTGCGCCGACTGCTCCCACTATCTGCGGGTCCACTGGGACGAGTATCGGAATGCCCAGGCGCTCGGCGAGTATCTGTCGCATGCAGGGGTTGTAGGCAACACCTCCGGCGAATACCAGGTTCTTGAAATCGCCAAGCTTGCCGAGCATGGTCAAAGCTCTGGAAGCGATGGCTTCATGAATTCCCAGCGCCACCCCCTCGCGGTCCGCTCCACTGTTTATTAGGGACACTACCTCGCTCTCGGCGAATACTGTACACATGCTGCTGATCTTCTCAGCCGATTTTGCCGTACGAGCCACTTTGCCGAACTCGGTCATTGTGTAATGCAGCGCGTTAGCCATGATTTCCATGAAACGCCCTGTACCCGCGGCGCAGCGGTCGTTCATTTCGAACTTAGAAACTCGACCGCTGGCGTCGAGTAAGATGGTCTTGGTGTCTTGTCCTCCGATGTCGAGGATAGCGGCGGTTTCGGGGAAGAAGAAGAGTGCCCCCTGCCCGAAGGCCTTTATTTCGCTGATGACTGGACAGTCAAAGTGTGCCTTGAAGTTGTGACGGCCATAACCGGTGGCCGTTATGCTATCGTATTCCAGCCCTTCCAGCAGTTTGTGGGCTATGGCCATGGGATCGTAAGAACTGTCGGAAACATGACTGAACTTAAGGTGGCCGTCCTCGAGGACGGCCACCTTGATTGTACGAGAACCTATATCTATACCTAGTGAGACCATGCTGGTTGCCTGAATGTTTCTATGAAAGCTTCGATGCGGGTTTTGAGTTGGCCCACGTCTTCCATGCTGTAGTCTGTCTCAATCTTGAGCATCGGGATGCCGTGTTTGGCCAATTCCTTCTCTACGAGGTAAGACTCGACAGTGTAGGGCGAGCAGAATTGTAGTGCATAATGGATGACGCCGTCGGCTTTGTATTCCTTGGCCATTGATATGATGTGGTCGGTTCTGTCCTGATTGGGTGTGAAGACCGCGCAGTCTATTTTGAAATAGCGATCGATGAGTGCTTCCATCTCGCCCTCGATGGTATGGGGCTTCTCATCGACAAGGTTGCGCTGCCCTCGTTCGCCGACACAGGACTCCTCGCCTACAATGACTGCGCCCGAGGTTTCGATGACCAGCGGCAGTTTCCAGTTTGGCACCGACATGGGGCATCCTGAGATGAGCACACGTGGTGTGTGCTTGGGCGCCACGCCCGAGTTCTGTTTAATGCGACCTTCCAGTTCGTCGCAGATCTTGTTGATGGCTCCGGTGAAGCGCACTGGGTCGTCGTAGAAAGCAACCTGGTTGATGAGCAGTGAGTCGAGGCCGGAGATGGGGGCGGGATCAGTTGCGCGTAAAAGGGCCAGGCGATGTAATGCTTTGCGCTTGTTGTTGACCGTAATGATGGCTTTCTTGAGTCGTTCGGCCGTGATGGTGACCCCGGTGAGCTTTTCCACAGCCTCTTTGAAGCGCCAGTATTCAGAGGCGAAAAGCTGGCGATCGGCTGTGTTCTTCATTTGAGGGATTTCCATTATATATACGTTTGGTTGAATATCCTTAAAAATCTCATAGGCCTTTTTCTTTCCATCGCAAGTTGTTTCGCCGACGACCATGTCGGAGCTTTGAGTATAAGGGCATACCTTCGTGAGCTTGAAACCAAAGGCGCTCTTGATAAGGCCGCAGGTATTACGCGGAAGGAGTTTCTCTGCTTCTTCGAAGCCGAATTCGGCGCCGGCGCACAGTCCGACGCAGATGGCGTCGGCTGCCAAAACGATTTCTTCGGGAACGAAGACGCAGAAGGTCCCAACAACTTTACGTCCGGTGGCACGGGCATCGTTTAACTCTTTTATGCGCAGTCCGTGAACCTCGCTCATGACGAAGTCGAGGTAACTCATTCCTTCGGGGCGTACCTTCTGAGAGAGGAAGACATCTTGATATGCTTTGCCAAGTGCGTCCAGCAGGGCATCATGGGCTTTGAGATCCATTCCTAGTTCGGTCCACATTGGGCGGTAATCAGCGGCCATTTTTTCTCCTTTATCAATTATTAGAGATGCTTATGCATCCATTAATAAATAATTATACTACAATGGGACATATTGTCAACGTAAGCGTAAGCATTTATTATTGAACCCTTCATTAAAGGGTATCATCTAATTGACATACTTATTTGTATGCAGACCAGATCTACAGATCGCAACTCAGAATCGTCCTTTATTTTGCCAGTATATTGGATTTTTCGGGATGCGTAAGTGACATGTGTCACCGAATGCTGTATAATACGTTTTGCATTTCGGTTAACGAAAAACATTAACCCGCAAATACTCAGGCGTGAATCGTGCCTGAAAAATAGTGCAACGGAATGGGGGGGTCTAAGGCTTTCGAGCTTGACAATCCCCGCAATCCTGTGTTACACTCTCCAATTGCGTTTGTCAGACACCATTTAAGGTTGTAGCAGGGTATTTAGACCTGCCGGCCGTGGAGTTTTACAAAGGATGAGCCAGGGCTCATCCTTTGAATTGTGGGAGTAAAGGGGAAAAAAGCATTGCCCACTATTAATCAACTGGTCAGGAAAGGGCGCCACTCGGTCTCAAAGAAGACCAAGACGCCAGCATTGAGGTTCACCCTTAATGCGTTAAAAAACAAGCTGGTGCGTCGCAAGAAGAGCGCTCCGCAGAAGCGCGGCGTTTGCGTGCAGGTCAAAACAATGACGCCTAAGAAACCTAACTCGGCCCTTCGAAAGATCGCCCGCGTCAGGTTAACTAACGGCATCGAGGTCACCGCCTATATACCAGGCGAAGGCCATGAACTGCAGGAACACTCTGTTGTTCTTATACGCGGCGGGCGCGTGCCGGACCTACCGGGTGTACGGTATCACATCATCCGTGGTACCCTCGACACTACCGGTGTCTCAAATCGTAAACAAGGCCGCAGCAAGTACGGTGCCAAGAAGACTAAGGGCGCTGAAGCAGCTAAAGCCAAGGCCTAGGAGGAAACATGCCTCGTCGTGCATTCGTTAAAAAGAGAAAAATTGAAGTTGACCCAAAGTTCAATAGCGAACTGGTTACAGTGTTCATCAGGAAGATCATGCTGGGAGGCAAGAAAAGCACCGCTCAGACCGTTTTCTACGATGCTATGGACATCATGCAGGAGAAAGAAGGCAAGGAACCTCTCGCAATTCTCCAGCAAGCCGTCACCAACGCCACTCCTCTATTGGAAGTCCGGCCCCGCCGCGTCGGCGGCGCCAACTATCAGGTGCCGGTTGAAGTCCGCAAAGGGCGTGACGTAGCTCTCGCTCTTCGCTGGATCATCAAAGCCAGCCGGGAACGAAGCGGTAAATCAATGGCAGAGAAGCTTTCTTCTGAGCTTTTGGACGCCTCTAAAGGCCAGGGGGCTGCGGTTAAGAAGCGTGAGGAAACCCACAAGATGGCCGAAGCCAACCGTGCTTTTGCGCATTATAAATGGTAGGTTCGGATAGACTTTAAACTGATAAACACGGTTATATAAGGATACAGGCTCCAAAAATATGGCAGACAACTCTGAAAATATCGCAAAAGATAAGATACGCAATATCGGCATTATCGCTCATATCGATGCTGGGAAGACCACTACTACCGAGCGTATCCTTTACTATACTGGGCGTACCTACAAGATAGGCAATATTGACGAAGGCACCACAGTCATGGACTGGATGGAACAGGAGCGTGCTCGAGGCATTACGATTTGCTCGGCTGCCACCACCTGCGAGTGGAAGGGGTACCGCTTCAATCTTATAGATACCCCAGGACATGTGGACTTTACTGTTGAAGTTGAGCGAAGCCTTCGTGTATTGGATGGCGGCGTGGTCGTTTTTGACGGCGTGGCCGGGGTGGAAGCCCAATCCGAAACGGTGTGGCGTCAGGCTGACCGTTATGGAGTGCCGCGGATATGTTTCGTCAACAAACTGGACCGCACTGGGGCTGATTTCTTTCGTTGCGTCGGCATGATAGAAACCCGCCTTAAGGCTAAGCCAGTTGTAATACAATTTCCTTTGGGTAAAGAAACCAATTTTGTTGGTATGTTGGATTTGGTTGAAGGGAAGTCCATAGTGTATGGCGTCAAGCCTGAAGACCCTCCGACGGTATCAGAGATTTCCTCCGACCAACAGGCTAATTTTATCGAACATCGCCAGAAAATGATTGAACGGTTGGCTGAAGCCGACGACCATATCATGAATGCATACCTTGAAGGTACTGAAGTTAGTACCCTTGAGATTAAAGCGGCTCTACGCAGGGTGGCCATTAGCGGCAAGGCTATTCCGGTGCTATGCGGTTCATCCCTTAAAAATAAGGGGGTTCAGCCTTTATTGGATGCTGTTATAGACTATCTGCCGTCTCCTCTGGACAAACCTGTTACGGAAGGCACTGATATTAAAACCGGCAACAAGGTGACTTGCCCTCCGACCGACGACGCTCCTCTGGCGGCACTGGCCTTCAAAATCGTCTCCGATCCGTTTGTGGGCCGCCTGGTGTATCTCCGTGTTTATTCAGGTACTATAACTGCCGGCACTACTGTGCTGAATGCAACCCGGGGCGATAAAGAACGCGTCGGGCGTCTTCTTTTGATGCATGCCAATCATCACGAGGAGATACAATCGGCCAACGCCGGCTCCATCGTCGCCACCATGGGAAGCAAGAATACGTTTACTGGCGATACCCTGTGCGATCCTGCGCATCAGCTATTCCTGGAAAACATCAGTTTTCCCACTCCTGTTATTTCCGTGGCAGTCGAGCCCAAAACCCGCGCCGACCGCGACAAAATGATCGACGGGTTGACGAAGCTGGCTGAGGAAGATCCCACGTTTAAAGTGGCTTTCAACGATGAGACCGGGCAAACAGTCATAGCTGGCATGGGCGAGTTGCATTTGGACGTTTTGGTCAGCCGCCTCCTCAGTGAGTTCAGGGTGGGTGCCAATGTGGGTGCGCCCAAGGTGGCTTACAAAGAGACGATTACTGCCAAGTGCAAGGTAGAAGGCAGATTTGTCAGGCAGTCCGGTGGTCGGGGACAGTACGGCCACGTTTGGGTGGAATTTGAACCCAATACCGGAAAAGGTTTCGAATATATCGATAAGGTGCGCGGCGGCACTCTGCCTCGGGAGTTCATCAAAGCCGCAGGGGAAGGCATCAAGGATTCTCTGGAGAACGGCGGTTTGGCGGGTTACCCTGTAATCGATGTAAAAGCCACTGTAGTAGACGGTAGTTTCCACGATGTCGACTCCAACGATATGGCCTTTAAGATGGCGGGTTCTTTGGCACTTAAAAACGCTTTACATAAATGCAATGCCGTTATTCTTGAGCCTATCATGAAAGTCGATTTAGTTACCCCTGAACAGTATATGGGGGAGATTATCGGTGACCTCAACTCCCGCCGCGGTCGCGTTGAGTCGATTGACACCACGGGGGACACCACGACCATTCACGGTATCGTCCCTTTATCCAAGACGTTCGGTTATACCACTGATCTGCGGTCCATGACACAGGGGCGCGCAACGTTCTCTCTCGAATTTTTTCAATATCAACAGGTGCCGGCATCTCTGGCTGAGGAACTCAAGGCCGAGTTGGCAGGCAAAAGTTAATTAGTGAGGCAGGCTTAAATGACTACCAAGCAGAAAATACGCATCAAGCTCAAGGGGTTCGATCATCGGATTCTGGATCAGGCTGCCCGGCAGATCGTGGAAGCGCTGGAGAAAACAGGTGCCGTTGTCACGGGGCCTGTACCGCTGCCTACCAGGATCAAGAAATTCAGCGTGATCCGCAGTTCGTTCATTGACAAGGACTCCCAGGAACAATTTGAGGTCCGGACTCATAAGAGAATTATAGATATTGTGGAGACCACCTCAAAGACGATTGACGCCCTCACGAATTTAAATCTGCCCTCGGGCGTGGGTATCGATATTAAATCGCAATAAGGTACGACTATGATACAAGGTATGATTGGGCGCAAAATAGGAACAACACAATTCTTCGGCGAAAAGGGAAATGCCGAAGCGGCGACTATGATAGAGGCCGGTCCTTGCACTGTTGTCCAGGTCAAGACTTCAGAAAATGATGGTTATATAGCTGCAAAACTGGGCTTTGGCGTTGCTAAAAAACTCGGAGCTGTACTCAAAGGCCAGAGCAAAGGCTTGGGCGAATTCAAATTCCTCAGGGAGTTTCGGATGGAAACCGCCGAGGGCGTCAAGGTCGGTGACAAACTGGATGTCAGTCTTTTTAAACCTGGCGACAAGATTACCGTAACCGGTATTTCCAAGGGACGGGGGTTCGCCGGAGGTGTAAAGCGCTATCATTTCCACGGCGGTCCCAAGACGCACGGCCAATCAGACCGCAACCGGGCACCCGGTTCCATAGGTTCGACGACTACACCCGGACGCGTTTACAAGGGCACACGCATGGCCGGGCATATGGGTGACGATAGGGTGACCGTACGCAACATGGAAGTACTGAAAGCGGACGTCGAGAAGAATCTTCTTCTGGTAAAAGGCCCCGTACCCGGAGCCAAGAACGGACTACTTTTAATCGGTATGTCCAGTGGGAGAAAATAGTGAACATTCCGGTATATAACATGGCCGGCGAAGTGGTTCGCAATATAGATATAAGCGACGCAGTCTTCGCGCAAGGTGCCAATGACGCCCTGGTTCATCAGGCCCTGATAACTCAGCGGGCCAATGCGAGACAGGGAACATCCGATACGAAAACCCGCAGCGAAGTGGCCGGCAGCACTAAAAAGCTGTATGCTCAGAAGCATACCGGACGTGCTCGCGCAGGTTCAATTAAAAGTGGTCTAAGGCGCGGAGGCGGCATCATATTTGGCCCGCATCCTCGTGACCTCTCAGTTGTTATGCCCAAGAAAATGCGGCGACTCGCTATCAGGTGCGTTCTTTCTTCCAAGGCATCTGAACAGGGTTTGCTGGTTTTGGATTCGTTAACACTTGGTGAACCCAAGACTAAAGAGATTGTGAAGCTCATGACGGCTTTGAACGTGACGAGCGCTATATTGGCTCTTCCCGAAGTGGATGACATAATTATCAAGAGCGCCCGCAATTTGCCCAAAGTAAAAACAATGCCTGCGCGTCAGCTTAATGTCGCCGATATGCTCGCTTACGACAAACTGCTTATAACGGAAGCTGCCCTGCGGCAGATTGAAGAACTGTGGGGAGGGGTAGCCTAAATGAAAGAGATTCAGGTTTACGAAGTATTACGCAAGCCCCTGATTACCGAAAAAAATGCAATGCTGCAAAGTCAGGGCAAGTATGCTTTTGAAGTTGCGATCGGCGCCAATAAAGCCCAGGTAAAACAGGCCGTCGAAAAGGCCTTCAAGGTTACGGTCACAGGCGTGAACGTTATCTCTGTTCACGGAAAAACTCGCCGAGCCGGGCGGCGTACTATGAAAACCTCGCCTGCTAAAAAGGCTATCGTCACGCTGAAGCCTGGCGACAAAATTGAGCTTTTTGAAGGCGTCTAAGGAGTAATATAAGAATGGGCATCAGAATTTATCGCCCGACCTCCCCCGGGCGGCGGGGAATGACAGGGCTTACGTACGAAGAGATTACAAAGAAAACTCCTGAAAAGGCGTTGAGCGTACCTCAAAAACAGCGTGGCGGCCGCAATGCGCAGGGTAAAGTGACTGTACGTCATCGTGGATCAGGCGTTAAGCGTATGCTCCGCATCATAGATTTCAAACGCGACAAAACGGGCGTTCCCGGACGCGTAGCTGCGATCGAATATGATCCTAACCGTTCTGCCAATATCGCACTTGTATTTTATGCCGACGGCGACAAGCGTTATATAGTTTCACCCACCGGGATGAACGTCGATGATGTCATAAAAGTCGCAGACGATGCGGAACTTAAGCCGGGCAATACACTTCCGCTAAAGAATATGCCTACCGGCACTCTGATCCACAACATTGAAACCGAGGTAGGGCGCGGCGGCAAACTGGTTCGTAGCGCAGGCACTGCCGCTCAGCTTATGGCAAAAGAGGGCGATTATGTCCTTATCCGCCTCCCTTCAGGAGAGATGCGGCGTGTTAGGGCCGAATGCAGGGCTACCGTTGGGCAAGTTGGAAATCAGGAACATTCCAACGTCAAACTTGGCAAGGCAGGACGAAACAGGCTGAAGGGCTGGCGCCCCGCGGTTCGCGGTTCGGCCATGTCGCCACGTGACCATCCACATGGCGGCGGTGAAGGGCGTACTCCGATAGGTATGCCCGGGCCAAAGACCCCCTGGGGCAAACCGGCCCTGGGTTACAAGACTCGTAAACCCAAGCATTCAGATAAATTGATTGTAAAACGGCGAGGAAAATAAATGTCAAGGTCAGTTAAAAAGGGACCTGCAATCGACGTCAAGCTTATGAAGAAAGTGGAAGACGTCAACCGCTCGGGGAAGAAAGTTGTTATCAAGACCTGGGCGCGCTGGTCTACCATTCTTCCGCAGATGGTGGGTCTGAACGTTGGGGTGCACGATGGCAGACGCCATGTTCCGATCTTCATCACTGAAAACATGGTTGGACATAAACTGGGTGAGTTTGCGGCAACACGCACTTTCCGCGGGCATTCCTCCAAGGTGGAAAAAACGACTCAGGTACAGAGCTAAGGAATAAATCATGGAAGTTAAATCGGTAGCAAAAGACACTGGGGTATCTTCGCGCAAGGTAAGGCTCTTGCTCGATTTGATTCGTGGCAAAAGAGTTGACAAGGCTCTCGTCATGTTGCAGTTCGCCGCTTCTCCCTCTGCTAAGATGGTGGCCAAAGTGGTAAAAACTGCAGCCGCTGATGCCGAGAATAATTTCCACCTTACGCCGACAGATTTGAAGATTGTTAAGATTTATGCCGACGACGCCCCTATGCTTAAGAGATTTATGCCGAGGGCTCGCG
Organism: uncultured Dehalococcoidia bacterium; assembly: GCA_903844845.1. Taxonomy (GTDB): domain Bacteria; phylum Chloroflexota; class Dehalococcoidia; order Dehalococcoidales; family UBA1222; genus SURF-27. The sequence goes on along the minus strand of CAIMVG010000004.1, from coordinate 79,283 downwards.
GGCGGGCTGATAAGGTCTTGAAACGTTCCAGCCATATCACCGTCGTTGTGGCGGAGCAGGAGGTTTAATGGGGCGCAAAGTTCATCCTATGGGGTTTCGTCTTGGCGTTATCCGGGACTGGCAGTCCAAGTGGTATGACGACAAGCATTATGCCGAGTTCATTTTAGAGGACGTTAAACTCAGGCGGGCCGTACAGGCCAAATACACTGATGCAGGTATTTCACTGGTTGAAATCGAGCGCCAGGCTAATAAGGTATCTGTAACTATTCATACCTCGCGCCCGGGCATTGTGATTGGCCGCGGCGGGCAAAGAGTTGAAGAGATGCGACAGTTCCTCGAGGGTGTTCTCGGTGGAAAAAAGATACAGCTCGATATCCGGGAGATCCGCCAGCCCGAGATGGATGCATATCTGGTAGCCCGTTCGGTGGCTGAGCAGATGGAACGGCGCGTGGCATATCGCCGCGCGATGAAACAGAGCATCTTTCGTACTCTTCAGGCTGGCGCCAAGGGTATGAGGATTCTTTGCTCCGGCCGTCTGGGCGGTGTGGAAATCGCACGCCGGCAGCTGATGCACCAGGGTCGCGTTCCCTTGCAGACACTTCGCGCTGACATAGATTATGGATTCACTGAGGCGCACACAACGCTGGGGCGTATCGGCGTCAAAGTATGGATATATAAGGGAGATGTTTTCCCTGCGGCTGAAGTGGCTGAAGAATTGACCGTTGTTGAAGCTCCGGTCATTACGACCACGATTCCTGTAGCCGCGGTACCGGCGGTACCTGCCAAGGATACCACCATGGCTGAAGCAGTAGCCCGCATGACTGAAGCCCCTATTAAAGATACCACCGAAACGCCAGCGGAGGTCAAAAAACCCAGGGCCAGGAAGAAGATTGAGCCCACCGCTCCCGAAGTTAAAGAGCAGGCTCATGAAATCGCTGTAAAAGCCGAAGTCTTGAAAGAAGAAGAGAAAAAAGCCAAACCTCGCGTGAAGAAGACCGAAGCCCCGGCCGTAAAGGTTGAGGAAAAAGTTGAAGGAAAACCGGTAAAAGCCAAGGTCGCCAAAGCTAAAGCCGAGGGCGGCAAAGAAACCAAGGCCAAGACTCAAAAAGAAGAATAGCGGGGTCTCAGACTCTGTGAGTTAGAGGGAACCAGATGTTACAACCAAAACGTGTTAAATTTAGAAAAACGCATAAAGGCCGCCGCAGCGGTTCGGCTCACGCCGGAGCGACTCTGGCGTTCGGGGATTACGCCTTACAAGCCATGGGCTCTGCGTGGATGAGCGCCCGCCAGATAGAAGCGGCTCGCCGCGCTATAGTGCGCAGCGTACGCCGTGGCGGTAAGGTTTGGATACGTGTATTTCCTGACAAATCGGTCACTTCGAAGCCGGCGGAAACGCGCATGGGAGGGGGCAAAGGTGCTCCCGACCATTGGGTAGCGGTAGTTAAGGCTGGTCGCATATTGTTTGAATTGGGCGGCGTCGACCATGATACGGCAAAAGAAGCCATGAGGCTGGCATCCTACAAATTGCCCTTCGATACACGGTTTATTGCCAGGGAAGCCGCAGCAGGAACCGGATCTAAGGGAAAGGAGTTGAGCGCCGTTGAAGATTAAAGATATTCGTCTTCTCAAAACCGAGGAGATGGTAAAAAAGCTTGATGATACCCATCGTCAGTTGCTCGACCTTAGATTCAAAGCAGCGACCAAGCAGATTAAAAATCATCGTGAGATTCCCCAGGCCCGGCGCGACATCGCTCGCATCAAGACCGAGAAACGGGAACGAGAACTCGGAATAAGGCAGGGATAGTCGTATGGCGATTGTTAAGAAAATGGTTGGCGTGGTGGTAAGCACCAAAATGAATAAAACTGTAGTCGTGGCTGTTGAGAAACAGAAACATCATCCGCTTTACCATAAGACTTACCGTATTTTGGTAAAGTATCTCGTTCACGACGAAAAGAGTGAATGCAAGCCGGAGGACAAGGTACTTATTATTGAGACTCGGCCCCTGTCGAAGTTGAAGCGCTGGCGCGTGGCTGAGATACTCACCCGCGGCGAGGTTCCTGAAGTCAAACCCGAGGAAGTCAAATAAAAAGGATAAAACCGTGATTAAACCTTATACCAGATTGAGAGTGGCGGATAACACAGGTGCCCGCCAGATTATGTGTATCAATATCCCGGGCGGAACCGGACGCAAGGACGCGCACGTTGGAGATGTTATATCCTGTGCAGTAAAGAAATCGACGCCTGATGCAATCGTGAAAAAGGGAGAGGTGGTCCAGGCTGTAATAGTTCGTGTTTCTCAGCCATACCGCCGTCCTGACGGGTCTTACATCCGGTTTGACGACAATGCAGGAGTCATTTTGACCGATAAAAATAATCCAAAAGGGACCCGTATTTTTGGCCCGGTGGCCAGGGAACTCAGGGAAAAGAACTTCACCAAGATAATTTCACTCGCGCCCGAAGTACTTTAGGTGGTTTAGTAATATGAATATCAAAAAAAACGACACTGTGCTGGTGATTGCCGGCAAGGACAAAGGAAAGAAAGGCAAAGTTCACTTTGCTTATCCACGAGAAGACAAGGTTCTGGTAGAAGGCGTTAATTTTATTAAAAAGCACACCAAGCCGCGAGGCGAGGTGAGGCAGGCGGGCATTATCGAACGCGAAGCACCTTTAAATTCTTCCAATGTCATGCTTCTGTGTCCGAAATGCAATAAACCGGCTCGCATCGGCAAGAAGGTGCTGGACGATGGGAAACGCGTCCGTTACTGCAAGGTCTGTCAAGAGGTGTTGGACTAAAATGTCAAGACTGCATGATAAATACCGCAAAGAAGTAGTTCCGGCCCTCATCAAGGTGAATGGCTATTCTAACGTGATGCAGGTGCCCCATATCGAGAAAGTCGTTCTCAATATCGGTGCTGGCGAAGCCACGACTAACGCCAAGGCTATCGAAGCGGCGCAAGCTGATCTTGCGGCGATATCGGGACAGCATGCCATCGTTCGGCATTCGACTAAATCCATCGCTGCTTTCAAACTCAGGGTTGGCATGCCGGTTGGAGTTAAAGTTACGCTGCGGGGCGAGCGCATGTACGAGTTCCTCGACAAACTGGTAAGCATTGTTCTACCCCGCATCCGGGAGTTCTCGGGCGTGCCGAATAACTGGGACGGACGCGGCAATTATACCCTGGGTTTTAAAGAACAAACTGTATTCCCTGAGATTGAATTCGAGAAAGTGGATAAACTGCGTGGCCTGGAAGTCTCCATCGTGACTACTGCAAAGACCGACGAAGAAGGCCACAAACTTCTTGAACTCATGGGGATGCCCTTCACCAAGGAATAAAGGACGAGGAAAAATGGCTAAAACATCTGAAATCGTAAAAGCAAGGCGCCCGACCAAATACCGAGTGCAGCAGCATAACCGCTGCCACCTGTGCGGGCGTTCGCGGGGTTACATGCGCTTGTTTGGTTTATGCCGCATCTGTTTCCGCAGGATGGCACTTTCCGGACAGATCCCAGGCGTACGCAAATCCAGCTGGTAATCCATAGAAACGGAGGAAGAAGCGGATGGCAATAAGTGATCCAATAGCTGACATGTTAACCCGGATTCGCAATGGAGCCATGGCGCGTCACGACAGCGTGACCATGCCTGCATCTAAGATGAAACTCAATATCGCCAAGATCTTAAAGCAGGAAGGGTATATCACCGGATATGAAGTAACCGGAACAGGTGTTGAACGGCAGATGAAGATTGCGCTCAGGTACCAGGAGCGCAACAAGCCGATGATCAACGGACTGAAGCGCATGAGCAAGCCTGGACTGCGCCTGTACGTACAGCGCAACGAGATTCCGCGAGTTTATGGCGGAATGGGCATAGCCATTCTCTCTACCTCTCACGGGGTGGTGCCCAGCTATAAGGCTTGGAAGCAGGGCCTCGGCGGCGAGCTCCTTTGTTATATCTGGTAAATAGAATTTGAGGTCTGAATTATGTCCAGAATAGGTCGTATGCCCATAACAGTGCCACCCGGTGTGGTGGTCCACATTAACGAAAACGAGATAAGCATCAAAGGCCCCAAGGGCGAATTGAAGCGCGTTATTAGCCCTGACATGAAGCTTACGCTGGAAGGCGGTAAACTCATGGTGGCCCGTCCTTCTGATGATAAAACACACCGTGCCCTGCACGGTCTGACTCGAAGCCTTCTGGCTAACATGGTCGAAGGCGTCACCAAGGGATATGAGAAAAATCTTGAAATTGTAGGCGTCGGGTTTAAGGCCGAAAAAGATGGTGCAAATGTCAATTTGCGCGTCGGGTTTACGCATATGGTAAATATTAAACCACGTGCAGGTATTACTCTTGACGTCGATGCTAAAAATTTGAATGTTAAAGTCACTGGTATAGATAAAGAAACAGTCGGCCAGACCGCCGCCGAGATTCGGCGCATCCGCCCGCCCGATGCCTATAAGGGCAAAGGGATTAGGTATGCCGGGGAAGCAGTGAAACTGAAACCTGGCAAGGCCGGTAAGGCTGTAGGTGGAGGTAAGACAAAATAATGGCTAAGGTTAGTACTAGGAAGGCTCGCCAGACTCGGCACGACCGCATTCGAGCCACACTCAAGGGCACGGCGGCTCGCCCGAGGTTGTGCGTCTTTCGTAGTTTGGAACACATATACGTTCAGGTTATAGATGACGAACAGGGGCACACCTTGACCTCGGCTTCGACACTGGAACCAGATATCGCCAAAAAAGTAGACGGCAAAAAGAAAGCGGATCAGGCTGGGGTCATTGGAACCATGGTCGCCGAGAGAACCCTTAAAGCCGGCATCAAGCAGGTGGTGTTTGACCGTGGTGGTTATAAATATCATGGCCGGGTCAAAAGCCTCGCCGAAGCCGCCCGCAAAGCCGGGTTGGAATTCTAAAAGGACGGAACGAAGTGGCAAAGGAAAGCATTAGCAGAAGTAAGATCGACGCGTCCGAGTTGGCTTTAAACGATAAGCTGGTATATATCAACCGGGTCTCTAAAGTGCTGAAAGGCGGCAAACGCCTCAGTTTCGCCGCGCTTGTAGTGAGCGGCGATGGCGCAGGCCATGTTGGTATTGGGGTAGGCAAGTCTAACGAAGTCCCGGAAGCCATAAATAAGGCCAATGCTGTTGCGCACAAACACCTTATCGCAGTGCAGATGGCTGGCAATACCATCCCTTATCAGGTTACCGCCAAATTCGGCGCCGCTCAGGTATTGCTCAAACCGGCTGCCCCCGGTATCGGCATTATAGCCGGCGGTAGCGTACGTGCGGTCGTCGAGGCCGCTGGTATCAAAGATATTTTAACCAAATCGCTGGGGAGCTCCAACAAGACTAACGTAGCCAAGGCTGTTATGCTCGCCCTGTCCAGCTTGAAAGACCCTAAAAAAGAGATGGCCAAACGCATGGGGAGCGAAAAGCCGCAGGAGGCTACCGGTGGCTAAACTGAAAGTTACATGGATTAAAAGTGATATCGGTTATGCCGAGGACCAGAAGCGCACTATCCAGTCTCTGGGATTGCGAAAGTTGAATCAGAGCGTGATTCATGAGGATTCTGTCTCCCTGCGCGGCATGGTGGTCAAGGTCCGACACCTGGTCAAAGTCGAGGAGGCGTCCTGATGAAGCAAAATGAACTATCTCCCGCTGAGGGTTCTCACAAATCAAAGAAGCGCGTAGGACGCGGTGCCGGAAGCGGCCACGGGACCTTTTCAGGTCGTGGTTGCAAAGGCAATAAGGCTCGCGCAGGTTTTGAAGTACGCCCAGGGTTTGAAGGCGGGCAGCTCCCTATTATCAAGCGCCTTCCTGAGAAACGCGGCTTCACCAACATTTTCAAAAGGGATATAAACGTTATCAACGTTTCCGCTCTCAACTGTTTCGAATCCGGTAGTGAAGTCACTCCCTCCGAAATGGTGGCTCGCGGTCTTATCAAAACCACTGCTTTTCCGGTGAAAATACTTGCCGGCGGAGAGATTGACCGGGCGCTCAATGTAAAAGTGAGCAGCTTTTCGGCGGCCGCCAAAGCCAAGATAGAAGCCGCCGGTGGTACTGCGGAGGAGGTCGCCTAATGGCGCAAAAAGCGTCGTCCAGGCCGCGTCTCATCCAGGCGATGATTGACGCGTTTAACCTGCCGGATCTGAGGCGCAGGCTTCTGATTACCTTCGGCATCCTGGTGGCGTTCCGTGCGATTGCGCACGTTCCCGTTCCCGGAGTTGATGCTTCAGGTCTCAAGAACATATTCGACAACAGCGCCTTGCTTGGCATGCTGGATATGTTCAGCGGTGGGGCCCTAAAGAACTTCAGTATCGCTGCCATGGGTGTTTATCCCTACATTACAGCCAGTATCGTCATCACTTTGATGACTCCTATTATCCCCGCTCTTCAACGCCTTGCAGAAGAGGGCGAGAGCGGGCGTGATAAAATTAATACCATCACTCACTGGCTCATGGTGCCCCTGGCCGGTCTTTCAGGCTATGCACAGTTGATACTTATGCGCAATCAAGGGGTTGTGGCTGACACCGGTACACTGGCGACCGTTGCGATTATCCTCTCGCTCATTGCGGGGAGCATGTTTTGCGTCTGGCTGGGCGAGCAGATCACTCAGTACGGCATCGGCAATGGAGTATCTATCATCATTTTCGCGGGTATCATGGCCCAACTTCCTCAGCAGATTGGAGCCGGGTTCCTGGCGGGCCAGGCTGGACAAATAGCGGGGCTGATCGCCTTCATCGTCATAACGGTCATTACCGCTTATCTGATTGTTATTTTCACCGAAGCGCACAGGCGCATTCCTGTTCAATATGCGAAGAGTGTCTATAAAGGCGGGCGCATGTACCGTCAATCCGGTTCCAGTTACATCCCGATGCGAGTCAATACCGCCGGTATGATTCCGCTGATTTTCGCGATGGCGATGGTTACGTTTCCGGGCATTATAGCCCAGTGGTTCGGCGGTACGACCTCTGGTACAAATTTCGCCAGCCAGGTAACAAGGGTGTTCAGTTCGAGCACTTCAGTCCCTGAAGGGCTTATCTACTGGGGTCTGTATTTCCTGTTAGTTGTAGGTTTCTCCTTCTTTTATACAACGGTTATTTTCCAGCAGCAGGATTTACCCGGTGTGCTTCAACGCCAGGGCGGGTTTGTTCCTGGTATCCGCCCCGGGAAACAGACATCAACCTACCTGAATAACGTTATCATGCGCATTACTTGGGCGGGAGCGCTTTTCCTGGCCCTGGTGGCCATCGTTCCTTTTCTCGCACGCTATCTTACAAATATTCCTTCACAGACGCTGACGTTGTCCAGTTCAGGCATGCTGATCGTCGTTGGAGTTGTGCTTGATACCATGAAACAGATGGAGGCACAGCTGGCGATGCGTCGATATGAAGGGTTTATCAAATAGAGAGAGCATTGGTTAAAGATCAACCTATAATAATCATTTTTCTCGGTGCGCCTGGGGCTGGTAAAGGGACCCAGGCAGCGGGTGTGGCCCGGGAATTGAACATGGCGCATATCTCCTCGGGGGACCTCTTCCGGCAAGCTGTCGAGAGAGGTGACGAGTTGGGGCTCAAGGTCAAGGCGTACATGGAAAAAGGGACCCTGGTTCCTGACGAGATTACCATCCAGATGGTTCTTAACAGGCTCGCTCAACCCTCATCGCAAAAGGGTATAATACTTGACGGTTTTCCTCGGAACCTGGCACAGGCGGAGAGCCTGGACAGAGCTTTGAGTGCTCAGGAGGAAGCTGTTTGGCGCGTAATTTATATCCGGGTAGAACAGCCGGAACTTATACGTCGCCTCTCGACTCGGTGGTTGTGCCGTAAATGTCAGGCTCCCCATACCAGGGAAGCCGCCGGCGGACAACCGTCCGTATGTCAGAAATGTGGCGGGGAACTTTACCAGAGGGCAGACGATTCTCCGGAAACGGTGAAGAAGCGTCTTGAGGTATACTTTAACGATACCACACCTTTGATAGATTACTACCTGCGCAAGGGAAAGCTGGCTGAGGTAGAAGGCGAGGGTGCCGTAAATATTGTTACCGATCGCATAGTAAGTGCCGTCGGCGGGCGGGCTTAGAATGGCAATCGGTATTAAAAATGAACGTGAAATCGACTTGATGCGAAAAGCCGGACGCGTGACAGCCCTGGTACTCGAAACGCTCAGGGACAGCATTCAGGCCGGTATTAAAACCAGGGAACTGAATGAGATAGCTGAACGTGAACTTCGCAAACTGGGTGGGAGGTCTTCGTTTAAGGGTTACCGCGGCTATCCGGCCAGTGTTTGCGTTTCTGTCAACGATGAGATTGTTCATGGCATCCCGGGTGACCGTGTAATAAAAGAAGGAGATATCGTTTCCCTCGATTTCGGTGCTATCGTAGATGGATATCAGGGTGATTCGGCGATAACCGTGATTGTTGGGGAGGGTGGGTTATTGGCCCGGAGTCTTTTAAGTGCCACCCAGGAATCATTGGCAGCTGGTATCGCAGCCGCAAAAGCCGGCGGACGCTTGGGGGATGTTTCCTCTGCCATACAGCGTTATGCAGAGGCCCGCGGATTTTCAGTGATCCGCGAATATACCGGGCACGGTATCGGGCGAGAGATGCACGAAGATCCGTTGGTGCCTAATTTCGGTGAACCCGGCACCGGGCCGGAATTGAAAAAAGGCATGACTCTGGCATTGGAGCCAATGTTGACCACAGGCGGCTGGCGTACGAAAGTAGGCCGCGATAACTGGGTAGTCTCGACCGCCGACGGCAGCATGGCGGCTCATTTTGAGCACACCGTGGCTGTGACCGCCAGCGGGGCAGAGATCCTGACCAGGGTATAATAAGGGATATTATGACGAAGAAAGAAGCGATCGAGGTTGAAGGCACCGTAACTGAAGCTCTGCCCAATGCCACATTTCAGGTGAAGCTGGCTAACGGACACTCGGTGCTGGCGCATATCTCCGGTAAGATTAGGGTACATTACATAAGAGTTTTACCTGGTGACAAGGTTTTGGTTGAGCTGTCGCCTTATGACCTGTCCCGCGGGCGAATCACATACCGCTTTAAATAAACGGCACTCAGGAGAGGTAATAACATGAAAGTCAGAGCATCGGTCAAAGTACAATGTGAAAAATGCAAGATAATCAAACGTAAAGGCGTAGTTCGGAATATCTGCACTAACCCTAAACACAAGCAGCGTCAGGGTTAGGTTGGTCTAGAGGAGGATTAGATGGCACGTATAGCCGGGGTAGATCTCCCCAAGGAAAAACAGGCCTGGGTATCATTGCAGTATCTTTACGGCGTGGGGCCGGCTAGGGCTTTCCAGATTCTGGAAGCTACGAAAGTTAAACCGGAATCCAAGATGGATGAACTTTCCGAAGCAGAACTCAACCGAATCCGCGAATACATCGATCGTGAATTTCGCGTCGAGGGAGAGTTACGCAAAGAAATCAACCTCAACATCAAGCGTCTTATTGATATAGGTTCTTACCGTGGATTGCGCCACAGGAGAGGTTTGCCGGTTCGTGGGCAGCGCACCCGTACCAATGCACGCACTCGCAAAGGCAAACCGAAGACTGTTGCAGGACGCGGTCAGAAACGCGGCGGCAAGAAATAAACGGTTTAATTAAAAGACAACTAGGAGTAGTACATGGCACAAACTAAGAAGGCAACTAAAAAACGTGAAAAGAAGGTCATACCTTCCGGCAGGGCGTATGTTCAGGCAACCTTTAATAATACGATAGTCACGTTGACCGACCTGCAGGGGAACGTCATTTCATCCTCCAGTGCCGGCGCGTCCGGGTTTAAAGGCTCTCGCAAAAGCACACCCTATGCCGCCCAGATGGCCGCCACTACCGCCGCGCGCAAAGCGATGGAAGTCGGGCTTAAACAGATCGAGGTATTCGTTAAAGGTCCCGGAAGCGGGCGTGAGGCTGCGATCCGCTCACTGCAAGCCTCTGGTTTGCACATCAGCAGTATCCGCGACGTTACCCCTGTGCCGCATAACGGCTGCCGTCCGCCCAAAAGGAGGCGTGTGTAACCTATGGCTAGATATACTGAAGCAAAATGTCGGCTTTGCCGCCGTAGCGGAGAAAAGCTGTTTCTCAAAGGCGACAAGTGCGTCACAAAATGCACCTATGACAAGCGGCCTAAACCTCCTGGCCCTCAGCTGTCCCGTCGCCGCAGGCTGTCTGATCGTGGCGCCCAGTTGCGCGAAAAACAGAAAGTGCGTTTCAGTTATGGCGTTCTTGAACGTCAGTTCAGGCGCTTTTTCGCCGAGGCCGAACGACAGAGCGGCATCACTGGCGAGAACCTTATGATTCTGCTTGAGAAGAGATTGGACAATGTGATTTATCGGCTTGGTTTTGCTGATTCACGTTGCCAGGCGCGTCAGCTTGTTCAGCATGGGCATTTCATTGTTAACGGAAAAAGGACCGATATTCCTTCTTTCATCGTTAAGGAAGGTGACATTATCGGATGGCATGAGACCAGCAAAAAGAATGCATATTTCAAGCTGGTGGCGGAGAGCATTGGCAGCAAGGTCGTGGCTCCGTGGCTCAGCCTGGATAAAACGCCGATGGTCGGGCGCGTCACAAGCCTGCCTAAAGCCGGCGATATAGAGACTAAGTACGATATGGCTTCTGTTGTCGAGTATTACTCGCGCTAGAAGCTTGGGAGGCCTCTTTGGCAAACCTATCTTTACCCAAAATTGAGAACGTGGAGTCCGGTGAAAAGTACGGACGCTTTGTGGCAGAACCGCTGGAGAAAGGCTTCGGCACGACACTGGGTAATGCTTTACGCCGTGTGTTGCTCCGTTATCTTCCCGGCGCCGCCGTTACCAGGGTGCGCATTGAAGGCATTCAGCATGAGTTTTCACCTATCCCTAACGTAAAAGAAGACGTACTGGATTTCGTTTTGAACATCAAATCGTTGAAACTGAAATCCATTACAGGTCAGGCAGGGAAGCTTTATCTCGAAAAAGACGGTGAGGGGGAAGTGCATGCGTCCGATATCACCTCTTCAATGGATTTTGAGGTGGTTAATCCCGACCTCTACCTGGCCACTCTCAGCGGCAAGAATGCCAGGCTGTCTGTCGAGATGGACGTGGAGATGGGCATGGGTTTTCAGACCGCCGGAGGCAGTGACAATCTTCCTATCGGCACCATTCCGGTGGATGCCATATTTACACCTGTCCGAAAGGTCAATTTTACGACCGAACCCCTGCACCTTGGGCGCGAGACCAGTCTTGAGAAGCTGACCCTGGAGATATGGACCGACGGTACGCTTGCTCCGTCGCGGGCTATCAGCCGCGGCGCCAGCTTGCTTGTCGAACAGCTGAAACCGATGGTGGATTACGGGCGGGCTTCAGAGATAGACGATGAAAAGAAAGCTATCCGGGCCTCTATCCCCGAGGACCTGTATAACATGCCGGTTGAGAAACTGGACCTTTCTGTGCGGGCAATGAATTGCCTTCGCCGTAGCGGGATCAACACGGTCGGTGAGCTCGTAAGCTTGGGTGAGAAGGAGCTTCTGTCCCTTAGGAATTTCGGGCAGAAATCACGGCAGGAAGTCGAGGAAAAGCTTACAAGCCTTGGCTTGGCTTTCCCGAAGATAAGCGACACCGGCTCGGAAGAGGTTTCTGAAGAAGAGGAAGAAGAACCCAAGAAGCCCGCGCGCAAAAAGAAGACCTCGGAATAACGATTCAATCAGGTTTAATAATCGATTCTAGTCAAGGTGAGGATATATGAGTCATAATATTTCTGGCAGAAAATTCGATCGGCCTACGGCGCACCGTACGGCCATGTACCGTAATCTTGTTTTGAGCCTGATGGACAACGAAAAGATTGTTACCACCGAGGCGAAAGCAAAAGAGATCCGCAACATGGCGGAGAAGATGATTACGCTTGGTAAAAAAGGTGATTTGAGCGCTCGCCGCCGCGCTCTGGCTTTTATCTATGATGAAGCCGTCGTTCGGAAGGTATTCGACGATATTTCAAAACGGTATGCAGAACGGAAAGGCGGGTATACCCGCATCACTAAACTCGCAAGACGTTTGGGCGATGGTGCTGCAATGGCTCAGTTGGAGTTGGTAAAGTAGCATGGTTCTGGCTCTGTCTCAGCAAGAGGTTGACGGTGGTGCGTGTATCGAGACTGAAAAATCGTCAGCAGGGATCAGCCGCATAGCGCTGGTGATTGAATACAACGGCCGGCGCTACGCCGGCTCGCAGATGCAGAGCGATGTCGCTACGGTGCAGTCCGAGCTTCAAGATGCGCTTCTCGCCCTGACGGGAGAAGATATCAGGGTCAGCATGGCGGGGCGAACCGATGCAGGTGTACATGCCTACGGGCAGGTCGCAAGCTTTATAACATCTTCGTCTCTTCCCATACATACTTTCATAAGCGGAATGAACCACTTTCTTCCGGATGATATTTCCGTGAAGTCCGCTAAAGCGGTGGAAGAAAGTTTCGACCCCCGCAGGCATGCTTCCAAAAGGGAATATGAGTATTGTATTTTGAATTCTAATACTCGTTCCGCCCTTTGGAAAGGGCGGGCTTACCAGGTGTCCGGGCATATCGATGCTTGCGCCATGGACAGGGCTTGCAAGCTCTTACTTGGGGAGCATGATTTTGCATCCTTTACACCGGCTTTAGACGATATAGAGAAGACGACCGTACGGCATATGTATGATGCGGGTACCAGACGGGCTGGAAACATGGTCGTTGTAAAGCTCGTGGCAAGCGCCTTTTTAGCCCATCAGGTTCGCAACACAGTTGGCGCCCTTATAAGAGTAGGACAGGGCAAGATGACACAAGAAGAATTTCAAGCTATAATTAGCGTTCGTGAGTTCGGTCTGGCGGGCCCTTCAGCGCCCGCTTGCGGCCTTTATTTGAATAAAGTGTATTACAGCAACAGTTTAGAGGAAGGCATTTAATGAAAACCTACAGTGTCAAGGCCAGAGAAATTGTACGCGAGTGGCATCTTATCGACGCCGCCGACAAAGTGCTCGGCAAGGTCGCCACCGAGGCGGCTGAGCTCTTAATGGGCAAAAACAAGACTATGTTTACGCGCAACATGGATACCGGTGATTATGTTGTCATTATCAACGCAACAAAAATCAGGGTAACCGGCAAGAAACTGGAACAGAAGATGTACTACCGGCATTCAGGCTACCCCGGGGGCTTCAGGGCTGTCCCTCTTGGCGATATGCTTAAGGATAAACCGGAAATGGTTATCGAGCACGCAGTGAAGGGCATGCTTCCCCAGAATAAACTTGGTGATGCCATGATTAAAAAACTAAAAGTCTATGCCGGAGCGGAACATCCGCACACCTTAACTGCAGCCGCTAAAAAGGTTGAGGCTTAAAGGGGGATATAGTGGTTAAAAAGACTTATACCGGTGGAACCGGAAGACGCAAGACCTCTGTGGCTCAGGTGCGATTGAGCCCCGGCACGGGCAATATTACGGTTGACGGCGCAAACTATGAAGAACGCTTCACTCGCTTTGACCACCGGCAGTCAATTCTGAAACCGTTAGTTGTGACTGAGGCTGGTACTAAGTATGACATAGTTGTCAAAGTATCCGGAGGCGGCATAACTGGCCAGGCCGATTCCATCGCCATGGGCATCTCTCGAGCACTTCTTAAAGAAGACGAGAAGCACAAGGCAATATTACGCAAAGAAGGGTTGCTTACTCGCGACCCGAGGGCGAAGGAAAGAAAGAAGCCGGGACTCAAGCGCGCCCGGAAAGCATCGCAGTACACCAAGCGTTAATCATACCGGGACAAATATGGAAACTAAGGAGCTGTGGGAGAAATCCCGCGGCTCCTTGTTTTTGTGGCCATTGGATCCCATGAGACAATAACAGTCTTCTTGCCGTAATCGGATTGAAATAAATGTTTCTGATATCTATAATGGCGAGTAAATCTAAAAGGGATGAACGAGTGCCGATTAAGAATATTAGTAAAGCCAAAAAAATTGAAAAACCCTGGGGTTATGAACTTATATTTGCGCATACTGAGCATTACGCCGGGAAGATTTTATTTATCAATGAAGGGCACAGATTTAGCTTGCAATTCCATCAATTTAAAGACGAAACGATCTACATCTATAAGGGTAAAATACGCCTTCATTTCGGAGATCCGGGTAACGAATTGGTTGAGCAAGTACTTGAACCCGGGGATTCGGTAAGAATCAAACCATTGACCAGGCATAGAATGGAAGCGCTTGAGGACTCTACGCTTTTAGAGGTTTCGACATCCGAATTGGATGATGTCCAGAGACTGCAGGATGACTATGGAAGGGCGTAGTAACACAAGACGATTAATTGGGTGCTATCCATAAATACTTGCCGTAAAAAGGGTGATGGCTGTTCAGGAATGGGATTAATGATGCTGGCCGTTTTGCACTTAGAGGAACGGGCTCGCGGTATCAAGAAATGTCGTACAGGTTGATAATTATTAAATTGTGTCTTGCACCCCCGCCATATGGACACCGTTATCGAGAAGCAGCCTCACTTCATCTAGATTACCGCTTTCTGCATAAACCCGGAGCAGAGGTTCTGTGCCTGAGAAACGCACGAGCAGCCAGGAACCGTTTTGCAGGATAAAACGGAAGCCATCGGTACTTTCTTTTCGAAGGACTTTTATCCCCGAAATTGAACCCGGCAAGGCAGAGCCCATGCGGCCCACTATTTCTTTTCGATCTGCCTCGTTAAAAACAATATCACGCCGATCATAGTAATGCGGTCCCACCAGGCCATAAAGCCGCTCCAGCAGCTCGGAGGGTGTCTTGCCTGTCCTCGCCATGAAATCCAGAAAATAAAGCCCGGCCAGGAGTCCGTCTCGTTCGGGTACGTGTCCGTGGAAACCGTATCCGCCGCTTTCTTCCCCGCCCATAAGTGCATTCTCGCGTATCATCACGGGTGCTACATATTTAAATCCGACCTGGGTCTCAAAAACCGGAACGTTATAAATCTCTCCAAGCCTGTTTATCATGCTCGTCGAAGTGAGAGTCTTGACTAAGGCGCCGCGTTCTCTGCGGACTTCCAGGAAATAGTACGCCAGCAGGGCGTAGACCTGGAGTTGGGTCATAAAATCCCCGTGTTCGTTAATAATGCCGAGGCGGTCTGCGTCTCCGTCAGTTGCCAGACCCACGTCGGCTTGTTCCCTGATTACGGTTTCTGACAATTGGAACAGATTGGCGCTGATGGGCTCAGGCTGTTTCATGCCGGGGAAAGCAGGGTTGGGTTCAGATTTGATTTCTGTTGTTCGGCACATGCTATTGCTGAGAAGGGATTTCAAATACCCCCCTCCCGCGCCGTGCATGGAATCTACTGCGATTTTAAGCCCGGAATGACGGATGGCGGAAAGATCGAGCAGGCGGTTGATTTGCGCGTTGTAAGCGGGCGCAAAATCCATACTTTTTATTATTCCATTCTCCAACCCCTGTTGGAGAGGTATGGTTTTAACCGAATTGTGGTTTAACGCTGAAATGAGTTTTTCGACACGGGCTACCGTTTCGCCTGGTGCACTGGCGCCGTCGGCCGACTTTAGTTTAAATCCGTTCCATCCCGCCGGGTTGTGGCTGGCTGTGATTACGATACCCCCGCAGGCACTAAGGTTTTTTACCGCAAAGCTGACGACAGGTGTCGGAACCGCTCGGTCGCTCAGGTAAACCTTTATGCCATTTCCGGCCAGAACTTCGGCGGCGGTGCGGGCAAATTCGGCCGATTGGAAACGGGTGTCATACCCTATCACCATGCCGGCGCCCTCTAATAGTGCCTCTTTCAGGTAAAGGGCTACACCCTGTGTGCAGATGCGGACATTTGTGAAAGTAAATTCGTCTGCAATCACTGCTCTCCAGCCGTCCGTGCCAAACTTGATATTGGTTTTATTTTCCAAGTTTACTCCGTATTCACCGGGTCATTAATCCAATTCTTCGTTTCGGCGGGAACTCGGTCCCAGGCGGAGTCTTACTCTCGTTACGGCAGGATATCACTTTTTGGGCCATGAAAAATTACTAAAGACTCGCCGAAATGCTGTGCCCTATTTAGCGAAGCCCTCTTTCTTCAAAATTTCCGCTTTATCTGTTTTTTCCCAGGGCAGGTCGATATCTGTGCGCCCGAAATGCCCGTATGCCGCCGTCTGGCGATAAATCGGCCTTCTCAGGTCCAGTGTTTTAATTATGGCCGCGGGGCGCAGGTCGAAATGCCTGGCTACAAGCTCATCGAGTTTTTCAAGGCAAACCTTCTCGGTCCCGAAAGTTTCGAGTGAAATGGAAAGTGGATGGGCCACGCCTATCACATATGAAACCTGTATTTCGAGCCTCTCGGCGAGGCCGGCAGCCACCATGTTTTTTGCTATGTAACGGGCCATATACGCCGCCGAGCGGTCTACCTTTGTGGGGTCTTTGCCCGAGAACGCGCCGCCGCCGTGCCGCGCCATGCCGCCGTATGTATCGACCAGTATTTTGCGTCCCGTAAATCCGGTGTCTGACACCGGGCCGCCCTGGACGAAACGGCCTGTCGCGTTGACATAATATTGTGTTCTGCCATCGAGGAGCTGGTGTTCAATTGTTTTTTCGCAATCTGATATCACGGGTTTTACGATGTATTCGATCACGTCTTTTCGGATTTTTTCCTGGGTGGCTTCAGGGTCGTGCTGGGCTCCGATGACGATGCTGTCGATCCGGGCGACCTTGCCCGTGTGGTATTCCACTGTCACCTGGGATTTGCCGTCCGGGCGAAGATAGGGCAGTGTGCCGTCTTTGCGCAGGAGTGCCAGTCTGCGGGTAAGCCTGTGTGCCAGGGATATTGGAAGTGGCATCGACTCCGGAGTTTCATTGCATGCGAAGCCCACCATCATGCCCTGGTCTCCGGCGCCAAGCAGGGAGAGCTTATCTTTGTTTTCTCCCGTTTTCTGTTCGAGTGATTTGTTGACTCCCATGGCGATATCCGGTGATTGCTTGCTGATGGAGGTCATAACGCCGCAGCTGCGGGCTTCGAAACCGTAGTCGGGATTTGTGTAGCCGATATCCCGTATCACTTTACGTGCTATCTCGGGGATTTCCACGTAAGTGTTGGTTGTAATCTCGCCTAGCACCATCACGAGGCCGTTGGTGACGGCCGTTTCGCAAGCGACATGGGCTTCCGGGTCATGTTCAAGTATGGCATCGAGGACTGCGTCCGATATCTGGTCGCATATCTTGTCGGGGTGCCCCTCGGTGACAGACTCTGATGTAAAAAAGTATTTTGCTGCGTCACAAAAACTCTGAGACATGAGGCCTCCTTTAAGTCCCTTCTTCCCATCCGGCGAGGTATTTGACTTGCTCGGGTGTAAGAACATCGATGTCCATACCCATTGCGGCCAGTTTCAATCGAGCCACGTTTTTATCGATTTCCTGGGGAACGGCATATACCCGTTTTTCAAGCCGCGTCGCGTTCTTTGCCATATATTCGAGGCAGAGCGCCTGGTTGGCGAAGCTCATATCCATAACGCTGGCAGGATGCCCTTCAGCAGCGGCGAGGTTGATGAGTCGCCCCTCACCCAGAAGGTAAACGTGGCTCCCGTTGCCCAGTGTGTATTCATCCACGAACTGGCGTACGCGCCGTTTTGCCTTTGAGAGTGACTCCAGCGCGGGTATGTCTATTTCGACATTAAAATGGCCGCTGTTGGCCAACATCGCGCCGTCTTTGAGAAGGGGAATCACGTCTTTGCCGATGACGTGTTTGTCGCCGGTGACTGTGATGAAGATATCTCCCAAAGGGGCTGCCTGTTGCATCGGCATTACCTGGCAACCGTCCATGGCCGCTTCTAGGGCCTTGATGGGTTCCACCTCTGTGACGATGACCTGCGCCCCCATCCCTTTGGCACGGAGAGCGAGCCCCTTGCCGCACCAGCCATACCCTGAGATGACGAGTTTTTTCCCTGCCCAAAGGACGTTGGTGGCACGGGTGACTCCGTCGAGTGTGCTCTGCCCGGTTCCGTACCGGTTATCAAAAAGGTATTTGGTCCGCGCGTCGTTGACTGCGATGATGGGATAGGTCAGTTTTCCTGCTTTTTCCATACTGCGCAGGCGTATCACGCCTGTTGTCGTTTCTTCGGTGCCGCCGATGATGCCCTTGAGAAGTTCGGTGCGTTTGGTGTGCAGTGTCGTTACCAGGTCAGCGCCGTCGTCCACCGTCATCTGGGGTTTATGGTCGAGCGCATTCGTTATGTGCTCGTAATATGTTGTTTCGTCCTCGCCCTTGATGGCACTGGTAGGTATCCCTGCTTCGACAAGCGCGGCAGCTACGTCATCCTGGGTTGAAAGTGGGTTAGATGCGCAAACCACGAGATCTGCCCCCCCGGCTTTTAGGGTCAGGGCTAGGTTGGCGGTCTCGGTTGTGACATGCAGGCAGGCTGAAATCCTGACACCTTTGAGCGGGTGCTCTTTTACGAAGCGGGATTTTATTTGAGATAGCACCGGCATCTCTCGCGCCGCCCACTCGATGCGGAGTTTGCCTTCTGAACTCAGGGAAGCGTCTTTGATATCATGTTTCACGTTCATAAGGTTATCCTATCCAATCCAAAACTTGCCTTACATTCTGCAACAGCGGCTTCGAGGTGTCAATCAAAAGGTGGGATTTATCCGGCATTTCGTCAACCGGCTCGAACCAATCGGTTTGTTTCTCGTAGATTTCCCAGCGACCGTCGGAGGCTGAAACCTCCTTAAGGCGCTTTAGGAGTCGTTCTTGAGTCAACTCAGGGCTGAGGCGGCATTCCACTACCAAGGCGTCTGCCTCGAGTTTGGTGGCCATGGTGACCGCCCGGTTCCTTTCAGTTCGCTTGAGAAATGCTGCGTCGAGTATAACAGGGTATCCGTATTTCAGGTTTGCCCGGGCTTCTTCGAAGATGGCGTCGTAGGTTTTTGTGTTGAATTCAGCTGAGTATATCCCTTCCGATGGTTCGTCGAACCGGTGGTCGGTTTGTGGGATCCCGGCGAGGCGTTTACGTGTCACATCCGAAGAAATATGAACAGCTCCGAGGTGTCGGGACAGTGCGTTTGCCATCGTGGTTTTTCCGCTGCCTACTAGCCCTGCCATCACGACTAAAATAGGTCTTTTCCGGGTGTAGGAGGTTGCGAGGTCAAAATAACCCTGGGCGTTTTGTGCCGACTCCTGTCTGTCGGCGGCGCTCACCAGCGGGTCGTCGGATTTGAAGCATGCGACTTTCCCGCGTATCCAGGCCCTATAGCATTTATAAAAGTTTAAAATTCCTTTGACACCATGGTCACTGGAGCGCTCTATATATTCCTCGATGAAACGCCTGCCCAGGTCGGCCCTGCCGAAATGGTCCAGGTCCATTGCCAGGAAGGCTGCTTCCGATGCAACGTCGCAAAACCGGAAACGTTCGTTGAATTCGATACAGTCAAAGATGCACAGCTCCTGGCAGAAACAGATATGGGCAGCATGGAGGTCCCCGTGGCAGTCTCGTATTCTGCCTTCTTTCGCGCGGGCTTCGAAAGTGCCTGCATATTCATGAATAAATGTCCGAGTATAGTCTCGCATTTGGGAAAATTGTTTTTCGGATATGCTCCGGCCAATATATTTTTCGGTCTGGCTGAAGTTTTCCTCGGAATTCTGGGCAATTGTGGAGAGCCCGCCGAATGCCGCGATTCGTTCGTTGGTTTCGGCTCCAGCGTGAAAATCAGCGACTTTTCCGGCGACTGCGCCTATCATTTCGGGGGTGGCGGCATTCATCCCCAGCAAGTTATCCAGCAATCTGCTTTCCGGGAGGCGTTTCATTTTAACGGCGTATTCTACCGCGTCGCCGCTTCCATCCAGGATGAAATTGCCTCCGGAGAACGTTATTGGGATGACCCCAAGGTATGCGCCCGGGCAAAGTCTCCTGTTGAGTTCTATTTCACGCTCGCAGAAGTGCAGGCGTTTCTCGATGGTGGTGTAATCGACGTAACCCAGGTTGACAGGTTTTTTGATTTTGTATGCGTATTCGTCTGTCAGAAAAACACACGACATCTGCGTCTGAATGAATGTTATTCCCGAAGTTTTTTCAGGGTAAAAATCGGGTCTGGAAAGGGCTGTAATAAGGTCCTGTAAGTCTGGAGTCAAATCAGGTTCCGCTGTAATAACTCATCATGGCTCGCACACCGGTGTTCACGCTTTCCAGCATGTTATCGATATCCTGTTTACCGCGGATTGGGGTTCCGTCAATGATTGCACCTTTGATCAGATGGGTCATTTCGACCACGGGAAACTTGACCTTGCTCCAGTCGATGCTCTTGTGTCCGCAAATCTCGCTGGTTTTGGCCAGCAGGAGGCTGGAAACGTGGATCATGTGGGGATGTTTCGCGAGGTCGTAAGCGAACTGCTGGTCAAAGTGGATGAAGTCGTCCATGGCCTGTTCGGGTTCTCCCCCGAACACATAGATTATGCGTGTCGCGCTTACTTCTTGTGGGACCATCGCGGTCATGTCTGCAGGCGGTTGCTCCTTGACCCACCTGTAAATCTGGCTCAGCATCAGGAGCGAAAATAACTGGCTGAGTTCGGTAGCCTGGTCAGGGTTGCCCTCGCCCCAGTACCCCGCGATAGACTGGCAGTGGGAGATAGCTGATTCGGCTGCCACCGTTCCCCCCATTACCAGGGATTTCAAAAAGCGTCGGTCATCGGCGTCTTCGGTAAGCGTATCTACTTTGGAAATGGCTTTCTGCCAGACATCTTCGAAAAGCTGGCCGTTACTGTTTTCAACATCAGGCGTCATGACAATTTCTCCTCGGGTTATTCATGTAACAAAACTAGCCATAGTATAAACTAATTGACCTGGTTGCGCATGCGTTCACCCCGCCTGTGACGAGCACTTGCGTTAGCCTCGAAGTAATGAGTTCAACGGGACTTTGAATGGCCTTACGACCTGCCCCGCATGCGCGCCGAGAGGTCAGCCAACAATTCGAGCACCCGTTCGGATGCGTCCTCAGAGAGGCCCGCCAAGCCGCAGCTCGGAGTCAGTAGTGCTTGTTCTTTAAGCTGTTTGAAACTGATCCCCTGTCGTGTGAAAGGTGCCATCGCTTCTTCCAGCCTGTCCTTGAGGCTCGATGTAGTTTCTTTGAGCAATGCGTCCTCGGTGTTTGGGACGACTCCCCAGGCGATAGCCCCGCCCGCGCCCAGCAGCCGCCTGACCTCTGCCGGATAAAGGGCAAGCGATCCGGCGAAATTATATGTGTCGAAGCTGATAACCTGGGCGCTGGTGTCGAGCAGCACCGACCAGTCGGTATTTCCGCAGCAATGGATGCCCTTGACCCCGGTGATGCCGCCCAGGACCTCATCGAGGAGGGACTTTACCTTCTCGCGGGAAATCGTAAAAAAAGCAGACCCGTACGAAGTCATGACTGGTTCATCTACGAAGATGATAGTGTTTTTGCTGACTCTCCTGAGTTGTTTTTCTTCCCAGGTCGCTTTGAGCCGCAGCAGCTTGGCGGCGGCATCGGAAAGTACGTCGTCGTGTAATATCGACTGTTTTTTTTCATCTTTGAGCATTACACCGAATGACAGCGGCCCGGTGACCTGCCCCTTGACTCCAGATGGGCTCATCTTTTTCAAATCGAGCAACGCAAAAAGTCCGGCTGCGTGGTCCGGGCTGATAGGGAAGGCATCCGGGTTATTCGCTAGGTATGCCGTATAAAGGCGCTCCATCTGGGCGTCGAACGAAGGCCCGTGATTCACCCGCGCATTTTCCCCTTGTACCGTCATCCCGGGGAAGCCTTCACTGAATTGCACGGTCATGTCTTCCGCGAACGCAAGATTCGGGAGTTGCGGCCATGCCGGGAACTCGGGAAGATACCTGTTCAATAGGGCGCAGGCGGCGACCGGGTCCTTATGAGGCATGCTGCCGATCATGGTGGGGGCCAGGTTGAATTTTGTGTCTATCATAATTACCAATTAAAGCACAAAAAGTAGATGGTGTCATGCCATTTGATCATATGTGATTTTTGAGGCATTAAATGTTTCAATCGGTGGAAGCACTTTTAATCGCCCGCTATTTTTCTTTTAATAGTGTCGGGATGATATTGACCGATGTCGCCTCGATATTCGCTGGTTTCGTCGTCCTCATGACTTAAATTGTCAGGAGGGCATTATTTGAGGTATTTTCCGATTATCGGCGCGAGGTCTCGTTTTCGTTCTGCCGGTATGAGCGCGGCATCGGTAACGATGGCATGCTCGAGAGCCCCCGTGCATTCGCATGTTCTTTTCTCTCTCAATTTGGTTACTGATATTTCGATGATCCGTTTTGAGAGGTTCATATTCTGCTTCAATATCCGGAATATGGCTTCGACGGAAACGGGTTCTTTGGTTTCATGCCAGCTGTCGTAGTCCGTGGCGCAAGCAATGACCGCGTAGCATATCTCCGCTTCACGGGCGAGTTTGGCTTCCGGGAGGGCGGTCATACCTATCACATCCGCGCCCCATGAGCGGTGCAGTCGGGATTCGGCCCTCGTTGAAAAGGCAGGCCCCTCCATGACAACGTAGGTTCCTCCCGTGTGAACGCATGCTCCTGCTTCTGATGCTGACTCGCAGAGGATACGACTGAGCGCAGGGCAGACCGGTTCGGCGAACTGGATGTGCGCGACGATGCCCTCTCCAAAAAATGTATTCGCTCGCTGACTGGTTCGGTCGATGAACTGGTCGGGGATTAGCAGGTCCCCCGGTTTAATTTCAGGCTTGAAACTGCCCACTGAATTAATGGCAATGATATCTTCGACCCCGAGCATCTTGAGGGCGTAGATATTCGCTCGAGAAGGTACCTCGGTTGGCATGATACGGTGCCCGCGGCCATGGCGTGGCAGGAAGGCTACCCGTACTCCGCATAGAGAGCCAACTACGATAGTATCACTCGGTGTCCCGAATGGAGTCACCATCTTTATTTCCTCTATCCCGGCAAGGCCTACCATTTCGTATAGCCCCGAGCCGCCGATAACTGCTATCTTGGCTTTTGCGTTAACCATGTTTCTGCTCCATTTAGAAATTATATTGTGTTGAAGGAGGTTCTATTCATCCAAAAACTCGACACCGTGTTGTTCCTCAAGCCCCTGGCTTTCGATAAAAGGTAAAATCCCGGCGATCAGTGAATCTCCTTCGGCCTGTTGAGAACGCAGTTTCTCGATGCCCTTGAGAGGTTTCTCAAGCATATTCGTTCGCGTTGATTTTAACTTTTGGAATTCATCCGCCGCACTTTCGATTTTTTTCCCGACGCTGTCCATGGATTTTTTAAATTCTTGCCATTGTTTGGAGAATTCGCCGAGTAGACTGATCATCTGGGAGTTGGATCTGCTCAAATTAAAACTGTCGACCGCCTGCCGGATAACGGCGAGTATGGCGTAGAGTGTTAAAGGGGAACAGATGATGACCTTGTCCCGCATCGCTGAATCCAGTATCGTGGAATCGTTCTCGTTGATAAAACAATAGATCTGTTCATTTGGTACGAAAACCAGGACATAGTCAAGAGTTTTTCCCTGTGGATCGATATATTCCCTCGTGGTAACTTCCTTGATCCGTTGCCGGACGTCTTTAAGGAACTGCAGTTTGAGTGTCTCTTTTACTGCGTCGTTTTCTTCGTTGACGTACCTGTCGTAATTATTGTGCGGGAACTTCACGTCCATATTCAGGCGAAGGCCCTGAGGCAACAGAAAAGTAAAATCCGGCCGTGATTCCAACGAACCCTGGGTTTTTTGTTTCAGATAATTGATGCCTTCACCGAAGCCCGCGAGTGTCAGGACATCTTCAGCCATTCGCTCGCCCCATTGGCCGCGTACCTTGGTATTCGAAAGCGCATTTTGGAGTTTGTTCGTGGTCGTCTCCAATTCCTTTGTTTTTTCAGCCGTATTCTTCAGTTGCTCGCTGACCTTGCCAAACGATTCCTGCCGTTTACTGTCAAAGTCTTTGAGGGATGTCTCAACCTTGAGTAGTTCTGTTCTCATGGTTTCCAACGTCTGGTCTATCAGTTTCTTTTTACTTTCGAGTTCACCTGTTCCTGCCTGGGACTGTGAGTTTAGGGAAACGCTCGCGAGTTTGAGAAATTCTTCCGAGTTCTTACTTAAAGCGTTCAATGATAGAGCGGAGAATGATTGTTCTATGTCCTTGCGGTTGAAACGCGTCGTGATGAACACCATCAACCCGCCTGCCGCCAGGCCGATTATGAAACCTACAAAGTATTGCAATAAAGCCTCCAGTCCAGCCACATAATCTAGATAAAGTTGTAAGGAGGTCGGGCAATCGCCTCCTCGGTGATTATTGCTGTGATATACCTGGCGGGTGTTACGTCGAAAGAAGGATTAAACACTTCAGTGCCATCTGATGCAATTCGAACTCCGGCGATGCACGTAACCTCGTCCGGTGCTCGTTCTTCTATAACGATTTCGGTTCCTGTAGCGATAGATTTGTCGATGGTGGTAGTCGGAGCGGCAACATAAAATGGTATAGAGTTTTCCTTGGCCAGGACCGCCAGAGTGTAGGTCCCGATCTTGTTGGCGGTGTCCCCGTTGCCCGCTATCCGGTCCGCCCCGACAATCACTGCGTCCACTATGCCACGGCTCATCACATAACCCGCCATCGAATCCGTTATCAGCCTGAAAGGAATCCCGGCTTGTTTCAGTTCCCATGTCGTTAACCGGGAGCCCTGGCACAGGGGACGGGTTTCAGTGGGTATAACCTTCTCTACTTTGCCCTGTGCGAAAGCGCATATGACGACACCAAGAGCAGTCCCGTAACCTGCGGTCGCGAGGGGACCCGTATTACAGTGCGTAAGGATCGTTGCGCCGGGTTCAATGAGGCTGGCTCCGAGTATCGAAAGGGTGCGGTCAGCTTGTATCTGTTCAGCGTGTATCGCAACCGCTTCGGAGACGAGTATTCTTTTAAGTTGTTCGATATCGTTCTCAAGCCCAATTGCTTTTTTCATCCTCTCGATAGCGCTGAACAGATTGCGGGCAGTTGGTCTCGTGGCTCCGAGCGTGGCGAACACTTCGCCGAGCTCGGAGGCGAATTTGTCGGGTTTCGTTTCCTTTGAATAAATGGCCCCGAGTGCGATACCGTAGCCTGTCCCAATTCCGATGGCAGGGGCACCCCGTATCTGAAGGGTTTTGATGGCATAGGCGACATCCCGATAGTTGGTCAGGGTCATCCAAACTTCGTCTTTAGGAAGCTTTGTTTGATCCAGGACTCTTAGCCTGTCGCCCTTCCATTCGAGGGGCACAATCATGATGTCGCCTCCATTTGGCTTGATTGGTTTCGCTGGAATTATAACACAAGGGGGTTGAAATCAGGGATATTGTCTTGACAGAGGTCACCGCCCCAATATAGACTGATTTATTCGTAACAAAGCGACTTAATCATGATTCAACAACTGAAGATTGACGATCTTAAAGGACTGGTTGGCCAACCTTGGTTGACGCTCACCTATCCGATCGAAGCCTGCCTTATCAGGCGGTTTGTTGAAGCCGTCGGCGACGACACCCCTATCCTGCCTGGGAAGAAAGCCGAAGTTCCGCCGGCGCTTTTACTCACGATTGGTTTTGAACGCGTTATCTCAATGTTGTTGGGTTTGCCGGAAGCCGTCCTTCACGGCAGCACGGAACTCGAGTGCTTCGAGCCTGTAAGAATCGGTGACCTGTTAACAGTTACTGCCAGGGTGGCGGCTTTGAGGGAACGGGCGCCTCTTACGTTCATTAACTTGGAACTCGAACAGCACAACCAAAAAGGTGTTCTCATTGGCAGGTGCAAGCAGTTGGCTATTCTTCGAGGTAAAGCGTGAATAATCAATCGGATCTCGAAAACATTGCGGTCGGTGATGAGATCCCATCGCTTGAAAAGCATCCTTCCACGCAGCAATTGGTAAGGTGGGCGGGAGTTTCCGGCGATTTCAATCCTATTCATTACGATAAAGATTTTGCGATAGCCAGGGGTCTTCCGGGCGTAGTAGTGCATGGACAGCTTTCGACCGCATTTATCTGCCAGATGCTTTCGGACTGGTACGGTAATGAGGGCTTTCTGAAAAAGTTAAACGTTAGCTATAAAGGATTGAACTTCCCTGGTGACAAGCTTATCTGTCATGGGGTTGTACGCGAGAAAATTGAAGGCGGTCTTATATCGTTGGATGTTCGAGTTGAGAACCAGCGGGGGGAAAAGACCGTAACTGGAACCGCCACGGTAAAACTTTACGGCGGGGACTGATCCCTTACTTTTTACCAGTCCGTATTTTAGGTAACCGTTGGTCCGCGGAGTCAAGCGTTCGATTTTTAGTCCGCCTTCCTTGAAACATTTGCTTCGCAGGTAAACGTGTCATGTGTCTTATAAACGGTTGGCGATTATTAAGGATGTGGATCTCTTATCGTTTCATTTGATATGCAGTTGCGGATAAGTTATCTGAACGGGCATAATCTTCAAAATCAAGCTGCATCAGTATATAAGTTTCGCCATTTTCCAGCAGGCTGCCGGATGGCTTGAAACCGCAACCGACGAAGCATTTCCGGGCCCGGGCGTTCCTCTCGAGTGTTTTTAAGTTAAGCCGGCGCATCCCCATGCAATTGAAAGCGTAACTTATAAGGGCTTTAAACGCATCGGTACCGTATCCATGGCCCCAGTAACGTCGGTCTCCGATGACGATGCCAGATTGGGCTTCAGCAGAGTCCCAATGAATGTTATAAATGGCGCAGTTACCTATGTGCCTGCCTTCGGCGATAGTTTTTATCGAGAATATCTCTTTTGAAGGGTGGTCTTCGTCCGGCTCCGACTGGAATTGCGTGATATACCGGATGAAGGAAATCTTTAGAGGGGATTCACCGTTAAGAGCTGCTAATTCGGCGTCTTTACGCCAGATATAATCACGCGGTGCATCAGACAGGGATTTAGGGTGAAGGCTCACCCTCTCTCCGCTAATCGGTGTCTGACTCATCAAATTCACGCGCAGGTTCGGTCGGCTCTTCGTATGCTTCGATTTCCGTCATCGAAACTTCTGAAGCTTCACGAATGGCCTGGCTCTTACTCGTTTTAAGTGCTTTCAATCGTTGTTTAGCTTCCTGCCCGCCTATTTTGCCAAGAGCCCTGATAGCGGCGAGTTTGACTTCCAAGTCTTCGTCAGATGTCAGTTCAATCAATCTCGAAACGGCTTCTGCTTCGCCCAACTCCCCTGCAGCTGTGGCGGCTTCGTAACGTATCTCGGGGTCATCATTTTCCATTTCTTTGAGGACGGTGGGCATCCATAACATATCGCAGTTACGTCCCATGGCGTAAATAGAACTTGTTTTTATACCGGGCTCCTTGCGCCGATAAGCCTCCCAGATTACCTGGGTAACCTCTGGTAAGCTGAAAGGAGCGACGGCCTCGAGAGCGCGCCGGCGCAGGACAACAGGTTCGTCCTGGTTGTGGATCACCTCCAGAAGGGCCCGTGAAATACGTGCACGATTATCAGGGGAAATTTTCTGTTGTTCCGCAAGAAGCGAGAACCTTCCTAAGGCGGTTGCGGCTGCGCTTCTGACCTCGTTCGCGCGATCTTGTTGCATCAGCCTCAATAGAGGTCTGATAAGTGTGGGGTCGCAACTCTCCCAGAAGCCTTCGACAGCCTCGCGACGAACGTCGTCATCGATGTCGTATATAGCGTTTCGATAAATGCGATCGAAGTTGAGTTCAACATTATCTTCTGTAAGTCCCTCCAGCCTTGAAAGGATCTCACGTTTTCTTCCGGTTTCCATCTGCGCCCACACAGTTTCGAACTGCTTCCCCTCATCGACGCTGAGGTCGGACAACTTGCCGAGCTCGGTGTTGGATATGGGTTCTGCACCATCCGCAAGGTGGTTGAGGATGTCCGTTAGTGTCGACTGTGAGGGGGAACCTTTCGGCTCATCCTTCTTCTGATTCATCTTCTCCACGTTCCCAGATAGGTTCGGTGAAATAATCTATGTACTCTTCCATGGCTTCGGCGGCTATCTGTTTCATCCGTTCGCTGGCTTCGGAAGCCGCCTGTTTGAGTTCGGCGTAATCTATTTTAATGTTCAGCAAGCCGGCCAGCACGCGGACAACCGCAAGGGCTGCCACTGGATTATGCAGTCTGGTGGTGTAATTCGGCACCTCTCCCAGCAGGCAGGCGCCCTCAAGTTTGCGTTCCTTCGCGACGCCGAGCAGGATGCCGTTCATCCCGGCGATCTGGAGGCTTCCCCCCTGTACGAGGTTCTGGCTGGCGAGTTCTTTTACCACTGGAGCACTGGTGCCAACACCCCAGACTTTCGGTTCTTCCGTATGATGGATACGCGTGATAGCAGCGGCACATGTATATATACGTTTAACCTTGAAACGCACCGCAGCATCTACAATCGTATTGGCGAGATCATAACTTTTAGTGTTTGGTTGAGCGTCGCCCATAAAAAGGATGATGTCGCTCCCGCCAGGGTTCTTCCAATAATAAAAACGGCTCTGCGGGAATTGAGGTTCTTCAACTACGTTGTTACGCACCATGACTCCGATGGGGTCGAAGAAATAGGGTGCCCGGACCTCAGCCAATTCCTTGAATTCCAGCTTTCGGGCGATATAACTGGCAGCGATCATCGCAACATTGGAGATCCCGGGCCAGGCAGCCAGCATATTGGGTTCGGTGAGCGTTGGGCGGGCCCTGATTTTTATTGCGTCTTTAATTTCAGTCACCTCGAATCGATTATAGCATCAGATATGGATTGTATGCTTATTTTCAAACAATGGAAAACCTAACAATTAAGCTTCCAATAGGTTAAATCTTCCGGATGTTCACTTACTGGCCACAGATATGGAGGGGCAGTAAATCGCGGGCGCCATCAACCTTGCACCTACCCACTTCGCATCGTTTCCGATCGCCTCTATGTCCTTGAGGAGTTGGTAGACATTTCCGAATACCATCGTGTCCTTAACCCTTCCGGTTATTTTACCATGTTCTATTTTGTATCCCAATAGAACATTACCACTGAAATCGCCTCCAAGAACATTCCCCTGTGTCGCTCCCATCAGAGCCTCGATATACAGCCCCTCTTTGATATCCGAGAGCATTTCCTCCACGGAAGTGTTTCCTTCTTTGATAATAATCGTCGTAGGAGAAGGGGAGGGCAACCCTCCGGCACGCCCGCCATGCCCTGTGCTTTTTTTACCGGCTAAAGCTCCGGTTTTAAGGTCGTAATAAAAATTCTTCGGGATACCATGTTCAACGAGATCGAGCTTTTCGGATGCAACGCCCTCATCATCGAACGGCCGGCTTCCGGGCTGGAAGGCTATCGTTGGTTCATCATAAAGACTGAATTTGGAATCGAATACCTGTTGCCCCAACTTGTTCCCCATTGGTGAAGCGCCTTCGAGTACGACTTTCCCGTTGAACGCCGCCATTAGCGGCGAGATGAAGGCGCTGGCCAGTCCGTCCGGGGTGAAGATGACAGGGAATTTGCCGGAATTTATTTTTGCCTGGTTTCTTGCCCTGTCCAACTGGAGGCGAACGCTGTCCAACACTCTGGTGGTGTCCAACACGGGATGGCATGAACTTTCACCTTCACCGACGAAAAGCATGTCGGAACCGTGAATGACTGTACCTTCGACGCTGACGGCGAACCCGCTTTTTTTGTAGGCGGCCTCTAAACCGGAAGAGTTGGCGATGTCGATGGATAGCGTATTCCGGCTGATTGATGCCTCACAGAGGATGTCTGGGGTATATTCGGTAAGTGCCGAAACCATCCCGTTCCCGAGGTTTACCATTTCATCCAGGCTGACTTTTTCAGTGTTGGAGTCATAAACTTCGACTACAGAAAAGTTTGTCTGGGAAGGCAGCTGAAAATTTGCTTTGGCACCGAATTCGGCTGTTTCAATGGCCGACTTCACAAGGAAGTCGATATCTTCAGGTTTGTTGCTGCTGGCAAATCCGATGCGCCCGTTCTTGAAAACCCGAAGCGAGATGCTGCGGCTCTCTTTGCTCTGAAGGCTCTTCAGGCGGTTGGCTTCGAAAACAACGGGTGTCTCTTCGGAAGTGAACATGAATACTTCGGCCGACTGGGCCAGAGCAGCTGTTTTATCGAGTATCTGTTGAATGATATTCAACATCGTTATTTGCCTCCCACAAGACACTTCAGTATCCTGATATGCGGGCTTCCGTTGGAGACAGGGAGGGGCGATTGCCCTGATTTGCCGCATCCTCCGCCCTGATTCATTGCAAGGTCATCACCGATGGCGTCGATGTTCTGAAGAGTTTCGAAAACGTTGCCCGTAAGGACTACCGGACGCACGAGTTCGGCGATTTTACCGTCCCTTATCATGAAAGCTTCTCCGGCGGAAAAAGTGAACATCTCCATACTGGTGGTGCCGCCGTACCAGTTGCGGGCATATACACCCTCCTTGATACTGGATATCATCTCGTCGAAAGTGGTTTCACCCTGCTCTATATACGTATTGGTCATGCGCACAATCGGGGGGTGACGATAGTTGACGGCACGGGCGTTGCCTGTGGGCTTTTCCCCCATCTTTTCCGCAGTTTCCCGTGAATGCAGCCTGCCGACCAGGACACCCTCTTTGATAAGGTGGGTCTTTGTTGCAGGGGTCCCTTCATCGTCATAGTTGAAACTCCCCCTGAGGTCCGGCACTGCGGCACCGTCGATGATGTTCAGTTCCGGGCGGCCGAATTTTTTCCCAAGAACCATCAGTTCGCGCATGCTATCATTCTCATACACGAAGTCGGCTTCTGAAAGGTGACCGAATGCTTCATGAACAAAAACACCGGCCAGTACAGGATCAAGAACTACTGTGTATTCGCCGCCTTTAGCTTGAGGTGCTGCGAGCAGGCCCACGGCTTTTGCGGCCATCTCCCTTACTGCTCCTTCCAGGTTTTCCATGGCGGTGAAATCGCCCGGACTCCCTAGGCTCATGTTGGCCTGTTGAACCTGGTTTCCGTCCGAGGCGATTGCAGCCATGCCCAGAGTAACATCGGACCGTTCCTGGCGGATGAAACTGCCCTCCGAATTCAGAAAGATGCTTGTTTTGTACGCGTCACCGTACCCTATATTGGAAGTTTTTAACCTGGGGGTTTTCCAAATAAGCGCGTTGTAACTATCGAGTAGTTCTTTTTTGTGCGCGAGTGGGATATTTACCGGGTTCTGTTTTGAACCAATGGAAGCCGTATCGACGACGACCGGAATTTTAGCCAGGTGGCTCGATCCTTTACCGGCGATCCGGGCTTCCTGAACAGCAAGTTCAATCCTTTCATCTATGTTCTCAAGACTGTTAAAACTAACAAATCCCCACCCGCCGTTTACCAGTGCGCGGATATTGCCTCCCACCGAAGCGCTTTTCCCGATAGATTCAAGTACCTTGCCCCTGTAAGTGATATAACTCGAGACGCTGTCTTCGAGGTGCGCTTCTATATAGTCTGCTTTGTGTTCTTTCAGTTTGGACGCTAATTCTTTCGCGATATCTTCTATATTAGGCAAATAATGTCCTCCATTCGAGACAGGCTTTAAGCCACATCAGAGTTTACGGCGGTTTGGTTTTTGCTGTCAATCATATTGTAGCCGCAATTCAATATCGATAACCGATTCGAGATAGTTCCATTTCATTGCAACTGGTGAGGCAAGCATCTCTTGAAGTTATTGTTTTGGTTCCGTTTTCTAATTATCGTTTAGAATCATCAGACCTGAGTTACGTCCTGAACCTAAGAAGTGATGAACCGGGTATTTTGTTCCGTCGATTTGTATATGATGAAGGCATAAAACTGCCGATGAAATTATCGCAAAATAATTCGAAAGTTATATTGAAGGAGACACTGGAAAGTAGGCGCGTTTTGTGCTTAGAGTGGATGGCCCCGTGCCTATTTGACAAGGTCATACTGCTATGATATTATTTACCTTGCTTTGTCGCGCACCTTAACAACTGGATAGCGGAAGGAAGAACTTAGAAACTAAGAGCAAGAATCTAACGCTCTAAGCGTTTTTAATTGGCTTAGAGAGTTTGATCCTGGCTCAGGATAAACGCTGGCGGCGTGCATTATGCATGCAAGTCGAACGGTGTCGCAAGACACAGTGGCAAACGGGTGAGTAACACGTAAGTAACCTGCCTCTGAGTGGGGAATAACTTCGGGAAACTGAGGCTAATACCGCATATGGTTTACTCTCGATGGAGGGTTCACCAAAGCCGCAAGGCGCTCGGAGAGGGGCTTGCGTCCGATTAGCTAGTTGGTGGGGTAACGGCCTACCAAGGCTGTGATCGGTAGCTGGTCTGAGAGGATGGTCAGCCACACTGGGACTGAGACACGGCCCAGACTCCTACGGGAGGCAGCAGCAAGGAATTTTGCGCAATGGGCGAAAGCCTGACGCAGCAACGCCGCGTGAGGGATGAAGGCCTTCGGGTTGTAAACCTCTTTTGTCAGGGACGAATAATGACGGTACCTGGCGAATAAGCTTCGGCTAACTACGTGCCAGCAGCCGCGGTAATACGTAGGAAGCAAGCGTTATCCGGATTTACTGGGCGTAAAGTGAGCGTAGGTGGCCTTTCAAGTCGGATGTGAAATCTCCTGGCTTAACTGGGAGGAGTCATTCGATACTGTTGGGCTAGAGGACATCAAGGGAAGGTGGAATTCCGGGTGTAGTGGTGAAATGCGTAGATATCCGGAGGAACACCAGTGGCGAAGGCGGCCTTCTGGGATGTTTCTGACACTGAGGCTCGAAAGTGTGGGGAGCGAACAGGATTAGATACCCTGGTAGTCCACACTGTAAACTATGGACACTAGGTATAGGGAGTTTCGACCCTCTCTGTGCCGAAGCTAACGCTTTAAGTGTCCCGCCTGGGGACTACGGCCGCAAGGTTAAAACTCAAAGGAATTGACGGGGGCCCGCACAAGCAGCGGAGCGTGTGGTTTAATTCGATGCAACACGAAAAACCTCACCAGGGTTTGACATGTCGGAAGTAGCGAATCGAAAGATGAACAAACTGTTAAGTCAGTAGCCGTCACAGGTGCTGCATGGCTGTCGTCAGCTCGTGCCGTGAGGTGTATGGTTAAGTCCTGCAACGAGCGCAACCCTCGTGGTTAGTTGTTTTCTCTAACTAGACCGCCCCGCAAAACGGGGAGGAAGGTGGGGATGACGTCAAGTCAGCATGGCCTTTATACCCTGGGCTACACACACGCTACAATGGGTGGTACAATGGGTAGCAACAACGCGAGTTGAAGCCAATCCCTTAAAGCCATCCTCAGTACAGATTGCAGGCTGAAACTCGCCTGCATGAAGTCGGAGTTGCGAGTAAACGCAAATCAGCATGTTGCGTTGAATACGTTCTCGGGCCTTGTACACACCGCCCGTCACGTCATGAAAGCCGGTAAGACCTGAAGTCGATGGGCTAACTCGCAAGAGGGGCAGTCGCCGAGGGTAAGACTGGTAATTGGGACGAAGTCGTAACAAGGTAGCCGTAGCGGAAGCTGCGGCTGGATCACCTCCTTTCTAGGGAGTAATGAAGCTTCGGCTTCATCATCCCAGGTCGAATCCACCTTCGGGTGGACCGATAACTGAACACAATCTTCCTTCCGCTATCCAGGGGTTAAGGTGAATTTGTATAGAGACCAAGATGAAACATCAGACTCTACGCATTGCATCTTCATTACTGGGCATTCTGGCATGGGTTATCGGGGCCGTGGGCGCGGTGATTTCTGTATTAGTTGGCATCGGGGCCGCCACGGTCTTAGCCACAATAGGCTTCGTACTTGGCGGCTTTATAATGTCTGCTTTTTCTGTTATCATGGTGCTGGCTGTATCCAGGATGGTGATGCTCTTCATTCACATTGAAGAGGACTTGGACAGAATAGCCAGGAATACAGAAGCGAAATAGGGCGATTAGCTCAGCTGGTTAGAGCACAGTCCTGATAAGACTGGGGTCTGAAGTTCGAATCTTCAATCGCCCACCATATTATCCTGGGCGGAATTTTGCTTTTCAACAGTCAGAATTATTTGTTTAATACTACAAGCGTCTAGTGCGCTACTCGACGATTTTCTGTTTCTCTACTGCGATATTTTTCTGCTTTTCTTTCTTAACGGGATCTTTTTCTACGAAAAGCGGCTTTCCGGTGAACGGGTCCATTCCGGTGTAATACATTAGTGCGGCGTAGGTGGACGGCGTTGGCAGGAAAATCTGGACCTGCTCCGGGTTGATCTTAAGAGTCCTGCTGGCAAACCGTTTCAGGTGCCTCATGTCCTCATCCGTACAACCTGGGTACGCCGCAATCAAATAATAGGTCAGGAATTGTTCCTTACCCGCTTCACAAGTCATCCGATCGAATAACTGTTTGAATTCCACAAGTGAGGCTGTCCCGGGCTTTCCCATTTTGACTAATACATGATCCTCGGTGTGCTCGGGTGCCACTTTCATCTGCCCCGAGACGTGATGTTCCACCACTTCCCGGAGATAATCCTTGCCGCATTCTTTGTCGTTCAACAGAAGGTCATAACGGATCCCCGAAGCCACGAACACCTTCTTGACGCCCTCGACACTCCGGATTTGGCGGAGCAGTTCCAGGTGTTGCCGGTGGTCCGCCTGTAACGAAGGGCATATCTCTGGATAAAGGCACCGCTTATCCGGGCAAGCCCCGCGCTGGAGTTTATGCTTGCACTCAAAACCGTACATGTTGGCCGTCGGGCCGCTCAAGTCCGCGATGTAGCCTTTGAAATCGGGATATTTCGTGAGTTGCCGGGCTTCCGTCAGCACCGACTCCTCACTGCGCCATTGGACGGTGCGCCCTTCGTGCACGGTTATAGCGCAAAAGTTGCATTCCCCATAACAGCCGCGATGGGTCGGAATGGCGAACTTGATGGTTTCCAAAGCTCTGACTTTCCCGATACTCTCGTAAAAGGGATGCTGTACGTGATCGAAATTCAGAGCGTAAACACCGTCCATTTCTTCCTGTGTCAGTGGCAGAGCGGGTGGATTGTGAACAAGATAGCGTGTGTCATGCTTTTGATAGAGGCCTTTGGCAGTGAGAGCATCGTTGTTCTGATAAAAAGTGCGAAACATATCGGCGAAGGACCGTTTGTCTTCAGCGACCGTTTCGTATGACGGTAATTCCGTGTAATTCAGTAGTGTTGGGTCGTTATCATGTCCGCCGGCGATATAGCACAGGCCCCGTATGCCTCGCGGGTCGGCGTCATCCCTCAGAGCGTCCGCAAGTTGGACCACAGCTTTCTCGGCCATACCGTAAAGCAGATAATCGGCTTTGGCATCGAAGATGATGGGAGCACGTACTCTGTCCGACCAGAAGTCGTAATGTGCGATGCGCCGCAGGCTGGCCTCGATGCCGCCAAGGACGATTGGCTTAGTCTTCTTGAAGTACCGTCGGATCAGATTGGCATAGATTATGACGGCCCTGTCCGGGCGACGGTTATTGCTGCCGCCGGGGGTGTAGTCATCGCTTTTTCTTTTCTTCTTCAAGGAGGTGTAATTGGCTACCATCGAGTCGATGCTGCCGCCGGTCACTCCCCAAAAGAGCCGGGGCTCTCCCAGTCGGGTGATGTCATAGCCGGAGTGAATATCAGGCTGAGCGATGACGCCTACTCGGTAGCCCGCATGCTGCAATACCTTCCCGATGACTGCTGTCCCGATGAACGGGCTATCGATGTAGCTGTCGCCTGTTACCAGGATGACATCAAGCTCATTCCATCCCAGGCGGTCCAGTTCCTCTCGTGTTGTCGGTAGAAACATAGTGTGTGCATTCTCCATGAGCACCCAAAGAATAAGGCTAAATAACTCAAAAGACAGTCTAGCACCGAAGAAGCGGCCCTGTTAAATTGACCTTCGCTCACTGAGGTTTGTGCCGTTCTTAGTGGTGGCCGATGCGGCGCAATCCGGCGGCGCTCTATTCGGATGGCCGGTAATTCAATCTCTGGATCGTTAGAGAACACCTTCAGCGGTCAATCTTTTATCACCCCTGAGAAAGACGATGTTAAGCCTGTTTCCGGGCTTTATTTTAGATAAGGCAAGTGCGAGGCCGGCCGCATCTACAATGTTTTGTGAATTGACCTCAACAATGATATCTCCGACCGTCAGTCCCAATTTCTCCGCCGCTGAACCTGTGCTGATTTTGCCGACATATGCTCCGGAGACAGAATCTGGCCCTTGTCCTGCCGCTATTTTACGTGCATCGGCTACTGAAGCCCCAAAAGGATTGGGATTTCCGGACTGATGTTGAGTCAAAATCTCCTCAAGGCGCGGACGATTAAATCCAATAACGCTCTCGCCGTCGATAAAGGTGACCGGCACGCCCATTTGTTTGGTCCTGTTCACCAGTTCCCGGGCAGCTGATTGGTCAACGGAAACATCTTTCTCGGTGAAGCTGATGCCTTTACGTGAAAGAAACTCTTTCACCATGTGGCAGTAGGGTCAGGTGGGGCTCGAATATACGATAACTTCCATCAAAATCTCCCATTTAAGACAGCAATATCCTTGTTTATGTGATTATATCCCAAACCGGAATTGTATTTTCCCGGAACCTGGAAATAGCGCCATCGGGTCCCGGTCCGGGCTTTGGAGATGGATCATTTCTTCTTCGGTGAAAGACCTTTTATCGGTTCGTTCTTTTTATCTCGCGTTTATCGACATGTTCACCCCGGGTCAGCCGGTCGGAGATGTCCCTGTAACTGTTTGGTAATATCGAAAAGCGAAATTTTGTTAGACTTCTCAAATTGGGGACGGTCTCCATGGACCTGTGCGCTTTCTCAAAACTCTGGTCAGGGTTATCGGCACCCCGGAGGTTAACGGTATTTTCGGCGGCCAGTTCACTGATCTTTTTGCTGATACCGTCAAAATTACCGAGGCTGTCGAATTCCTGATGAAGCGATTGGATTTTCGCGCGTTGTTTCTGCGAAAACGTGAAAAAGAGGCCCGGTTGAAAATGAGACGTTCCGAGGCCCAGCCACAGGGCGCAGGAGCCGCACAGGGTGTAAACCCTGGGGGTACTGTCGGCCTGGTCGTTTACTGTGCCGCATAGACCGCCAAGCGGTTGAACAAACCTGCATACGTCACAGCGGAAAGTTCCTTCGGGAACTTCCTGCGACCTGCTGGGATTGTCCTTTGTCTTAATATGAAACGGGTTCAACCGAAACATTATATACCAATCGTAAAAATCGGCCTACTTCGTTCTACTTTTATTACTTACATCCACGGGCTTGTGAATGACTTAACATTGGCAGGATTATCTCTCCGTCACAATGTCATATCAATTTAACAATTTAGGGTTCAATTGTAATGGTTATTTAATGAGAGGATGCCTAT
Organism: uncultured Dehalococcoidia bacterium; assembly: GCA_903844845.1. Taxonomy (GTDB): domain Bacteria; phylum Chloroflexota; class Dehalococcoidia; order Dehalococcoidales; family UBA1222; genus SURF-27. The sequence continues at coordinate 42,011 of CAIMVG010000004.1, read as the reverse complement.
AATAACCGGGACTAAACCAAAATTGAATCAAAATTTTGATTCAAGGAGTTTTAGGAGCTATATGAGCATATTTCGCCTGGCCTATAACAATATCCGGGGCAGCGCTTTCAGGAGCATGGTCATCTTCATGTGCGTGCTCGGGGTTGCCAGCTTTCTGCTGGGTACGACACTGGTCATCAGCGGGGCCCAGAACAGCCTCAACGTGGGCATCCAGAGGCTGGGGGCTGATATCCTGGTTGTCCCTGAAGGGGCCCAGACACAGGTTGAAACAGCCCTTTTGATGGGCAAACCGACCAACGTATGGATGCCCGATTCGAAGGTTGCCGAAATCGCGGCCATACCGGGAGTGGAAGCGGTTTCGCCCCAGATATATCTTCAAAGCCTCTACGGCGCGGCATGCTGCAGCGTTTCCGAGATGTTCCTGGTGGTGTACGACCCTGCCACAGATTTCACCATCAAGCCATGGCTGGAAAAAGAACTGGGCCGTCCGCTGAACACCGGGGAGGTCATCGGCGGAAGTTACATATTCGTGCCGACGGGACAAACTTCCATTAAACTATACGGTTACAATACTGATCTTGTTGGCAACCTGGAGGCCACAGGCACGGGAATCGACCAGACACTTTTCATGTCAACCGCGACCGCCGAAGCGATGGCGAAGTCTTCCCTTACCACTGCCGTACAACCTCTGTTGATTCCGTCAGGACAAATCTCCGAGGTTATGGTAAAGATAGTTCCGGGGGCCGACCGGCATAAGGTTGCACTCGATATACTCTCAGGCGTTCTCGGGGTAGTCCCTCTCGAAAGCCCCAATATGTTCGGGCAGTTCCGGCACCAGATGACAGGCCTTTTGTGGGGCTTTGTCGCCATCATGGTGGTTTTCTGGATACTTTCGGCTGTGCTGATAGGGCTGGTGTTTTCTATGGCTGCGAATGAGCGGCGCAGGGAGATAGCTGTACTGAGGGCGCTCGGGGCGACCAGGTTTTACGTGTTCCGATCGATCCTTGCGGAAGCGGTGATACTGGCTTTCAGCGGGGCTGTAATCGGGGTGACGCTGGCAACATTCGTCATCTATCTCTTCCGGACTTATATTACATCGTCGCTCGGCATGCCGTTCCTCTTCCCCGGATGGGGGTCATTCATCGGGATGGTGGCCGCGGGTACGGCATTCATACTGCTGACGGTCGTTTTGGCAGCTCTATGGCCGGCATACAGGGTAAGCCGCATGGAACCTGCTATCGCGGCGAGGGAATAATAACATGATAAAACTTCAGGAAGTCACCAAAGAATTCAACCTGGACCAGCAGGTGATCACGCCAGTCAAGGAAGTTAGCCTGGAGATCGGCAAGGGGGATTTTGTGATGGTGATAGGCCGGTCCGGCACCGGAAAGAGCACTGTCCTGAACCTGATTGCAGGGCTGATAAAACCGACAGCGGGAACCGTTTTCGTCGAAGGCCGCGACCTGCAAACCCTCTCGGACAGGGACATGTCAAAACTCCGCAGCAGCGACATGGGATATGTGTTCCAATTCCCCAGCCTTCTGCCTTCGCTTACCATCATCGACAATATCGCTGTTCCCGCTTCGTTCGCTATAAACAAGAGCAAGGACGGGGGGCGCAAGCGGGCGAAGGAACTCCTGGGGATGCTCGGTTTGGGCGACCGGCTTGACTGTTACCCGCGGCACCTCTCGGCGGGAGAGCAGAAGCGGGCCGTGATAGCGCGTTCGCTGATGAACGAACCCAAGATATTGCTGGCCGACGAACCCACCAGTGACCTCGACGAACAGACCGAGCGAGAGATAATGGGGCTGCTTAAACAGATCAACGACAGCGGGGTCACCATCGTGATGGTAACCCACAGTTTGGGCCTGGTGCCGTTTTGTACGCGGGCATACAGTATGGACAAAGGGAAACTGAATCTAACACATGCAAACAATAAATCAGGCGCGAAATAAAAATGGCGGTCTCCGTTTTTTAAGGTGCCAAAGCGACATTCGCCAATATCATTCCGACACTATAAAAAGGAAACGAGGGAAGCGGGTTTTATAACCCCGGTTCTAACTTAACATAAAGTATAAATGAATCAAAAGGGCTTTTAGGTGACCGGGGTTACTGAAGAAAGGCGATGATTGAGGGATAATGTATGTTCGAGGTGTGCCTGAGACGGTAGGATGGGCAAGGTATTAGTTGAAACCTTGCCGGCGAGCCTATCGGGTCCCCGAGCGGTGCGTCCATGTGCCAGCCTCGGGATTGACTTATATTAGGCGATAAGGGGTGTTTACCCTGGACGAACTGATCTGATAAAGAGGGGGGATGATGTTGAAAAAATGGATGATCGTAATCGCGGCGCTCGGATTGATGGTGACGGCAGCCTGTTCAAATAGCCCGTCGGGAACATTGACGGCGTCTGCTCCCTCCGCGGTACCGACCACCGCGGCGGCCACTTCGACGGCACCTGTGACGTCGGCGGCACCGACAACAGCTGCAATCACTTCGGCGACTTCCACGGGGACCACTTCTCTCCAGATCCCGGCTTCCGGCGTTCAAAAGGCCGGGACACTGCGGATCTGGATGGTAACCACTCCTGCCCCTCTGAAACCCGGAAACGGAGTTCTCGACGCATACTTAGCTGATGAAAACGGACAGGCGGTTGACGACGCTGTGCTTACTTTCACTCTCAATATGACCAACATGAACATGGGTAACAGCGTCTCCAAGCCTGCGCTCGTGGGTCCCGGGCATTACAACAAAACCGTCAGGTTCTCTATGGCCGGCCCCTGGAGGGTAACAGTCGCCATCGTGCACGGGGGTCAAACAAACACCGTAGCCTTCGATTTTACGGTCACATATTGACCTTTTGGGAGATTTCCCTGATTTAAGGAAAATGCTATGTTGAATCCGGTTGTAGCAATAGTTGGAAGCATTATAGTGCTGCTTTTCAGCACGGCAGAAGGCATATACATCTCGCGGCACAAATCTATAACCGAGATGTACGGCATGATGATCGGCATGACCCAGGGCATGATGACGGGCATTGCCGTAGGCTATTTCGTCGGGGCAACCACCGATATGTTTGTAGGGAACATGGTCGGCCTGCTGGTCGGGCTCGTTTTCGGTATCGTATTCGGACGCGTCGGCGGCCTTATGGGTATGATGGACGGCGGCATGGGCGGGATGATGGGGGGCATGATGGGAGCCATGCTCGGGGTCATGCTCCAGTATCTTTATAACGGAAACGCGGTCACCATCACCGCCGGTTTGATAATGATTTTGTACTTTACTTCTATGGTCGCACTGGTAGTGCTGGTGAAAAAGGGCAGCGCGGTCATCTGGGAGATCGACCCGGTTTGCCTTATGAACGTGGACCCCAAATCGTCCCTCGAGTACAAGCACGACGGCAAAAATTATTATTTTTGCGCACCTTCCTGCCGCCAGTCTTTCGCCAATAATCCCGAGGCATATATCAACAAATAATCAGCCGTTCGCGGCTCACCCGGCCATATAATCCGCCGGCCCGGACGCGCATGCTTATGCATCCGCAAATGCCCGGGCCGGCGCTTTGTTTTCGGCAGGGTTTAAGCCCCTGCAGCCGGTGTTTCGTTTGTAACTTGAGGCGGTGCAGCCGCAAGCATCCCGGTGACAAAGGGTTCCAGGTTCCACAGGTTCAACGTTTTGTCCCCGGAGCCGCTGAGAACACGTTTGAAATCGCCGCTCAGGCTCACCGAGGTTACTTCCGCCGAATGACCATTGAATGTGCGCATGGTTTCGCCTGTTTCAAGGTTCCACAATTTCACCGTTTTGTCCCAAGAAGCGCTGACTGCGAATTTATCGGTATCGTTCATCGCTACACCTTCAACTTTGTCGGAATGCGCTTTAAAGGTGCGGACGGCGTTCCCTGTTTCGACGTCCCAAAGTATGAGGGTGTTGTCCCAGGCCCCGCTGAGGGCCAGTTTGCCGTCGCCCGTCAAACTCACGCTTGTGACTTTCGCCGTATGGCCGTTGAATGTGCGGATCTTTTGGCCCGTTTGAACGTCCCACAGCATCAGTGAGTTATCTTCGGAAGCGCTTATGGCTTTCGTGCCGTCGGGGGTGAACTTTACCGACCATACGTCGCGGGAATGGCCTGTGAAGGTCCTGATTTGTTTTCCGGTTTCGACGTCCCAGAGATTCATGACCCTGTTGAATGCCCCGCTCAAGGCAAATTTTCCGTCCGGGCTTAGCCCCAGCGCCCAGACCCAGGCCAGGTACCCGTCAAAAGTGCGGATAGTTTCCCCAGTTGCCAGGTCCCACAGCATTATTTTCCCATCTCCGGCCCCGCTGACGGCGAATTTGCCGTCGCCGGACACATCGATGGCGTGGACCTTGTCCTGGTGGCCTTTGAAAGTGCGGATTGCTTCTCCGGTTTCTGTATCCCACAGGATCAAAGTATTGTCCCACGATCCGCTGACCGCATGTTTCCCGTTAGGGCAGAAGCGGACTGAACTGACTCGTTGGGTATGCCCGCTTAAAGTCCTGATCAAGTTTGCATCGTTTTCCATCTGAATACTCCACTCCCCCAACAATAAAATCAAAGTTAAATTATAAAAATATAGAGGGGGGAACTGTCAAGGATATCTACGGCAAAATAAACAAGGAAAATGGGGGTGGGAAAATAAAGCGACGTGATATTTTGAAACAGCTAATTGTTTTTACTTAAAACTGGTTGAATCTTCTAAATTCTCATTTTTTTGAACAGATATCCCGATATTAGTTATTTGTCAGTCATATTATTTCAACTATTTAAGACAAAAGACTCAATTAGACTCTGATACGTTAAACCGAAGTTTCCCCTCCTCATTTTCTTCTCTGTCATCGTTCACCTGATCGAAATTATTAATTGGTTCTGTAATTTTGAAACTATTTGTGTTACAAATCCGTTAATATATTAACAACATGAATCAGGAACAGGAACGCGAGCTTGTCGAATCAGCCAAGAGCAACAACGAGGCTTTTGGGCGATTGTATGATGAGAATTACCAAAAAATCTTCGGCTATGTCCTGGTGAGAACGGCCAATCTCGTTATCGCACAGGACATCACATCCGAAGTCTTCCTTAAAGCCCTGAAGAACATCACACATTTCAAATGGACCGGGGTTCCTTTCACAGCCTGGCTTTGCAGGATCGCCAACAACGAAATCGCCAATCATTTCAGGCAAAACGGCCACGGGATGGTGCTTGCGGAAAAAATAGGCGAATCAATTACACTGGAAGTCCCTGCGCCCGATGCTGAAATGAACGACGCCGATGAAAAACTGCGGAACTATGAGCGCTTTCTCGATGTTCAACAGTGGATTGCCCAGCTTCCCGTGAAGTACCAGGAAGTCCTCGCTTTACGGTTCTTTCAACAGTTACAACTCAACGAAATAGCTTCTATCCTCGGGGTGCATGAAGAAACGGTCAAAACGCGTTTCTACCGAGGCCTTGAGAGGCTCAAGAAAATGATGATTGCCGATTCCGCGTCCATTGTCTGATCCATTGGAGGGAAGAAAATGGAAAATGAAATGTCGCTGAACGATTTTGCGGCCCAATACTTCGATGGTATCGAAGTTCCCTCGGGGATAAATTTGCCTACTCACAGGCGGGAGCTCAGAAACCTGCTTGTAGCCGGAACCGGTTCCCGGCAGGATGCTCGCCTTGGGCGCCGGCCCGTGGCGGGAAAAGTACACTCGCTATCTCTAAAAACGTGGCGGGGTGTTCTTGATCAGCATAGCGTGTTAAAACAGGTAGTATTTACCGCGATCGCCCTCGTTCTGGTTCTCAGCCTGTTTTTTGTTGTTCCGCCGTTATTCGATACTCATGGTTCAATCCCAGTATCAGCGAGTGAGATTGCTTTGGCAGACTTGCGTGTTCGGGCTACTTTTACGGCAAGCGACCTGCAACACCTCGGGACACAGGAGATGGCAGGGGAAAATGGCCAGAAGATCGTAATCCTGAGCGGAGACAGCGGGACCATGGTGATGGTCGGCGTAGATATGGCCGCCAAAAAGGTAAACCAATGGCTGTTAAATACCGTTGGCTTGCCTTCAAGCCAGCCTCAATTGGTCTTTTCATCGCTGATGAATGGAGCAAGCGGAGTACATTACGGTATCAACGTTGTAAATACGGATGGCTCAGCCTCGACTCCCCTGCTGTACAACAGTTCTGAGAATACCTATCCTGGTTGGTCGCAAGCGCGTCAGCAGTTTGCGGTGGTCTCCGATTCCAACGGCGCTTACGTCCTTTCCACTATCGGCTATGACGGCTCCCAACCAGCGCCCCTGGTGTCCAGTATCGGAAACTCCGGGACCATTTACGACATCAAGGCCCCGGCATGGTCTCCCGACGGAACCCGGCTGGCATTCAGTGCGAGCAACGGGGTCGGCTATGACATCTATACCGTCACAGGCCCCGGCCTGAACCAAGGGCTAACAAGGCTGACGACTTCGGCGTCATCGGGCGGAAACTGGCCCTGGTGGTCGCCTGACGGAAGCCAGATCGCGTATACAACTTACCGCGACGGAAAATACACCATCGATGTGATGAACACGGACGGCACGGGCCATAAAACCATTGCTGAGGGTATCGGCGGTATCTGTTTTCGCCTGTCGTGGTCTCCAGATGCCCGGTGCATCACCTTTGCCACGGGCCCGGTCAATACCGATCCGTTCGACACATGGGAAATATACGCCGTCAACATTGATGGTACCGGCTTAGTTCAATTAACAGATAATAAATTCGAAGAAATGGCTCCCGCCCTGTCTCCAGATGGGACTAAAATCGCGTTCTACTCCAACCGCGACGGATATTTGGCGATATATGTTATGCAATCCGACGGCTCGGGTGCCACCAGGCTTACCGGCAACTCAATATCGTGCACGATACCGCAGTGGTCGCCGGATGGGACACAGATCGCCTACTTGGGAGCGAACGGTTCATCAAGCATCCCCAGCTACGGTTTGTATGTCATGAATGCCGACGGCACGAGCCAGCGAAAACTCGCGGCTTGCAACGGTTCGACCACATTTAATTGGGCGCTGTTGCCTGATCATCCCGTGGCGGTTACGTCAACGGGCGTGACGGCAACACCGCCGCCTCTGACCGCTGTTCCTCAAACGGTCGTGACTGTCGATGCACCTTATTCATATAGCCCGACCACAGTTGCACTTTCGCCAACAAAATGGCCGGTTTCTCAACAGCAGGCGATCAAACAGGCCCTCGGCTTCGTGCCGGCATTTGTAACCGGCCAGGCGAAAGTTAAAATTGGAATCGGATGGAGCGCTCCCGGTTGGGGCCTTGGCGAGCCATACTGGGTGATAACGCTGACCGGCTTCAGCCTGACGCAGGAAGATTTGGGTTGGGAGGCAGTGGACAATATCAACAGTGTCAACGGCGTTCGGGTAGAATCACTTCCCGTTACAATCCTTGATGGGGCAGGACCCTACACGGAAGCCGTAATTACCTTGAGCGGTTTGAACGGCGCACTCAGGTACAGGTTCGCGTTCATGACCATGCCGCAATATCTATCGGTCGGTTAGTGCCGAATCGCTGAATAGAAAGCGCAGGCAATGGAATGGCAGACATCCCGATGATGGCTTGAAGACGCTACCGCCAAAACGTCCTTTTGAGAAATAACGCTCCACGCACAATGAGGATTGGCACAAGAAGAAATAACCCGATGAACCCTCCCCAGGGGAAAAAATCAAAACACAAAATAATTAGCGCGAACAGGGCAAATGTAACCCCGATCGATCCTGGCGATATCCTTCGTACGATTTTCGGAAGTTCTGAAGTTTCATTTGTAATTGGTTTATGTGCGTTAGATTTTAAACCCAAAACAATGGCTAAAATTGCTAAAATTGGGGTTGTGATTTCCAGAAACAACTGAATTTGGTAAATAAAGTCACTAGTGTTTGTTGTGATACGTTTATCGACTAGCAAATCAATTCTAACTGATGAGAGCACCATTGCTAAAACTACCGCGAGTATGGAGGTAAATCCAGCAACAATTGAGATCTTAGCAACCATTGATTTCTTCATCATCGTTGCGTAATTTTATCATTGATTGTCAATGATACATTCAAACCGTACATACCCAAGCATGGAATGGCAGATATCCCGATATTTGATCAATGGACAACTTTGACTCTTTGGTGACCGGTGAATCCAACCTGATTCAAAATCTGAAATATCACACTCTTCAATCCTCTTTTTGGCCGGCCGTTTTCTTTTCGGTTTGTGCGATGAGCGCAGCGGCTTCGGCGGCTTTTTCCGCAGGAACCAGCAGTTGCGCCCCGCCCAGCGGGCCCCAGGCAATACCGCCAATATTACTCTGAGTATCGTATTTCAAAAAAACCGGTATGCCCTGACTGGTTAAATACGCTTTAACCGCTTCCCCTTCAAGGAGAGTATTTGCGGAATATACCCTGACCAGTTCGTTCGCTTTTTTCATCGCACTTACCTCGATGGGATTATAGCACCAAGGTATCAGTCGGAGGCGTCCGTGTTGCGGGTTTATTCCGGAGCCCAGATTGCGGGTAGGGATGACATACGGGGCCAAATCGACTCTGGATTCCGGTCCGCCCAGGCGGACGCCGGAATGACAACGACGGAGGACAAGACGCGGGCCGGGATGACAAACGGGGAAGGGGCACTCTATGATGGCAAATTGTAATTTGGAGCGGTACCGGATTTGCTGAACGGCCAGGTCACGAACCAGGCTTTGCCGACGATGTTATCGCAAGGCACAGTCCAACCCTTATGCGAATCCCCTGAATAGTTGCGGTTATCACCCATCACGAAATAATTGCCTGCCGGGATAACAGGGCTCGTATAGGTGTAGTAAGGTTCTGCGGCGATATAAGGCTCATCCAGCGTAATTATCGTGCCGTCGGTTTTGTGGATCTTTACGGTAGCGTTTTTTATCTCCACGACTTCCCCCGGCAGACCGATGACGCGCTTGATATAATCCGTCTCCGAAATCGGGTCAGCTTCGGGCGGCGGTGCAAACACGATGATATCGCCCCTTTCAGGGAGACTGCCAAATTTGTAGGCCAGCTTGTTTATGAACAGCCGCTCACCTATGCTCAAGGTTGGAAGCATACTGCCGCTGGTAACCTCGGTGTTTTGCAAGGTATAGTGGATACCCAGGAATATCATCAGCGCCAACAAAAAGGTGATACCGATTTCACGCAGGACGGGCAGATATTTCAATATAGCCTCGATGATAATATTTGTATCAAGTATAGCTGCAAGATTCGGAGAAGTCAGCAAAGGGTTACGAACTTGCCGGCCATCAAGACAAAACAGAACAAATGTGCTATATTTATATTAGGACATACACGCAATTGTTGGATCACGAACGGTTATCAATATCTCGAGAAAAATATAGCGGATTCAATCTCTAAAAATGGCCTTTGTTTCATTTAAACGAAAAACGAATACTATGCCTGACACAACTTCGCCCATGCGTGAGAAAACTATTCGTTTCCTGAAAAAGGACCGAATCCATTGACATAATGTTGCAGGCACTTTGCCATTGATTTGACCTGCCCAAATGATACTGGATTCCCGCCTTCGCGGGAATGACAACGATAGCGTTCTTGAGTACGACATTCAGCTGTCAAGGCCAGCGGTGGCTGGTTTAACCGGTAATCAGTTTATACGATATAATCAATGAGCTTGATTCATTCCAGAACAGGAGCAAGAATATGCGTGCAGTGATCACCGTCATCGGAACAGACAGGGTAGGCATCATAGCCGGAGTAAGCGCAATCCTCGCCGACGCCAACGTTAACATCCTCGACATAACCCAAACCACGATGCAGGGCTTGTTTACCATGATAATGCTGGTCGACATCAGCAAATCCAATATCGATTTCGAGCATTTGTCCTCTCGCCTGAGCGCCAAAGGCGACGAACTCGGCCTCAAGATAAGGGTACAGCACGAGGACATCTTCAAGTCCATGCATGAGATTTAACGAAGTCCCGGACATTTGGAGACTTGCCATGATCAATCCATATGAGATATTTGAAACCATCAACATGATATCCCACGAGAACCTGGATATCCGAACGATAACGCTCGGGATATCGCTGCGCGACTGCGCGCACCCGGATATGGACACTCTATGTACCCTCATCTATGACAAGATAACCACCGTCGGAGGGAACCTCGTACGCACCGGCGAGGCCATCGAGCGGGAATACGGCATCCCCATCATCAACAAGCGTATCTCCGTGACCCCCATCGCCATGGTCGCAGAAAGTTCGGAAGGGGATTTCGTTAAAGTCGCCCGCGCCCTGGATCGCGCAGCTAAAGAACTCGGGATAAACTTCATCGGCGGATACAGCGCACTCGTTCACAAGGGGTACACCACCGGCGACACGCGCCTTATAGAATCCATACCCGAGGCGCTTGCGACCACCGAGCGGGTTTGCGCTTCGGTTAACGTTGCGACCACCAAAGCCGGCATCAACATGGACGCCGTGGCCCACATGGGAAGGGTCATCAAGAAAGCGGCCGCCCTTTCCGCAGACAGGGACAGCATCGCCTGCACCAAGCTGGTGGTCTTTGCCAATGCCCCCGAAGACAATCCATTCATGGCGGGGGCTTTTCATGGCATCGGCGAGCCCGAGAGCGTCATAAACGTCGGGGTGAGCGGCCCCGGAGTGGTTTACAACGCGCTTAAAAAACTGGGGCCCGATGCAGACTTCAGCGAAGTGGCGGAACTGATAAAGAAAACAGCTTTCAAGATAACCCGTATGGGGCAACTGGTCGCGACCGAAGCTTCGAAACGCCTTGGGATACCTTTCGGCGTAGTGGACCTTTCGCTTGCTCCCACACCCGTCGTCGGCGACAGCGTTGCGCTGATATTGGAAGCTATGGGCCTCGAGCGATGCGGCGCCCACGGGACGACCGCCGCCCTGGCCCTGCTTAACGACGCGGTGAAAAAAGGCGGAGTGATGGCGAGTTCCCACGTAGGCGGCCTGTCGGGCGCATTCATCCCGGTCAGCGAAGATTCCGGTATGGTGGACGCGGTGAGGGCCGGGGCCCTCTCCCTCGAAAAACTGGAAGCCATGACCTGCGTCTGCTCTGTCGGTCTCGATATGATAGCTGTTCCCGGCGACACGCCGGACTACACGCTTTCTGCCATAATCGCCGACGAAGCCGCCATCGGTGTGGTCAACAACAAAACTACCGCCGTCCGTATCATCCCGGTTTGCGGTAAAAAAGCCGGGGACGCGGTGGAGTTCGGAGGGCTGCTGGGCGGAGGCGTCATAATGCCGGTCAACAAGTTCTCAGGGCAGGTATTCATCGAGCGGGGGGGAAGGATACCAGCGCCGATACACAGCCTGAGGAATTAGAGCGGCTATCAGCGGTCAGCTTTCAGCTCTGTTGTATTTAGTATTGTTTCGCTTCGCTCAACAAGGAAGTGGAAGTGGATCCCTCGAGGGCACGCTCGAGGACAAGAACCACGGGGAACAGCCCAAGGCCCGGATACTGCGGTTCCGGGATGACAGGGTGGAGTAGGTAGAGAGACACGATGAAGCTTTAATCTGGATTGCCGAGGTGCGGCGCTCGGCAATGACAACGGGGGAGGAGAAAGAATCGGCTCTGGATCCCGGCTATCGCGCCGGGATGACACCTCCACAAACACCCCGTGGTTTTATTCTGGATCCCGGGTCTCGGCCCGGGATGACAAGGCTGGAATGGGGAACGAGATTGTCGCACTCGCTCATACTCGTTCTCAATGACAAACGCAGGGAGGCCTCCCACAGGCCGAATCTGCGGAAGTGTGAACACCGAGGCCGGGTGATGACCTCAGGATGCGCTTTAGTAATCGTAGCGCCCGCCATCGCCGTCAGGAGGACATCTATGAACCCGGAGCTGCGGCGATAATCCTTATCTCTATCCTCGCTCCCTCAAGCGGAAGTTTTGCTTGAACGGTGGTTCGCGGCGGGGGATCATGAGGGAAATATTCTTTATAAGTTGCGTTGAAAGCGGAAAAATCCGCCATATCAGCCAGAAAACACACAGATTCCAGCGATTGTTCCAGCGAAGTGCCTGCCGCTTTCAGGATCGTTTGTATGTTATCCAGCACCCTCCTGGTCTGAATGTCGATGCTGCCCGTAACCAGTGTGCCGTCGGCAGGGTCGATCGCTACCTGTCCCGCGACAAAAACGAACCCGCCATATTTCATGGCTTGAGAATAAAAGAGGCTCTTAGGCGCATTTGGGGTAGATATCGTTTCTCGTTTCATCAAAGGTATCTCCTTTTCTGCTGTCAGCTATCAGCGCTCAGCGGTTAGAGCGCCTCTCCCCGGATGACAATAATGATTGTGCTGGAAAGAACCTTAGTCGGTCAGCCGGAGGGAGACATCTCACTCCCATTATACCTATTTATTCAGCATCTTCATCATGGCTTCCGGATAACGGGCCCCCGATGCCGCACCGAACGGGAATATCGCATTCAATTCCGCCAGGTCTGCATTCGACAACACGATATCGACAGCCGCGGCATTCTCGTTCACGTATTTGACGTGCTTGGTCCCCGGGATCGGGACGATATCTTCGCCCTGCGCCAGCAGCCAGGCGAGGGCTAATTGAGACGGCAGGCAATGCTTTTCGGCTGCCATCTTCTCAACTGCCCTGACAAGCTGCATGTTTTTCGCGAAGTTTTCTCCCTGGAAGCGGGGTGAAGTGCGGCGGAAATCGTCCTGTGCGAGGTCTTCGAAGTGCTTGATCTGACCGGTCAGGAACCCGCGCCCGAGAGGGCTGTAAGGAACGAAACCGATGCCCAGGCGGCGGCAAACCGGGAGGATCTTCTCCTCAGGGTCGCGCGTCCATAATGAATATTCGCTTTGGATAGCAGTGATGGGATGAACCTTGTTCGCCCTTTCGATAGTTTTTGCCGACGCTTCTGACAGCCCGAGGTAGCGTATCTTCCCTTCCTGGAAGAGCTTCGACATGGCCCCGACAGTTTCCTCGATAGGAACATGCGGGTCGACGCGGTGCTGATAGTAAAGGTCGATCGTGTCCACGCCGAGGCGGCGCAAGCTGGCTTCGCACGCTGAACGAACATATTCAGGACGCCCGTTGACTCCTCTGATGTTAGGGTCATCTGCGCTGCGAACGATCCCGAATTTGGTTGCCAGAAAGACTTCGCTGCGCCTTGTTTTGATCGCTTTACCCACAAGTATTTCATTCTCGCCGATTCCGTACATATCGGCGGTGTCCAGAAAGTCGATGCCGAGGTCGAGCGCCCGGTTGATGGCGGCGATTGATTCGGTCTCGGAAGCCCGGCCGTATGACTGGGACATCCCCATGCAGCCCAGACCGATCGCGGAAACTTTGGGGCCCCTCGAACCTAACCAGCGAGTCTTCATGCGAGTCTCTCCTAAAAATGTTTTATCCGCCATTCAATATAGCATCGAAAGCAGGCAAGGGGAAAGCGGACAATCAATTGGGTTATTTATTTTGTCTCATCAAGCTTGACAAGGCAGGGGAATGGATCCCGGCTCGCGGGCCGGGATGACAGGGGTGAGTTGGAGAAAGACCCGGGGTAGAACCAATTATTCCTCCGGGGATACTGGATTGCCGGCTCTCCTCGAGCCTCGAGGACAACAACACTCGAGCCTCGAGTGCGAGAACCTCGGGGGACATCCCGAGGCCCCGGGGAACAGCCCAAGGTCGACGCCCGGCGATGACCCGGGGAGGAGATTTATTGGATTTCCGCGATAAATCGGGCTTATTAATTCACAGGGGATTCACCCGTTCTTCATAACATCTTCATATCAGGCTGATATAGTGGACACATATAAGAGATGCAGAAGCAACTCTTCAAAGGAGATTCAGATGAAAAAGATGTTTGCCGTCGTGCTCGCCGCCATCGCCATCACTGCCACGGCGCTTATCGCCATTCCTGCCCTTGCCAAAGACTCCCCTGCCCCCCAGGCGACAGTCCAGACTATCGCGATCGTCACCCCCGTAGTGACCCCCATAGTGACCACCACCCCCATAGTGACGACCGCCCCCGATAGCCTTTACATGGGTTATGGCGCGGCCTTATGCGGCGGCGGGCTCGTAATGAACGACACCGTAACCCTCCAGCGTGTAGCTGCTACACTGGGCATCACCTACGACCAACTGGTCAAGGACCTTCAGAACGGCCAGACTATCGCAGCAATTGCCGCAGCCCAGAAAGTGAACCTTTCAAAAGTGATAGATACTGTTGTTGCCGCCCAGACCGATATGGTGAACGTCCTGGTCAAGTACGGGTATGTAACCCAGGACCAGGCCAACACAATCATAGCTAACCTTCGAAGCCGGGTCGAAGGCACCCTATCGGGCACGGTTTCCGCCGATAGCACCGGGTGCGGATACGGGTGCTTCGGGGCTGCAAACACCGGCACCGCTGTACCTGTAGTCCCTTCAGCAGGGTACGGATACGGAATGATGGGAGGAGCCGGCCGCGGGATGATGGGCTGGTAAACTGAGAGAGAACCAAAACCCCAAGAGGCGGCTTAACTGCCGCCTCTTCTGTATGACAGGATTGACATAGATTTGAGGCAGGGTACAATGGATAGTATGAATCCTATCTCCACAAAAGGCCGTATCCTCGTCGCTGACGACGAACCCAAGGTCCTGGCAATAGTCCGCAGCTACCTGCAAAAAGACGGTTTCCAGGTATCCGAAGCTACAGACGGAAAACGGGCACTGGAAGCCTTCCGAAGAGAAAAACCAGACCTCGTGATACTGGACATCATGATGCCGGAGATGGACGGCCTTGACGTTCTTCGCGAGATAAGACGCACCTCAAGGGTACCTGTCATCCTTTTGACCGCCCGCGTGGAGGAGGCCGACAAGCTTGTCGGTCTTGAACTGGGTGCGGATGACTACGTGGCCAAGCCATTCAGCCCGAGGGAGCTTACGGCGAGGGTGAAAGCGGTCCTTCGACGGACCGAGAAACCCGCGGAGGTAGACGGCAAACCCATATGCATCGGGGAAATGACCGTCGACCCCGAACGTTTTGAAGTGACCTGCCACGGGAAGCCGGTCAGTCTGACCGCCACCGAGTTCCGCATAGTCCTTGCGTTGGCGCAGTCCGCAGGCCGCGTTCTCAGCCGTCAAAAACTCCTTGAACGTGCCATGGACATGGCATACGAGGGCTATGACCGCACCATCGATGCGCATATCAAAAATATAAGGCGCAAGCTTTCCGCCGCTAATACAGAGAAAGGCTGCAATATCACAACTGTTCAGGGCGTGGGTTACAGACTGGAAGAAGGGCGCTGTGCAGAAGAATAGAAGTTACTGGAACAGCCTTTCGTTCCGCCTGAGCCTGGCCTTCCTGGTGGTTTCGGCAGCGGGCATCGCATTGGCCGCGATCCTCGCCTATCGTGCCGGCAACAGCCAGTTGAATACGTTCATTACCCACATGGGCGGCATGGGAGGGATGATGGGGCAGCCTGTTACGCAGGCCCGGCAGGATTATCTGAACGGGATTTCGGGCTACCTTTGGGCAGGCGGGGCCGCCGGGGTAGTACTGTCGCTCGTCCTCGGCTGGGTATTCTCGCGCCAAATCGCGCAACCGCTGGACCGGATTGCAGAAGCCGCCCATAAAGTTGCCGGAGGCAACCTCGAGCAAAAGATAGACACAATGGGCTATCGGGAGATCCATGACCTCGGGACATCTTTTAACGATATGGCCGCTACCCTGCGCCAGGACCGCGACCTGCGCCGGAACATGATTGCGGACATCGCCCATGAATTGCGGACACCGATTTCGGTGCTCCAGGGAAACATCGAGGGGATCATCGACGGCGTACTTCCGGACAAACGCGAGACGCTGGATATCCTGCACGCCGAAACACTTGAACTTGCTCGCCTGGTGGAAGACTTGAGGACGCTCTCGTTGGCTGAAACAGGCCAGTTGAAATTCGATCTTCAGCCGGTAGACCTCGGCAAATTGAGCCAGAGGGTCGCTGAGTCTTTCAAGGCAGTCGGCGCCGCCCGCGGCATCGATATCGACACCGTGATTCATCCCGGCAATTTAACGGCGGCCGCAGACGCCGACAGGACGGCACAAGTCCTGAGGGCGCTGATAGACAACGCCATGAAATATTCTCCGGCTGATAGAAAGATAGAAGTCCAGGTTGCGGCGAGCAACGGGAACGCGGTTGTTTCTGTGACTGACCTGGGGCAGGGGATTTCCCCCGAAAATCTACCAATGGTTTTTGAACGTTTCTACCGGGTTGATCCTTCGCGATCGCGCTCGACCGGCGGATCCGGGCTCGGGCTCGCCATCGCAAAACAACTGATCGAGGCCCAGGGCGGCCAAATCAAGGCCGAAAGCCGGGTGGGGGAGGGAAGTACTTTTGCATTCAGCCTGCCATTAGCCGGGATGGACAAGTAGCCCCGGCGTTTGCTTGCCCCTGATTTTGCATCTTTCCCCATCGTTGGCGCAAATAACCGTTCAACAATTTCGTTTTAACATCAATCTGCGCGGCCTCCGCTTTTGCATTGACATACACGTGTTCGCCAGTTTATCATCCATGCATCGGACAGGGTTTGACCTGATCCGGATCAACAACATCAACCGGAGGAGTCTTAATGAAAGTAGTCGCGGGCATCTTCATCGGTATACTGGCGGTAGTGGTTGTGATAGTTCTTGTGGCCGGGTACTTCGGTTTCATACCCGGGATTTCCAACGTTTTCGGTTCCAACAAGCCCAGGGACCTGGGCATGACCTCCACTCACGCTGATTACGTGAGCGTAACGGCCAAAGACCACATCCAGAGGATAGATTTGCCCGCAGGCACGGCGCCGGGCCAAAGCCTCAGCTTTTCCGGTTCCCAGACTGAAAACTTCAACATCACCCAGGCGGAAGCTGCCGCCCTGGGCAACGATAATCCATGGCCCTATTTCGCCATCACAGACCTCCATGTGCGTTTTAACGCAGATGGGAGCGCCGAGATGTCAGGCATCCTCCTGGTCGATAAGTTACATGATTATGCCATCGGACGGGGATACACCGAAGACGACTTCGCGAGCGCCTTGAATTACGTTCAAAAATTCGCAGTCATCCAGAAGCGGATGCCCTTCTACATCAAAGGGACCGGCTCTGTCGTCAACGGGGTGATCAGCTTCAATATCTCCAAGCTGGAAGTCGGCAGGTTATCCATCCCCGTCAGCAAGGTCAACGACAATAAATCCAGCCTTATCGACGCTTTCAACAAAGCCGCGGCGCATGTCCCAGGTTTCTCTGTCAAGAATTTCAGTATCCAGGACGGCCAGGTGCATTTCGAGGGAACACTGCCCAAGACAATAACCCGGGCGGTGACTTCGCACTGATACGGGATTAAACGCCATTGCGCCAGACGTCAGCGAGGGAAAATACGTTTGGCGCGATTTTCAAATTCATAGCGACCGGGGGGAAAGATATGGGAGTCACGAAAAAGTTCACGATCCTTCACTCCAACGACATGCACGGCGATTTCCAGGCTGAGATCAACGCCGGAAAAGGGGACCTGATAGGCGGGCTTGCCCTGCTGTCGGGCTACATCAACAAGGTGCGGAAAGAGGAGGAAAACGTCCTGTTCGTTATCGCCGGGGATATGCTGCAGGGTTCCCTTATCGATTCAGACTACAAAGGCATATCGACGATGGAGCTGATGAATTATCTCGCGCCTGACGTGGTGACCCTGGGCAACCATGAATTCGATTACGGCCTGCCCCACCTGCTGTTCCTGGAAAAAGTGGCCAATTTTCCTATCGTCAACGCAAATCTTTACGTAAAAGGCTATCACAAGAGGCTGATGAAGCCCTACCTTATCATAAACAAAGCAGGCTTCGACATAATGTTCATCGGGATAATCACTGAAAAAGTCATCGATTCCGTAAAGAAGGACTCCCTCATCAGCAGCTTTATCAACCTGGAAGAAGCGAGCAAAGAGGTCGGGGTGATCACGGACGCATATAAAAACGACGACATTGACCTCACCGTTCTTCTAACCCACATCGGGTACGATTCGGACATAGAACTTGCCAAGATACTCAAACCCGAATGGGGTGTCGACATGATAATAGGCGGGCATTCTCACACCTATCTCGAGAAACCAGCAGAAGTGAATAACATCCTTATCGCCCAGGCTGGGGTGGGAACAAACCATATCGGACGATTCGATATCGTGGTGGACGACGACACCAACAGCATCATAGATTACAAGTGGCAATTGATACCCATCGAGGAGGGCATCGCTGAGCCGGATGCTCGACTCGCGGACTATATCAGTTCGTTCGCAAGCGAAGTCGACCGGAAATACAACAGCATCATCTGCAAATTTAGCGAAACGATGACCCACCCGAAACGTGAAATCGAAACTTCGCTGGGCAACCTTTTCGCCGACGGCCTGGCGGAAATGAGTCAGTGCGACGTTATACTGGTCGGTTCCGGTTCGATACGCAGCAAGGAATTAGGCCCCGTAGTTACACTCAAGGACTACCGCGCCTGCTATCCATATGAGGATTCATTAAATCGTTTTACCGTTACAGGCGCCAACCTGAAGCGCATGTTCGCCGAATTCATGCGGGCGGAAAACCGTAACGGCGAAGGGGAATGCTACCAGGTCAACAGGCGTATCAGAGCCGTTTACAACGAAAACGCCCGCGAACTAAGTTCTTTGACCTTCGACGGCAAACCGGTAGAGGATGATTCTTTATACACGATCGGGCTCTCGGGTTACGCCGTTCTTAATTCGAAATATTTAGGTTTGACCGGCGAGGACCTGCTGGCTGCCGGACCAAGTAAAGTTGTGGCGACGAAAATAGCCGACGTTATGGAAGAATATCTTAAATCTCACCAGAACATAGCTTCCAAAGTGGAAGGGCGGCTGGTTTATGCCTGATGAAACATCCACGGGCACAAAAATATACGTCAAATAAGTAGTATAATCGAAATATGAGCGCCAAACTCAAGGTTAAGCCGTCCAGGATACTCCAGATGGCCGTCTTTCCGCTGATAGCGGTTTTCTCCGTTGGATTTATATTATTTTTGAGGCCGTTTGGCCCAAAAAACGGAAAATTCCAGGAGGAAGATCCCGCACGGTCAAAAGACCAAAAAGACATCCTGCAATAACCGGGGGCCGTTTCCCGCTACTTATTTTCGAGAGGCATTTTGCCTCAACCACTACTGGACAATTATTTTGCCCTTCATCCAAAAATGGTGCGAGCAGCGATAGGTATAAGTTCCAGCTGTGGTGAAGGTGTAGGAGTATGTATCCCCTTTCATCAGTGTTCCGCTGGCCCAGCCTGTGCCTATCACATTGTGGGGAACCAGAAAATCCCTGTCCGTAAAGGTCACTGTCGTGCCGACGCTCACTGTCAGAGTGCCGGGATGGAATGAGAAAAATTGCAGGTCAACCGCGTTACCGTTCGATTTCGGCCAGGAGGGTACTGAAATTGCCAGAACCGCGATTACCGCGATTACCAATATCGCCCCGATCCATGACAATATCTTTTTCATGAAATCTCCTTGTTTATTCATCCTGCAGTCCTGTTGTTCTAGTTTAAATCCGATCGCGTTAAATAATCATAAAATCGCTTGACGGATAAGTTAAAGAATCATTAAATATCGAAAGCACTTAACCCGGTTTTCGGCAAAATATCAAAAACGTAACGCTTATTTAATATTATCGGGATATAATTTATAACTTCTTTATGCCTTCACGCTAGATTGTATTATGAATAGGTGCAACAAAATGAAAGCGGAGGAAAAATGGAAAAGCAAGAGACTAACACGTTAAGCAGAAGAGACTTTCTAAAGACCGCAGGGGCCGGCGCAGTTGCGCTTGGCGCCATTGGGGCATTTGGCGGGCTGGCAAGCTGTAAGGCGGGAACGAGCATCAAATGGGACCTCACGGCCGATGTGGTGGTAGCCGGAAGCGGTGCAGGGGCATCGGCCGCAGCAGCCGTAGCCCAATCGAAAGGCGCTTCAGTCATCATGCTCGAGAAATCGGCGGCCGCCGGAGGTACGACCATCAAGTCAGGGGGTGAAATATGGATACCAAACAACTTCGCACTCAAGGCCTCGGGGGTAACAGATGCCAAGGCCGATTGCCTGAAATTCATGGCGCGCGCCAATTATTCTACGATATACAATCCAAACGATGCGCATTATGGACTGCCTGATCATGAATACACAAACCTGGAAGCATATTACGACAACGCCGCTCCGGCTATCGACTATATGATGAAGATCGGAGCCATAAAGTATGCTGCAGCCGGTTATGACTATGACTATTGGGACCATGCCACCGAGAACAAGGTCCCGCGGGGCAGGGGCCTGGGCCCGGTGGGAGGCGCCGGCAACGCTCTCATAGCCTCGTTTCAGGCTTATATCAAAGCCAATAACATCACCCTCTTAACGAGCCATCGTGTGACACAGATCTACCTTAACGACAAGAAAGAGGTCATCGGGGTCCAGGCAACAGATAATACAACAACCACTCCAAAAAGCGTCAATGTGCGCGCCCGCAAAGCGGTCGTTTTTGGCTCGGGCGGGTTCACCCACAATAAGGAACTCGTGCGGCAGTTCCTGAAAGGCCCGATCTTCGGCGGCTGCGCCGTATTAACAAACGAGGGCGACCTGGTATACATGGCCCAGGCGATCGGCGCACAGCTCTCCAATATGAACAGCGCCTGGAATGCGCAGAACCCGCTGGAAGAAATTTTGAAGAGCCCGAGTTCCCCCAACGAGATCTGGCAAGACCCCGGAGACAGCATGGTACTGGTGAACAAATACGGCGTACGCGTCACCGACGAGAAGCGCTCTTATAACGACCGTACCAAGATCCATTTCTACTGGGACCCTGTCGAGCAGGAATTCGTCAATATGGTCATGATGATGGTATACGACCAGCGCACGGCAGACCTGTATGCCGGCGATTACCCGTTCCCCGGCCCTAACGATGATAAGTCAATAGTGATTTCGGGGCAGACAATTCAAGAGTTGGGCGCCAACATCCGGGCACGCGTGGCGGGCCTGTCCTCCCAGCTCGGGATATTCAGCATAGCCGACAGCTTCGAATCCAATCTCGCTGCCACCATCACCAAATTCAACGGCTTCGCTAATTCCGGAGTAGATTCCGACTTCAAACGCGGGACTTACCCCTATGACAAGGCCTGGTATTCGATTTTTTCGCCCCCGGTGCAGGGGACAAAGTGGCCGGCCAACGATAAGCCCAATATCACGATGTACCCCTTTACCGCCCAGGGCCCGTATTACTGTATACTAGTCGGAGGCGGCACCCTCGATACCAACGGCGGGCCTAAGATCAACGCAAAGGCACAGATACTGGATACGAAAGAAAATCCGATATCCGGGCTTTACGGAGCAGGGAACTGCATCGCCCCGCTCATGCCTAACTATATCGCGGCCGGCGCGACGATCGGCAACGCGCTTACTTCGGGATACCTGGCCGGCATGAATGCCGTCCTGGAACCCTCGAAATAGATCGATAAAAATATAAAAAAGGGAAAAGAAACATGACGAAACAAACGAGCGGGGTATTTTTGGCGACCATAGCTGTGGCATTGGGAATTTTCGTCCTGGGGATCGCGCCCGGGTGCAGTTCCGGCGGGAGTTCGAACACCACGGCAGCGACAACCGCAGCATCGGGGGTCAGCTTCTCCAAAAATATACAACCTATTTTTAACAGCAACTGTGTCGTATGCCACCAGGGAGCCGGGCAGGCAGGATTAACTCTTGAACCGAACCTTTCCTACAGCAAACTGGTCGGTGTTCCCAGCACACAAAGCGCCACTGAACAGCGGGTAAAGGCGGGTGCGCCAGATCAGAGCTACCTGCTGGCTAAATTAAATGGAACCCAGGTAGCCGCCGGCGGGAGCGGCGCTCAGATGCCTTATGGTGCCGCGCCACTTTCCGCGTCCAACATAAGCCTTATCCAGCAGTGGATAGCCGCGGGAGCACCGAATAACTAGCGTGTCCTGACTAAAATCAATAAGTAACAAACGGACCGCCCTCATTGAGAGCGGTCCGTTTACTATACTGCTGATGCCGGGGCTATCCCTGTCTAGACCGCCAGCGCAGCTTCGTTGGCATGCAGCCATTTACGGTGAGCCCGCCAATCCGGGCAGTGAATCTCCACCAGCGCCCAGAAGGATTTCGAGTGGTTCATCTCTTTCAGGTGACACAGCTCATGGACGACGACGTATTCCATGACTGCCGGGGGGAACATCACCAGTTTCCAGTTAAAGTTCAGCGCCCCGCCAGGGGAACAGCTTCCCCAGCGCGTGCGGGCCGAGCGCAATCGCAATACTTTAAAATTCACCCCTATTTTCAGGGCATTCTTTTCAGCCATTTCCTTAACGATGGTTCCGGCTTGCTTCCTGAGCCAGCGTTCGACACCTGCGCTATGACCATCGTCTGAATCACGTGCGAATATAAGCTCGTCATCCAAAATCTCAGGCTGGGCCCCCGGATGATGCCCCGGGGACGTCACCACCTTCAAAGTGCGGCCAAGGTACCTGCAGACGCCTGCGGTTTCATAGGCCAGTCTACCCCGGCTCAACAGTTCGAGTTTACCTTTCACCCAGCGTTGTTTGTCCGTTATGATCCCGTGAACGCGGGAGAGGGGATAACTCCGCGGCAGGATAACGGTGAGCCCCGTATCGGCCCTTATTTCAAGACGGGCATGAGAGGAGCGTGGGCTCCGCTTGACCCGGTAAGCAATTATTTTGCCGTCGAGCAGCATTTCGGAGGTCGTTTCGAGCGGTAAGGCCGTCATCCGTGAATTTGTCATGTGAAAGTATACCTTTTTAGCTATGCAGATTCCAAAACACGCCAATCCACGAGAAATGTGCAGTTTTCTTGCCGCATTTTATTTCAAATATGTTATGGATCGGGCATCATGGTCAATCAAGGAAAGGGAGGCGCCCATGTGCCCCTCCCCTTTTTTATTCGGGAAAATACCATCCAATTTCGGTCAGCAGAGTGGTATACTGTCCCTGTATTTGAAAGGAGCATGATTTTGGACGATCTTGAACTGTTATTAAAAGAACTCACCGAAGTGAACGGGGTTTCAGGCTACGAAGGCAATGCCAGCGCAGCCGTGCGCAAACATTTTGAAAAACTGGGAGAGATGTCACAGGATAAACTCGGCAGCCTGATATGCCGCAAACAGGGCACCGCCCCGGCACCCAGGGTCATGCTGGCTGCGCACATGGATGAAATAGGATTCATGGTGAAACACATAACCAAAGAGGGTTTTATTAAATTCACCGCCCTGGGCGGATGGTCCAACCAGGTATTACTCGGGCACCGCGTGGTGATAGGGACCGGCAGGGGTGAAATAACGGGGGTCATCGGCGCCAAGCCGCCGCATATGATGACAGAGGAAGAACGGCATAAAGTCGTAGAAAAGAAAGACATGTATATCGACATCGGGGCCACTTCGATCGAAGAAGTAGAACAAACAGGCGTGCGCATTGGCGACCCCGTCATACCCGTCAGCGATTTTGCCGTCCTCGACTGCCCCAAAAAAGCCTACCTCGCCAAGGCTTTCGACGACCGGGCCGGGGTTGCTCTGACCGTGGAGGTTCTGAAAGGTCTCGCGACAGTGAGCCATCCCAACACGCTTTTCGCGGTGACGACGGTCATGGAAGAAGTGGGTGTGAGGGGCGCCACAACGAGCGTTGAGGCCGTCAACCCGGACGTGGCTATCGTAGTTGACGTGGATATCGCCGGGGACGTGCCGGGCATTAAGCCTGAAGAATCTTCGATCAAGCTGGGAGGAGGCCCATGCGTGCTGGCATATGACGCCCGTATGATTCCTAACCTCAAACTCAGGGACATGGTGATGGACCTGGCGAAAAGCTTGAATATTCCCCTCCAGATATCCGCGATGGAAGGCGGGGCAACAGACGGCAGCGCTATCCATCTTCACAAAACAGGGGTGCCGACCGTGGTAGTAAGCGTTCCGACGCGGCACATCCACAGCCATAATTCCATCATCAGGCGGGACGACTTCGACAATTCGGTCAAGCTGGTCACGGAGTTGGTACTCAAACTGGACCAGGCGGCAGTCAATTCCCTGGCTCCTGTTTAGTATGACGATCAGAAGGAATAGAAGGGCCCGCAAGCCGCGGGCCCTTCTGAGTTTGTGCCCCGAATGGGCTAAATGCTATCTTTAAGATATGGCAGATATTATTGAAGGCAGGCAACCGGTATTAGAGGCTTTGCGCTCCGGCCGCGCAGTGAACCGCGTACTCCTTGCACGCGACAGCGAAAGGCACGGAATCGTCACCGAGATCGTCGCCCTGGCGCGTTCGCGAGGTGTCCCTTACGAATACGTTGACCGGGCTATCCTGGAAAAACACGCCACCACCCCCGTGCACCAGGGTGTAGTGGCATATGCCGCCGCAAAAGACTATATCAGTCTTGAAGAACTGCTCTCGATATCGGCAGCCAAGGGCGAACCCCCGCTTTATTGCATAGTCGACGGGTTGGAAGACCCGCATAACCTGGGCGCGATAATGCGGACTGCCGACGCGGCAGGCATCCACGGCATCATCATCCGCAACAGGCGGGAAGTGGGTTTGACCCCCGTGGTCGCCAAAGCTTCCGCAGGGGCCATCGAATACGTGCCTGTGGCCAGGGTCGCCAACATCTCACAAACCATCGAAGCCCTTAAAAAGAGGGGCGTGTGGGTGGTCGGCATCGAAGCGGCCGGCACAACGCCTTTCGATAAAGTTGATTTCAAGCTGCCGACGGCAATAGTGGTCGGCGGCGAAGGCGCCGGGATAGGTGAACTGGTCAGGAAGAAGTGCGACGTGCTGGCGTCCATACCGATGAGAGGGAAGATCAGTTCGTTGAACGCTTCGGTTGCGGCGGCGCTGGTGATGTACGAAGCTTTCAGGCAGAGGACGCGCTGAACCAAGTCCCCTATGGCTAAGATATCTCGCTTGTGCCACAATATAGCCCGTGGCAAGAATATCCAGGGCTAACTTTTTCCTGCTCCTTGCGGGCGTAGCCGCCATTTCATCGGCGGCGCTGCTTATCCGCGAAGCCGACGCTTCTCCCCTGGTCACGGCCGCATCCCGCATGGTGATCGCGGCGTTTGTACTCGTTCCTTTCTGCGCCGCCCGTGTAGCGAAAACGCTGAAAAATCTCACCGCCCCCGACGCATGGCTGATCGCTGCCTCCGGGGCCGCAATATCCCTGCATTTTTGGCTATGGACAAGTTCTCTGAGCTACACAAGCATCGCAAGCTCGGTGGTGCTTGTGACTTCGCACCCCGCCCTGGTCGCATTGCTCTCATTCATTTTGTGGCGCGAGCGCCTGACGCGCACTGCTTTCCTCGGCATGTGTACTGCTTTCGGCGGTTTAATCGTCATCAACCTGGGGAATTTCACGGCGGGTTCGAGGGCCCTCGAAGGCAATCTGATGGCCCTCGCGGCGGCCGGCGCCATGTCCGTTTACCTGGTGGCGGGCCGCCATGTCAGGGAAAGGGTGGATGCACCGAGCTACCTGGCGATGGTATATTCACTGGCGGCTGTTTTACTCATGGGCGCCGCACTGGCTGCCGGGGAAAAATTCACGGGGTACCCGTCAAAGACCTACTGGATGCTGGGATTGCTGGGCCTGGTGCCCCAGCTTGTCGGGCATACCTCGCTGAACCTGGCAGTACGCAGACTGCCTGCGACTATCGTATCTGTTGCGATCCTCGGCGAACCCGTGGGGGCCACATTTCTGGGGTGGGTTTTCCTGAGAGAGTCCCCAGCAGTCAAGGAGATCGCAGGAGCCATGGTTATCCTGCTGGGAATCCTGCTGGTAATCGCAGGCGGCTGGAAAGAATCAGTCGAGCAGGTTTGAAAGTCTACCGTCTTGCCGTGCTCAAGCCCCCGGCAGCGGATTTGCGCCTCGCCGTAAGCCATAAAGCATACCCGACCGTTGTGAGCGCGACGACACCAGCGACGATCGTCAGCCCGAAATGCAGGCCCCGCGCATCGATAAGCGCCCCCAGCAAAGGGATCAAAACACCCGACCCGGCCATGGTGGTGAAGTAATAACCCCCGAGCACCGAAGAGCAGTTATTTTCCGAAACGTTGCCCACGATGTGCGATTCGGAACTTGTTTGTGTCATAGCGATTATCGTGCCGTAGGCTACGAGCACCAGGTCTACGCCCCAGCCGCGGGGGACCGAGTTGATGAAGAAAAGAACAGGCAGAAGCCCAAGGCTGGCGACCACCAGAAGGGGTATGCGCCCGACACGGTCTGACAAAAACCCGGCCAGGGGGTTGGCGAAGATGCCTGTGAAATAAACTATGGCGATAATAAGCGCCGCCGAAGCCTGGCTCATGCCGAAATGGTCGACCAGAAAAAGGGGTATGAAAGATATTACGGCCGTTACCGCGATAGTCGTGACAGCCGAAAGGGCCATGAAAGCCAGCAGGTCTCTCCGGTTGCCGATATGCCTCGGGACCACATCGCATTCATTGCCGCCCTGCGGCGTCTCCTGACGGGTTTTCCTCTTTGCCATAAGAAAATACAGGACCGCCCCAAAAACAAGCGTGGGGGCTGCAAGAATCAGGTAGGAAGAGCGCCAGCCCCACATCGCAGCGGTGGCCGCCGCAATCATGGGGGCCACGAAATAACTCGCGCTGCCTCCGATGGCATGGACCCCGATGGCCCTGCCGCGATTTTCAGGCGGGAGGGTCGAGGCGACCGTAGGCGGCGCCGAAGGGTGATATCCGCCGCCGACCAGGCCCATGAAACCCAACAGGACAAGCAGCATTACATAACCGCTGCTGAAACTGATGAGCAAGCCTGCCAACCCTACCCCGCAAATACCGATGGCCATGAGGACGCGGGTCCCCAGACGGTCGGCGAGCCATCCTGAGGGCAACTGGCTGAGGCCGTAGGTGATGGAAAAGACCGAGAGCAGCAACCCTGCCCGGGCGTAATCCAGGTGAAAATTGTCCCTGATGAAAGGCATGAGAGGGACAGCCAAGGCTGTAAGCAGGTGATGGCTGAAATGCCCCAAGGTAAAAAGCAGGAGCCATCCCGGGAAAAGCCGGGCGAACCTGGACCTGGGTTTGGCGTTGTTCAATGTGTCGTTCGGGCTCCCTAAATCGGTTCAGGCGCCTTTGCGGTCGTGTAGTTTCAGATATGCTGCGAGTCCCTCGCGAGTGACCATGCCGACCATCCTGTCGTCCACCATAACAGGTACCTGGCTTATGTTCTCCTGTGTCAGGATGTTCATCGCCGTGGAAAGATCATCGGCCGGAGAAACGCCTTTAAGTTTATCGAGGGGTTTCATTATCTGCGACACCAGGACCCGGGCCCGCATGTCGCGGAGCACGCCTTTAACTTCCTGGAGCGAAACGAGGCCGACAGTTACGCCTTCTCTAACCACGGTAAAACAGCGGCGGCCCGTGGGGACGATATATTCGTTCACAAGCCTTTCGACGTTCAGGTCGGGCGGGACTGCGATGCAGTCGCTGACAACCTCGCTGACCGAATGCCCTTCAAAGGCATGCTGCATCTCTGAATAGCGGTTGCTGCTTGAAGCGGTGACTGCCAGGTACCAGCCTATCAGGGCGATCCAGAGCCCGCCGGACCAGTCGCCGTGAAATCCTATCCAGGCCCCGCCGGCCATCGTCAGGTAGCCGACCCCGCGCCCGATATTGGAAGCAAGGCGGGTTGCCTTGTTCAAGTCACGTGTCCTCCACCAGATCACCGCTCTCAGAACCCGCCCGCCGTCCAGCGGAAAGCCCGGCACCATATTAAAAATCGCGAGAGCAAGGTTTATCCAACCGAGCCAGAATGAGATGGCCGCCAGGACGTCCAGCTCTGGCGGCAGGAAAAACCAAAGAGCCCAGAAGCCAACCCCGAGGCAAAGGCTCATAAGAGGGCCGACGATCGCAATAGTGAACTCGGTCCGGGCTTCGCGAGGTTCCTCCGAGATTTGGGATACCCCGCCGAAGAGGAAAAGTGTGATCGATCTCACCGGTATACCATGCCGCTGCGCTACCAGGCTATGCGTCAGTTCATGCGCCAGGAGAGATGCGAAAAAAAGAAGGCTGGTGATCACACCTGCCGATATGGCTGTCCAAAGGGGCCAGCCGGGATAAACAGCCGGGAAATAGTCGGCAGCCAGGGACCATATCACGACGGCGAAAATGATAAACCATGAGTAATGCAGCCTCACGGAGATGCCGAAGACACGACCTAAAGGTATACCGTCTTTCAACATGTTTAAATTTCTATCTTCTTATACGGGAATACACCAAATGAGTCTAGGTTTTTCGCGGGCTTGTGTCAAACGGGGACGGCGTCATGTCGCCCCCGTTTTATCAGGCAGGTAAAAGCCGGCTCAATGCACGAAAAGGCTGCCAACCTGGAAGATGACTGTCGCGGCCACCCAGGCGATAACGGTGGTATAAACAGCGGTGAATAATGCCCACTTCCAGCCCCCCGCTTCTGCCCTGATAGTGTTGATGCTGGCTATGCAAGGCAGGTATAAAAGACTGAATACCATGAAGCTGTAAGCGGCCAGCGGCGTCCAGCCGAGCTGCGAAGAGATAATCTGCCCGAGGTTTCCGCTGGACACCCCGAAGATAGCCCCCATGGTGCCGACAACTACTTCTTTGGCAAGGAACCCGAACATGAGGCTCACAGCGGCCTGCCACTGCCCGAAGCCAGCCGGGGAAAGCAGGGGTGCGACGACTTTTCCGATATGCCCTATCCAGCTGCCGCCGCTGGCGTATGGCACGCCCCAGGGCATGCTGGAGAGGAACCAGGCAACCACCACCAGGCCGAGGATGACCGTTCCCGCCTTGACCAGGAAAGCCTTGCCGCGCTGCCACATGTGTACAAGGACTCCTGTGAAGGTAGGCCAGCGGTATGAAGGCAGTTCCATGACGAAATGGCTGCTTTCACCCGCGAATACCCTCTTGCGCAGTACAAGCGCCGCCAGCAGGGCAACCAATATCCCGAGCACGTAGAGACTGAAGACCACGAGCCCCTGCTGCCCGGGGAAGAAGGCCGCGGCCAGGAGGACATAGATCGTCAGGCGGGCCCCGCATGACATGAATGGAGTGACCAGAATGGTAGTCAGGCGGTCCTTCGGGTTTTCGATAGTGCGGCAGGCCATGATGCCTGAAATGTTGCATCCGAAGGCGAGCACCATGGGAATGAAGGACCTCCCGTGAAGCCCTATCTTGTGCATCACTTTATCCATAACGAATGCCGCACGGGACATATAACCGCAGTCTTCGAGGATGGCGATAGCGATGAAAAGCAGGAAGATCGGAGGGATGAAACTGACCAGCGTCCCCACGCCCCCGAGCACGCCCCTGCCCAACAGCGAGCCGAGCCATTCCGGGCGGATGCCGACCGCCAGCCTCCCCAGCCACTCGAACAGGCGGTTTATGCCGACAGTCATGGGCCGGGAAAGTGTGAAGATAAACTCGAACGTCCCCAGCATGATGAGCAGAAAGAACGGTATGCCCAGGATGCGGTTTACCAGGACCCTGTCGATTTTTTCGGAAGTCGAGCGGGACTCTACTTCTGGTTTTTTAAGAACGTCCCGCAGCAGGCCGGCGATAAAACCGTAACGTGCGGAAGCGATGAGCGTCTCCGCCTTGTCCCCGAAAATGTTATCGAGGTGGTCCAGGCTTTCCTTGAGTGTTTTGCGCATCACTCCGCTGTCGAACTTTGCGAAAATGTCCGGGTCCTGCTCGAGCAGTTTAAGTGCGTACCAGCGAGGAAGGTGTTCGGTACCGCCGGGCAGGTCGAAGATGACGCTCTCCAACCGGGAAATCTCCGTTTCGATTTCCTCTCCGTAGTTCAGGTGAAAAGCAGGTGCGGGCTTTTTAGCCGCCGCCTCCACCACGCGTTTCATCAGGTCATCAATCCCCTGGCCTTTACTCGCCACCAGCGGGACCACATCCGCACCGATCTCAGCCGACAGGGCGGCGATGTCGATCTTGTGCCCGTTTTTTTCGGCCACATCCATCATGTTGAGTACGATTATCGAGGGAACTCCCATCTCGAGTATCTGCACGGACAGGTAGAGATTGCGTTCAAGGTTAGAGGCATCGACGATATCGACGACCACGTCGGGCGCTTCATTGATAATAAAATTGCGGGACACTACTTCATCGGGAGAATGCGCGGTCAGGCTGTACACACCGGGCAGGTCCACTACATGGACGTCGTGCCCTTCGTATTTCAGAAAGCCTTCCTTCTTCTCTACAGTTACACCCGGCCAGTTGCCTACTGACTGGTGGCCCCCCGTCAGCGTGTTGAAAAGCGTCGTTTTACCGGCATTGGGATTCCCTGCGAGCGCAATGGTGATTTTCACGGAAAAACTCAAATCTCCCGTACCAGGACCTGTTCAGCCAGTTCACTGCTCAGTACCAGGCGTGACCCGCCCAGGGTTATCAGCATCGCGCCCGGATAGTGGTTTTCGACGATCGTCACTTCTACGCCGGGGTTCAACCCCAGATCGGACAGCCGGCGAATCAGTTCGGTCCCCCCGCCGAAGCTGCTGATCCTGGCTGTTTTTCCTGCCGCGAGTTTCACCAGGCGGGTATTGACAGGCTCAACCTCAATCTCGGAAACGACCTCTTTACGGAGGGACAGTTCATAACCTTTGACGCGTATCTCGACCGGGTCGCCGAGCGGCGCAACCCGGAGCAGCTGAACTTCGGCGTCATTGACGAGGCCCATGTCCGAGAGACGCCTGCGGATATCGCCCTCCAGGTTGATCTTAACGATGCGGGCTTTCTGGCCGTTTTCCAGTTCGCTGAGGCGGATGGTTGTCATTTACTGTCCTTTCTGCCATGGCCCCTGCCACGAATTCGGTTAATTTGGTCACGCTGGCCGGGCTCAGGCTGTGTTCCAGCTTGCAAGCGTCATCTTCAGCTGTTGCCTGGTCTACCCCGAGCACGTCGGTAAGGAATTGGAGAAGCGTGGTGTGCCTGTGATAAACATCGCGTGCCGTACGCCTGCCGGGCGCAGTAAGGCTTACGGCACCATACCTCTGGTGCTCCACCAGCCCGTTATCCGACAGCCTGGAAAGGGCCGCGGTCACGCTGGGTTTTTTCACTTCCAGGAAATGGCTGATGGAAGTGACCGTGGCCTCTTCATGGTCTCGTTCCAGAAGCATTATGGCTTCTAGGTAGTCTTCCATACTGGCTGTACTTCGCTGTATATTCGGCTCCCCATTAAGTTAGCCTAGACTAACAATTGTCGCATGATGTAAGATGAAATGTCAAGGAAAAAAATATATGACGGCAGTTATCTCACGAGAAAATCTGAACGACCTGGCAGGGTATCACGCGGACGCTTCGAACGGCCTGAGATGGCCGGTCATTGCAGTGCTGCCGGGTTGGTTAAACGCATGGTGGCAGTCATTCGGCCAGGGTTTCGAACAGCTCGTGCTCGTCGCCCGGGAAGAGAGCAGGATCATCGGCATCGCCCCGCTTAAAACCAGCGGCGGCGCCGCGTCTTTCATCGGCGACAATTCCGTTTGCGATTACCTTGATTTCATAACCTTACCTGGAAAAGAGGATTGTTTCGCCGGAGCCTTGTTGGATTATCTCTCGGCACACCAGGTTAAATCCCTGGTATTGGAAACTCTCAGGCCGGGATCGGTCGCGGGACATAACGTCGTCGAAGAAGCAAAGAGACGCGGCCGGTCCACGCTTTGCCAGCTCATAGACGTTTCGTCAGAGCTGGAATTGCCGAATACATGGGAAGATTACCTGGCAACGCTCGAGGGCAAACAGCGGCGTGAGGCCGAACGCAAGCTACGGCAGATGGGTTCCCTGGCGGAAGTCCGGTTGGCGGTCCTGCGCGACAACGAGGCAGGGAAAGACGATCTGTCCCTCTTTTTCCGGATGATGGTAGACAGCCGCCGCGATAAGGCTATGTTTCTGACTGAGGAGATGAGGCTATTCTTCGAGCGGGTTGTGGCCGCTATGTCGCTTTACGGGATGCTGCGGCTGGCCTTCCTCGATGTGGGTGCTGCCCGCGTCGCCGGGATACTTTATTTTGAGGATGATGCTAGAATATATTTGTATAACAGCGGATACATTCCGCAATATGCCAGTATGGATGCGGGACTGGTATCCAAACTATTTTGCATACGGCAGGCAATTTCGGAGCACAAGCAAGTTTTCGATTTTATGAAGGGGCCCGAAGTCTATAAGGCGCGGCTCGGCGGCCGCGAAATCGGCCTTTCACGCTGCGCGATAGATTTCATTTAGGAAATATTTATGGCACCAGGTTTAAACATAGCGCTTCTCAGCATCCACAGCTGCCCGCTGGGGCAACTGGGAACCCGGGACACCGGCGGAATGAACGTGTACGTGCGCGAACTTTCACGGGAACTCGGAAAGATGGGGCATCACGTTGACATATACACGCGAGCCCATGACGCGCGCGACTCCGAGGTGGATTTCCCCAGCCCGAACGTGCGTGTAATACATATCCAGGCGGGGCCGGTAGAAGACATGGGCAAGATGGCCCAATTCAGCCACCTGCCGAATTTCATTTTGAACATGGAAGCTTTCTCGCAGCGCGACGGAGCAAAATACGATCTCGTGCACAGCCACTACTGGCTTTCAGGGTCCGTCGGCATGCGATTCGCTTCGCAATGGAAAGTGCCCCATGCGGTCATGTTCCACACTCTCGGCGCGGTCAAGAACCGTTTTCCCGTGGGTGATGCAGAATCCGCTTTGCGCCTCGAGGCTGAAAGAGAACTGGCGGATAAGTCGCGGCTGATAATCAGCGCGACAGAAACCGAAAAATCCGAATTGATACGGCTTTACCAAGCTCCCGAGGAACGGATAAAGATCGTTCCGTGCGGTGTGAACTCCAATCTGTTCCGCCCTCTCGACAGGATCGAGGCACGAACTGCGCTTGGTCTGGGCGAGGGTAAAATCATCCTTTTCGTCGGGCGCATCGAAGCTTTGAAGGGTATCGATAATCTGGTGCGGGCGATGGGATTGTTGAAGGTCCCCGGTGACGTCCGGCTCCTGGTGATAGGCGGCGATGGACACAGCCGCACGGAGATCGAAAGGCTTAAAGACCTGACCATCGAAACGGGCAGTTCGCGTTCCATAGAATTCATCGGGACCGTTGAACAAACCAAACTCCCGCTCTATTACAGCGCTGCTGATGTTTCTGTCGTGGCGTCCTATTATGAAAGTTTTTGCCTGGTTATCCTGGAATCCCTGGCGTGCGGTACGCCCGTGGTGTCATCCCCGGTAGGAGTCGCTCCGGAGGTCATCCGGCAGGGTGAAAATGGATTTCTGACCGCGGACAACACCCCCGAGAGCCTGGCTGCCGGGCTGGATGCTGTGCTTGGCGCGCGCGAATTGAACAAAAATACCGTCAGGCAGACTGCGGAGCGGTTTGACTGGGAATCGATCGCCCGGCAGGTCGAGTCCCAATATCTGGAACTGTTAAAAACACCCGTTGCCGACCCGGAGGAACCCCGGTTATGAACGACCCTGCGGACATCCTCGTCATCATGCCCCATCCGGATGACTCTGAATTCGGTTGCGCCGGTACAATCGCAAAATGGACCAAAGAGGGGAAATCCGTCATATACGTCATCATCACCAATGGAGATAAGGGAACCTCTGACCGAACACTCACACCGGAGAAACTATCCGTCATCAGGCAGTCCGAACAGAGGGACGCCGCCCGCGTGCTGGGCGTAAAAGGTGTCGTTTACCTGGGTTACCCGGACCAGGGCCTGGAGGATTCTCCTGACCTGCGTAAGTCCGTGGTGCGCCAGATACGCACGTACCGCCCCTCCGTGGTCGTGACCCTTGATCCTTACAGGCGTTATATTTGGCACCGCGACCACCGTATCGCCGGGCAGGTGGTACTCGATGCCGTTTATCCTTTCGCACGAGACTACCTGGCTTACCCCGACATGATAGATGAGGGGCTCGAGCCCCACAAGGTGAAAGAGATGTACCTGACCGCCAGCGAAGACCCTGATTATTATGCTGACATAACGGACACCTTTGAATTGAAAATAAAGGCGCTTGCCTGTCATAAAAGCCAGGTGGGCGAAGGGATGGCCGAAATCCGCGCGGGACTGCTGCGCCGGGCAAAGGACATGGCCAAGGGCAAAAAGTTCCAGTTGGCGGAGGCTTTCCATTATATCGACCTGGAGATGCTGGGGCCATACCGTAAAAAAGACCGGAAATGAAGCGGGGCACGGTCCCCGAATTATTCCAGGGAACGGGGACAGGGAACCCCGATTACGTTTGACTTAGGCATCGTCATTATTTATAATAGGATGCCGTTGCTCAGCGCGGCATTCAGGAATGGCCTGAGAGTAGCGAAAGCGCCTTGTAATCGGCAGGTTAGTAGGTTCGAGTCCCCTCTCGGGCTCCGACTAACCCGGGTTGTTGGCATCTGGAGGGGTGCCGGAGCGGCTAATCGGAACAGACTGTAAATCTGTCGCACTGACGTGCTTCACTGGTTCGAATCCAGTCCCCTCCACCATACTTTTAGAAAAAGATAACTGCGCGTTTCCCCTCTGTTAAACTCAATGTTGATGTTGCCGCGGGCAGGGCGTTTTCAAGCGCGGCAACGTTGTGCTTCAGACGCAAATGTTGACAACGCCTCATATTAAAAAAAGAATGATTTCCCCAACTGCAGTCCAATCATTCAAATGAAATTCTGGCGATAAACGCATCTTCCCTGGTGCCGTTCGGGCTTCCCCCGCCAACAAAACGGCCGCGTGTGGCGCCGCATATATAGGCACCGCCAGGGCCAGCCAGTATGCCTTTTGCGTAGTCATCCTGGGATGTCCCGAATTGTTCAATGCCTGTCAGCTTGCCATCGGTGCCAAATCGGGCAGAGTAGGCATCATAACCGCCTTTGTTCTTGCCCGCCAGAGCGCCGGCTGTATATCCAGTCACCTGAATTCCATTTTGTGCCGAACAGGCCCAGGCAAAATCTGTTGAAGGCGACCCTGCCTCGCTTATCCACGCGACCTCTCCTTTGGAGTTCAATCGTGAAACGAAAAAGTCCGCGCCGCCTGCATTCAGTTGGGACGGGAATTCCCCATAGGTGACTCCAGTGACATAAAGGTCCCCATTTTCTCCTGCAATAGCGTTAAGATAGTCATTGGCTGCGGTCCCTAACTGGCGTGCCCAAAGGGCCGTTCCACCATTATCATAGGCTTGAATGAACCCATCAGAACCGCCGGCATTAACCTGGCCGGGGAATGCGCCGTAGGTCGTACCTACAGCATACACTCCTGAATCATCAGCATAGACCCCATAGCAGTAATCGTTTTCCTTTGATCCCAGCTGGCGTATCCAGAGATTATCTCCATCGAATGAGTATTTACAAATAAAGGCATCCGAACCTCCGATTAACGGCTGCCCGGGTAATGAATCGTACGTGACGCCTGCAACATAGATCCCACCGGTATTTATAGAGATTGCGTAGGCATAGTCGTCCCCGACTCCTCCGAACTGGCGAACCCATACTATGTTGCCCTGAAGGTCCAGGCGCGCCACGAAAGCGTCTATCAGGCCGGCGTTGGACTGCCCGGCAAACGCTCCGGTGGTATAGCCTCCGATATAAATGCCCTGCGCATCAGCGGCAATCGCTTTAGCATAAGTGTCCGGCTTTGAAGAAAATTGGCGGATCCAGCGTTCTTTCCCGTTGGAATCGAAGCAGCTGATGAAGGCATCCTGAATCCCCTGGTCAGTTTGCCCTGTGAATAAACCAGAGGTGTAACCGCAAAGGTAGATATCACCTGTTTGGCTAACAGCGGTGGCGACGTCATCGAAATCTCCAACGCTTCCGAACTGGCGAACCCATAAAAGAGGAGATTCTGATGAGGGTTTTCCACACCCTAACGCCAATAAATTTGTTACTGCCAGTAAAAATGCCAGTATTATTTGTTTCGTATTTTTCATTTTGCCTCAACTCCCATCAGCTGGCGGGGATGTGGCAAATGCCGCACGCGCTGTTCATCGGTGTTCCATGGTTCCAGCCTTGCATCGAAATATGGCAAGTATCGCAGGCATGATTGGAATCAATGATAGTCTTTGTTCCGGTTGAAGGATAGAAATGGCAAGAAACACAATCGTCGAAACCCTGGAGCGGGTGGGTGATAACCGGCGGCACACCGGGTGCATGGGCGACGGTTGTAAATGAATATGTCGGGGTCGTGGTCGGACTTAAGTTAACGGTGGTCAAGTTAACGGTGGTTGAGGCAACGGTACTAGACGATCCTGGAGGGGTGTTGATAACAGTCACTACGCTTGTGGTGACGGAAGAGGCCGGCACTTGAGTTGTTGAAGTTGCAGCGCTCGCCGTGCTTTGCACGGGAGCCGTGGCGGAGGAGGCGGTTGAAGTCGCTGGAACGGTTGTTGATCGACCGGGCGCGGCGCAGCCAGCAATCAGGAGAAAGAGAACTATCACAATATATCGTGTCACGAATGCGACTCTCCGAAAGGGCTTCATCATGGACACCCCCAAGCGTTATTTGGGGATAATTATTTTTACCCCCAAAAAATACAACCGATGATCGCTATTTTTCTTCCTGTTCACGAGCGGCGGGTCAGCCTGCTCACCTATCCACTAATATAGTCGCGTGCGATAATGTTTTCAAGATGCGCCATGGCTACACAAATAATAAATTTGATTCCCTACCATTGGACGAATATCCCGCCCGTTTTTCGATATATCAGGGCGGCTTTTTAGATAGGGAGCCGGGGTTTAACACGCACGTGCTTTTTCCCAGGGTAATCCCGGAATTTCCAGACAACCACACCCAGTTTTAAATAACCTTTTTAACCCGTGAAAATCCTGCTTTATATTCGAATCAGACTATTGACAAGCCCCCTGGTGCAGAGTACATTTTTATCAGGTCAATACCATCAAAGGAGTCTGTCAACCTGATCGCGGCCGAGGGAGGCCAATATGAATATCAAAAAGGTCCATATTCCATGGGATCTGTTCAGAATTTAGGTTCGGGAGACAATTGTTTCTCGGACCTATTTTTTTAGGAGGTGTGTTAAACCGCGGCCATTGATGAAGAAAAAAGCCGGGAGCTAACCTTTGCAGAGGTTAGCCCCCTGAAGGCGATTCAAAACGACGTTGGATAAGCCAATTTTTTTGCGCCCTCTTTTGTAATTATCGCAATTGCTCTTTCGTTCTGTCAATCGCCTTTTTCTCCATCTCCGTATTGCAAACCTATTGCCCGGGCCTGCTTGCGGAAGCCGGGATGATGAGCGGAAACATCCTCCTTTTCCGCATACCGGTTCCCGAGCAATCGGGCTAAACGGCATGGCCGAATAAAACAATTTGAAAATATGAATCATGCCAGTAGGCGATATTTACCGGATTGTAATCTTATTCGCAAAGAAAATACGAAAAGAAAAGGAGGTAATGATACAGAAATAAATTGTCCTGGAACCCATGGTGTCCCGGTCTATATTGGATTTGAATGAGGTGAAACGCATGAAAACAGGTTTGATAAGAGCATTATCGGTAATCCCTATCCTTCTGATTTTGACCGCCGGGGCATGCTCTGCGACGAAAACCGTTACAGTAGCTTTGACCCAGCCGGCTACAACCGTGACTTCACCGGGTTTTACCACAACCATTCCTGCCGTAACTGTTACATTGCCGAAGGGGGTTACCACGATAGCCGCGATAACAGTCACCGAAACAGCTGTGGTTAACACGGTCCCAGCCATCACCGTACTGCCCCCTGCCGCCTACGGGCCGAGCGGCTTTTTACCTGACAAACCCAGCATCATCACCCAGCATGCCAGTATCATGGCGGGCCTTAAAGGCGATTGTTTGACATGCCACGGGGCTCAGGCCGTGAACCAGGCCCCTCTGGCTCCTTACTGGAATGCGTCAGCGTGGAATTCTACGGCATATACCGGCTTTTACTACGTAGTCGCGGGTTCTCTGCCGGACCACACAGGCCGAACCGCTGACCAGTGTTTGACCTGCCATGCCGTAACAAGCTAGACAATTTATTGAAGGAGAAGAGAATGTCCGAAGAAAAAAATAAAGAACCAATGAAAGGCCTTTCAAGACGTGAATTCTTGAAAGACGCAGGGCTGGTAGTCGGAGGGGCCACTATTGGCTCGATGGCCTTCATTTCAGGTTGTAAAACCACTACCACAGAAACCACAACAGTGGCTGGTTCGACCGCCACCGTAACGAAAACGACGGGTACCACAGTAACATCGCCGCCATCAACTGTCACCGTTACGGGGACACCGGTTACCAAGTACGTCGATCCCATCGACGGGACCGAATGGCCGACCCTGGATGCCTTGAAAGCACATTTTGCCGCCGTTCGTCCCCTGGCAAGCCTGGCGGGCAACTTTGTAAACCTTATCGTCAACGGCACCAATTACTACCTGCAGGTCGGCGATATGGAAATGCTGGCTTTCACTTTGCGTGAAAAGCTCGGCCTTTTCGGCACCAAGATAGGTTGCGATCATGGCCAGTGCGGTGTTTGTACCGTACTGGTAAACGGAGTTCCCCTGCTTGCCTGCTTATTGCTCACCATCGAATTGTCGGGCAGCAAGATTCAGACCGTCGAAGGGCTCTCCGACGGCGTCACGCTTAACCCTCTGCAGCAGAGGTTCTATGACAACGACGCCGTCCAGTGCGGGTATTGCACCCCCGGCGTTCTGATGGCCGCGACGGCCCTTCTAGCTGCTAAACCAAAACCTACTGCAGCCGACGTCCGCCTGGCACTCTCCGGCCACCTGTGCTTCTGCCAGAATATGACGTTTACCGTCAACTCGATAGCAGGAGGCGTATAAATGGCAACTCTTAACGTTATAGGCGACCCTAAAAACCGCGACCAACATTCGAAGTTGATTTTGACCGGGAAACTGGATTTCGCTGCCGATCGTCTTCCCGGCCGCAAACTTTTCGGAGCCGTTGTGGGCGCCACCATCGCTCACGGCACCGTCACGGCTATCGACACGGCTGCCGCCCTTGCTGAACCCGGCGTCAAAGCCGTAGTCACCTACAAGGACGTTCCGAGCTGGAGCGCCACGATCGGGAGCTGGGGCCAACAAGTGGCCGGGGTAGTGGCTGACGACTGGTACACTGCAGTGCGCGCCACCCAACTGATCAAAGTTACCTACACCCCGGCAACGGTGGTTTTCGACGCCGACGATGCCATGAAAGCGGGGGCGGCACTGGTAGGCGGACTGCCAAATGGCAATACCACATCCTACGGCACGGTCAATCGCGGCAACCCAACAACAGGCTTTACGCAGTCCGACGTTGTGGTTACCACCAACGCCCCCTGGACCTCAACACACCAGCACGCGCCGCTGGAAACCCACCAGGCGACCTGCTGGTGGGTGGGAGATGACGCCTATGCCTGGAAGGCATCCCAGAATCCTCATGGCCACAAGGCATCCATGATGAATTACCTGGGGATCAAAGGCGATAACGCTCACTTTTTCACTCATGGCTGCGGAGGAGGTTTCGGAGACCGTGTCGCCATTGGTGAAGACGAGTTAATCGTCGGGCTGGTGATGTCTAAAAAGGTAGGCGGGGCCCCGGTGTGCATCATACAAGGCAAAAACAACAACATGTGTGTGAATACGCGCCAGTTCTCCGTGCGTGCGGACATCAAACTGGGCGCCAAGAATGACGGCACGCTGGTGGCCTGCGACATCCAGTCATATACTAACGTTGGCTGTTCTGCCGGATATTTCTCGGCAGAATGGATAGGCATACAAAAGAGCTATACCATCCCCAATTTCCACCTCGAAAATACGGTTGTACTCACCAATTCGCCCATCACCGGAGCCTGGCGAGAGGTCGGTGTCCAGCCGGCCGCCATGTGCCACCAGATAGCGCTGGACCAACTGGCTTACAAGCTGAATATGGACCCCTGGGCGCTGCGCATGAAAAATATCAAAGCGGCAGACGCCAAAGACCAGGATGCGCCTAATCTGGTCTGGGGCGGCGACGGAACCATATTGTGTCTGAACCAGGTTTATGCTGCCAGTAATTATGCCTCTAAATGGCATGCGCCCAATACCAAGACACTAGCCGACGGGACTATGCACGGCATCGCCATCACAGGGTATCTCTCAAGCCACGGCACCATCGGCGGCGCAGCACGCGGCGCACTGGTAACCATGGGCCCCGACGGGACAGCCCTTATCAACATGGGCGGCGGCCGAGGCTCTTCCGGCCCGGCGACGGCCATGGTCCACATAGTAGCCGAAACACTCGGCCTGACTTATGCCGATGTCCGATGCGGCGATTGGGGGGCCACCGATACCACCCTCGACGGCAGCATGCAGGCCGGCTCCACCTTCACCGCCAGCGCCGGTTCCGCTTTCTTCAATGCCGCCGTAGACGCGCGCAACCAGGTATTCGCATCAGCGCTCAACGTAGCCCCCTTTGCCAGCATAACCGGCATAACCGTAAACGACCTGACTTCCGCTAAGAGCGTTGTCAGCTACATCAAAGACCCGACTAAAAATACAACCTTTGCCAAAATCATGGCGGCTTCACCTCCCATCGCCGGCCGGGGTGATGGCTGGAACGGTTTCCTGAGGTCAAAGTCGGTCGGCGGCCAACCCATCGGCACCGCCTGCAACTGCAACGGCAGCATGGCCACCTGCGCCGAAGTTGCCGTCGATACAGAAACCGGGGCCGTTACCATACTGGGCATGTGGAACAGTGTGGATGCCGGACGCGCCATCTTCTATAATGGTGTGATGAGAGAGGTAAGCGCAGGCACCGAACTCCAACTTAGCCAGGCTTTCTTCTTCGGCGACGTCTATGATACCGCCAGCGGTGCCCTCATCGGCAGCCAGTACACCGAGTCACAATTGCCTACATATATGGACATCCCTGGTGACGTGCTCCATCCCAGCTTCGTGGAGTCAGACGACGCCGGCGGGCCTTACGGATGCCACGGCATCGGCGAGCCTGCAGTATCGAATTACGTCGCCCTCAAGAACGCCATCTTCAATGCCACAGGCGTCTGGGTAGACCAGGCCAAAGGCGCCATGTCTCCCAACAAAGTGCTCAAAGCGCTGGGCAAGGCATAGGAGGAAGAAGATGTATAAATTCACTCACGCAAACGCAGCCACCATCGGAGAAGCCACAACTGCCCTCGGGAAGGGGAAAACCCAGGTCATCGCCGGCGGTACCGACCTCCTGACTTACATGAAGGGCATGTGCTCCCCCAACCCACCCACCACTCTGGTCAATATCAAGAATATCGCCCCCAGCCTGGACTATATCAAGGTAGAAAGCGGGACCCTCAAGATCGGCTCCCTGACGTCTCTTGCCGATATCGCAGCTTCGACCGTCGTATCCGGCGGCTGGAACGTCCTGGCCCAGGCCGCGGCGGCAGTAGGGGCTCCCGAACTGCGCAACCAGGGCACCATCGGCGGAAACATCTGCCAGAAGCCCCGCTGCATCTACTATCGCAACGAGCTCAATAACTTCAATTGCCTGCGCAAGAATACAGCAGGTACCTGCTTCGCCCTGGTCGGCGTCAACACCTACCATTCCATCTTCGGCGCCGTGGGCGGCTGTATCGCGGTCTGCCCCTCCGACACCGCACCTGCCCTGGTAGCGCTGGGCGCTTCCATAGTAACCAGCAAAAAGACCTGGGCCGCGGCCGACTTCTTCGTCATCAAGGGCGAACAGATCAACTCGCTCGACGCCGATGAGATCGTCACCGAGATCCAGGTCCCTGCCCTGGCTGCAGGCACCAAGAGCACCTACCTGAAGTTCGCCTTCAGGAAGGCCATCGACTTCCCGCTGGTAAGCTGCGCCGCTGTCGTTACTTCAGCCGGCGGCACCGTCAGCAAAGCCAGTATCGTGCTGGGCGGGGTATATAACTCGCCTAAACGGGCCACCGACGCCGAAACATCCATCACCGGCAAGGCTGTCAGCACCGCC
>CAIMVG010000003.1 GCA_903844845.1 uncultured Dehalococcoidia bacterium | reverse complement strand
TGGGATTGTCGAGAACATCATTGACGTAATGCATGAAGCGAATATACCCGCTTCGGTAATAACTTTCTAGATAGATCTGCTTCAATCGGGCTCCCTGTCTTCACCCCCCAGAGAGTCCAATATGTTTCTGAACTTTTTCACAGAATATCCCATCCTTGTAAAGTGCTATCGACTCACCAAGAGGAATGAGTGTGTATAATAACAAGAAAACAGAGAGCAAAATAATATGGGGATTATTTCAGAAAATGTTTACTCAGTCCTCGCCGAATTACCGAGAGGCGTGGAACTTGTCGCGGCCGCCAAAACGCGCACTCCCAAAGAAATCAACGAAGCAATTGATGCAGGACTATCTACCATAGGGGAAAACTATATCCAAGAAGCGGAAGCCGCACGAGCAACGATTGGAGCCATTGTGAACTGGCATTTTATCGGAAGCCTGCAAAATAATAAGGTTAAAAAAGCCGTCAGGCTGTTTGATCTGATTGAAACAGTGGATTCTGTGGCTCTTGCTCGGGCGATAGGTAACGAAGGCCTCGCCCAAGGTAAAATCATGCCGGTGTTCATCGAGATAAATTCCGGTCGTGAACCACAGAAAACGGGGGTGATGCCTGAGAATGCCCAAGACATTGTTAGACAAATCTCCGACATTAAGGGGGTTAAAATACTCGGCCTGATGACTATGGGTCCCCGCACCGGAAACCCCGAGGAAGCCCGGCCTTACTTTGTCGAAACCCGCAAGATATTTGAACAGCTACAAAAACTGGATATCGCAAGAGTCGAGATGAAATATCTTTCGATGGGTATGACGAACTCTTACAAAATCGCAATAGAAGAGGGGGCCAACATGATCCGGCTCGGGAGCAGAATTTTCGGGCACCGCACTTAAGAGAGGCCCCTTAACCCCTTAGCAACGCCGTGAAGGTCCGTGAACGGGGTATGATCCACCCCTGCTTGTTTACAACTTGCAGTTAGATTATCTATAGAAAAGATGTGGCTGCAAAGCCTTGCAGCAGGAAAATCAGAGGTCCCATTCCCCACATAGATGATTCTGTAGCCCTGTCTCAGAAAGTAATTCGTGTATGCTTCTTTAAAACCTTCCTCGACAGGTTGCCCATCCGGTCCTTCATACCAGGCCTCCATCCCTTCGAGTTTAAAATTGGCGCGAGCTGCGACGAATTCCTCGTTCAATTTCAGCATCTTCAGGATGGCGTCAATATAAAACATCATCCCGTTGCTTACTATCACAAAACGGAAATCACGTTCGCGACACGCTTGGAGGAGATCATCTAATCCGGGTCGTATTACGGCTTTCGCTCGAACGAAATTGTCGAGCGTTTCCTTATCCACTTTGACCTTTGAAAAAACAGACGCATTAAAACGGTTTACCGATATCTTGCCTGCCATGTATTCGTTGAGTTTGTCGCGCCAACCGGGGTCCGAAAACTCATCCAGTATCTGGAAACTTACGTCGCCGTCAGTAATCGTACCGTCAAAATCACATTGAACCAGAGTCCGGTTGTTTTCAGGCGTCATTATCATTCCCTTTGGATAGAGGTTCTTTCGATACAGCCGCTCCAACCGAATCACCAATCACGAGTTCGTTTTGTGAAGATTGACCGCCAGTTTTTTCTCCTGGTTTTTGTTCCAATTTATATAATTTGTCTGGACTTTCGAGCAAATCAGTGAAAACAATTCCATTCAGATGATCAATCTCATGTTCTAAAGCCTGGGCAAGCAGTTCTTTAGCCCGAATTCTTAGAGGACGTCCATCGATATCCAAGCATTTCACTGTGACAGAGACAGCGCGCTTAACCTTGCCTTGGTACCCAGGCAAACTAAGGCAACCTTCTTCGACTTCTCGTTGTCCGATACGTTTGACAACTTCGGGGTTGATGATAGCAAACGGTTGTTCGTCGGGAAGCCATAAAACAGCGACTTTTAGCGATATCCCGATCTGGGGCGCTGCCAATCCGGCGCCGTCGCATTTTTCCAGAGTATCGAGCATGTCGTCCACTAATTGATGAATGGTTTTATCTATCTTGAGGACGCGCTTGGTTTTTCGTCTCAATACTGGGTCGGTAATATAACGTATAGTTTTT
The DNA here is from genome assembly GCA_903844845.1 of uncultured Dehalococcoidia bacterium. Classification (GTDB taxonomy): domain Bacteria; phylum Chloroflexota; class Dehalococcoidia; order Dehalococcoidales; family UBA1222; genus SURF-27. The sequence goes on along the minus strand of CAIMVG010000003.1, from coordinate 33,106 downwards.
ACTGCCATAACATATATCCTGATACTAATTTAACACAAATTAGCTTTAGGCGTCCACATTCGCCGATTGAATTTGACGATCTTCAGAATTGGGATTAAACCCTTCGTAGTAATTTTGCACCTCGTTTTGCCGAAGAAACCGGGATATTTACCTGCAGCCGCCGTTATGCTACTATATTAACGTTGTCATCGGGGTGTAGCGCAGCCTGGTAGCGCACCTGAATGGGGTTCAGGTGGTCGGAGGTTCAAATCCTCTCACCCCGATTTTACACACAAAACGGCTGTTCGGCAGTGGTAGTGCGGCTCTCTAGCGCACATGAATCATCAAAACTCACAGGCATGGGCCGTATCTGGCCTTGAGCGCCTAAATGCTCTAAACAGTGACACTCTAAACGGCTGTCTTCAGACCTTCATCCTCGCCAAGCAGGTGGATGGGCTTTCGCCCAGGTCTATAGTTGACTATCAGCAAAAGATCAAACCGTTTATCCTCTTTTGCCAAAGCACCGGGATAGATGCGCCCAAAGACATAACCCTTAACCATGTTCGGCTGTACCTTCAAAAGAAAAGAGAATCCGTTTCCCCCATTTCTGTAAAAGATTCTTTCAGCAACGTCAAGGTATGGCTTAACTGGCTAAAGCACGAGGGTGTTATCCATGAAAATCCTATGTCCGGGGAACGCCCACCCAAAGTACCCAAGAGAATTATCCAGCCATTCACCCCTACGCACCTCAAAGAGCTTTTAGAACTGTGCACTTCGGGAACCGACTATTGTGCAGCCAGAAACACGGCCATCGTCCTAGTGTTTATTGACAGCGGTGTCAGGCTTGCCGAGATGGTCAGCATGAATATCTCAAGTATAAATATGGAAGCCGGCACCATCAAGGTTTTTGGCAAAGGCGCCAAGGAAAGGTTAGTCGGTATAGGTCAGCAAAGCCGCCGCGCCATCCTGCGCTATCTTTTATTTCGCAAAAGCACCGAAGATGTCTTATGGTTGACCGAGGAAAAGAAGCCCTTACAGGCTCGCGGAATACAGGAAATCATCAAACGCCTCAAGAGAAAGGCAAATATCCAGGGTGTACGATGCTCCCCCCATACTTTCCGGCATACCTTCGCTGACAACATGGTGGATAGCGGGGTCAACGTCTTTACCCTCCAGCGACTCATGGGGCATACCGATCTTAAGACGACTCAGACTTATCTCCGGGGTTTAAAACCTAACCTCATCGAGGAGACTTACAAACATAACAGCCCGGTGGATCGCATGCACCTCAAATAGAAAGTGGGGGTCGGGTGCCGAGCCCGACCCCCACTTTATGTAATATAGCATCCAGCTTTTCCACATCCGTCGTCGTTGCCTTCAGCCACCAGTTGCGGTTATCCACCCCAGCGTAGGTCTCGTCGCAGGCAAGCGCAAACAGCAATATATGCTAGTTCTTTCGACAGTCGTATCTATTGGTTATCGTTTGTAACTTTCTTCAATTTGTTAATCCCGTGCATTGATTAACCCAATCGTAATAGGTTTTTTCAACGTCACCGTGAGTAACATTTTTAAAAGCCTCATCGAAAGAGATACCTTTCGACATTTCGACGACAATGTCTGTAAATAAATGTCGGTTGTCTTTTGAGTTGAGGAAATCGGTGAGTGAAAAAGATGCTGAATAGAAAAGATATATGCTTTCATCATCCCCTGGATAGTTCAAACGATTAAGGATGAAATCGGGCGATAACAAAACATTAGGTTTTTCCGACCATAACCCAACATTGGTTTTTACTCTTTGGTCAACGAGATTCATCCCACTAAAAGAATAAAGCTGTGCCATTCCATCGTGAAACCAAAGCGGGATATTTAAGTAGTCGTTCCCTAATTCTTCATACATGAAAGCGTGCATAACTTCGTGGGCAATGCTTTCTGGTTGAATCAGAAACAGATCTACGGGGATAAATATGGTTGGATTACCATTGACAACTTGGAAAAAGGCTACTGTTGTTGATGTAATCCCTGTATCAATTACAAATGTGTCATGATCAGGATATAAATCAATTTCTTTGAGTGGGGTCCCTAAAGGGGTGGCCTTATACTGTGCCCTTAAAGAGTCTAACGTGGATTGAACTCTCTTTATGGTCGAGTAATATTGACTGGCAGGAACGTTACCATGTTTGATCGCGTTAAAACTAATAACATGAGTTTTAACATATTGTTCATCTTTAATCGATTGAATCCGATAATAACCTATTAGCCCTCCAAAGAACACTACCATTATTAAAAATGAAACAAAAGCTAACTTTTTTGTATTTAATTTACGACTGTTACCTTGGTTTTGCCGTGCAAGTATTCTCACTTTTCGAGTAAAATACAAGGCCAGGATCGCTAGAGCTAGGTCCAAAATTAAACGCAAGGGTAGACTAAATACCATTTTTGGCATTAGGAATATTAGCAAAGTATAGTTCACGATGAACCAAAGAAAATAAAATACGAAGACTGCAAGAAAAGCTCTATAAAATGAGTTTTTAATTTTTTCTGGAATTTTCATAATATTTTTGGACCCAGATTTTGCCTCTTTATTGTTCAGTATCCCATTCACCTCCATCGAAAATCAAAACCTTTATAATAATTATAACATAAACACTAGCCCTAGTGGTTTTATAATAACTTAGAACACAAGATATAGGGGGTAGGGCCATTTCAACTCTCGTTTGAATCAATTTGGCAAATAAGAAACGCGTGATCTTCTTGTCACACCCGTATGCCTAGAGTAGAATAGCCAGCAATAGTTCCCGTTTTTGTTGAGGTAATATATGCCGAGGATTTTCGACAATATCGAACAAAGTCTATTGCCGGCGCTTAAACAAACGCTGGGTACATCTGAGAGAGCCGACTTTTGCGTCGGCTTTTTCAATTTACGCGGTTGGAGCAAGCTTCAGGGATCTATTGATGGTTGGGTAGGCGGCGAATCTAATTGCTGTCGTTTGCTGGTCGGGATGCAGAAATTGGCAAACGAAGAACTCGCAGAGTCTTTAAGCATTACTCATTCAGACAATCCGATAGATGCGCCAACTCTCAAGAGGCTTCAACGGCAACTCGCCGAGAGTTTTAGAAGGCAGCTGATGATGGGCGCGCCGAACAACGTCGATGAAGCATCGTTGCAGGGTCTCGCCCGACAGATAAAAGAGAAAAAACTTGTAGTCAAACTTTATCTCAGGCATCCATTACATGCCAAACTTTACTTGATGTACCGCCAGGATTTCAACAATCCGGTCACAGGATACCTCGGCAGCAGCAACCTCACTTTAGCCGGTTTAGCGCATCAAGGGGAACTTAACGTTGACGTTTTAGAACAGGATTCATGCGTCAAACTTGGGAAATGGTTTAATGACCGTTGGGATGATAAATGGTGCGTTGATATCTCGGAAGAGCTTATCAAAATTATCGAGGAAAGCTGGGCTCGCCCTGAACCACTGCTTCCATATTATGTGTATCTAAAAATGGCCTACCATCTGGCGCAGGAAGCTCGTACGGGTTTGGACGAATTCAAATTGCCTGCTATCTTTCAAGGTAGGCTGCTTACATTCCAGATGAATGCGGTAAAGATCGCCGCTCATCATATCAACAAACGCGGCGGGGTCCTTATTGGCGACGTTGTCGGCCTTGGCAAGACATTGATGGCTTGTGCAACCGCCAAACTTCTGGAAGACGACCAGAATCTCGAGACGTTAATAATATGTCCCAAAAACCTTGTCAGAATGTGGACTGGCTACGTCCATCGTTACCAACTCCGGGCCAAGGTTCTCCCAGTCAGTGTCGTGATGAATGAACTTCCGGATGAACGCAGATACCGCATTGTAATCATTGATGAAAGTCAAAACTTAAGAAATAAAGAGGGCAAAAGATACAAAATCATCCAAGACTATATTACGAGGAACGAAAGCAAGTGTATTTTGCTTTCTGCCACGCCATATAACAAGAGCTACCTTGATCTGGGTGCCCAGCTTCAGTTATTCGTACCGCCAGACATGGATTTGGGTATCCGCCCGGAGCGTTATATCAAAGAAATCGGCGAAGTTGAATTTATCAGAAGACACCAGGCACTTATTCGTTCCCTGGCTGCGTTTGAGAAAAGTGAATATGCGGACGATTGGCGCGACTTGATGCGTCTCTATATGGTTCGCCGCACCCGCAGTTTCATTAAAGATAACTACGCCTTCACAGATAACACCAATGGGCGCAAGTATCTGGCTTTCGAAGATGGCCGTCGTTTCTATTTTCCCGACCGGTTGCCAGTGAAAGCGGTTTTCAAATTTGATGAGAATGACCCCAATGATCATTATGCACGTTTATACTCGGACAAAGTGGTTAATATAATTAATCATATGTCTTTGCCACGCTACGGCCTTGGCAGCTACCTAACTGGCGATGCCCTGTCTTTAGCGTCACCCGAAGAAGCCAAACAGATGGACAACCTATGTAAAGCCGGCGGCCGTTTAATAGGCTTCTGTCGTACTAATCTATTCAAAAGACTGGAAAGTAGCGGCCAATCGTTTTTACTGTCTGTTGACCGTCATATCCTGCGCAATTATATCTATTCATACGCCATCGAAAATAGCCTTCCATTACCAATCGGCATTCAAGGCGCCGAACTCCTAATGGAAACCATCGACGATGAAGATGTTGATATAACAGGCGCTACACAAACCGGTTTTGCTTTTGAAGAAGAAGATACAAACGATAAAGGCAATGCAATACCTTCCGATGGCGCTCACCCGTACACCACCGCCTGGTATCTCGACACAGCAAGCAAAATATACGAGCAGTATTCGAAATCAAAACACAAGAGATTTAAATGGTTGCCCCCAGCCTTCTTTATCCCTTCACTCAAAAAAACACTTCTGGCCGACTCGCAATCTCTAATCGCTTTATTGCAGGAGTTTGGCTCGTGGGATTCCGCACAGGATACCAAGCTCACCGCTTTGAGTGACCTCATTACCAAAACTCACCCCCAGGGTAAGATACTTCTATTCACTCAATTTGCGGACACTGCCAACTACCTAACGAATGAACTCAAAAAACGCGGCGTAGCCAAGCTGGCGGGCGTTACGGGCGAATCAGAAAATCCCACCGAACTCGCATGGCGATTCAGCCCTGTCAGTAATGAAAAGACAATAAAACCAGAAGAAGAGTTACGTGTTCTTATCTCTACGGACGTTCTGAGCGAAGGTCAAAACCTTCAGGATTGCGCCATCGTCATCAATTACGATCTCCCTTGGGCCTTGGTACGCCTGATTCAACGTGTTGGGCGTATCGACCGTATCGGACAGAAGGCTGCCCAAATTTATTGCTATTCTTTCCTTCCTGCAGAAGGATTAGAGAAAATCATCCGTCTACGCGCTCGCGTAAAACAGCGGTTACAGGAGAATAGTGAAGTCGTCGGTTCGGATGAGTTGTTCTTTGAAGATGATGCCAACGCCCAGACTCTCAGACATTTGTACACTGAGAGATCAGGCATCCTGGATGCTGATCCTGATACCGAAGTTGATCTCTCTTCCTATGCTTACCAGATATGGCATAACGCTACCAAAGATGATCCGGAACTGGCCAAAAAGATATCGAGTCTGCCCGATGTTGTGTACGCTACCAAGGGCCATTCGCCCACACCAAATTCTCCCGAAGGGGTGTTGGTCTATTCCAAGACCGCGGAAGGCAATGATGCGCTTGTTTGGGTTAACAAGCGGGGTGAAAGCGTTACGCAGTCCCAGACAGCCATTCTGAAAGCGGCAGAATGCATACTATCCACTCCGGCGCAGAAACGCAATGAAAATCACCACGAGCTTGTACGCAAAGGTTTGGAAAACATCATTCAACAGGATAAAGCCACCGGCGGCCAGTTGGGCCGCCCATCGGGGGCCAGGTATCGTTCCTATGAGCGGCTGAAAGGCTACTTCGATGATATGCGCAAACATGCGCCCTTACTGGCAACAGATGACCTTATGAGGGCTATCGACGATATCTACAAATATCCTTTACGTTCGCTAGCAACCGACGCTCTAAACCGCCAGCTCAAGACAGGTGCCTCCGATGAATCTCTGGCCAACATGGTGATTGACTTGAGGAAAGAGGGCCGCCTAAGTCTGAAAGAAGAGGAAATCGAGACGCAAGAACCTCGTATCATCTGTTCAATGGGATTATTCAAAACTGAAGTCGGAGGCACGGACTAATGAGCGCCAACACAACCACCATGCGTCCTTTTCTCAAGAGTTTTGATTTTAAGGGCCTATTTATCAACGAATTGAACTGGGGAGTTAGTCACCAGCGGCCTATCGTGCTTAATATTGGAGTCGAGCAATACCAGTTTAGTCCCCTTGCGGAACAGGGGGGCTTTGTCATTTACGAAGTAAGCTCCGCCAAGGGCGGGATACCGGATTACGCTTTGCGTCGTAAAATCGAGAACCAGATTAAATCCCAGGTGCACGAGCATATTCTTGTCTTTGTCGATAAAGCCAGAACTCGCTCGATTTGGCAATGGGTAAAGCGGGGCGTCGGCCAATCCGCAGCTGCCCGGGAACATGAATACCGCAAAGGGCAGCCAGGTGATTCCCTGCTTCAGAAATTATCCGCTATAGGCTTCGATTTTTCCGAACTGGATGAAGACGGCGGCATAGTAATCACTAAAGTTACCGGCGCGGTTAGCAAAGCCCTTGATGTTGAGAAAGTAACCAAGCGCTTTTACGACGAGTTCAAAGATGAGCATGATTCATTCAGCAAGTTAATCAAGGGAATCGAAAATCTGGAAGAACTGGCCTGGTACACATCGGTGATGCTGAACCGCCTGATGTTTATTTACTTCATTCAGAAGAAGGGATTTCTCAACGGCAATCAGAATTATCTCCTTACAAAACTTAAAGAGTCGCAGAAACGGGGTTCAAACCAATATTACAATTCGTTTTTGAAAAAGCTATTCTTTGAGGGATTCGCTAAAGAAAAGGCCGAACGATCACCCGAGGTGAACACCCTTTTAGGCAGTGTGCCTTACTTGAACGGCGGTCTCTTTCTGCGCCACCAGCTAGAACAGGCTCACGGCGAGAAAATCATAATCAGCGACGCAGCATTCGCCCAGATATTCGCTTTGTTTGATAAATATAATTGGCACCTAGATTACCGGCCGTTAAAGAGAGATGACGAGATTAACCCGGACGTCTTGGGTTATATCTTTGAGAAATACATCAACCAGAAGCAGATGGGAGCTTATTATACCAAAGAGGATATCACCGATTACATTTGCAAAAACACCATTGTCCCCTTTCTTTTTGACAAAATAGCCACCCAGAGAGCTGAAGATCTCACGCCATTCCCAATGAAAGATGTTGATCCCTATGTTTATGATGCAGTGAAACAGGAGGAATACCTGCCTACCGAAACCGAGCGTGAGTACCAGGCGCGCCACAAACGGTATGAGCAAATTAAAACCGACTTTGCTGCCGGTAAGATAGCTGGTATCAATGATCTAATTACGTACAATCTGGACATCCGTAGTTTCGCCGAAGATTGGCTCAGTTCTATAAAAGACCCCCTCGCCTTACGGTTTTTCTATTTCCAATGCCTCTCCAAAGTGACTGTGTTAGACCCCACCGTGGGCAGCGGCGCTTTCCTCTTTGCCGCTCTAAACATTCTTGAGCCGCTTTATGAAATTTGCCTCGACAAGATGGAGGAACTGGCCAGTCCGAAATTCCCTGATTTTGCCGAAGAACTCGCCCGGGTAAATCAACATCCAAATCGAAAGTACTTTGTACTGAAGAGCATCATTGTCAACAACCTCTTTGGCGTGGACATCATGGAGGAGGCTGTTGAAATATGCAAGCTGAGGCTTTTCCTTAAACTTGTTGCCCAGGTGGATGATGCGAACAAAATTGAACCGTTACCGGATATCGATTTCAATATCCGGGCCGGTAATACGTTGGTGGGCTACGCGAGCGAAGATGAAATAAAGAAAGCCAAGGCTACTCAGCTCGACCTTGGTGGCACGCTGGCTACGATTGAGAAGCGCATTGAAACAGCAGATCGCTATCTAAAAGCCTTCAGAGATGCGCAAACTAGATTTGGTACTTCGGCATTAGAGATAAACAAAGCCAAAACCGAAGTGAAAGCAAAGCTGGCGGAAATACAAAATGAACTGGATAAAAACCTGTTCGCTTTTTATGGGGCGCGAAATTTTGAGCAGTTTAAGAAAACCCATCAACCGTTCCATTGGTTCGTTGAATTTTATGGAATTATGAGGGATGGCGGATTCGATGTCATTATTGGGAATCCTCCGTATGTTGAGTATGCGAAGATTCGAAATACTTATTCTATCAAAGGCATAGATTGCTTGGAGGCAGGAAACCTTTATGCCTATATCATCGAACGTTCTTTGGGTTTGGAGCACGATACTTCCCGCATAGGCATGATTATCCAATTATCCGCTTTCTGTACGCCACGTATGGAACCGTTCCAAGACGTGTTGTTTAGAGAAATAGATTTGGGTCATCTTTCCTTTTTTGACGATAGACCGGGCAAGTTATTTGATGGACTAGAGCATATCAGGGTATCCATCGTTTTAGGACGAAAAGGAAGAAGCAATCCTGTGATCTCCACAACTCGTTACATCAAGTTCGCCACTGAAACTCGTCCATTCCTTTTTAACAGTATCACGCTGCAAGTCAATGAGCAGCCTAGACACGGTAGTAGCGTTCTTAAAGTTTCGACCGCCCTTGAGAATGACATCGTGCGAAAGCTTTGGTCAAAGAAAAACAGCATCGCCGATTACCTTCAAGAACCAGAAAACGGCAATTACGTATATTACGGATATGGGTTTGGGTATTGGGGGAAAATCCTCAACTTCAAGTCCTTTTTCAAGGGTGAAAAGGTTAATTCATCAACAGGAGACAAATATATTTATTGCCGAAAAGGTTTGGATAGGGATGCATTAACATCGGTTATGAATTCATCGCTTTTCTATTGGTTTTATGTAAATTATAGTGATGGCCATAATTTTACGAAACATGTCATAGGATCTTTCCCTTTCGAAATACCGGATACTCAAACGCTCGCCAATTTGAAAGTATTATGTTCAAACCTCATGTGTGATTTAGAGAAAAATGCAAAAAGAAAAACAGCCTATTACGCTGCCACTGGTCAAGTAGAGTACGATGAGTTTTATCCCAAGCACTCAAAGAAGATCATTGATGAAATCGACAGGGCCTTGGCGAGACACTATGGCTTTACTGAGGAAGAACTGGATTACATTATCAACTATGACATTAAATATCGCATGGGGAAGGACAACGAGGAAGAGGAATAGTCTTAGTTAATTCAGGCTATTTGAATATTCTGAAGGTGATCTATGAAAACTAACAAGACTACTGTCCATGATCTCTTCGAGCCCCAGCGCCGTTAGCTGGTTCCAATTTTTCAACATTGGAACAATTGTAGATTTGACACCGAACTCAATGGTGTTGCTATTCTCGTCTAATCCCATTTCGCATTCTGGATGGCATGCTATCAATGGCAGTCAAGCGAGGCAAAACGATTTACGAAGAAAACGCGAATTTTTAAGTGTTATTTTGCCAAAGCCAATCAATTAAGAATCGTCAGGGGGCGGTATCATAAAGTATGAATTACAAAAAACTAGGGATATCCGAGGGAAGGCCGACTCTCATAAAAAACCTGGCGAATGCTTGGGAAAAATGCTCTCGGTATGGAGGTAGCAACCTCAGTCTCTTATTTTGGGATTTGGCGATAGAAATAATATTGGTTTTAGATAAATCAAACACTTTAGAAAAACCAATGATTCTAAAATCTCGATTAAACCCTTCAATATCACACCGATTTAGGAGATGGTAACCAACCACCCTCCCGGTTCTTAGATCTTCAAGACCTTTGCTAGTTTTGAAATGAGGTACTTCTTTCTTGATATCATCGATGGTCCAAATCGGGCAAACCAAAACGTCCTTACATGTTTCTTTAACAATATCACAGCTTTGAGTAAGCACGATTACATCGTAAGTCTCAACAACGCTTGGAATGTTATCTTTTTGTTTCTCGTCGCCTAGTAAAGGAACCAGGATATCTATATTTTCAAGAAGATCTCCCTGTTGAAGATCCCCCCCATTTACAACCTCGTACCAGTCGAATTTGTGCATCTGAATGTTAGATATCTGTGTAAAGTTCGAATGGAGCAGCTTCGAATTTCGCTCTTTCTCTTTTTTCGATTTTAAGAGAAACAAAACGCACTCGTTTGGGCATTGGAATTCCGGTCACCTCAACATCCAAATCCAAAGACATCGGCAATTCATACCTGGAAAAAGCATTGTTAAAGTCATCGACTTCTAATACTCTTGTCCGCAGATTTGGCATTCGGCTTTTCGTTTTGTTTCGATACATTAGATCAGTAGTCATAATATTGCCTTTATGGTCTCCTCAAAAAGTTCACTATGGATCTTACAGTTATCCACGGCCATGTTAAGAAAACAACTGATGTCATTATAGGAATATTCTATCATTTTGAAACTCTCAACTGTGGCCAATAAGAACACGAATACTGGGGGAACATCGTCTAATTTGAAAGCCGCATATTCACGCCTGAGTTGTGTTCTTTCCATTGCACCGCTCTGATGATGGAGCACCATTCCATTAATTTTCATATCGACGATTACACTTGAGTCATAACCATTGTCCCAGATTCTTTGGGGCGCGATAAAAGTATCTCTGTATTTCTTCTCAAGTAGCCTGAAGGAATAATCGTTGGCGGGTATTATCCAGTATGTTACGAACTCTTTTCTCGATAATCTCCCGATCGGTGCAATCTGGTTAATAGTTTCAAGAATAGCCGCCATCTTGGTAATGCACTCAGAGTAGTCCGCTACCGACTCCATCACTATCCTGCACGACGTTGAATCCCAATTCACTTGTTGTCGTTTTTTCAGGGAGCGAAATTCAACTCCGGGTTCTTCTAATTCTTCGCACAATGAAGTTTTCCCTGTCAAAGCTTTATGAAGCCTCTGTGAGATTGACTCTGAGATGAATTCTTTCTCAAAGTTAAGAGTCAAGGCTAGATGGATCAGCCGCAAAGACTTCCTCCTGTGTGCTGTTTGAAACCAAATATAATTTTCAAGGGCGAAACCGAAGACTCGCTTCCTATTTCACTTATCCTAGTGAAATAATACCATATTTAGAAAGTCGAAAATCCCTTTGTGTGAATAACATCTCAACTTCTATGAAACAGTGCTAACAAAATTGCTAACATTTTTTTCAGAACGAATATAAAATGAGTGGGTTTAGGCTCAAAATACGGACATGCACAAATTCTCGTTATTGTCTTACGTCACCACACCCCTCAGATACCCGTCCAATTTCTCCACATCCAATGTCGATGACTTCAACCAACGGTTACGGTTGTCCACCACGGCGAAAGCCTCGTCGCAGTAGTATTCGAGGAAATCCCACGTCATCAACTGCTCTTTCCCCCAGGTGATAACCGAGACACCTTCCCCGCCACACCCCTTAACCTCGAACTTCTTGCCATATACCAGATGCCCGCCCAGCGAGCCGCGTTTGGCTTTATAGCCGGGCACAACACGCCATGGTTCGCCCGCCCTGAACTGGTCTTCAGCGGAAAGCGGCAGATCCAACCCGAACTGCGCCCCGCCCAGCAAGTAGATGGTAGCCGCCACCTCTTCCCGGTCAGCCGCGTGGATCTGCCCGAAGGCATAGATGTTATATTTACGCCGGTTGACGGTCCAGCCCTTGCGCCAGTGGTTGAGGGAATCCAGCACCACCAACCCCTCATCACGCCCCCGCCCTTCTTTGAAATATTCTTTCCGGACAGCCGAAAGCACCCCGGCATCCGGCAGCAGCGTCAAGCACCCCTGTTCTTTCGCCTCGAATCGGCGCGTGTGGTGCCCCCGCCCCGCCATCACGCAGTCCCCGAGTTCGTCGTTCGCCAGCATGTCTATCGTGACGGGGCACGGAAGAGAACTATCGACGTTGCAAGATTCAGGGATAGGCGGCAACTTCGCAGGCAGGAATATGCGCATCTGAAACGTGCGTTTGTCTTCCCGGGCCGGCAGCTTGCCTAGTTTTAAACCATTCATATTTTCAATCCTTTTTGAATCAGGTATCCCAGGACGGCGATTATCAAAGACGCCAGTGTCGTCACGGACAGCACGAGGCCGGCCCAGATTATCCTGTCGATACGCCGGTTAGCAGTCATGGCTATCCGGACGCCCTCGTCCCCGGCTGCTTGCGCTTTCCGGACAGCGTTCTCATTGTTGCTGTCCGTGAGTTTTCCCTCTTGAACGCACTTTTTCACGCCTGCCATATCCTCGGCGAGCGCCGCCACGCTTTTATCGATGCTGGACAGTATCTCGAACGTGAGTACCGTCCTCTGTTCTTCGTTCATCCCCGCGAACTCTCCGGCTGTTATATTCAAGGCTGTACCGCCGGGGGCGTCTCTTTCGGGGCTTTGGCCTTTGCCTGCGATACCGCTGTCTGTGCCACGTTGATCCCGTAACCCGCTAGCACTGCGCCGGAAATGAGTTTGAGTTCCGTTGGCGGTTCTATCCCCTGAACATACAGGAACAATGTGGCCGCGATTATCAGCAGGCAGATGATGTTTTTCACCAGGTCGGTTACGGTTAAATCAGGTATTTTCATCTTCCGTTCCTTTTAATAGAATCCCATGAAATTCCCGTCGTCGTCGTAATGCGCCAGCACCGGTGATTGCGTCGGGTATAGCGGCGTCGTGCCGGCGGGGTTTTTCGAAGTGCTGAAAGGAAGTTCCGGCAGGTTGGTCAGGCCGCCCAGGTACGCGGTAAGCCGGTACACTCCCGTCATGCGGTTGGCATAATGCCGCAGGGTCGTGACGCGGGTGATAGGATCAGCCGGGTAGCCGGTATATGACATGGCCGTGAACGTTGCATCCGCTCCGTAAAAGGTTATATTCTGGCCGTTGAACCTGTATTCAGCCGCGGCGCGGTAATGGTAGGTTGCCTCGGGGTTCAATCCTTTCAAAGTTTGAGCAAAACTTTCGCCGGTTTCTTGCTGAGATGAATTTGTTGTATGCCCGTAAGCGGTAGTCAATCCCCATTCGAACCAGCAGGAGCAATGTACGCCCCCGCCTTTTACGAGTGTGCCGTGCACCGTGGCGCGGTTTCCGAGTTTGTTCGTCGCGGCGCCGGTTGTTACTTCCAGATCGAGAGTATAGGTAGCCACTAACAGGGGATATCCGCCGCCCCCGCGTGTGCAGAGGTAATTGTGAGCGGACATATAAGTCGTGGCCGACGGCAGGGTAGGAACGTACAAATATCCGATCTGAACGTGGCCCGTTCTTTGTCCGTCGAAGATGGATACCGGCAATTCGAGGTTGGAGGGGTTATATTCTGCCCCGCTGTATGATGCAATCACCGGCATCCCGGCAAGCACCCCGAAATCTGCCGGCTGCAGATCATTCGCGTATAGGTCTCTAACGCTATTCGCATTAGTTACATAAAAAGTTCCCGTGGCATCCCAACTATCCCCGTATAAATATGCCGAGAGGATTGTCGCGGCTTCGGGTATCTGCAGGTTTGTCTGTTTGTAAACGTTGACGGCCCTGGCACAAGCAGAGTTAGAGTCGCCCCAATATATTCCGGACTTGGAAGTGCCGCCCCGGAACCAGTATTTATAGTAAGGCAAGAAACCGACATTCCCCGTACTCTTTGCGGCTGCGGCGGCTATGGACGCGTTCTGTTGTGCGCCGGTCCACGGCCAACCGCCCGGACAGTGAGCGTCCGCCTCGGCCCACACTCCGCGATACCACTGCCACTCGATCTGTACAGTTGTTGTAGTGATCGACATATTATTTAAGCCCTCGCGTCTTTTACGGCCAGTCTGTCATACAGTTCTATCCGGCAGTCGTGAGGCACGACGATAGTTGCCGACATGATTGCAGATTTCAAGTGGGTCAGGATGGCGGCGGCCTGGTTTCCGGCGTCTCCAACATCATCTATACGCGGGAACATGTAATAAGCCACGATGTTTCCGTTCCCGGATGAGGCGCTTTCGATATTGTCCCAATCGGTCACATAGCCGTCCGCATCCAGCGTCGCATTGTAGAAAACCGTCACCTTGTCCGGCGTGAGCACGTTCAGCTTTTCCTGGTACTCGTAAAACTGGGGTTTTCTGTCCGAGTAATACGTCATGTCCGCCGGGTCGTCGATTTGCGGGAAGATGACTTTATACTCGAGATTAGCCTGAGGACGGAGATAGCTTCTCGTCTGGCTGATGAGCTTGACGATGATATCGTAATACCTCTCATAAGCCCCCATGGTATTGGGCCTGGACGGGTTCCAGGTCCCGTCGTTGATGATGAAATACGGCAGAAAGGTATCGATGATATCGTCGTAAATGTCCGGAGCCACCAGTGTAAAGCCGCCCGGCACAACCGCGAACGCGGTAATCAGTATCAGGTTCAAGAGCGCGTAAGGCGTATAAATCCGATCCCAGACAGCTCGGAACCCGGGCGGAGACCCGGTGCTGTCCCATTCGGTATTCTTGAAGATATGCTGCATAGCATCTTCGAGCGTCACGGTCGAGACGAGGCCGTTCGGCGAAGTCACCCATGTTTGAGATACCACCCAGAACCGTTGCAGCGCCGCGTATTCCGGCGTGCCTTCGACGATATCCCCCCATCCGATATCGCAGTAATAGCCGCGAAGGTCCGCCACGGCCCGGTCATGGTTCGAGAGTGTCACCGTGCACCCGTCCGCCTTCCCGTAAGTCGTTTCCCACTGGTCGACGATGAGCCAGCGGCCGGAATAGTCGATATGGGCCCCTTCGCCCGAGTTCGGCACGAAATCAAGATGGATATAAGGAACCCGGGAGCCGTCGATTAGTTCCTGCTTGTCCTGTAGTCCCTCGGATATCGTTCTCATTAAGTCCTCGAATAAGGCAGGTATTCGTGCGGTTTTTCGAGCCTTTTCAGGTCGGCCTCGGCTTTCTGCACTTTGTTGCGGCCCCAGTTCGTGAAGTTAAGTTGCGTGTTGGAGATGCTCAAACGTGACGCAGCCTCGCGGGCGTAGCCGGACGCCTCGTTCAAATATCCGCTGGCTGTCGATAACTCATGCGCCGCTGTCCCCATGTAGATGTTGACAGTCTCGCTTATCTTCGAAAGCAAGGCATTGGCCTGCCCGATATAGGCGTTGGCCGCGCTAAGTTCGGCTGAACCGAGCCCCCTGTATTGGACAGCCTTGCCTTCGTTGGCTGATAGAGTGAGCCGCAATTCGTTGAGCAGTCCGGAGACGATATTGAGTTGCCCCGAGGCGAGTGCGCCTTCCTGCGATATGCCGGTGGAGTCGTTAAGGATAGTCCTGATTTCGTTTATGCGGCTGGAAGCGGCGCCGAAACCGCCGCTGGCAGAGGAATGCAGCCCCGTTTCTGCGGTCGCCCAGGTCGGTATTGTGTTATTCAAGGCTCTTGCAGCCGCCAGATCGTCTTCGGAGTCGCCTATTTGGGCGCTGATATCGGATAGCTGGCTGCTGAAGGCGGCGATCGCCGTCGCCAGTTTGCTTCTTGCCGCGCCGACATCTGTAATGGCCAGGCCGAGCTGGGTACCGGCAGCCGTAACATCGGCGGCTATGGCGGCGGCGGCTGACTTTCCTAATGCGAGGGTTGCCATCGCTGTCGTGATTGTGTTCCCGACGGCGGTAATAGCAGCACCGGCGGATGAGAGGTCGGTTGCGATAGCGTTTCTGGCGGCCGTGATATCGGTGGTCGCCTGGCCTATCCGCGCCGCCATGCTGTCTACGGCAGAATTTACTAACGCGGCGGCATCGATAGCCGCCTTGATTTGAGTCCTGCCGTCTCCGATGTTATTGAGCGCGACATTGCCGGCGGCCAGGTTGACGACTATGGGCTCCAGTTCAGGGGTGAGCGTCGAGGCCGAGGTATCCAGTATGTGCAGCTTTTCACAGTAAATGATAGCTTGCTCACCGGCGGCGGGCGTCATGTCGGTTTCAATCGTGGCAGTATTTGAAAAAAGAGTAACGTTCCGAAATTCCTTCGGGGATTTTCCCGTCGGATATTCGGCCTTTATGATATGCCGGAGCCCCTCGATGCCGGTGACATCGACATCGGCGGACCCGGCAGTTAGCAGCACGGTCTCTTTGGACTCGCAGAGCGAAGCCATCGAGACTCTGATAGCGGCATAACCGAGTTCCTGGGCGATAACCGCGTCCGAAAAGATAACGTTGCCGGTGTCCTCGAGGACTACGGAAACCTCATCGATGAGCGCACCGATGGACTTGCCTGTGCTCGGAGATCTGGCAGCCAGAATAAACGAGCCGTGCTGGATCGATGTTCCGGCAGAAGCATCAACGGTCGTATACTTCCTGGTATAAGTGCCGGTCTCGGCATCGGACGGGGAAAGCCAGTTGTAATGATAAACCCCCGTGCTGTCTTTCGTCATCGCCTGCGCGGTGATAACGTCAACCCCGGATGGCGCGGTTATAGTGATAAGGATTGAAGTGCTCGGGTCGTAAAGAGCGCCGACTGCGTTTTTTACATCGATGGAGTTCGGTACTGTTTCGCCTCGGTCAAATATCATCTTTTATCTCCTGTCTATCGATGGGCCTTTTTGCTTGTCCTGGGTCCCGGCATTATTCGGTTTCCTCGAAATGGTTGGCAGTCCGGGGAGCCTTGAAGTGATGCGTGTGACGATCTCCGAGGCGGTGATTCCGAGGCCGGTGACGATGTTCTCGGCAATCACAAGCGGCGGTGAGGCCAAAATACGCCGGGCCTGTCCGATAAAAGCGGCGAGTGCCACAGCAGTGCGCCTTGTTTGGGCGTTGTAACTGGCCGCGGCGTGTACTGCCCTGGCTGCCTGCGCCGTATAGCCCGAAGTATTTTTCACTATCCGGAGTAACTGCGCATCATAGGATGCCACGAGCACCAAAAAGACATTTCGGACGGTCTGCGCAGTGTATTCTGCCGTTATCCCCAGGAGCCGGAAAGTCTGTCCGGCAAATGCCGCCAGGTTCTTGATCGCCCGGGATGATTGCCCGGAGAAAGCGGCCGTATTCTTGACTATCCGGGATGACTGGCCCGAATAACCCGCCGCTATAACTTCAGCCCCCCATGCCGTAATAGCCGGTTCGTTAAGCGTCGTTTTCCTGAAATAGAACCAGCCCACCGCATGAATGTTATTCGCGCCGCCCGTCCTGGCGCTGAAATAGAAATAAGTGCTTCCGGCAGACGGTACGCTCGCCGTGGTTGTATTGATTTTCAGTGCGCCGTCTCTATACAGTTTCAACCGGGCATTAGACCCGTCGGTCAATACCTGGCATACGAACCTGTGTAATACCTTATCGCCGAGTGTGCCGCCGCCCGTGTACGTGGCAATATCCGTGCCGTTGTATTTAACCCGGTAATAGTTAAGGTATTCGTTCGAAACAAAGGTATATCCGCCGGTCGCAGAGTTCTCATCGTTTGAAACAGATGCCGCTTCAGACGTGACAGCCATAGCGTCCGCGCCGCCGCTGACGTTTCCGGTCCATCCCATGAAGACGATCTCGTATTGCGCCGGATGCGAAGCGGCATAGTAGAGCGAGCCGCTATTGCTGTTCACCGCCGGGGTGAGGCGCACATAAGGCAGGTAAGTCGCCGCGTTTCCTGCCAGGCTGCCGGAAGGCGCGCTCGCCATTGTCTCGCCGAT
The DNA here is from genome assembly GCA_903844845.1 of uncultured Dehalococcoidia bacterium. Taxonomy (GTDB): domain Bacteria; phylum Chloroflexota; class Dehalococcoidia; order Dehalococcoidales; family UBA1222; genus SURF-27. The sequence continues at coordinate 15,390 of CAIMVG010000003.1, read as the reverse complement.
GAAAGAGATCCCGGTGATGTTTTCCGTGGTAGCCGCTGAAGAGTTGCCGTAACAAATGTAAAACGTCGCGGTGGAAGGGCTGGCTGGAACAGAGTCCAGGTTGAACAGTACCGTCACCGAGTCATACAGTATCTCGAAAAGATGGTTTTCGGTGAGATACTGGTTGAAACTAATGCCGCTGTTGCCGCTGTGCCACAAACACCCGTCGGGATAAAGCGGGGTGGTATCGTCCGCGAGTGTATCGATATAGTTCGAGGCGTCGCCGGTGCAGGAAAAGACAATATAATACTGCGTGCCGCCGGTGAGGGCATAGGAAGATGAGAACGTGAACAGGGTTTTAACGTAGCCCGCTGTGCCGATTGACGAAGGATCTACTGTTACCGAGGCCAGGTTGGTCCCGGTGGTGCTGGCCCTTAACCGTACGATGAGGTTCGACGGGCTTCCGATCCTTTTGACCCAAAGATACACACCGATTACGGTGCCGGAGTGGTCTGCCTTGAAACTCTGGCAGCGCCAGGTGGCACCGTAAAAACTGCGCGAGGTATTGTCCCCGGATGCGTATCTGTCCCTGTACGGTTCGCGCCAGTATCCGAGTTCTGTCCCGCCGGCGTTGGTGAACCTCAGGTCGGAAAAGTCTACGTTGCAGCGAGTCCCGATGTATACCGTGTCCCCGGAGTCCGAACCGGCTTTCCTGAAGACGGTTATCCTGTGCGGTATATTGGTTTGGGCCCCGTCTGCGGATCCCGTCACCGTTATGGATTTGCTACAAGGAAAACCGCTTAACATGGTTGTTAAATCCCCTTATACGGCTGAAGCTACACCGGCGAGAACCAGCGTTACGGACGTATCGTTTGCAGGCGTTTCGTCGCTCGTGGCCTTTGCCTTGACCCAAAACGGGATGCCGGTTGCGTTGTCCATCGTTCCGGTAAGGGTTAAAGCTGCGCCGTAAGACCCAAATGTACCGGGAGAACCGCCGGAGTCAGGAGCCAGAGCCCACTTAGCGGCCGATGTGCCGGTGGGAGTAATCGTGCAGCCGGTGGCAACGGTGTAACCGCTGTCAGCTTTGGCGGTGATGCCGGTTGGCGAACCGATTTCGTTCTGATCAGCGCGGAGTGTGAACGCGACGGCGTTCGTTGTGGCAGGAGCCGCGGAGACCTGAACGCCGCCGCTTGTGAAGAAAAGTTTTGCGTATGCCATATATCACCCCCGGTTTTATTCCTCTGAACGGTTAAACGATCCCTTTAACTTGTGGCAATCCCGTCCCCCAATGTGGTCATTCCCGGGCGTCGAGACCCAGGAATCCAGGATAAATTTATTGGCGGTGTGAACGGTTATCTCGTAGCTGATGGTTGGCTACTCGTCTTTTTGTCTTGCTTTACGGGTGTATAATTGTGGCACTCATAGTTGGCGTAGATATGGTTGATATGTGGATCCAGGTGATTTAGGCAGGAGATGCAAGTGAAGAGGTTGTTAATTGCTTCCGTGGTGGTATTATCTGTGAGTTTGTTTTCTTGTTCTAGCAGCAGCGGATATTTAACGCCTTACGCGAATACCGTTAGCTCACCAAATACTAGCAGTCAAACCACGATGGCACCCTCAACCACTAGCATCATCCCAAAAACCACTGCAGCCGCCACATTTGACCAATTAAAATCTCAAAGTATTATCGTTAATTACCAGGATTTATTCCGCAACATTGAACAGTATGTAGGTAAACAGGTTTATTACACAGGCCAGGTAGTACAGGTTACCGAATCCGGCAACAATAATTACGTGTTACGTGTCTATGTTACGTCTTCTTCCTTTGGTTTTTGGTCGGATGATGTGTACGTACATTATTCTGGTTCAAGATTGTTAGAGAATGACATCATTGAATTCGTGGGTAAAGTGTTAGGTACTTTTACCTACCAAACCGTTTTAGGGGCCCAACGCACCATTCCCGAGCTTACAGTTTTGCAAGCTAAGTTGTATACCCCACCCGCAACCACCCCTTTCAACGCAACTAGCCAAAGTCAATCCCCAACCACCAGTGCTATTACTCAAACTAGCACTACGACAAGTAAGACCAATCCACCAACCACAACTGCTTCAGTTCAGCTTAGCAATGTTGGGTGGGCCGTTACCGAACAGAATTCCACTTGGTGGCGCGTATCCTGGAAATTTACCCTCACCAATCCAGGGACACAACCATATTATTTTAATGCGACAATCCAATATCTGGATGTTAATGGTTTCGAGGTCGATGACGATTTGGCTTACGGCCTGAGCATTCCAGGGAGTTCTACAAAGGAATTTACCGGTTCAACTTTAGTTACCACTTCAATAGCCCCCAAAATCACAAAGGTGGTTGTGAATATAGCCAGCCAGAGTTATCCACCGACCACAACGACTTCCGCTCAGATTAGTAACATTGGGTGGGCCGTTACCGAACAGAATTCCACTTGGTGGCGTATTGCTTGGAAATTCTCTATAACCAACTCTGGTGCCCAACCCTATACCTTTAACGCGACCATTCAATACCTTGACGTCAATGGTTTCGAGGTCGATGATGATTTGGCTTATGCGTTGACAATTTCGGGTAACATTACAAAGGAGTTCACAGGGTCAACTTTAGTTACGACGTCAATAGCGCCTAATGTCACAAAAGTGGTTGTAACTATAGGTTAATAAACAAAGGCTGTTTTACCCTATCGCCTCTATCGTCCCCTTGCTTTTACTTGGCTTGTCTTTCTTTTTCCGGCGTACTATTTTGCGTCTCGCCCGCTTAACTTTCGGCTCGTTTGAGATCACGGCAGCCGAAACATCGTCTTTCCTCGGCTTCACCCCGTTAGACATCTCGCCCATGTACTCGGCCTGCGCCTTGATGAAATCCGTCTGCGGCACAATCAGTATCCCCAGGTAATGGCCTTCCTCGTTGGTTACGATGACAGAGGGCGAATCTTTAATCTGCCCGGGGGTCATGCTTTGTAATTGCGATAGCGTGATTTGCGGTATTAGATAACTCATGGATTCTCCTTAAAGAAGAGAAGGGGGCGGTCCCCCGCCCCCCCCATCCCCTACGCGTGCACTGTATCAGCTTCTGCGTTCGGGTCGATTACCGCTTCGGTCGCGGAAATCGATACCCCCACCTGCTTGGTGGAGTCGTTCTGAGTCGTGGGGATGGTCTCGGTGTATTTTCCGTTCCCGCTCCCCTCTTCTCCGAAAACCGCCGAACCCGCCGTCATGGCGGTCAGCCGTCCGCCGATGCGCGTCTTGCCGAAATAGGCCACGATCTTGTCGCCGGTCTTGCCATCCATTCCCGCGACGGCCTTCCCCTGGACGACGCTGCCGGCAGTAGCCAGCGCCCGTTTCCAGCCGGTCGAATAGCCGATGAGGTCGCCCTTGGCAACCGTTCCGGCGAGGGTAACTTCCACCGGGATGCTCCCGTCGAGTATGAGCGCCCCGCTCTGTGCGTCTGTTAAAGCCATTTCCTTTTCACCTCACTCTTGTTTATTTAGTCCGTGGGGCAGCAGCCGGTTAGCACCGCGAGCGAATATTTGTCGTAAGCGGCGAAGCCGTGATACCACTTCACGCGGCGGATTTCCGCGTCTTTCTTCTGTGAAGTGCCCACCAGTTCCTGCGTCAGCGGGATAGCCTGGTTGGCGCAGAAAGCCCCATCGTCCCCGATGCGCCCGCAGAAGATGGGCGAGTTGTCGTTGCCTGCGGCCCGTGTCGTGGAGGGGTCATAAGTCGAAGTTGTCAGCACAGATGCGATGCTGTCCGGCATGTTGTTGGGGATGTTCGTGTTGATGTATACCGGGAGGTCGTTGTACATCTGGATGAAGCGCCCGAAGCCGTCCTGCTCCACTTTCAGGATGCTGCCGGAGGCGCGGGCGAGGATGTTCAGCTTGCGGCGGGACATCTTGGACATCATCAGGAAGTTTGCCCCGTTCACGGCGTCGATCAGCTCGTCCAGCTTGTCGAGCGTGAGAGCCCCGGAAGTGGCGGAGTTCGCGATAACCTGGGTGTTGTTGATGGCGTCGAGGTCGGTGGTCGCTTCGCTTTCCAGTTCCGAGATAAGTTTCAGCATCCCCTTGGGCTGCTTTGTGCTGCCCGCCGTGGTCGTCTGCCCGAGGACGAGGATGTTGTTGATAGCGGCGGTGAAGTCCTCGATGTCGCTTTTAATCTGCACGAACTCGGGGTTCTGCGTCGAATTGGTAGCGATAGCGAACTTGGAAACCAGAGTGTCCTTGATAGCGACGTAGAGCGCGGCGCTCCGCTGCACAAAGGTCGGGGTCGTTTCAGGGATGTCGTCCATCGGGTCCTGAAACGATACGGCGGCGCGGGCGGTCTTGACGTCATACTTGATGCCGTTGCCCTTCACCTCGCGCACGGCCAGTTTCGAAAGGAATCCGGAATCGCTCTGGAAGATCCAGTCATAGATGGCCTGGACAATCATGTCCTTGTCCAGTTTCTGATAGTCTGCAAGTGTTAGCATTCATTCTCCTTATTTATTTCGTTGTCATTCCCGAGCGTCGAGACTCGGGAATCCAGAATATTCGTGGTTGTTATTGCGAGCACAGCGCGGCAATCTCGTTCCCCACGTCCCCTCGTTGTCATGCCGTAGAGGAATCCGGCATCCAGAATCTCGTTTGTAGGGGCACGGCGTGCCGTGCCCTCAACTTTGTCGTAGTTCCTTACCCCTTCTTTTCCCTTTCCACACCTCGCCTGAATTTCTCTTCCGGCGAGAGCTTTGAGGCGTCTTCGCCCCCCATCCCTTTCCCTGAATCAGGCACAGGTACAATGGTTTTCTTTGGCAGGACGGCAGCCAGTTCCTCGATGCCGTCGGGCGTGATTACGCCGAGTTTTTCCGCTTTAGCTTTGAGAACTTCGAGTGAGACCCCGTGTTTCTCGGCGGCGCCATTGAGAGCCAGTTCAAACCGGATGGCCTTCGCTTCGCTGACTTCCGCCTCGCGGGTTGCCCATTCGAGGTTGCGCTTTTCGACTTCCTCGTTATGGGTGCGGATGTCGGCGGCCAGCTTCTGCCTGCGCTGGATGATGGATAGTTCCTCGGGCTTGTCTTTCACCGCTTCGAGTTCAGCCAGCTCCCGTTCCTGTTCGGCCTTGATGATTCGGGCTTCGCGTGCGGCGATATCGGCCCGGGCAGTTTCGAGGTTCTTGGTTTCCCTGCCCGCCCTGGATAGGGCTGCGCTGATCTGTTGTTGTACTTGTTCCGAGGTAAAAGTCTGAGGTGCCGTTGGAGTTTCCTGTGCAGTCGCAGAAGCCGCGGGCGAGTTTTGCGTCACCCCGGTGTCCTGCTTAGTTCCAGTTCCGTCCATAATCTGTTATATCTCCTTTAAATAGAAAAAGCCCCGCGTTGTTATTCCGCGAGGCTTCCGGGTTGGTTGAATTATTGATTATTTAGTTTAGATATTTTTTATCTGGCGTAAGAATTCAAAAAAGGAATAATATCGCGTTCTTTATATTTAGAATTAGTTCTTAATAAATTAATAGTAAAACTTCAGTCAGTTTGGTTAAGATATGAGGATGGTTGAACTCATGATGTGCCTGGTTTCCAAGGCACCCAGCTGCCACCTTCCCCAGGTAACCAGTATGTTAACTTGCCGAATGTAGCTTCAAATACCTCACGCTTTTTATAGGATTTTGCGATAAGGGATATCACGTTCTGTCCGGGCCGTGGGAAAATTCTGCACTCGACTCCTTTCGGGGTTCTAACCATTTCCACTTTCTTTATCTTATCTGGGCCACCTGTGCAGTAACCATAGTCCAGCCCATCAGCGATTCGAACTAAAGACACGAATTGGGCAGCAGTCCGAGAGTCCCAAAAAGGTATATCACCTAAAGGCTTAAGCTTGCCGTCAATAATCTCATCCCTGTGATAGAAGACGCCATACATTATCAGGGCGCGCGAATCCTCTTCGTTATCACCTAGGGTATGCCCTTCCCACAACTGTTCTTTTAATATCCGCCAACCGGCGTGATTGTGCTCTTCATTAGGTTTTTCCTTGCCAACTCCAATATCGTGAGACAACCCGATCATCTCAGCAAGAATACGGCCGTTGTTAACACGTTTGATGAGATCAATAGCTACCAAGTCATCATACATATTCAGCATGAGCCTTGTAACGGTTTTGGAATGGGTACCTCGGCCATAATTAACACTTTTGGCAATTTTGAGAACTTCTTCACATATTTTTGGGGCAGAGGGCCACGGGTCCAACCCATATTTCTTCAAAATTTCTGCCATCTTTAAATCTGATATCTCTTTAATATCAGTGGCTGGTGGTTGAGACGAAGTATTCTGAAGTTGAGAAACCCCGTTTGTTATCTTTAGCCAATATTTCCGAAAGCTCTGTTGCATTTCACCAGCACACGTTTTATAGGCGGCAATATTTGAGCCCCAAATATCCTGGATTCCCAAGACAATAACTTTATCTGCGGGGAGACTGCCTTTCATGTATTCTTCCATGACTATAATAACTTTCGCCTCGTCAATCATTTCCTTGGTCAACTTCTTCGGTACATGACTCGCTAGTAAGTCTTCCCCATAAAGCTCCTCGATTACTTTTTGGGAGTTTGGATGAGCCTTTGTGTCGCTAGTCTTAACGCAAGCTGCACTATCCACCTTGTATGTTGTATCCAGTCCATGATCTTGGAGCATCTTCTCTAAAATAATTTTTCCCATTGGCGATCGGCAAGTATTGCCCGAACAGACGACTAATATCTTACTTGGATTTGTCATATGTATACCTCCAATTCAAAATCCGTTAAGGATTTGTTGCACCAGCATGACCTTCGAATCTTAATCCCCACTTCATCCCGGCAAGTTTTACAAAACAAGTGACATCAGGATCGGGGATTCTGACTAACTCCATCAGGCAACCCCTAAGCTTTTCCAATTCGGTCAAGGCTGAAAGGGATCTAGAGCCAGGGTCATCGACAGTGATCAATGAGATTTTTTCATCCCTGCTCTTAACTTTCGCGAACCATGGTGAGACAATCTGGAAATGCACTTTCATGCCCCTTTGCATTATTCGTTCAAGGGTATTCTCTATTGGAGGGCGCCAATTTATTTTCAGGTATTCGGCTACGCATGCGGTGGGAACGCCGACAATGAAATGAGTATTATCGTATTCAAGCCCTTGTGTGTCTTTGAACCACGTTAAGAAATTGAGCCAGGATACATTTGCCTCAATCTCAATTAATGCTAATAACCAGATTTCCCTGGCATCATTCATCGGTTTTACCCAGGTCCTCAATGCATACCCAGTCGTAGAATTGCCTTACGATAGTTCCCTGTGTAAACAACAACATGCAGGCGTCCCATGCTCCCTTTTCAGATGGTTCCCATGTAGAATCAGTTTCTTGCATATGGAGCACATGGGCCAATTCGCTTAGATATTCAGGCTCATAAAACATCCTGAAAGGATTTAACCAGTGTAAATAGGGAGTGCTATCATCAATTTCGAGTTCGGCAAATTTCGCCTCATAAAACTTGCCCCATAAAGGGATAATCCTCTCAGCATTCTCGATAAACCAGGCACGAAGCTCGTGGTGTTGGAACTCCTCCAGGTCACTAGGGGTGTGAGGAGCAAATTGAGATTCCTCGTCCAGAAGCAAAGAGAATATTTGGCGGGCGAACTGGAACCAGTGGTCCCCCCATTCCCATACGAAATCCTGAGTGTCGGTTGAAATACCAATTGTGTCCACCACTGCATTTTCTCCAAATGTCAGGTGTCTTTCAAGATTCTACTTTTTCCCCGACAAGGTGTTCGCCGGTCGCTGTTGTATCAATATGAAATGCCTTACATGTCTCGGGTTGAACGTAGTAAAGCCAGGTGGTCGTACCGGCTTTGCGGCGAGCACTGTGACCTGCTATTTTAATCTGCGGAATAGTGGAAGGCACAGGCTTCGCACCAATTGATGAGTCCTCAAATTGCACAACCACGACACCTAAGAATTTTTCCCCCTCGCCTAACCCTTTCCGTTCATCGCTTCGGTTACAATAATTACGAGCAAACTGAAGAGCGCTTCGATCGGTTTTCAAGAGCCGCAGAGTCTGGTCGTCCCTAACCTTCTCCTTTACCTTCCCGAGATCAGGGTGAGTTAATATTTCAGTTTTCCCAGATGAGTTCCTTAGTTCTTTTACTTTTCTCAGTTGAAATTCAACATTCGATTTCAAGTTAGCCATTTTTACCTCCCTTGGTTAGCCTACAAATCTTCATCTTTAATACTTGGCATCGTGGAATGTATCTTCAATTTCCAAAAACCAAATAGGCGCAAGTTGCCCCCATCTTTCCACATAATTCCAGGTAGGATTCTGAGTGCTAATCTCTAAGAAGGGTTTCCAAAGTCGATATTGCCCTCCGGCATCTTTTTTCTCTTTTAGTTCTTTAAAGTTGTCATTAATCGTAAGTTTATTGACCTCAGTTAGGTCAGGTAACCGATGATTGTTCCACTTTTCTCGTAAAAAGTCTCGACTTTCTTTGGGGAACTTCTTTTGAACCAACGGTATAATTATTTTTTGTATGACACCTTGGATTCCAATGGTTTCAATCAGCTGCAAACGGACACTTTCATAAGTGGCCCTTTCAAATTGTATGCTATGCAGTTCAAGCCATTTATATGTTTCCTTTTGCCCACTTCCCAGACCCCACAGAAAGAGTTGTGCATTTAAGAAATAGCTTTCTAACCTCATACTTTGTTTGGTATCCAAATTTCTTCCTCCTTAAACCAAACAATAGCATAATCTGATTAGTTAGTCAAGTGTATTATGCATACTAGTTATTATAATCATCTTGATGATTGTGTTCAATTAAGACAAGACTGAAGTCGAATCCGTGATATCTGGTTTAAAAGTATCCCGCCCATTATTTCACAGTATCCAACTTGCCGGTGGCCTTGTCGCCCGTTCCCTGTCCCACACCCGCCACCTGCCCGCCCTCTGGTTCGTCCAGCGCCTCCCGTATCCTCCCGTCCGCCTCTTCAATCGTCAAATATTCTTCGTTCATACCGTATTCACCCCCTGCCCCCCTGCAAACATGGGCACCGCCTGCGTGGCCGGCGACTTGGCTTTCTCTGCCAGATTCAACGGCTTGCCCTGCCCCCCGTTTATCTTGCGCTGCTTCAGAATGCCTATCAGCAGGTCGAGTGTGATACGCGCCTTCATGTCGAGGTCTTTCTTTACGCCCAAATCCGTGGCCGCTTCCTGTCCCTTGATGAACAGGCACATCTGGTCGTATTTCTCCAGCGCCGGGTCGTCTCTCACGGCCTTTTCTGCGGCGATCTGCGCCCGCATTCCCGCCGGGTCCTGCAGTTTAAGTATCTGATCCTGTTTGAACTCTTCGGATACGTGGTCGCCCAGAGCGTTACAGATTGCGGCGGCGCCGGCCATCTGTTCCTGTGACGAGGTATAAAATCGATACTTGATGATGTATTCCCCGTCGAGGTCTACGGGCGAATAACTGCGCCGGTGTCCGTATTCTCCGAGGTCCAGTTTTTCTCCCAGTCGTTGAAACTGCCTTACCTTCATTCGGGCGGAGGCCTGGCACAGCGCCGCCAGCGCGTTAAGGCGCGGCAGCAGCAGTTCATCTTTGCCCTGCATCACACGGGAAATCGCCACGGCAGACAGCGGCATGTCGATGGTGCCGTAGTCCAGCGCCGAGAAGGTGCCCCGGTCTATCTGCCCCTGTATCTTGATGTCATATTCCTTGACTGCCTCGGACACGTCAGGCCGCGGTATCAGTTCAACCGGCTCATGTGTCTGTAACATGACGCCTGTTCCGGCGGGATATTCCTGCGGCAGCTTCTGGTAATCCCCATCGGCAGGCGAGGGAAACTGCAGGTCAGGCGCGATGGATTTGGAAGCCAGCGTCTTCAGGACAGAGGCCACGAAGTTCTTTTCGTCGAAGAGGTATTTGCTGTCCGCGGTACGGAGCGAGTGCATGATGGAGTCTCCCAGACGCATATAATAGTCGGCGTCCCGTATGGCTGAGGATGTAGCAGGAAAGGCCATGACGAAGGGTGGGTAGCCGTAGCCGTTGGCCCTTTCGGCCACGAGTCGTCTGTCAACGTAGATAAGCTCCATCTTCTCATTCCAGAAGTCCAGCACGGAGGCGCTCTTGCCTGATACCTGGCAGCCGAACTCGTTCTCAATATCGGCGGCACTGCGCATGCTTTCCACACAGCCCCACAGCATCTTTCCCCCGCTCAACTCGTAGGTGAACCATCTGGCATCGATGGGCCGCGAGTCAGGCACCAGCTGTCCGCCTTCCACACGCAGGAGGTTTTGTTCCACGATAGGCCCTCTGGCGCAGACCAACTCGCTGTGCTGGGTGTAGGAGTCCCTTTCTCCGCTGTCGCATAAGCGCGAGTCTATCTCAAATTGGAGGTCGGTCAGGAAGTTCTCGATAATAGCCGTCTTTTCCCCCGACAGCTTCTCCGCTTCGACAAGCACCTGGCGCTTGACGGAGGTTATACGTGTGGTGGTCTTGTCCAGAAACTGGGATGCGTCCAGCAGGGTGATGTGATAGGCCTTGTTAATCTTCTTGCCGTCTACGCCGAGCATCTGGTAGGGGCGGGTGTGAAACATGGCCGCGTCGGAGTCCATGCGTTCATACATGCCAGCATATTCACTCTGCTTTTCCTCGATAAGTTTCAAATAGTCCATATAACCTCACGTGTCATTGCCAGTTGTCAAATTGCTTCAAGTTTCTTAAGTTTTACTTATGCTTGACAAGGTATGGTATAATAGATACATCCAAGAATGAAAAGGCTTTAAGGAGATTCTATGGCAAAGATCACGATTACAGTCGAAGGGGAAATTGGTGAATTAGCCTCAGTAATGGCTAAACTTGGCGAATTACAAGGAAATAAAGAACTTGTAAGCAAAAGTATCAACTTGCCAGTAGATGATTGGACAAAAGACCTTGTTCTTTCGGCATGGGCAGGTTTGAGCCCGAAGGCCAAGCGTATATTAGTGAGTCTGGCCCATAATGATGAGGATGATTGGAAAGACCAACTTAAGAAACTTGGAGAGGATTCAACTGGTGTTGGTGGTTCACTTTCATCCCTGGGAGCACAAACAAAAAAACAAGGGAAAATACATGGCATAGTGCTAAAGCGCCCACTAATAAACAATGAAAAAAGTGGGTACAAATTAATACCAATTTGGAAGGAGGTTGTATTAGAAAACACTGAAGAGGTCCGATAATTATTCGTCCGTGAAATCAAGTGAATTAAATTAAGGAGGAAATACTATGAAATTACCTGAAGCGGTTGCCCGTTGGCAAGTTTGCGAATACGGCGTTACGGATACATGCAGGAAATGTAAAAATTACATCATGGTTGACCCGCGCACCCCATATAATGATAAAAGTTCGGGACCGGGGCAGACAGGCTATCGATCCCTCTGTAGCCTCTTGGAAGATCTTGATAAACAGATTAATGAAAAAACAAAATAGCAGTTTGTTATTGTTAATTCGCACACAAGTGGTTTGATACAAGAAAACCCATGTCGACAAGGAGGAACAAATGATCGCTCGTAATCAGTTAGTTGAAAATTTGGGCGGCTCCGGGATATCAAGCAGGAGTATACATGTCGCCAGTTCTATGTTTTCCGATTTTTTCGACGATGCAGGGGAGCCGCGCAGAAAAGGGTGGGCAAAGCGTATGGGGCAGGGTTTCCCTTCGGAAGAGGGGATAAATTACATTCCGAGCGATACAAAGGGCCCCTGTACCGATTTACTTGTTATCGCATGTGAAGGCAGAGCCAATTTCATTCTCCATTTGAACTTGGGTATAGCCTGTGCGATTGGTTGCCATAGTAAACTCAAAGTAATCTTAATAATAACTGACTATTGGGATGAAATTTATTTCGACAAACATTTTAAACCCGCTTTCAAAGCTCTCTCAGACCAGTTCCCCATTGCTTCTATGGTATATTCTCCGTTCGCGGGTAAGTGGCAATACTCGGCTTTGAATTTTTAATATATCGTTATCGCAAACTGTGTATTGTGTTCTTTTCATAATAGGCACTCAAAAGGAGCAGGCAGGTCTATGACTATCACTAAACTGAGGGTTTCAAATACTCTCATAGGTGTTGCAGGCGTTCATTTCGTCGTATCTCAACTGAGCTTACGCGGTTTAATCGCCCTGCCAACGATAAGAAATACTGCGGGAGTCGATGTTTTGGTATCCAGTGTTGACGGTTCGTGGCACGCCAATCTCCAGGTGAAAACATCTCAAAACAAAGTGGCCTTTTGGCCGGTCGGCACTACCTACGACCAGTGGCTTGGGGAAAACAACTATTATGTTTTTGTTCGTCTTCTGCCCAAAGAGGCTGGTTTTGAGGCTTTTCTGGAAACATCAAATATCGTTGCTAAACAGATACAGGCGGGTATAGATACAGCTCGTGCCCAGGGGTTAAAAGATTGGACTCCGTGCTGGTCTCTGCCCAAGGGCAAAATAGACGTAGAACGACTGCAATGCCAATGGAGAGAGTTGGGATTAAACAAAGTTAATGGGTTAGGCAGTTGACCTCTCGTCTACCACCCCCCTCTCACCTCCGGCCCACCTCGAATATCCGCCGTCTCAGGCGCGAACTCGCCGAGGATGTATCGCATACAGTCCATCAGGTGGAACTTGGCCTTGTCCTCAATGTCGTCGGTAATCGTGCCGCTCGTATCCACTTTCCACTTGTAGACCGATAACTCGGACAGCGTATGCACCAGGTCCTCGAATATGAAGACCTTGCCCAGCTCGAACATGCCGCGCACTTTGTCGATGCCAGCACCAACCCGTTCTATTTTGGGAGCCCTGATCGGCCAGCCATGCGCTGCATATCCCTGCCTTATCTCATCTTCCTGATGACTGCCTCCTGCCCTCCTGTTGACATGCAAGCCGGCGGTGATGCGCTTGAACTCTTCCACGTGCTGAAAAGTTGACCTGCCGCCACCGGGCAGATATTCTTGAAAGGCATATAAAAATCCTGTGTCCGGATTCTGTGCGAAGAACAATGCCGCTGGATTAGCCCCGCCGAAGTCATGACCAGAGTAAACAATCCATCTGTCGTTTATAGCCATGCGCGGTACCTTGCACACACTCTCGTTGAAACCGCTGTAGATGAGCTGCCTGGGCGATACCTCGTCGTCCTCAGCCATGATCTCCTGCCGGTAGGACGTCTGGCTCATATCACGCGCTATTATCTGCAGTGCAACACGCGATATGAAAGGATTGTCCCACGACGTGAAGTGGAACACAGCACACAAACCGGAGGTGTCCGACTGCATCTTCTTAAACAGCTTGGAGGCGTGGAGTGGGTCCCTCGCTTTTGACACCCCCGCTGAGATGAGTGACGGCGGTGTGTAGATGAACACCGCGTCGCCATTGTTGTCGAGCAGCATGGGTTGGCCAACCACTTCCCAGGCGTCCTCATTCATTAATTGGTATTCGTCGAGGTAGAGGTCGTCGGCATAGTCTCCGCGCAGGGTGTCGGCGTTCCATGCCGTCTTGGCCTTGATTCTCTGCTTGGTGCCGGGCTTCTCGATGGTGCGCTCCGACTTATCCAGCTTGAGCGCCCCGGATTGGAGTGGTTCAGCCAGCGCTCTTAACACTTCGAACCAGAACGCGTCGGTTTGTTCTGCTGTTGGCGCCGCGTAAAGCTGCCTGCGCCCGCTCAGGAAGCGATTTACTGCCCGTGTGGCGATGCCGACGGTCTTTCCGCCCCTGCGCCCCGCCTTGATGACGATGCGTTTCTTATCGCAGTGTACGAACTCGTGCTGGCATGGGTGTTTCAGTGTGTTGCGTACGTGGATGACGTAATCAGTCATCCATTACCACTCTGAATACCACTTCACCCGAAGTTTGCTTGTCCTTAAAACCCAGGTATGTATTGCCAAGCACAATCTGCATCGTTATGTTAGGTTCACGCCCACCATAAGTAGCTGGTTCGCCATTCTTTTTATAAACCTGCTTTCCGTTTTCATCCAGCAGGGGTTTGGGGTCGCAACCTTTGGCCGACTCGAACGCCAGGTGGCGCATCAAACTCTTTCCCTTCTCTTTGCCGCATTCGTAGCGTTCAGCAAATGCAGGATCCTTTTTCTTGTGGTTGAGAAACGTAGCGCGGTCTATGCCGAGGGCTGCCGCTATCTCCCCGTCAGGGCATTGTTCTGCCAGTTTGGCATCAATGATAGCCCACTGACTGTCATCAAATACCAGCATAGGGCGGCCTGCCTTCTTAGGTTTATCGGTGTCTGCCATTTGTTTCTCCTATTGTTGTGTCATTGCCCCGTTTGTCATTCCCGAGCAGCAGACTCGGGAATCCAGAATAAGCGTTTTCGGAGGGCAGGAGGTGCCCGTCCCCGTGCCAGTCGCCACACACACGCGTCGACTGGCACTCGCCCCCGCCCAACCTTGAGGTTACGCAGAGGCCACTCCGCCCCGTTCAGTCGTGCTCCCTGACACGTCCGCCCGACTGAACCCGCCCCTCGATGATGCTGACGGCGAGGGTAACGCTTCTTACGGTTATAGTGGCTTTACCCAGCCGATCTGCTTCGCAGTGGCTAGGGTAAAGCGTTTATATCAACGGAGGGCACGAGGCTGGTGTCCCCGCCCCTGCCAGTCGCCGCTCCGGACGCCGCACCGACTGGCACCCGCCCCGCCAAAACGCATTATCCGCTCTTTCGGGTTCCGCCCTGGCTCGCTCTTTCGCGGCGCACCCCGGCAGGGGAGGTAGGCAGCGCCGGGTTGCAGCCGCTATCCTGTTAATCATCAGTGCCTTGTCGAGGGGTACGTATTCATAGCCCCGCCGCCTGCCAGTCGTCCGCACACAGGCCGCCGACTGGCCCCCGCATCTGAAAAGTCTTGAGTATGTCCCCCGTAACAGCCCGCTCACCGGCGGACTGTTACCCGCCCCCCAATCACCTTGCGGCAAGCGGGAGGTTGAAACGGTCACTCGCCAGTTCATGCCTAATAAGTTGGCGTTGGCTATAACTGGCTCGTTCCCTCGTGCTCCGCTCCGTCACCGCTAAATGTTCGCCGGAGCGTCGCACGTTCTGTGTTGCCGCAAACGAGTGTCGTAGGGCACCATTTATACCGCCCCATGCCAGTCGCCGCTCTAACACGGACGCCGCGCCGACTGGCATCCGCACCCCCAAAACGCAGGTTCTGCTCAACAGGCATATCTATAATCAGTCTCCCCTCGGTCCACTCCGTCCAGCGCCGCATAAGCCGGAGTGTCCCTCGGCCTGGTTTTCCATCAAATGTATCGAAGGGCCGCATCTGTACCCCGCCCCTGCGCACAATCAAGTCTTATGCTAACTTCACTGCGGCTCAGTCTGGCCGGTAACATAAGTTAATTGTGCGCACCGCCTCAACTCGGCAGGCCTCGCC
>CAIMVG010000002.1 GCA_903844845.1 uncultured Dehalococcoidia bacterium | reverse complement strand
TGGGATTGTCGAGAACATCATTGACGTAATGCATGAAGCGAATATACCCGCTTCGGTAATAACTTTCTAGATAGATCTGCTTCAATCGGGCTCCCTGTCTTCACCCCCCAGAGAGTCCAATATGTTTCTGAACTTTTTCATGACCCGGCAGAGATGTGCCGCCCTTGACAACAGGGCGACGCAAACAATACATTGAGACAACGATGCCTGAAGATGCCGCACACCATAATACGCCCCGGGTGATTATCGCCCGCGCAGTCCTTGTCACCCTGATTGTCGTTTACACAGGGCTTTCGGTCTTTGGCGCGGTTGCGGCCATGGCAATACCGCGCCTGCCGTTGAAAGATTCTCTTGATTCCGTCGGGCTGGTTTATTCGGACGTGGCTTTCTCCAGCCGGGTAGATAATCTTGTGCTCAAGGGATGGTATATCCCCGGTAAAGGTGAGAGAGCGATCATAATAGTGAATGGAGGCTTTCAGAACCGCGCCGACGACCTGGTCGATACACTCGACCTTACCCGGGACTTGAATATCAAAGGATTCGACGTACTGCTTTTCGACCTGCGGGGGCGCGGCGAATCACAGGGGAATGCCCGAAACCTTCTCAACATCGACCGGGACATGGGCGGAGCGTTCGATTATGTAGAAAGCCTTGGATTCAAACCTTCCGGCATAGGTATTTTAGGTTTTTGCAGCGGAGCGGCTTCTGCGTGTATTTTCGCCAGCCGCCAGCAGGTAGGAGCAGTGGTGCTGGACGGCTGTTTTGCCAGCGTGACGAGCATGGTCTACGGCCAGGCGCAAGCAAGGCATATCCCTTCATTCCTGGTGGATATTTTTCTCCCGGGAGTCAGGCTGGGATCTTTCATCTTATTCGGCTACCGGGAGGTTGACCCGGTCAGCGTGGTTGCTTCGGTAACAGCGCCGGTGTTGTTTATCCATGAAGAAAAAGACGACCTGACCACGCTTTCCGAAACGCAACTTCTGTTCAAAGGCGCCATTAACCCGAATGATACCCTCTGGGAAATACCTGCTGCCCTTCACAGCCAGGGTTATCGCGCAGGCCCTGCCGAGTTCGTGAACAAAGTTTCTGATTTTTTCGCCGCTAACCTGATACCGCAAAGCCATTAGACTCTTTCTTCCGCGGCCAAACGCGCGAACGAAGCGGAAACCCATAAAACCAACGGACTGCTCTCCCCCATCCGGTCGAAGAAACGAGGGTTTACAAGCAAGCATTGCTGGTATATCATCAAGAAAACTATTTTGGAGGACGCTTATGGCCGGAGAAACATGCCCGACGTGCGCAGGTAAAGGCTACATCACCTGCGTATATTGCAAGGGCACGGGAGATACCGTCGACGCCAACGGGTTCCTGAAGCCCTGCCCCAAGTGTCAAGGCGCTGCCGGAAGCCGCTACGGCAAAGGTAAAATAAAGTGCCCCGCATATTGCAGGGACGGCATCACCGCGCCCCATAGATAATAGTCATTCGGTAATCAGGAAGAACTTATGTGCTTCTCGGCCCAGGCCAGTTTTACTTCCGGAGCGGTGCTCACCGCCATCGGAGTGGTCACTGTCAGGAAAGCCACTAAACCCGAACAGAAGTTATTTGCTTCGATACCCTTCCTGTTCGGCCTTCAACAGTTTTGCGAAGGCATACTCTGGGTCACATTGAGAGCAGGGAAATATGCCGTTCTTCAAAATGTCGCCGAGCACATATTTTTGACATTCGCCCTGGTCATCTGGCCTTTATTTTTACCGCTGTCACTGCGCCTGATGGAGCACGCAGAGGCGCGAAAAGCCATCCTGACACGTTTGACAGCCATCGGGGCCGCGACGGCCCTCGTCTATGCCTTCTGCCTTATTTTTTACAGGGTGACCCCGGAGATACAGGGATTCCATATTCAATACAACGACCAATTCCCGTTCAACATAGCCCGTTACGCCTTCATATTCTACCTGGCCCTGACAGTCCTGCCGCCTTTTGTATCGACGTTCAAATGGATGTGGGGGTTCGGGATACTTATTGCCGTTTCGGGGGTGGTTACAGGGATATTCTATTCCGGATACCTGACGTCGGTGTGGTGTTTTTTTGCGGCCGGGATCAGCGTGGTAATCTACGGGATACTTAATGCCCCGGCCAGCGAGCCGTTTGCCGCCCTCCAAGAAATAAGGCGTTAATCACACAGGACGCAGGGTTGTACGTGTCAATATATAGCATCTTTTATAATCCTCCATATCGGGACCTTAAAGAACGCATGAAATGCCCGGCGTAGTATGCCCGGGCTGCGGGCTTAGCCTTGATACTCCCGACCTGGGGTTCGACTCGAAGTTCCATGCTTCCTGCGCCTGCCTTCAGTTGTACTGGGAGTTGTCCGCTTTCACATTGACTATCGGGGAACCGGACTTCATACACCAGCTTGCGGTGGACGCCTATGCCGCCCAGCATGCGGGGCCCGGGACCAAACCTATCCGCACCGCCTTTGCACTGATGGGCCTCTGCCTGGTGTTCGAGCGGGGATTTACCGGCCGCGAAGTCCAACTGGCCCATATGGAGATGGGTAAATCCCGAACCGAATGGCCGGTATTACAGCCGCCCCCGCTGACAAAGATGGTTACGGTACAGGATGTACTTAACGACGACCTTCCAAACAATTACAGGGAGGCTCTCCTGAGATGGGGTCGATCGGTATGGGATTGCTGGAAACCGGAACACGAGCGCATACGCCGTCTTCTTAGAGTGAATCTTGACAGAATCGGCGACAGATAGCGGCATAAATATCGAAGGGGCGGCCCTTGATTGAATTATACGGAATCGTGTCAGTTCTAATTTGATTTTAAACTTCACTTACGTTATACTTTTTTCTCGTTTCCCAACCAGCCGAAGGAGCACCCATTTGTTACAGGGTTACGGCTATGTCGCACTCTTTCTACTGGTGAGCCTGGCTTTCGCCGGGGTCATGATAACCCTGCCTGTGCTCCTGCGTAAATTCAAGGTAATCCCCTACAAGCCGTCCGCCGTCAAATCCAGCACAGTGGAATGCGGTCTTGAAACAACCGGGCGCAGCTGGGTGCAGTTCAATCCCCATTATTACTTCTTCGCACTTATCGCCGTCGCGCTCGACGTCATGCTCGTATTCCTGCTCCCCTGGGCGCTGGTACTCGCAGGCCTCGGTGTATTCGCGCTTGTCGCCGCCGCAATTTTCGTGGCCATCCTCAGCCTCGGATACATCTACGCCTGGCGTAAAGGGGTGCTGCAGTGGAAATAGAACGTAATCCGCTCACACCCGCTTCCGAGATAGACCTGCGGGAAGGCAGAGGTATAGAGTCCCTGCGCGCCGCCAGCCAGCATGCGATACCCGATCCCGAGGCGTGGATGAACGAAGAGATAAAGCGCAACCTGCTCTTCACCACAGTCGACGGAGCCCTCAACTGGGCCCGCAAGAGTTCCCTCTGGCCCGTAACAGCTTTCACCGCATGTTGTACATTTGAATTCATCGGGGCATCGTCGCCCCGTTTCGACATCGCCCGATTCGGCATGGAAGTGTTACGCGCCTCGCCCCGCCAGGCAGACCTGCTGGTATGCGCCGGCACACTCAGCTGGAAGATGGCGCCCCAGATAAAACGGTTGTATGAACAGATGGCCGAACCCAAGTGGGTGGTCGCCATGGGCGCTTGCGCCATCAGCGGGGGCATATTCCATGACTCGTACGCCGTCGTTCCCGGTTACAACCGCCTGGTCCCGGTCGACGTTTACATCCCCGGCTGCCCTCCCCGTCCCGAGGCGCTGCTGGCCGGTTTCGAAACGCTCCGCAAGAAGATAGCCAAAGACAGCATCACGAGGCCGAGGGCCTGATGACGACCAATCTCGACCTTAACTCGATAGCCCTGCGCCTGAAAGAGCAATACGGACAGGTGGTGTTCGCGGAACCTGACTATCTCGAAGTAACGGCGGGCGCCCTGCCACACATCGCGGGTTACCTCAAGAACACACCTGGGCTTGATTTTGATTTTCTCGACATGGTAACGGCGGCCGACTACACCGACCGTTTCGAACTTATATACCGCCTCGTTTCGATCAAAAACAACACGGTCATCGCCCTGAAAGTGAAATGCGGGCGCGATCGCGCCGAAATCCCATCACTCGCCGGGCTATGGAAAGGCGCACAAAACCAGGAGCGGGAGATCTACGACCTTTTCGGAATCAGCTTTACCGGACACCCCGACATGCGCCGCATCGTCCTTTGGGAAGGCTACGAGGGCCACCCTCTCAGGAAAGATTTCAAGGAGAAGGCTTATGACGCTGGCAACTGAGCCTTTCATCCTTAACATCGGCCCCCTGCACCCCAGCACCCACGGCGTCTTCCGGATGCGCGTGGTGCTCGACGGCGAAATCATCCAGGACGTCGAACCCGTATTCGGTTACCTTCACCGCGGGGTCGAGAAATTATTTGAACAGCGTACTTATAAACAGAACATCCCGCTTTCGGACCGGCTGGATTATGTTTCCGCCATCAACAACAACTGGCCTTATGTCATGGCTGTCGAGCAGCTTGCAAACATCTCCGTGCCGCAAAGGGCCGAATACCTGCGTGTTATCATGGCAGAGCTCCAGCGTATCGCGAGCCACCTGCTGGCCGTGGGTTCGGTCATGAATGACATGGGCATCTTCTTTACCGCCTTCATGTACATGTTCCGAGAGAGGGAAAAGATAGTCGACCTGCTTGAGATGGTCACGGGGCAGAGGCTGCTTTACAATTACATGCGATTCGGGGGGGTCAGCCAGGACATCCCGACAGAGTTCCTGCCTGCACTCGACCGCTTCCTGAAAGTCATGCCCGGCTATCTCGACGAGTATGATACGATGCTCGCCGGGAACGAGATACTATTGTCCCGCACCAAAGGCATCGGAGTACTCAAAGCCGAAACGGCCATAAATAACTCTGCCAGCGGACCGCTGCTAAGAGGGTCCGGGGTGAACTGGGACCTCCGCAAGTCCGCGCCCTATTCGGTATATGACAAATTCGAATTCGACGTGCCCCTCGGCACCGCCGGCGACTGCTACGACCGCTATATCATCAGGATGGCCGAGATGCGGCAGAGCCTGCGCATCATCAAACAGGCCGTGGAGCAGATGCCGGCCGGCAAGGAAAAAACGCCGACGCCGCTGCGGCTGCGCCCCCACGCAGGCGAGACTTACACGCAGGTAGAATCTCCGCGCGGCATGCTGGGCTGCTACCTGGTGTCGGACGGTACGGAGAAACCATACCGCTGCCATTTCCGCGCCCCTGCGTTCATCAACCTGACAGTCCTTAAAGAACTTCTTATCGGGCAGAAACTGGCTGACGCCATCATCATCTTCGGCAGCATAGATATCTCGATGGGCGAGGTGGACCGCTAGTGAGTACCGCGTTCCTTCTCCCCGCAACCATCGCACCTGATTGGCCGGGGAATTTCTGGTGGCATCTGCTCATAATGACAGTGCTGCTCATCGCCGTCCTCATGATCAGCGTCATCATGTTCATCTGGCTTGAACGTCGCGTCATCGCCCGCTTCCAGGCAAGAGTCGGTCCCAACCGCGCCGGCCCTTTCGGCCTGCTGCAATCGTTTGCCGACGTCATCAAGATCCTGACCAAGGAAGACATCATCCCGGCGCTTGCCGACAAGCCTTTGTTCTGGATCGCCCCAGCTATGGCTTTCGTGCCTGTGCTTATGATCTTAGCGGTAATCCCGCTGTCGGACGGGCTGCAACTGGCCGACATCAACGTAGGCGTGGTCTACATATCCGCCGTGAGCGCGATCACCGCGATCGGTATCTTTATGTCCGGCATGTCTTCCAACAATAAGTACTCGCTCATCGGGGCCATGCGCGAGATAGCCCAGCTCATCAGCTTCGAGATACCCATGCTGCTGGCGCTGGCCGGGTTAGTGATGGCCTCGAGCTCCATGTCGATCTCCGGAGTCATAGGCGCTCAAACAATCCCCTTCGCACTCACGCAACCCCTGGCCTTCGTCGTTTTCGTTATCGCGCTGCTCGCCGAGATCAACCGCACGCCGTTCGACCTGGTTGAAGCAGATTCCGAACTTACCGCCGGTTTCAATACCGAATATTCGGGGATGAAATTCGCCGTGCTTTACCTGACCGAATACAGCGAAGCGGTTGTGGGTTCGATATTAATCAGCACATTCTTCCTCGGCGGCTGGCGCGGGCCTTTCCTGCCGGGGATAATCTGGCTGGTCATCAAGATGCTCGCCAGTTTCTTCGTTATCCTGTGGATAAGAAGCACCATCCCGCGCTTTCGCATCGACCAGTCGATGAAGCTGGCATGGAAAACCCTCCTGCCGCTTGCCATGTTCAACCTTTTCATCATGGCCGTGAAAACCGTTTTCGCCCCCGGCCTGACGAATTGGGTGGCAGTTCCCGTTTATTTGGCAATAACCGCCGTCATTATCATCTATTGGGCAAGGTTCATGCGTCCGGGGAGGCAATCGGTTGGCATCTGAAATCATCGGAAGCGGCCTGCTGAAGGGCCTCAGGGTCACGCTCAAGACACTGTTCAAGCGGCCTGTCACCACGCAGTACCCCGAACAGAAATTGACGATTTCGCGCCGCGAACGCGGGACGGTGCTGGCATGGTCGGCGGAAAAATGCACCGGCTGCTACACCTGCGAACGGGCCTGCCCGCACGGCTGTATAGACATCGAAACGCCTGAAATCGGCCAGAAATGGACCGCGCAGGCTCCCTGCACGCACCGCTGCCCCGCCCGAGTGGACGCGGCCCGCTACATACGCTCCATAGCGGAGGGCAAACCCGGCGAGGCCGTGGCCGTCATCCGTGAAAAGATACCGTTTCCTTCCGTCTGCGCCTATATCTGCGCCCACCCGTGCGAAAGCGCCTGCAACCGCGGTGCGATCGATGAGCCCATATCCATCCGCAAGCTCAAGCGCTACGCCGTGGACAACGACAGCGGCGAGTGGCGAAACATGATAAAACGCGCCCTGCCGACGGGCAAGTCCGTGGCTGTTATCGGCGCCGGGCCTGCCGGCCTGACTGTCGCCTATTACCTTGCGCGCAAAGGCCACGCAGTCACCGTGCTTGAAGCACTTCCTTCCCCCGGAGGCATGATGAAAGTCGGCATCCCGGATTACCGCCTTCCGGTACGCATACTTGACGCGGACATCAAAGAGATTGAAAACGCGGGCGCCGTAATCAAGACCGGCGTGCGCGTAGAATCTCCCGCCAAACTTATTGCAGAAGGCTATAACGCCGTTTTCGTAGGCGTCGGCGCCCACCAGGCGATGCCTCTCGGCGTACCGGGTGAAAGCGAACCGGGAGTCCTGGGCGGAGTGGATTTCCTGAGGGAAGTTAACCTGGGGACTCCTGTCAAACTGGGGAAACGCGTGGCCATCGTCGGCGGCGGCAATACCGCTATCGACTGCGCCCGCACGGCCGTCCGCATGGGGGCATCAGAGGTCAGCCTCGTCTACCGCAGGACACGGGCCGAGATGCCCGCCGCTCCCGAAGAGGTCGAGGAAGCCGTGGAAGAAGGCGTAAAGCTGGTCTTCCTGGCGGCCCCGTCGAAGATCCTCCGCGCCGAAGGCAAACTATTCCTGGAGTGCGTGCGCATGAAACTCGGCGCCGAAGATTCAAGCGGCCGCCGCAAACCCGAACCGGTAAGCGGGAGCGAATATCTTACCGAACTCGACAATATCATCTCCGCGGTCAGCCAGAGCCCGGTCATTCCCAAATCTTTCGCCATGAAAGCCGACCGCGGCAGCCGCCTTATAGTAGACCCCGAAACGCTGGTTGCCTCTGCCGGCATCTTCGCCGGAGGCGACGACGTACTCGGCCCGGCAACGGTCATCGAATGCATCGCGCAGGGGCGCACCGCCGCTTCGTCGATCGACCTGTACCTCGGCGGCAACGGCGATATCACGGAGGTTTTTACGGCGCCAGAGAAAGTCGCCGAACGCACCGGAGGGCCGCTCGAGGCTTTCCGCCCCTTCGGCGATGCCATCGCCCATGAAAAACGCCTTCACACTTTCGAAGGAGTCGAGATAGGATGGTCCAATGAGGACGCGCTGCTCGAGGCCAGCCGCTGCCTTCGCTGCGACCTGACCTACAAACCCGAAAAATGGCAATTAAAAGGCGGGCAATGCATCTATTGCGGCCTTTGTGTTGAAGCATGCCCGTTCGACGCCCTCTATATGGGTTACGAATATGAGCGCAATACTTACACGGCCGCCGACCAAACGCTTGAAAAAGAAGCTCTCATGACGCCCGAAGTACGGCGCCCCAGCGGCTATATGCATCCCGAGATTGCCCGCAGCCTGCCGGCGCAGAGCCTGCTCCTTGATACAGATAAACCGAAGAAATAATGATATGGGAATAAATATAGCTTTCTGGGTACTGGCCGTTCTCGCCGCCACCGGCGCGCTGGCCGTCGTTTCTGCCCGCAGCCTTTTCCGCACCGCTTTGGGCCTGGTGCTGTGTTTCCTTTCGATAGCAGGACTTTTCTTCACACTTTCGGCCGATTTTCTGGGCATCGTGCAGGTGTTGATATATGTCGGAGCTATCGCCGTGCTTTTGATAATGGCCATCATGCTGACGCGGGACGTCGAAAAAGGGAACCTGCCTTCGACGCTTAAGATACCCGCACTGGTGTCAGGGTTGGCTTTCGCGGGGCTTTCCGTATGGGTGATGCTCAATACCAGCTGGCAGGTTAGCAGTGAAGCGCCCACCACCCCCACCGCATCCACCCTGGGAAACCTTCTTTTCGACCAGGGGGGGCTTGTACTGGGGGTTGAGATAGCTGCCATGCTGCTGCTGGCTGCCCTTATCGGGGCCATCAGCGCGGCGAGAGAGAAGTAATATGACGGCAGGATTGAATAATTACCTGGTTTTATCGGCGGTGCTATTCTCTATCGGACTTTACGGAGCGCTGTCCAGGAAAAACGCCGTGGTGGTCCTCATGTGCGTCGAGATAATGCTCAACGCCGCCAACCTGTCCCTGGTGGCTTTTTCACGTTTCGTGACGCCGGTTGCGCTCAGCGGACAGACAGTGGCTATCTTCAGCATAACGGCCGCCGCCGCGGAAGTTGCCGTAGGCCTGGCGGTCGTCATCGCCCTTTACCGGCAGCGCGGCACTGTCGACGTTAACGATATCAACCTCCTGAAGTGGTAAAAGATGCACATTATGAGCATACCGTCCGCACTAATCTGGGCCGTCTGGCTGCTGCCGCTCGGGGCATTTGCCCTGATTTCCCCTTTGATAAGGCCTTTCCCCGGCAAGGCTGAACCGGCCAGCTTTATCTCCATAGGGGCGGTGGGCATCTCATTCGCCCTGTCGCTCTGGATACTCGCCAGTGTCTTGCAGGCGCCGGACCGGCAGATCATACTGCATGGGGCGGACTGGCTTTCGATATCGGGCGGGCCCGTATTCAATTTCGGGCTGCTCATCGACCCTCTCAGCGCCGTGATGCTCAGCGTGGTAACGTCGGTCAGCCTGATGGTGCAGGTTTATTCCCGGGCCTACATGCACAGCGATCCCTCGTACCTGCGCTACTTCGCGCTGATTTCGCTCTTCACCGCCGCCATGCTCGGACTCATCGTGTCGTCCAACCTGCTTTCGACTTTCGCTTTCTGGGAACTCGTCGGGCTGTCGTCCTACCTTCTGATCGGCTTCTGGTTCCACCGTCCATCAGCCGTGGCAGCCGCCAAAAAAGCATTTCTCGTGACACGCATCGGCGACGTGGGTTTCCTCGCCGCCCTGCTTGTTTTATACACTAAAACCGGCACTCTGGATATTACAGCTCTTAACAGTCCCGGGGTTCTTTCGGCGATTTCCGGAGGAGTGCTTACCTGGGCCGCACTGGGACTCTTCCTGGGGGCGATGGGAAAGTCCGGCCAGTTCCCGCTGCATGTTTGGCTTCCGGACGCCATGGAAGGCCCAACGCCCGTCAGCGCGCTCATCCATGCCGCAACCATGGTGGCTGCCGGCGTATTTCTCGTCGCCCGCATGTACCCGCTTTTCCAGGCCGCGCCCCACGCGCTCACAGTGGTTGCGATTGTAGGCGCCTTCAGCGCCGTCTTCGCAGCCACGATGGGGCTTGTGATGAAAGACATCAAGCGCGTGCTGGCGTATTCCACCATCAGCCAGTTAGGACTGATGATGCTGGGGATCGCGACGGGCGGGGTTTGGGTCGGCATTTTTTATCTTTTCAATCACGCGTTTTTCAAATCATTGCTGTTCCTCGGCGCCGGCAGCGTGAACCATGCCACAGGCACTTTCGACCTGCGCGAAATGGGTGGGCTGAGAAAGAAAATACCATGGACGTTCGCTTTCTTCGTTCTGGCCGCCGTCAGCCTTTCGGGCATATGGCCACTGGCCGGTTTCTTCAGCAAGGAAGGCGTTCTGGCGGCCGCGCTCGACAAACAGCCGGTGCTTTTTGGATTCGCACTCCTTACAACCTTCCTTACTGCGTTTTATATCTTCCGTGTCGTCTTTTTGGTATTCTTCGGGGACTACCGAGGCAGTCACGGTCCGCATGAATCGTCCAGGATCATGCTCGTTCCCATGGGCTTGCTGGCTGTCCCCGCAGTGGCCTCGGGATGGCTCAATGCCAACGGGGGTTTCGAGCATTTTCTCGGCGACGGCGCTACCCATGGATTCTGGAGCGGATTCATCGGCGCACTGGCGCACCCGCTCGCCCTTTTTTCGCTGCTGGCGGCACTCCTCGGCGTATTCTCCGCCTATACTTTATACATCAAGCGCTGGATTTCGCCCGACAAGGTCAAGTGGTTCCTGCGCTCGCCGTATGCCATCTTCACCCGCAAATACGGCATGGATGAATTATACGAAAACATCATCGCACGAAACGCGCTGTACCGCGGCGTTTTCCAGGCTGCGGACTGGACCGACCGGGTGGTCATCGGCGGCGCTTCTGCCGGAATCGCTTCGCTCACCACTGGCGCAGGCCGCGTGTTAAGGCGGTTCCAGACCGGACAGATACAACTCTACGCGGTCGCAGCAGTTTTAGGGATGACAGCCATAGTGCTGATAGCCCTGGTCAGGGGTTAGGAGGGCGATGAACTCTCACTTGCTGTCGCTGATTATCTTCCTGCCGCTGGCAGGCGCCCTGCTGATAGGCACCTACCCGCGCATCCCTGCAGGGGTAGTGAAATATGCGGCGCTTGCCTTTACACTTTCAGTACTGGCCCTTTCGGTGATACTTTTATTCCGTTTCGACCGCCAGGCAAACGGGATGCAGTTCCAGGAGATTTATTCGTGGATCCCGGCACTCGCCGCATATTACCGGCTGGGCATAGACGGGATAAGCTTGCCGCTGGTGGCCCTTACTTCCCTCCTCAGCGTGGTTGCCGTTCTGATGTCCTGGAAGGTTGAAAACCGCACCCGCGAATTTTTCATATGGCTGCTCGTCCTGGAAAGCAGTGTCCTCGGGGTCTTCTGCGCCCTGGACCTGCTGCTTTTCTTTATCTTCTGGGAGGTCGAGGTCGTTCCGGTCTACTTCCTCATTTCGATATGGGGATCCGGAGACAGGCGCCATTCAGCTACTAAATACGTGCTATTTACCCTGCTGGGCAGCGCGTTGATGCTTGCCGGCATCGTCAGCCTTTATTACTCCACCGGGAGCCTGGACATGGTTGCCATCGCAGGCAGCGGCGCAGCGATCGCGCAGACGCTCTTGCCTGCGGTTCCCATATTCTTCCTGCTGCTGGCCGGGTTTGCTGTGAAGCTGCCCGTTGTGCCCTTCCACAGCTGGCAGCCTGACGCATACACCGATGCGCCTGCCGCCGTTACGGTCATGCTGGCCGGTTCGCTGGCCAAGATGGGTGGCTACGGGATGATCCGCCTTTGTGTGAGCATATTTCCTGAAGTCGCCCGCCGATATGCTCCAATTATGCTGGCGCTGGCGGTCATCGGCATCATATACGGCGCGGCCATCGCCTTCAGGCAAACCAACCTCAAGCGTCTGATAGCGTACAGCAGTATCAGCCACATGGGTTTCGTTCTGCTCGGCATCTTCGCTCTCAGCCAAACAAGCCTTGTCGGCGCGTCGCTGCAGATGGTCAGTCACGGTCTGATCACCGCCCTTCTTTTCTGCACGGCCTCGATAATAATGGATACCACCGGAGAAAACGATATCAGGCGGCTGGGAGGCCTGGCCCGGCAGATGCCCTCGACCGCAACATTCTTCATGCTCGCCGGGTTGGGGGCGCTGGGACTTCCTTCCACGAGCGGTTTTGCCGCGGAATTTACTACCTTCCTCGGAAGTTACAGCAGTTCAGAAGTCGCCGGGATCAAGGTTTTCGTGCTTGTCGCGCTGCTGGGAGTATTGCTGGCCGCCGCGTATGTCCTCTGGACGATACAGAGAGTATTATTCGGCCCCGTGCTTCCTGTCTTTAACGATTCACGGGACGCCGACATGCGGCAGAAGACTTATTGCGGTTTATTTGTGATTTTGATTTTCTTCGTCGGGCTTTACCCGATGGCCGTGGTTTCCATCGTTCAAAACAGCACCGCGGGCGTCATCAAACTACTCGGCGGTTAGAGGAGCATGTGTTGAACCTGGACTTACTGAGACCTGAAATCTGCATGGCGCTGACAGCCCTTGCAGCCGTCGGTGCGGACCTGCTTTTCAAACGTAAGGCGATCGTGACCGCCGTCTGCCTGGCCGGCATCGCCGCCGCAACCGGGCTGACATTCTCTATCATGGGAAACGCCCCCCAAATAATCGCGAACCGCCTTTTCTCATTGGACGATTATGCCATCTTCTTCAAATTTCTTTTCCTGGGACTGGCCTTCATAGTTATCGTTGCGTCGGTTGATTATGTCAATAGGATGAAGGACTTCCACGGGGAGTTTCATGCCCTTTTGATAACCGCCACTCTAGGGGCGATGCTGACCGCGTCGGCTACCGATATCATATCCATCCTGCTCTCGGTAGAACTGACGGCGATATCGTTCTACGCGCTGGTGGGGTTCCTCAAGAACGGAAAAACCGCCGAATCTTCGATAAAATATGTGCTGCTGGGGGCGATTAACTCCGCAGTCCTGCTATACGGGTTTTCGATGTTATTCGGATTTACCGGCTCGACCGTCTTATCCGGTATGGAACGAGCCACAGCGGCTATCCCTTCAGGCGGTGCTGCCGGAGGAGCCGGCCTGCTATTCGGCCTCATGCTGGTTATAGCGGGCTTCGGCTTTAAGATTGCGGCCGTTCCTTTCCATATGTGGGCCCCCGACGTATACGAAGGCGCGCCCACTCCCGTAACTCTCTACCTGTCGACAGCCAGCAAGATTGCGGGTTTTGCGGTATTGACGCGTATCCTCGTCACACCTTTCATGCAGCCTGTTGCGCTCGCCAGGAACTGGGGCATAATCCTGGCCGGGATCGCTGCACTCACGATGACAACCGGCAACCTCCTGGCAATCCCGCAGGTCAATATCAAACGGCTGCTTTCTTATTCCTCTATCGCCCAGAGCGGGTACATGCTGGTGGCCGTGGCTGCGCTCGGGATGAGTTCCTCGAACTTCTTACAGGCCCGAAGCAGCCTGCTGTATTTCATTTTGGCTTTTGCGTTTGCCGAACTGGCGGTATTCACGGCCATAGTCGTCATGTCGCGCAACAAACCAGCCGACCTTATCTCAGACTATGCCGGTCTGGCACGGCGTTCGCCCCTCCTTGGCGTGGCCATGACACTGGGGCTGCTGTCCCTTATGGGCCTCCCGCCGCTGGCCGGGTTCATGGGTAAGTTTTATGTTTTCACCCAGGCCGCACAGCACGGGCTTCTATGGCTGGTGATTATCGCCGTGGTCAACAGCGTCGTTTCCGCCTATTACTACCTCAGGATCATCAAGACGATCTGGACGGACGAACCGGCAAGCGAAGAACCTGTTTCTTCTTCTTTGGGCCCTCGCTTCGCCCTTGCATTCGCCTGCCTTGGGATAGCAGTACTGGGCGTCGCCCCAGCAATCATCACCAGGTTCAGCGAATTCGGTTCACACATGTTCATGCCCTGACCTAAATCTGAACTATGTCCGACGCTTCTTCGCTATCACCGGTGCGGCTGGTGGACAGCCATGCCCATCTGGACATGACTGTTTACGAAACAGACCGTGAAGATGTCATCAGGCGGGCCGTAGAAGCGGGGGTTGCAGCCATAATCAGCGTAGGCATAGACCTTCCCTCCAGTCGCGAAGCGGCGCTCATGGCCGCCAAATATTCGATCGTCTTCGCTGCGGTGGGCATACACCCCCAGGAATCCAGAAATGTCACCGGAAGGGACATCGCGGGGCTCTCTGTCCTGACGAAAGAAAAGCGTGTGGTCGCCATAGGTGAGATCGGGCTCGATTTCTACCACCTGCTTGCGTCCCCCGAACAGCAGACCCGCGTCCTGGAGTGGCAACTGGATTTCGCGGATTACCTGGGGCTGCCCGTAATCATACATTCGCGGCAGGCCGAGAAAGAGATGATCGCCGTACTCACAGCCTGGAATTCCCGGCGCTCGCATCCCCAAAAACCCGCAGGAGTGATCCACTGCTTCAACGGGACGCTCGAAACGGCCCAGGCCTACCTCAACCTTGGATTTTATATTTCAATCGGGGCTTATACAGGTTACCCTTCATCAAGGGCATTCCGTGAAGTGGTCAACAAACTGCCGCTTGACAGGCTGCTTGTAGAGACCGATTCACCTTTCCTGCCGCCCCAGAGGATAAGAGGCAACCGCAACGAGCCGGCTTTCGTTGTTGAGGCTGCGCTGGTGCTGTCAGAGATAAAAGAGGTAAGTAAAGAAGAAACGGCCAGAGTTACGACCTCAAACGCTTCTCGATTGTTCGGTTTACAAATTTAAGCCATCATAACTGCAAACCCTGTCTGCCTATGGAAGGGCAAATCTCGCCGCGTTAAAAGGCATACCAGCAGATATCGCGTTTAATCCCCTGCCTCCGCCTTTCAGCAAATCAGGTTACAGTTATAGTTCCGACGACCGAGTGATTATCATCTATCCAGAGCGTGTATTTTCCCGGGCTGATGAAGGTAACACTGCCCGTAAGGCCGGGGTCTATATTTGTAGCGAACGGATAGTTGCTGTTCACCATGTGAGGATTGCAGCAATCATCATTCTCAAGGTTGACGATCGTCCCTGCGGTAACTGTCATGGTCAAGGGATCAAACCCGGCGTCAAGGCCAATAATTATTGTCGGAATATGTGCGGCGACTTCCGTTCCTGCAGCCGTAATAGAAACCGTAATATCCGTGCTCACCTGAGTATTTATCTGAGAAGCGGTTGTTTTCAAACCAGTGGCCGGCAAATTGGTCGCCGCTGCAGGCGCCGGTGCTGTGCTTGACACAGGTTTGCCAGAACAAGCTGCGACGGAAAAAATACAACCTAAACCGACTGCAAGGAACAATACATTTTTGACGGGCATATTATGCCTCCGTTGCCGGATCAATTATTGATATAAATATATAATAACATATTACTTTATTTAGTGGTTTTGCCAATGCTTATGGGTGTGACCTGGTATTTGAAGCCATACCCTGCTTTTACCGCGGTTGCTTCGATGCCAGCCCTCACCTTCGAGTAATCAAAGGAATAATAATATTTCTTCCCGAATAGTTCCGATTGTTCCGTGATATTTCCCGTCCTGGCACCTGTAAATGTATTATAGGTTTCCGTCTTGAAACCAAAACCGGCCGGCGACCCGTCTATACCCGAATTTACACCCGATCCGGATTCCTTCAGCATCTCGTTGAAACGGATTTCTTTCTTGACGTCATCGATCAGGAAAACCGCGCGGTATATAAGCTTCTTTGTGGATAATAATGCCTTGCGTTCGGCAATAACGAATTCGAACGAATAACGCCCGCTATTTTCAACCAATTTGGAGGGGAGGCTAGAAACAAAGGAGTTGATGTCGTCAAAAAGCATTTTTTCATCCTTTTACCGGTAGTCTCCGGAAATCCGATTCCATATCCCCGTAAAGATTATCTTCAAGCGTTGTTAATTGCGGCTGTTTCATCACCGGAAATAGACAAGGTTGATGTTGGCGAGTACCTGCTCGACTGAAACAGAACCGAACGTCCCGACCATAAGCCTGTAGGAACGGAACGGTAAAGGAGCGTTTATGGTGGCAGCGGTCACATTTCCCGTCTCGTACTGCGGGGCGGAATCAGAATCTCCCGTGGTGTATATCTGGACCCACGCGGTCGTTCCGGGGCTTATCACGGATATCGAACCCGTTACCACAGGGTTGATCATAGCTGCGGTTATCGTGAATGTAACGGAATACCACGAAGCATTGCTCACCGATACCGTACTGGCAACGATAGGTGAAGACTGGATATTCGGCAAAATCGTGACGGGATACGGGTAGCCCGTCACTACCGTGGTCGTATAATCTTTAATAATCGTAACGCTCGAAGTCATCGTGGTGGTGACAGGAACCGTTATGGGCACGGTCTCAGTCCGGAAATCGGTGCTCGTAACTGTTCGGGCGCACCCGTTGCCGACCAGGATGAAAGCGAGGAACAAACATAGCAATGCCCCGAAAGGATTTTTCATTGTGCGCCTGATTCCTGATTTTTACCAAAATGCTGCGGATTTGTGACCGTATTTTTCTGAATCGCCGATATCCGCTCAAGCAGCGGGGGATGAGAATAGTTCAGAAAAACGTAAAACGGGTTCGGCGTCAGATTCGACAGATTTTTGGACGACAGTTTTTTCAAAGCCTCAATCAGGTTTTGAGGATTATCGATCGTTTTAGCCGCAAAAAGATCGGCTTCGTATTCGTTCTTCCTCGATACCATCTGAAAAACAACCGACAATATCATCTGCAACGGAGTGTAAAGCAAGCCGAAGAACAACAAACCTGAATAGAGTGAGTTGTTCTCCATGTAAAAAGCTTTATAGAGACCGGGGCTTTTAATAAATAAGGACAATATGAAAAAAATCACGCCCGTTTGAACAACGCTTATTATCATCCCCTGAATGATATGCTTCTTTTTGTAATGGCCGACTTCGTGCGCCAGCACTCCGACGATCTCGGGTATCGAGTACTGGGCCACAAGTGTATCGAAAAGGGCTATCCTCTTGTTGCGCCCGAAACCCGTAAAGAAAGCGTTCAGCTTGGCCGAGCGTTTCGAACCATCCATTACGAACACATTTTTGATGGGAAAATGCACCGAATCGGCATATTTCATGATGGCGTCCCTGAGTTCTCCCGTTTCCATCGGCGTGAACTTATTGAACAGCGGCATGATAAGCGTCGGAGCCAGGAACTGGAGAACCAGCGAGAATATCACGACGCCTCCCCAGCAATACAGCCAGGCGAAATCTCCGGTATATTGAAAAAATGCCAGAACGCCAGCAAGCAGGGCCCCTCCCAATAAAGTTCCCAGCAGCAGGTTTTTAACCATGTCGGCGGCAAACAGGCGCTTGGTGGTTTTATTGAACCCGAACCGCTGTTCTATGACGAATGTGCCGTAAATACTGAAGGGCAATTCGAGAAGGGTATATGCAACGATGAGAATGCCGATATAAACAAGGCCGCTCTCGACCTGGTTCATATTCCAGTTTCGAATGATCACGTCCAGCCGGTCAAAACCCCGCAAAAACCAGAAAGCCAGCAAGACCGCAAGATTGAAACTGCTGCTGACAATGCCGAATTTTGTCTTCGTCCGTATGTATTCCTGGGATTTCCGGTATTCATCGGGTTTATAGACGTCCTCCAGGACCGCCGGCACCTCAAACTTCAACGAGCCCAGGTTCAGAAGGTTGCCCGTCAATTCAAGGATAAATTCGAGCAAAAGGGACACGAGGATCACTATTCCGAAATCATTCATAATAATACTGCCTATCTGACTTTGGGAAGGCCTTCCAGATTCCAACTGCCTGTTTGGGTATGTGAAGCATTATACCTTGAACGCCGACGGGCAGATATCATTGAGTACGCACCCGGCGCAGTCCGGCTTCCTGGCGGTACAGACGGCACGCCCGTGTTCTATAAGCAGGTAAGCGAAAGAGCCCCACTTCTTTTTCGGGACCTTTTTCATGAGGTCCTGCTCTATCTTCACAGGGTCTTTCTCAAGGCTCAATCCGAGGCGATTAGAGAGCCTTATAACGTGAGTATCGACGGCGACGCCTTCGGTTACCCCGTAGGCATTGTAAAGCACCACGTTGCCGGTTTTGCGCGCCACGCCCGGAAGGGTGATAATCTCGGCCATCGTGCGCGGCACCTGCCCGTTGTAGTTTTGGACGAGCTCCCGGCCCGCCCCCATGATGCTTTTGGCCTTGTTGTGATAGAACCCCGTGGACCTGATAAAAGATTCGAGTTCCTCAACGTCCGCGCCGGCGTAATCCGCCGCTGTCTTGTACCGGGCAAACAGTGCGGGGGTCACTTTGTTCACGCCGATATCCGTACTCTGCGCGGAGAGTATGGTGGCCACCAGCAATTCCAGCGGGTTGGTAAAAACCAGAGCTATGTGAGCGCCCGGATAAAGCTTTTCCAGCCGGCGCATCACTTCCAGAGCATCAGCAGGTTTTGAAACGCCCATACCTACCATCCCTCTTGAGAGACATCCAATCCCTGATAACGAATAAGCCTGCCGGGATTAGCGGCAGGCTCATTGATAAACCGATGTTTTCTCGGCGAACTACTTGGCGCCGATTTTGAACATCTTGGTGGTGCACACCGGGCAGACGCCCTGGGTGGCGGGGCGGCCATTCTTCATGGTGATGGCCTTAGCATTCTTCATCTCTCTCTTGGTGCGGCATTTTACACAATATCCTTGCATAGCTAAACCCTCCTTCAAAGACTTACTTCTGAGGATAATCTATCTAAGATTGAAAAGTCAATAGGTTCAGGCACATTCAGGCACAATATTTTTTATTTTACACGGCTGGCAGGCACGGACCACTCAATATTCCTCATAAATGCGTCAATGTAGGCCGCCCGCTTGATGCCGTAGTCAGGCATATAGGCATGTTCGAAAACATCCATCACGAGGACAGGCGCGCACCCCGCCGGATGGCCGGTATCATGTTCGTTTATCCACTGGTTGAACAGCCTGCCTGATACATTATCCTGGTACAAAATAGCCCAGCCGATGCCCCGCATGGCGCCGGTGGCCCGAAAGTCCTTCTCCCAGGCTTCTACGCTCCCGAATTCGGCGGTGAGCTTCAC
The DNA here is from genome assembly GCA_903844845.1 of uncultured Dehalococcoidia bacterium. Lineage (GTDB taxonomy): Bacteria > Chloroflexota > Dehalococcoidia > Dehalococcoidales > UBA1222 > SURF-27. The sequence goes on along the minus strand of CAIMVG010000002.1, from coordinate 2,371 downwards.
GGCGAAGCTGCCGGCTTTATCGAGCGGCGTTTTACCTCCGAGGTTGTCGAAATAAAGCTCATGCAGGCGCATGCCGTTGAATTCCCAGCCTGCACGGCGTTTCAGTTCCGCATACTGCGGCGTTCCAGCCTGATCGTCCTTGAGCATCGACGCCAGCGTATCCAGGACTTTGTTGGTGTTGTTGACGTACCCCTGGTAGAGCGTGACGTGGTTGGCCAGCATGGCATCGCTCAGCCCCATCATACCCACGAGCTTTGAATAATCTTTCGCTATATAAGCCATATGCCTACTCCTTTTTCATTTTTAGCGTTATACCCAGTATTAAACCACAATCACCGCTAAACTTCGACAAACACGTCGCCGGATTCCACGCTCACTGGGTAGGTTTTGAGCGGGCGAGGCGGTTTGACCAACTTTGCGAATAATAGCACTGCAGAGGGCCATGTCGTCCATCGTAATACCTTGCCGTCTTTCATATCAAACTGCGAGCGGTGCCTGGGGCAGGTGACCACCGTACCCTCGAGCGTGCCGCGTGAAAGGCTCCCCCCGAGATGCGTGCACGAGTTCTGCGCGGCGTAAACCTTTTCACCTGTCCTGGCAAGCAGGATGTCCTGCCCGCCGGCAGTAACCATTTTGAGCCCGCCGTCGGGTATCTCTTTGAGCTGTAAGACTTTTATTTTAGCGATATCACACCTCCATAGCGCGAGTCCGGGCATCTTGCCCGGTATCGTAAACAATAATAGGTTCAATCCATGTAATAATCATAACAATCACAGGGCAATAATTACAAAAACATCACAAATTAGTGATATTCGAGATTTAATGACGATTTTATTAAAAAGGGTGTTATTTATCAAAGCGACATTGGCCCATATCATTCCGACACTATAAAAAGGGGGCACATAATTATTCATATTATTACATGCCTAGTTATAACTATATCATTATGTAATATCGTTATCGCGGATCTCCGACAAGACATCACCCACCACGTTCTCATGAATGATTTAATAAAAGTTTTACAATATTATTCTTATTTTTATGATTATTTTATAGAACGGCGCATATAATCCTAAATACAGTACAAACAGAGTAAGTAATGAGGAGGGAATCATGGTGATTGAAAACCAGACAAAAACGCACTTCATCCCCGTCACCCAGCTCAAAACCTACAATGTCGTCAACGGCCAGGGGGAAGACCTCGGGCAAGTGCAGAATTTCATCCTCGATATGTGCTCGACCCGCATCGCCTACGCACTGGTTGCTTTCGAAGGTTTCCTGGGCCTTACCGACAAATGGATCCCTATCCCGTTCAAAATACTGAATTGGGAACGGGAGAAAAGCAGGTTCTCATTGGATGTTTCGCGTAAAGGGCTGGAAAAAGCACCCGCTATATCCAAATCAGAATGGCCGGACAAATTTCTCGAAAAATTAGAGATGAAAGACCATTCAGCGTGGTTGGAAACCGTCTATGACTATTATGATTGCGAACCTTATTGGGTCGAGCGTGAATGCGATTCGTGCAACAAGCCTGAAACCGCAGGCAAACGTCAAACACATTTCATCCCCACCAGCCGGCTAAAATCGTATCCCGTCGTCGACGACCGCTCCGACAGCGTCGGCGATGTCGAAAGAATAATAATAGACCTGTATTCCGGCCGCGTGGTTTACATGCTGGTGGGTTTGAAGGGGCATGCCAACGGCAGGTGGGTGGCAGTGCCTCCGGATGCGATGACATGGGAGACCGACACGAACGATTTCAGACTGGATATCTCACGAGAAGTGCTGGCTACTGCCCCGACTATCCCGAAAGCAGATTGGCCGAACAAATTCCTTGCAGACCTCGAGGATGAAGAGCATGCACAATGGGTCCAGGACGTCTACGATTACTATGAATACAGGCCATTTTGGATCATAGTGGAATAATAAGGTCTTAAACGGCAACGGCGGTCAAAAACGCGGTACTTCGGAAGTGCCGCGTTTTTTGTGCCCTTTTTCATCCGATGGAACAAACAGCCGCAGGGTTGCCAGCTGCGACGCGACGACGGACTTTAGCCGGGCGGTACGCGCGGATTAGTTCGGCCAGCCCAACCACTCCCCGCCACGATTCGCCAGCCCCGTTATTTGCTATCAGGCATTTTTTCGATTCTGCATTCACCGTAACCTAATTTATAGAGATCGCCGCGCCTGCTTTAGACGTTTCCGTGCCGAACAAAACATGGATAGAGGAGTATGAAAAAGTTCAGAAACATATTGGACTCTCTGGGGGGTGAAGACAGGGAGCCCGATTGAAGCAGATCTATCTAGAAAGTTATTACCGAAGCGGGTATATTCGCTTCATGCATTACGTCAATGATGTTCTCGACAATCC
>CAIMVG010000001.1 GCA_903844845.1 uncultured Dehalococcoidia bacterium | reverse complement strand
TACTGATTCATTGGATGATACTGATGTTTTCAACCGTCTGCTTATGAAATATCTAATCTGGTACAACACTGAAAAGCCTCACCGGGGCATTGGAAAATCTTCCCCTTTGCGCTACTATGTGGATAATTTCATCACCAACCCACGGAAATCCTATATGTACTGGACCCTTACAATTCCTTGATTATTCCAACCCGAGTGATAAAATAGAAGTATACAAGCATACACGTAAATTATAACGGCCGTTGAGGTGGTTATGGCAATTTACGAGTATCTGTGCCCCATATGCAAAAAGGTGTTTGAAATTTCGCGCCCCATGGATGCCCCGGAAACAAACACCAAATGCCCCACCTGCAAAGTAGATGCTTCGAAACTAATCTCCGCCTTTGCATCCACGCATGACGGCAGACTCAAAATACCCGAACTTCAACCTTTTCGATACCTTGAATAATTTTGAAAAGGAGGGTATATGGAAAACGAGGAACAGTGCGGGGTTTGCAAGGGAACGGGACACTCTGTATGTCTTAAATGCCACGGGACGGGCAAACTGGATTTCAACCCCTGGGAGGCGCCGGTAAATATCTCATCCGTATGCGACCATTGTTTCGGCACAGGCCGAGATCCAGAACCTGACCTCGAGTGCAAGGGGAGCGGCGTCAAGCTGGTGTTGGCCTGAACCCTGTTTGGCGCCATCACGGGCTTAGTATTTCTATCTAGTTCACTAGTTCATCGGATTTTGCGGATCATATATCATCAGACGATTCTAAAGTAACAGATACGACGATTATTGCGCCTAAAAAACGCCGCGCCGACCGGTTGACTCCCGGAATATAATTACTCAGCAGGAGACATCGACAATGGATATCGGATATGCAGAATTGATTCCAGTGTTTTTAATCGTTATCGCAGTAATATATTTTGCCACCAGGGATGCCACCAAAAGAGGTTTTGGCAAATACCAATTATTCTTCCTGCGGATAATCTTTTTCTTTACATTCCCCGCCGGATTAATACTCTACTTACTTCTCAGGCCCAAGTACCCCGTTGCCCAATCAAATTAGCGCCCTCGGATCCTTTTTCCAGGTAAGGCAGGGTGGAGTAGAGAATGAACAAACCCTCATTTTCCGAATGTATGGTCGAATACAAAAAACAACTCCAGAACGGCATGATCAAAACAGCCTACAAGGGGTTGATGGAATATATCATGGACCTAAGAACACAATTCTATAAGAATTCCCCAGATTTGGCACCGGGAAATATCTATCACGGGTATATGGATATGACATATGTTCCTTTGTTCCCTGAACCGTTGAAAAGGAGGCATCTGAAGATCGCGGTAGTTTTCAATTACGACCAATTTCGATTCGAGATCTGGCTGGCAGGAAACAACAAACGGGTACAAAATGAGTACTGGGAATTGTTCAATAATAGCGGGTGGGAAAAATACCGCGTTGTCTCAACCACCAGGGGCCACGATTCGATCATCGAGCATGTCATATCGGAGAATCCGGATTTTGGCAATCTTGAGTTATTGACAAAAAAGATCGAAAGCGCGACTTTAAGGTTTATCGGCGATATTGTTAATTTCTTATCTGATCATTAACTCCATCTCACGGTTAATATATCGGACGTCAACCCAAAGATTTTATCTTCCCTCGATTTATTTCTCGGCCAGCCATGTACCTAAATAACTACGACTTCGTTTACTCAATCAAAACCGGAATCGCCTACCCCGAATTGACCAGAACCTTGCCACCTTCGACTTTAACCTCGAAAACAGGATTACCGGGAGTCTTCCCCCTGAAAAACCCAGACTTCGGCCCGGCTATATTTTTCCCCGTGGTCACGTCGAATTTCGCCCCGTGCAAAGGACAAGTTACAGTGGTTCCTTTCAGTGTCCCCTGAGACAGGCTTTGTTCTTCGTGCGAGCATACATTTTTCATAGCATAAAATTTTCCGTTTACGTTGACCACCAGGACTTGCTGGATCCCGACCATAAACGATTTCATGGTATCGTTTGGGATTTCATTCACATCGGCAACTTCAACAAAAGGCATTTTATCCTCCTTCACGTGTAATAGTATCCTTAATTCATAATACCACCGAGCTAACTGCTGTATTATGCAATTAGTCGTCATCAATCGGCGCCGAACCGTCCTTCCGTACCGAAATTATTTTATTCTGGATTCCCGGGTCTCAACGCCCGGGAATGACACACCGGTGATAGGCGATGAGTCGAGGGACGAGATTGCCACGTCGCCTAAGCGAATTTCGCTCTTCTCAATAACAAGAGGAAAAGAACCAAATCGGTTCTGGATCCCGGCTATCGCGCCGGGATGACATGTGTGTATTGTGGCAAAACAGCATCTTCTGGTCGTATCTGTGATACTGGAGACAAAATACATTGTTTGTCGACACGATCCGCCCAGGCGAATTAATGAAATGGATTGTCGAGTCTCCCGAGCCCCGGATGCAAGAACCCCGGGGAACAGCCCGAGGTGCAGCCCGAGGATGACGGGGGAACGGGAAACCGGGGGACGAGATTGATTGTTTGTCGGCGCGACAAATTTAAGATAATGGATTGTCGGATCTAGTCCGACAATGACAGCTTCTCTATTCTGGATCCCGGCTCGCGGGCCGGGATGACAATGAGAGATACAGGCAACGAACGGCAACCATCTGTCAGTCAAGAAGTGTGAAGAACGAGATTGCCATGCGCTTTGGCATGAAAGATAATTTTATTAATATTCATCGAACATATTATTGTTTTTTTCAACTTTAGTATTGACTTTATTAACTTTTAATGTTAGATTAATTAAGGATATCAATAAAAGGAGCGGCAAATGGCCAAAGAATGGAACGAGCTGACCAAACTTACGGGCGGCGCCCCTATTACCGTTGAAAGGGTGCGCCTGACAAACAGCGGCATCGCCATCGAGGGAGAGTTCATCCTCCCATTACTCGCACAGCTTTCTGCCGAAGACCAGGTCTTTGTAGCGGCTTTCGTAGGGGCCCACGGCTCCATCAAAGACATGGAGAGATTTTTCGGCATCAGCTATCCCACCGTCAAAGGACGCCTTGAAAAACTGGCGGAGCGCCTCAAGATGGTGGAGTCGGTAGCGCCTCTGCCCAAGGACGAACATGAGGAAGTGCTCGGCAGCCTGGAAAAAGGCGAGATCAACGTGGACGAGGCACTGAGGAGGCTTGGCAAATGAACCAGCCGTCAACGATGCTGCACCTGAAATTCCCCGGGGCCAGCGGTTACCACGGGCTATGGCTCCCCTTCTTCCTGATATATCCTATCCTGCTTGTGATTTCGCTGATATTGCTGCCTTTCCTGCTATTAGCGGCGATGATTATGGCATTTTTTGAAATCAGTTACGCACTCGTACCCCTGAAAGTGCTGCCGCTCGTCTGGAACGTCGTCTTCAAGACCCGCGGATTGACGGTCGACGTCAGGAAAAAAGGGCACGACGTACTGATAGATTTTGTATAGAAATTTTAAGAGGTGAATAAAATGTCGGAAAACAGAAAACGCATACTGGAACTCCTGGCAAACGGTAAAATCAGCGTCGATGAAGCTTCCAAACTACTTTCCGCGTTAGGGGACGAAGGCGCTCCCCGTACTGATACAACAGTTCCCCCCGTCAATAAGATGAAATACCTGAGAGTTACAGTCGATGCGCTGAAGAGCCAGCATCCTGACGGGCCCGAAAAAGTTAATATCCGCGTTCCGGTGGCTCTAATCCGGGCCGGCATGAAGTTCAGTTCGCTCATCCCGAAAGAGGCGTCGGAACAGGTCGACAAAGCCCTCTGCGAAAAAGGCATTAACATCAACCTCAAAAACTTGAAGGAAGAGGACCTCGAAACCCTGCTGGAGGCTCTCACCGACCTCGAAGTGGAGATTGATGACGGGAAGGGGCATGTGACTATACACGCGGAGTAGAAGCGTAATAGGCATTCTATCAGTTATCAGCGGTCAACCGGCCACCTTCCGCGCGGCGGGTTTACTCTGGATCCCGGGTCGCGGCCCGGGATGACACGGGGAGCGGTGTGGCGGTTAGGGGTAGTTATGGCACCAAATCGACTCTGGATTCCTCGAGGACACGCTCGAGGACAAGGACCTCGGGGAACTGCCCGAGGCCCGGCTGGCGCGCCGGGATGACACACGGTGGAGGAACGCATCAGGATATTTAGTATTGTCTCGCTACGCTCGACAAGGGAGAGGAAATGGATCCCTCGAGAACACGCTCGAGGACAAGAACACTCGAGCCTCGAGTGCGAGAACCTTGGGGAACATCCCAAGGCCTCGGGGAACCGCCCGAGGCCCCGGGTCTCACGCCCGAGGATGACAAACGCAGAAGTTCTGGTCCGTTCAGTGTTAATAGCCATTACTCCAAACTGTCCAAATCGAAAACGCGTAGACTCCAGTGCTATAATCTCCTAAAAACAGGTGGGAGATATGCACGAAGAACCATGTATGCGCTGCCAGGGCAAAGGCAGCCTCGTCTGCGAAGAGTGCCAGGGTAAAAGGAAAATCCGCAAAGAAATGGTTACCGAAAAGTGCAAAGCCTGCAATGGCACAGGGCGGGTCAAGTGCCCGTCATGCAGGGGCGGGGTGGCCTGGGTCAAAGACTGAATGGCAACATCCAATGCGGCTATTCAAGCTGACAGATGTCAAACGACGAGGGCAGAGAACGAAATACCCCGCTGAGACGCACACCCATTAGCGACATGCACCAAACAGTCCATTAAATCAAACCAATTATCCTTGTACAGTCTGCCGTTTTACTGCAGACTGCAAGATGGATGGGTGTTTACGATTTTCTAAATGCCAGCAACGCTTTATACATCAGACAAATATTATGTCGCAATTGGTGAGATAATGGGTGGTAGACGAGATTATATCTACAATATTTGCTCAATCGAGATGACCTTCAGTCGACCTGACAAGGGAATGCGGAAATAGTCAATATGAAAAAACAGAAGGATTGCATCCCCGAGCAGAACCAACAGCTGCAGCACCTTGCCCGGGTATCCTTGCAGCTCAATCAGATGGAAACCACATCGGAAATAACTTCGTTCCTCTGTGACGAAATAAAGTCAATGATCGGGCCGGGTCAAGTTGTGGTGACGCTGATGGACGACGCCACCCAATCCCTTGGCGTCAAAGCTATACGAGGCTTCGACGATGACAAGCTAATCAACGCAGCATTACGACTTACCGGCGTTGACCCCCGCAATATACGCTATCCTGTCCAGGGTTTAACACCCGAGGAACATGCTATATTCCGCAGCAGCAGCCTGATCCCTGTCAAAGACGGGCTGTATTCTATATTGATACACAAATTTCCCAGAGCAGTATGTACGGCTATCGAGACATTATTCGGCATACGAAATATCTATATCATGGGATTCTCACACCATAACCGCTATCTGGGTACCGTCTCGATATTTACCGATTCAAATAGTTCACTCGAAGCAAATAAACTTATCATCGAAAACATCGTTGCCCAGGCCGCTGTAATCATCAGCCGTGGTGAAACGGATATTCTGCTGAAAAGAAACGAACGCAAATTCCGAGAGCTTTCCGAAGGCATTTCGGACATATTTTTCGCAATGGACAGGGAACTTAAATATACATACTGGAATAAAGCCTCCGAAAGGATTACCGGAATCAAGGCTGAAGACGCGGTGGGTAAATCTATCGGCGACTTATTCCCTGAAAATGAGCCGCGTGAACTGGCCCGTCATATGTACGAGAAAGCACTCCAAACCAATGATGCGCAACATTTTATCTTGCGATATCCAGGCGGAACACATCTGGTCCATGATATAAGCGTTTACCCAAACCAGGATGGCATCGCCGTTTTCGTCAAAGACATCACCGCCCAAACGTTAACCGAAAACAATCTTCGCCTCTCCCAGCAGAAACTGGCACTGCACTTCGACAAAACGCCCCTGGCAGTCATTGAGTTCGACACCAACGGCATCATACATGAATGGAACCCTGCAGCATGCACCGTGTTCGGTTATTCCCGCGAAGAAGCCCTCGGGCAGCACTGGTCGTTTCTCGTGCCCCCGAATATCCGCGAAAATCCCGACACTATCTGGGAAGCTGTCGGAGGGTTGACCGCCGGCGCGCGTTCTACAAATGAAAATATAACCAAAGACGGGCGGGTGATAAAGTGCGAGTGGTTCAACACCCCTCTGGTGGATTCTAACGGCAGCGTCATCGGCGTAGCATCTCTTATCCAAGACATCACAGCCCGCAAGAAAGCGGAAGACGAGCTGCTCAAAAACAACCAACAACTGGAAGTTTTGTTCGACGCCAGTCGTGGTATGAGCCTTTCGCTGGACCTCAAAGAAGTCTGCCGCACATTGTTGAGAACCATGTCACGCGTCATGTCTTTCGACACAATGATAATCTCGTCGTTCAACCCTGCCGATAATCTTATCCGCTGCCTGTATGTCTTCGACAAAGATACCAAGGAAGGAGATACCTCAGTGTTCCCTCCTTTGGAACTCGAACTTGAGGGAAACGGCCCTCAACATGTGGTGATCCGCACAGGCAAAGCGGCCTTGCTGAACGACTATGAAACGCATTTCAAGAGCGCTGCCAAGCATTTCTACATCGACGGTAACGGCAGCGTAACGACTGAAATCCCGGATGACGAAGAACGTTCACGATCGGCCATCCTCGTACCTTTGAAGAGCCAAAACCAGGTCATCGGGGTGCTGCAGGTGTTAAGCAATCGTCTCAATAACTTCACCGAAGACAACTTGAACCTGGTGGAATCCATCTCTGCCCACGCAGCGGCGTCTATAACCAACGCGCTACTCTACGGCCGGGTCCAGAACGAACTGACAGAACTCACCAAGGCCGAGGGTTTGATATCTGAAAGCGAAAGCAAGTTCCACTCTTTGTTCTCGAGCATGACGGAAGGCGTGGCGCTGCATCAAATCACCTACTCACCCGAAGGGCAACCAGTGAATTACCGTATCGTAGATGCCAACCCCAGTTTTGAATCGCAAATCGGTCTCAAAATCAAAGATATCCGAGGACAATTGGCAACTGAAGCCTATCAAACCGATCCCCCTCCATACTGGGAGGAATATGAAAAAGTAGCCCGAACCGGGGAACCCTACTCCTTTGAATCTTATTTTCAGCCGCTGGGCAAGACTTTCGCCATTTCCGTTTACTCCCCCAAACCAGGCTGGTTTGCCACGATATTTTCAGATATCACCGAGCGCAAGCAGTCAGAGATCAAGCTGGTCAAATCCAGGGAGCAACTGGCCAAAGCCCAAAAAACAGCCCATGTAGGAAGCTGGACCTGGCATATCAACCAAAACAAGCTGGAATGGTCCGACGAGATGTTCCGTATCTTCGGCATCGATAAAACCTGCTTTTCGGGTAATTTGTCTGAAATCGTGAATAACTCAATCCATCCGGATGACCGGGCGGCAGTAGATGCATCCAACCTTTCGGTTAGCCAAAAGGGGAAACCAATACCTCTAGAATACCGCATCATCAGACCTGATGGGAGTATCCGCACAGTTTGGGCCGAAGCGGGTGAAATCATACTGACAGAGGATGCGAAACCTGAGGTCCTTACCGGTATCGTGATGGACATCACAGATCGAAAGCGAATCGAAGAAGCTTTAAAAATCAGAGAGGCAGGACTTGACGAAGCCCAACGGGTTTCTCATATCGGAAGCTGGGAATGGGACATGCTCCTTAACAAGGTTAACTGGTCGAAAGAGATGTACCGAGTTTTTGATATCGATCCCGATACTTACGACGGGACCCCGGAAGTGCTCATGAAAAAAATCCATCCCGACGACATCGAAAAGTACATAAACAGCGTGAATACCAACCGGGCCGACGGCACGTCCCCAACATTGGAATACCGGGTTGTGCACCGCGACGGTTCGGTCCACACCGTCTCAGCGGAAGGCAAGACAACGTTCGATCATTCGGGCAAACCGGTCAAGGCGGTCGGAACAGTTCAGGACATCACAGAACGTAAGAAGATAGAAGCTTCCCTACGGAAAAACGAAAAGGATATCGTAGCCCTGGTCCATAATTCTCCGGACATGATCGTCCGCTTCAATACTGAACTGCGACATATGTATTGTAATCCTGCGGTCGAGCGTTTAACAGGTGTTCCCGCAGATTATTTTATCGGGAAATCTTTTCTTGACATCCAAAATCCAGGGGAACCAAATGAACAAAATATAGCAAGACATCAAGCATTGAGAACTTGCTTGGAGACAGGCGAAGAGCAGAAGTTCGAACAAGCCATGCCAACAATTGCAGGTCTGAAATATATAGCTACCCAAATAGTGGCAGAACGTAACGAAGGCGGTGTTATTGAATCTTTGCTTGCCATCAGCCATGACATCACTGAGCGCCGAATAGTTGAGGAAGCTCTTGCTAAAAATGAAACTCGTTTCAGGCAAATTGCCGAAGATGCGGATGAATGGATCTGGGAAGTGAACGTCGAAGGTCTGTATACCTATTGCAGTCCAGCGGTTGAAGGCATCCTCGGCTATTCACCCGAAGAATTGGTGGGTATAAAACATTTCTATGATTTGTATGCTCCAGATGTCAAAGAAGAATTAAAGCAAAAGGCCTTCGCGGGTTTCAAATCCAAAAATATTACAAAGAAGCTCATCAATCACAACCTTCACAAAAATGGTACAACCGTTATCCTGGAAACCAATGGAAGCCCCATAGTGGACGAAAAAGGAAACATGGTTGGTTATCGCGGCGCTGATACAGACGTCACCGAACGTGAACAGGCCGAAAAAGAGCTTAAGGAAAGAAATCACGAATTGTCAGTTATAAACAAGATCGGTCAACGGCTCGACCAATTGAACAATCCACTTGAGATCATTGACAGCATCTATGCCGAGGTCTCGAGCCTAACCGATACCGGGAACCTTTATATCGCCCAATATGATAATCAAAACCAATACATCTCTTTTGACCTGTACTACATCGAAGGAGTGCGACATGAGATCTCAGGACGAATTCTAGCGAACGGGGTGACAGACTATATCATCCGATCAAAAACCCCAATCCTGGTCAAGCGCGATTTTGCAACATTCCTCCAAACCCATGATATTGAGTTAATAGGGAAACCTTCTCTTTCGTTCCTTGGAGTGCCCATAATCGCGGACGATAAAGTAATCGGAGTCTTAGCAACTCAAGATTACAACAGGGAGAACGCCTACGAAGAAAATGACCTTGAGTTGTGGACCACCATAGCAGCCCAAGCCTCAGGCGCATTAAAAAACGCCCAGTTATTTAAGGCTCTTCAGAAAGAATTGGATGAGCACAAGAAGACGGAAGATGCACTGATTCGCGATGAGGCCAAGTTCCGCGGCACCTTTGACCATTCTTCGGTAGGGTCGGCTATAATCGGCCTCGACAAACGCTTCATCCGATTAAATACAGCCTTCTGCAAATTCCTGGGTTACGTCGAGAGTGAACTAATCGGGAAAACGATAGCAGACGTCACTTACCCCGAAGATATCGAAATCGGGATGAAAGAAATGAAGCAGATGGCGGAGGGGGAAATAACTGCCTGCAGGTTACAAAAACGCTACTTGCACAAGGATGGGAGTATCGTCTGGGGAGAGATAAGCTTCAGTCTTGTATACGATGCCGACGGTAAACCGCTATATTTTATCCCGATAATCCAGGACATCACCGAACGCAAGCGTGCTGAGGCCGCACTGCTTGAAAGCGAGGGAAAATACCGAAGCATCGCTGAAACCGCTACAGAAGGCATCATGCTCTCCAAGCCTGACGGCACAATTACTTACGCCAACAAAAGGCTGGCTGAAATGCTTGGCTGTACCACTGACGAACTGATAGGCAAGGTAGGCGTGAGCTTCATGCGCAATCAGAAACCTGCCGAACAAATGAGGCAAACGTTCGAAAAACAAGATTCGGAAGACAAAGATTTTGAAATCATCCGCAGCGACGGTTCAAAACAGTGGATGCTCGTTAATGCCGCGCCGATTATAGGCGACAAAGGACATAAACTGGCAAACCTCGCGATGTTCACGGACATCACCGAGCGAAAAATTGCGGAGGATAAGGTCAAGGCTTCGCTAGCCGAAAAAGAAGTGATCCTCAAGGAGATACATCACCGCGTCAAGAACAACATGCAGGTCATATCCAGCCTGCTCCAGTTGCAATCCGGCTTTGTCAAAAACAAAGACGATGCGATCCTGTTCCAGGAAAGCCAACGGCGCATCCACTCGATGGGACTGGTGTACAACAAACTCTACCAATCGGATGACCTCGCCCACATCTCCCTCAACGAATACGTCAGGGATCTGGTAACCAGCCTTGTACAGGCTTACAATTCCAGGCTGGAAACAATCACGACATCAATAGACGTGAAGGACATCGAACTCGGGCTTGACCTTGCCGTACCGTGCGGTTTAATCATCAACGAGGTTATAACGAACTCGCTCAAATACGCTTTCCCCGAAGGCCGGGCAGGCGAAATCCGGATAATGATACAGAGGACAGAAGACCAGATACAGATGTTATTGGGCGATAACGGCAAGGGCCTGCCGGAAGGTTTGACTATCGGCAACACAAATTCGCTGGGTATGGTGCTTATACAAACACTGGTCGAAAATCAACTGGAGGGTACTTTAGATCTCAACGGTGCAAACGGAACGGAGTATCGCATCTCGTTCCCATTTAAACCCAATAAGGGCTAATCTTGAAGATAAACTTGACGGTGATGCAGCCTAAAGCCAGGTATCCCTTGAAATCGCAAAATAACAAATGAATGACGTCAATAACAGGGTAGAAATACTGTTGCTTGCCTGTGTAAATACAGTTCAAATTTGGCGGAAGGGACGGTTGTTGTGGAAGCTTCAAAGTCGCTGAGCGATTACATCAAAACCAATTCTGAAGTTTTTTCGCAAAATATGGTGGGGCGTCAGTATGCAATGCAACCCGGGGTCTGGGAAAAATACGGCCCCAGCGGATACCAAAAAAGCCTGCAGGACGCCAAATACCACTTGAGCTTTCTGATAGAAGCTTTAATGTTGGAAAGCCCAGCCATCCTGACCAATTATATCGAATGGTTATCAGTAATATTTCAGGCTATAAAATTACCCGATGACGCCCTGAAACTTTCGACTATCCTCATGGGTGAAGTTATCAAAGAGAATGCACCGGCAGATCTACTTTCAACCCTCGATGAGTATATAGCGGCAGCGATAACCACTTTGGAAGCTCCAGTAAAAATCCCTTCCACATTTCTGAAACCCGGCTCTTTGTTTTTGACTCTGGCAGAGGGGTATTTGCAGGCTTTGCTGAAATGGGACCGCCAAGCCGCCAACAAATTGATAGTCGACGCCGCGGCTAACGGAGTGCCACTCGAGAATATTTATGTCAACATATTCGAGCCAGTTCAAAAAGAAGTCGGGCGTCTCTGGCAACTTAACCGTCTGAGTGTCGCGCAAGAGCACTTCTGTTCAGCGACAACCCAATCTATAATGGGGCAATTCTACCCGAAGCTTTTCGCCACACCAAAGAACGGCCGTACCATGGTAGCCACATGCGTGAGCCGGGAACTTCACGAAATGGGCATCCGCATGGTAGCGGACGTATTCGAACTGCATGGCTGGTCTACATATTATCTCGGCGCTAACACTCCAAAAGAGAGCATTTTGACCACCCTTAAAGAGCAACAGGCAGAAGTACTTTGCATCTCCACCACGATGGGCTTTCAACTGGAACAGGCCCGTGAACTTATCTCATCGGTCCGGACATCTTCTATGTCCGATAAGGTGATGATACTGGTGGGTGGTTATCCGTTCAATTTAGTTCCTGACCTTTGGCAAAAGGTGAAAGCTGACGGGTATGCCGCCGACGCTATTTCCGCTGTAGAATTGGCCTCCAAAAAGTTAGCGCCATGAATAATGATACATTCGATTCGGATGCAATAGAGGCAATTTCCAGGATCAACAACGAACTTGTCAATGCACAACGGGAACTGGCAAAGGCCAATGTCTCGCTCGATACAGCGAACATCACACTTCGATCAAATATCAAGGAAAAGGAAACCCTTTTCAAGGAACTCCAGCATCGTGTCAAGAACAACATGCAGGTGATATCCTCGTTGATCGGGATGCAAAGCCAAACGGTGGCGGATGAAGCGACTCAACGCGTTCTAAAAAATACCCAGGAGCGCATCAAGAGTATGATGCTGATCTATGAGCATCTTTACAGATCCACGGACCTTGTAAATATCGAGATGCGCCACTATATCACTGATTTGGTCAGCAAGCTTATGGACTCATACAGCGTCGGGCCTATGACTTTCCGCACGCCAATCGACGTCTGCGAGCTGTATGTCACCGCCGACATAGCCATCCCCTGCGGATTGATCGTCAACGAGGTGATAAGCAACTCCCTCAAGTACGCTTTTCCAGGAGAAAAGGAAGGGCAAATCCACATCATCATCAGGCAAATAGACGGCTTAATCGAAATGACGCTGGGTGACAATGGAGTGGGCATGCCTGATAATGCATCTTTCGACGGTACCAAGTCGTTGGGGATGTTGCTCATCCAAACGCTCGCGGAAGACCAACTGGGCGGGAAAATGGAACTTAGCCGGGCGAACGGCACGGAGTACCGCATCACTTTCCCGTTTAAAACGAACGATACCAAATCATAATAAAGGCGGGACACGCGAATCCTTTGAATCGTTCGTCAACAATATGCATGCCCGGGTTTCCAATCACTCAAAGTACAACCTAACGTGAAGTTGACAGGCGCGATAGAATTAAATGGTATGTAGATGAATGCGTACATGGGGGTGCGCTATGCGTAAATGGATCATACCCTCGAGTAAAAGCGGTACATTATCGTTTCTTGCAATCCTGTTATTCATCCTATTATTCGTATTGAGCCAGACTATCAGAATTATCCCTTCTCATATTCCCGAAAGCCCTTCATTTTTCAACTCACCTGTCCATGCGATTTTACTGATCCTCGCATGGTCGTCAGGTACGCTGGCATTGTTCTCGGGGTTATTCTCCATTTTAAAGGCTAAAGAACGAGCAATCCCCGTTTTTTTCTCGGTGTTATTCGGGCTGTTCATTTTTTCTTTCGGGGCAGGCGAAGTTCTATCGCCGCATTGACGGATACAAGCCAGTTCAGAAACATATTGTAACTGCCACCCTTGTTGGTAAATATCAGCCTGTTTTCAGTCGATAATTGTGAAGAACGAGATTGCCGCCCACCCAGGCGGACTGCGCTCCTTGCAATGACAATGGAGATCCTAAATGCCGGATGCTCCTCCGACATGACACGCGGAGGGGGTAAGGAAGAACAAACAGTACAAAATCGGCTCTGGATCCCGGCTATCGCGCCGGGATGACAATTATAAATTACGGATGCAAACAGCAGCCATCTGTCAGTCAAGAAACGTGAAAAACGAGATTGCCGTCCGCCCACACGGACTGCGCTCCTTGCAATGACAAAATATCTTATTCTTGATCCCGGGTCGCCGCCCGGGATGACAATTGAGTTTAATCACTCAGAACAGTAACCGTCTGTCGGGCGATAATGTTTGGGAATGAGATTGCCGTCCGCCCAGACGGACTGTGCTCCTTGCAATGACAAAATATGTTATTCTGGATCCCGGGTCGCCGCCCGGGATGACAATTGAGTTTAATCTCTCAGAACAGTAACCGTCTGTCGGGCGATAATGTGTGGGAATGAGATTGCCGTCCACCCAGGCGGATTGCGCTCCTTGCAATGACAAAATATGTTATTCTGGATCCCGGGTCGCCGCCCGGGATGACACACGGCGACAAGCACCGCACTCTTACCATCCATCTTTTCCAATGGGGAACGTTGTGACCAATTCGAGATCTTCATAAGTATCAATGTCGCCTGAAAAGCTTGGCGTGTGGGTAGTGACGACGCCAAACTTTACCCCAAAAACAGCGAATAGATACTTTCCAATCCTGTTTGCCGTTATCCGCCCCATGACCAAATCGGCCAAAAGCCGAAATGCGTCCCCGCCCTTTCCCTTCGCAATCATGCGACTGACAAAAACCTGATAAATGAAATTGGGCCATAACCAGAACGCATGTCTCCCTTTATGCAGGACGTCAATCATTTTATCCAGCCCAATCACCGGGCGCCCGAAGGAATCCAGGACTTCCAACCCGAAATCGTCCGGCCCTCTCACCGATTTGAGGCGTAATAGTTCACCGGACGCAAAAACGATGCTCTGCGAAGCCATAGCCTGCCTGACATCAGTATGGTAAAGTTTTTGGAACGTTTTGTGAGGAAAGGCCTCCTTCACCAAATCGTAAGGCGCCATCACGAGGACGATCGCAGCATCCTTTGAAATCGCTTCGTAAATCAATTTATCGAAATCACGCGGCAACACGCCAGGTATATCACAGGGAACCATCATGATGAAGAGCCGGCTAAACGTTTCGGCATCGTAAAAGCCTGCCAATTTCTCCAGGGACTTCGCAACGCTCCACGCCAGAGAATCAGGATGCCCCTCGACATCGATAAAAGTGTTTTTCGGATGTGCCGTAAGTACATTCTGCAAACGTTCGTCGGGAGACTGGACGACAAAAATCCTCTCCACGACTGAATCCTGGAGCGATGCCAGGATATGATCGGCCAAAGGCCGCCCGTTGACAGGAAGCAGTGCCTTGTACCTGAGACCATCGGCACCGGCAAAACGGCCCGCAGGCCCTCGCGCCAGCAACAAAGCAACTGTACGCCGTCGTGAAGCGGAAGTCTCTCCGTTCATTTTAGAAATAAATCTATATTATGAAATCGATTATTTCAGTGCTACCGTGCTCGGGAAAGTACCTTCGAAATGAAGTTTCCCGTTAACGATGCTGCAATTCTTGCACGAAAAACCGGGTATGTCGTTTTTGTGTTCGTCCCTGAAATCAAGGATATTCATTTTATTGCTGTTAACTGTGTCTGCCGAGATGGATAAACGCCCGATTTTAACGGAAATTGCGTTAAAATTCAGAACGCCGTTGACCACGCTGAAGGTCCCTTTCAAATAGATCGGCATCTGTTTTTCAATGATACCGAATTTTTTTACCGTGTCCAGGACCGTTTGAATCGTGTCATCGGTAACGCCGTGAGATTGAGCATAGCCGGTAAGTTTGTCCATCAAAACGACGGCCGAAATCTCGGCCGTGCCGTCCGGATTATAACGCACCTGCCAATCTTTAACGGGGAAATCTTCCGGATGGGGCTTGTCATTCAGGGCCGCTGTAATCTCGGCGGCGGTGAAATCAACGGTAACAGCTTTTGCCGGCCCGAATGTCTTCTGGCTTTTATCGTAGTTAATCGTATCAGTGTTATTCAGGAATTTCGTTCCTGTTTTTGCTTCGGCGCTTTTATAATCGGCCGATGTATAAGCAGTGCCAAGGTTAGCAGGCTTGTTGGAGCCGAATAGATTGGATAGCCCGGGCACAAACCCGAAATAACCGGCGACGAGAATCACAAGGACTACTATGGTGATGATCCCTATTAAACACCCCCCGAGAAATTTCATGGGAACCTCCTTTTGTGATTTGATGACGATTATATGCCGAAATTATCGATATTGAAACATGATTTAACGGGTTTTAACGGATATATTTTTGAAGAAACACGGAAGGAACGATTAAAACTGTCAGCTGGGAAATGAGAGGGGGAACGAGATTGCCGCAGCCACTCCGTGGCTTAGCAATGACAAACGGAAGAATGAACCCCGGGGGACACCCCGAGGCAACGGGGAACCTCCATAAGCACGCAGTGAAAATAGGTTTTGAGAAAACAAGCCCCACCTCGCTTTCTGTATTCTGGATCCCGGGTCTCGGCCCGGGATGACAAAGAGCATTACAAACAGCGACCAACAGTTGCTTGTCGGTCAACAAGGTCGAAGTACGGGATTGCCGTCCGCCCAGGCGGACTTCGCTCCCCGCAATGACCCACTCAATAGAAAGACCGCCGGTTAAATGGAAAGCGGCGGCAGCGTTTCAATCTTGACCCGGGCCTGGTTGATTTCGAACTTCCTGGCGCATTTGGGGCAAAAGTATGTGTGAGTATAAGGAGCAGTGCTCCCGTCTTTGCGAGTCGAATGGGAAACCATCCTTTCGCGGATAACGTTGACTATCGCGGCTTTGCAGTTAGGGCACCATTTTACGTCAGGTTGAGGCCCGGGAAGATTAGACATTTTACAAACTCCTGTTGACCTTGCTTGCATTCTACTCCGATTCGAACGCGAGTCAATGGGATAAATCGTAGTTATTGGTTGGAATCAAATAAAACACCGCGGACCAAATGGCCCGCGGCGCCTCGATTTCACCGGATAGAAGTTATGCCCTGCTGGAAAGGAAGATCTGCAGCCCCATCTGGCTGACCTGGTCCATGATTTCCTCGATACCGTCAATATGGCGGTCTTCGTCGTCAAGGATGCCCTGTAAAATATCCTTGGTGGCATTGTCTTTAAGTTCAGCGCAAAGAGTTATCGCTGAATTATAAGATTTAATGGCGCCGTCCTCGGCCGCATGGTCGTTCGAAAACATCTTGGGGACTTCGGCGCCGATCTCAATCTTCTTCAGATTGCTGACGATGGGGATCCCCTCCAGGAACAAAATCCTGCCGATGAGCTTTTCGGCGTGCTTCATCTCATCGACAGCGCGTTTCTGAATGGCCCCGGCAAGTTTGTCATATCCCCAGTTTTCGCACATCTCAGCATGCACCATGTACTGATTCGTTGCCGTGAGCTCGTCGGCCAGCAATGAATTAAGGGTCGAGATGACTTTTGCGTCTCCTAACATGATTGTTCCTCCTATTTATTCTAAAGATTTTCTGTATTGTATTCACTATACATCAAATAGTCATAAAATTCAGGTGGGAATAAATCAAATAGATACAACAAAGGACGCAATCGTGTCAAGTTTCCCTCATCGATGAACGCGAAGTTAACCCAAGGAAGTATGTCGGCGCGGAACCGACAGACCTGTTGCTTGCCGTTACGAGAAAAGTTACAATCACTCATCCGTTGTAAATAGGAATGCATGGAGACGCACATGGATAAACCCGAAAACCCTAACGAAGACATCGAATTCAAGGCCCGATTCTCGCTTCTGGATGTCAACAATACCGAGGCCGACGGAGGAGAAGCACGCCTGACCCTGGATGCAGCCAGCCTGGGTTTAACGGGCCCACGAGGGAAAACACGCTACATCCCGCTAAGGGACATCCTCGAAACAAGGGCGGCCGAATATACCGTCATAATCGCCCTGTCGACTTCAGAAAAACTAACCATCAGCCAACTCGGCCACGATTTTGAAAACTTCCAACGGGAACTCTCCCAGCGCATCAGGGACCTGACATTGACCGACCTGCTCATGCAAGAACCTCTCAAGATGGGAGAACTCCACGCCGCATACCGCTATATCGATGCTGCCGGAGCGGAAAAACAGGCCGGCAATTGTGAATTGCGCATTTACCAGACCGCACTGATCGTAGTACCGGAACTAAATATCCCGATGCGCCTGACCTTTAGCGAGATATCGGCAGTCATAAACGAGAGTTACAGCATCGAGATACAGACAGAAAATAGCGGAAAATATATATTCACACAACTCGGGCGCGACCTTGAGCCGCTTACCAGCGTGCTTGGTGAACAGATACGTTCAATGGACCTCCAGGTACAGGCCCTGGTGAAAGAATTGATGCCCGGGGCCAGTATGCCAGCCATCAGGACACTGGCGACGCTCATGAAAGAAGGCCGGGCTGCCCGCCGCAGAGACATCGAAGCCGTAGGACCCGGCCTTTGGGCACAACTGGAACTGCAGTTGACCGGCACGGACGGGGGAGACGAGTATTCTTTCCTGAAATCGATAGGCCAAGCACAAGATATCTGCATCGGCGTGAAACGCGGCCTGAAAGCAGATGAAGGCAACTACCTGTGGTTCCTGGTTCCGGTATTTGACACCGACCCGACCAGACCCGGCAATGCCGTCATCATGGAAGCGATATCCGCGGAAGGCGAGAGCCGGGCCACCTATGTATTCCGCATGGTCAGCCGCAAGGATTACCCTTCTTTCAAGACCATCGGCGAGCTTCAATCGCAAATGGCCGATTTCATCCGAACCGTCAACCACGCGCTCATCGCAATCAATTTCCGCCGCGAGCCGATCTACCTGACCGACGAAATGCTGGTCCGCCCGCAATACGAAAAATACCGCTATTCGATCGCCCGCATACCCGAGCTAAGGGCCCTGCGGCGGCTATACGTCGGGCGAGTGATCCACAGCACACAGGAACAATGGCGTGCGGACATAAAAGATGTACTGTCATTCAATGTAAAAACCCAGGACGACACGCTTCCATGGGTGAAAAGCGAAACTACCCCTGACCTGCCATGAGCTCAAACCGATGCATTGGATAACGGTTTATTAAAGTGATAAAATCCTGCACACGGGAGGTTTGATAAAAGATGCCCGGATATTCCCGCCCCTGCCGCTACTGCGATCAACTCGTTCCGCCGGATGCCGAAGCCTGTCCCGCGTGCGGCAAAGTAAACCCAATCTACGGACCATCCTGTCCTATCTGCCGCACACACCTCGAAACAGGGTGGAAGAAATGCCCGTCGTGCGGATTGCCCCTCGAAGCCACGTGCCCCAAATGCGGCAAGCTGACATTTTTGGGTGACTACTGCACCCAGTGCTAGGCACGTTTGACGATCGTTTGCCCCAATAATAAATGCCGCCTGGAACAGGCGCCTATCGGCGATAAGTGCGTAAAATGCGGGAAACCGCTCGATATTAAGAGATAAGGAGTATCACGATGGCCGGACTGACAGCATTCAATGACAATTATGACGATCTTTCCACCGACGCGGGATTCCAGTTCACATTTAAATGCGACACCTGCGGCGAGGGTTATAAAACCTCGTTCACAGAGTCGACAACCTACAAGAAAAACCGCTTCTTCAAAAACCTCGGAACGATAGCCGGAGGAGCCGCCTCCATGGTAGGGCAGAGCGGCCTCGGCAATGCCATGAGCCGCGGCAGCAACATGATGTCAGAAAAGTTTCAGGGTATGTCACCCGACTGGCACAAAGAGCACGAACAGGCCTTCGCTAAAGCGCAGAACGAAGTAAAATCCCATTTTCACCGCTGCCCCAAGTGCACGCACCTCGTGTGCGACAACGACTGGAACGAGGAGTCGTCCCTGTGCGTGTCATGCGCCCCCCGCGAATCCGTGGAGGTTGCGGCGGCCCGCGCCGCTAAAATGGCGGCCGATATACAGGCCAAGGCTGCCACCACCCAGGTTTTCAAGGGTGAGATCAACGCGCGCCAGGCGCTGTGCCCGAAATGCGGCAAACCGTCCGGAGAGGGCAAGTTCTGCTCCAGCTGCGGCGCTTCGCTGGCAAAACTTAAATGCAGCCGCTGCGGGGCGGAAAATGCCGGCGGCGCTTTTTGCAGCGAATGCGGGAATAAGCTGGGGTAGCCTTTCTGCAGGCTTGGCGACCGCTTGCTTTCCAGGAACATAGCGGGAATAATTAAGGGGCTGATTCGAACATTCGAATCAGCCCCTTATCATGACAAGCTTCCCTGATTTAACCTGCGCTTGCGGGGACCGCCGGCGCGCAAGTCCCTGCGCCGTTCTCGCCTTCCCACACCGTTTCGAGCCGGAAGAGTATAGTCAGGTCGACGTCGGCCATGGTGTCTCTCCCGTATTCAAACGGGTTGTCCATATCGTGGATGAGGAAGATGATAGCGCTGAGCACAAAAGTTATCGCCCCGAACAGAACCAGGCCGCCCAACCCCCATTCGTTTTTGGAAAAGACAAAAATCAAAAAGACCGCGCCAAGGGCTATGTCGGAAACGATGTATGCCCCCGGGATGTCTTCGGTATAACCGATATAATCGATGCGGTGCGAGAGCCTGTCTACGTTAGTAATATTCTCCCTCATCTTGGCAAGAACGGTTACCCCGACGTTTTTGACACTGAGGGCGGTGATATCCCGGTTAATCTTTTCGAACTCCTTGTCCAGATACGTTTTATGCCAGGAGTTGCTCCGGAAGTTATCAAGAATGGACTTCAACAACCCTTCCACATGGGTTACGACGTTTTCGCTCTCGGAGCAGTTATTGCCGACAGCACAGGCGAGCTTCGCGTCGTTACGCAGGGCTTTAAGGAGAACAGCCATCTCCCCGGGGATCTTCTCCGCTTCCTTGAAATCCGACATGGCCGTGGTAAACAAAATGCTGATGGTGAAAAATACCCCTGCAAAAAACGAACTGGTAAGCGTATTTATGGAGATCTGCGAAAATCCGTAACGGTCGGCGAAAAACTTGGCGATCAACACGACAGCAGCCACGATGGCCGCTTTAAAGAATAAATTGTATTTAAGGATCTTACTCATCCCGCGCTCCTGCACCTTTCCCTGAATAAACCATGACTCAGCATTATAGCCCGTACCAGTCGAAAACAAAATAGGCTGTAAGGGTCCAGTACATATAGGATTTCCGTGGGTTGGTGATGAAATTATCCACATAGTAGCGCAAAGGGGAAGATTTTCCAATGCCCCGGTGAGGTTTTTCAGTGTTATACCAGATTAGATATTTCATAAGCAGACGGTTGAAAACATCAGTATCATCCAATGAATCAGTATTCCAATATGCGAATTGCTCCTGGACAGTCCTGTTGAATCGTTCGAGGTGGC